>NZ_JBGGKR010000047.1:0-215 GCF_041287235.1 Mycobacterium sp. pR1184 | reverse complement strand
CAAAGACCGCGGCTGCACCGCACCCGGCTGCACCGTGGGCGGCTACTACTGCGAAGTCCACCACATCACCGACTACGCCACCTGCCACGACACCGACATCGACAACCTCACCCTGGCCTGCGGCACCCACCACCGACTCCTACAACCCCACGGCTGGACCACCCGCACACACCCCAACGGCCACACCCAATGGATCCCCCCACCCCACCTCGACC
>NZ_JBGGKR010000046.1:0-218 GCF_041287235.1 Mycobacterium sp. pR1184 | reverse complement strand
CGTGCGTGACGGACTGATCCGTGACGCCAACAACTACGAGACGCAAGAGCAGGCCTCGCAGCAGGCCCTCGGCCACTAGCCGCGAAAACCACTGGATCCCAGAACTTTTCACTTAGGAGGATAGACAATGTCGATCAATTACCAGTTCGGAGACGTGGACGCGCACGGTGCGTTGATCCGCGCGCAGGCCGCTTCGTTGGAGGCCGAGCACCAGGCCA
>NZ_JBGGKR010000045.1:0-219 GCF_041287235.1 Mycobacterium sp. pR1184 | reverse complement strand
CGTGCGTGACGGACTGATCCGTGACGCCAACAACTACGAGACGCAAGAGCAGGCCTCGCAGCAGGCCCTCGGCCACTAGTCGTAACCACTACGGCTGCGTAACCTTCAGACATTAGGAGAAAAACGCTATGAGCATTAACTACCAGTTCGGAGACGTGGACGC
Source organism: Mycobacterium sp. pR1184 (assembly GCF_041287235.1). Lineage (NCBI taxonomy): Bacteria > Bacillati > Actinomycetota > Actinomycetes > Mycobacteriales > Mycobacteriaceae > Mycobacterium > Mycobacterium sp. pR1184. The sequence goes on along the minus strand of NZ_JBGGKR010000045.1, from coordinate 56 downwards.
GCACGGTGCGTTGATCCGCGCGCAGGCCGCTTCGTTGGAGGCCGAGCACCAGGCCA
>NZ_JBGGKR010000044.1:0-234 GCF_041287235.1 Mycobacterium sp. pR1184 | reverse complement strand
CCCAGGCGATCGACAATCCCGCCAGACCGTGCGCTCGCCGGTAGGTCGCCAATTCGTCGAGGAAGCTGTTGGCCGCGGCATAGTTGCCCTGGCCCGGGGACCCCACGATGCCGGCCATCGAGGAGAACATCACAAACGCCGACAGATCCATGTCCCGGGTGAGCTCGTGCAAGTTCCACGCGCCGTCCACCTTGGCCCGCAACACCGTGTCCACTCGACCCGGTGTCAGCGACG
>NZ_JBGGKR010000043.1:0-235 GCF_041287235.1 Mycobacterium sp. pR1184 | reverse complement strand
GCGTACAACACGATTCGTTGTCCCGGTGAGGCCAGCCGTTTGGAGTGATAGAGGCCGACGGGTTTGCTCTTGTCGAAGACGGCGAGGTAGTGGTGGGCGTGGCGGGCCAGGCGGATCACGTCGCTGATGGGTAGGCGGGTGCCGCCGCCGGTGATGCCGTGTCCGGTGGCGGCTTCTAGCTCTTGCAGGGTGGTGGACACGATGATGGTGGCGGGTAGCCCGTTGTGCTGGCCCA
>NZ_JBGGKR010000042.1:0-237 GCF_041287235.1 Mycobacterium sp. pR1184 | reverse complement strand
CGGCGGCTTCGGGGGCTGCGGTGATGGCGCTGACGGGTACCGCGGCGGCGTGGCTGACCGCCGGAGCGGCTCCGGACCAAACGGCCGGGACCGACAGGCGCCCGACCGAGCCGGCGTTGCCCAGACCCGCGGCGACCGCCGGTGCGGCGTGGGCACCACCGCCGAGCATGCCGCCCAGACCCGCCAGGCCCTTGGGAGCCGCGGACGCCGCGCTGGCGGCCGCACCTCCGAGGGCGC
>NZ_JBGGKR010000041.1:0-257 GCF_041287235.1 Mycobacterium sp. pR1184 | reverse complement strand
CGTAGCGGGCCAGCCGGTCCAGGCGCTCGCGGGTGTTCAGCAGCGAGGAGTCCAAACCGAGCACGAGGTCCAGGGCGGCATCCAACGCGTCAAACGCCGCGTCCTCCTTGACGGCCAGCTCTGAACTCATGTCATGAAACTATCGGCACCCACCGACAAAAAACCCTACCCAGAGACTACTGAAACGAAAGTGACACAAGAGAATTCACCAGTGTGCACCCACGGCGATTGTCGCTCAGAGGCGGGCACATCACCGC
>NZ_JBGGKR010000040.1:0-264 GCF_041287235.1 Mycobacterium sp. pR1184 | reverse complement strand
CGCTGACCGGCAGCGAGCCGGCCGGCCAGTCCGTCGGCGCCATCGCCGGCGACGAGATCAAGCCCACCGTGCTCGAGCTGGGCGGCAGCGACCCGTTCATCGTGATGCCGTCGGCCAACCTCGACGAGGCCGCCAAGACCGCGGTCACCGCCCGGGTGCAAAACAACGGCCAATCGTGCATCGCCGCCAAGCGGTTCATCATCCACACCGACATCTACGACGCCTTCGTCGACAAGTTCACCGAGCGCATGGCCGCGCTCACGG
>NZ_JBGGKR010000039.1:0-288 GCF_041287235.1 Mycobacterium sp. pR1184 | reverse complement strand
TTTCGACGTTGTTGCTGACGTTGTTGTTCCGGTTCATGCGCCCGCTGATCGAGCATGGGCATGTGTTTTTGGCGCAGCCGCCGTTGTACAAGTTGAAGTGGCAGCGCAGCGAGCCGGAGTTCGCTTACTCCGATCGTGAGCGGGATGGTCTGCTTGAGGCCGGGCAGAAGGCCGGCAAGAAGATCAACAAAGACGACGGGATCCAGCGTTATAAGGGTCTGGGCGAGATGGACGCCAAGGAGTTGTGGGAGACCACGATGGACCCGACCGTGCGGGTGCTGCGCCAGA
>NZ_JBGGKR010000038.1:0-308 GCF_041287235.1 Mycobacterium sp. pR1184 | reverse complement strand
GCCGCTGAGCGGGGATCGCCGTCGATGGCCTGTTGGCTGGGTGCGCCGTCGATGCAGGGGGTGTGGTCGTCGGGGTTGCACATGCCGGGGGCGGCGAGTTTGGCCAGGACGGCTTCCAGGGTGGCACGCGCTTCGGGGGTCAGCCAGCCACTGAGTGCGGACATGCCGTCGGGTTGTTGGTTGCCTAACGTGAGGCCGCGGCGCCGGGCGCGGTCGGTGTCGGTGTAGTTGCCGTCGGGGTTGAGCAGATCAGCGAGGTGGGCGGCGAACCCGGCCAGCTGATCGGGGCGGTATTGGGTGGCCAGCCG
>NZ_JBGGKR010000037.1:0-314 GCF_041287235.1 Mycobacterium sp. pR1184 | reverse complement strand
TGGGCCAGCACAACGGGCTACCCGCCACCATCATCGTGTCCACCACCCTGCAAGAGCTAGAAGCCGCCACCGGACACGGGATCACCGGCGGCGGCACCCGCCTACCCATCAGCGACGTGATCCGCCTGGCCCGCCACGCCCACCACTACCTCGCCGTGTTCGACAAAGGCACGGCGGTTGCGCTCTATCACTCCAAACGCCTGGCCTCACCGGGACAACGAATCGTGTTGTACGCCAAAGACCGCGGCTGCACCGCACCCGGCTGCACCGTGGGCGGCTACTACTGCGAAGTCCACCACATCACCGACTACGCC
>NZ_JBGGKR010000036.1:0-319 GCF_041287235.1 Mycobacterium sp. pR1184 | reverse complement strand
TGTACTCGGTCATGAGGTTGTAGCAGGCGTGTCGGCTTGATGTGAGGAGAACCCCCGGGTGGGGTGTGGCTTGTCGAAGGCCCATCACCGTCCCGGAGGTTCTCGTGTCCCACCGTAATGCCCGTACGACTTTCCATGGCCGGCTGCTGATCGTGCAACGTCACCAGGCCGGTTGGAAACCCGCCCACATCGCTGCCGCAATGGGCGTCTCACGCAAGTGCGTGCATACCTGGATCAGCCGTTATGCCGCTGAAGGTGAGTGCGGGTTATGGGATCGATCCTCACGCCCTCATTTCTCGCCGCGGCGCACGTCGCCCGC
>NZ_JBGGKR010000035.1:0-321 GCF_041287235.1 Mycobacterium sp. pR1184 | reverse complement strand
CGTCGATGTCGGCGGCGCGGTACATCGAGGCGACCGGACCGAACACCTCCTCGGTGTAGAGGGCCATGTCCTTGGTGATGTCGGTGACCACCGTGGGCGGGTAGAACCAGCCCGGCCGGTCGATGGGCTTGCCGCCCAGGCGGATAGTGGCGCCGGCTGCGGCCGCGTCGTCGACCTGCTTGGCGATCTCGTCGCGGCCCGACTCGGTGGCCAGCGGGCCCACGTCGGTGTCGGGGTCGGTCGGGTCGCCAACCGTGAGCGCGGCCATGCGCTCGGTGAACTTGTCGACGAAGGCGTCGTAGATGTCGGTGTGGATGATGA
>NZ_JBGGKR010000034.1:0-335 GCF_041287235.1 Mycobacterium sp. pR1184 | reverse complement strand
TGTACTCGGTCGGTACGTTGGTCACAGTCGGCTGATTGGTGGTTGGCCGTCGAGTGCGCTGTGGCGGCGTTGAGTGTTGTAGAACTCAAGCCAGGGTGCAAGGGCGTGGGCGCGGTCGGCGTTGGAGGCAAAGACTCGGCGGTATGACCATTCGACTTGCAGGGTGCGGTTGAATCTTTCGACCTTGCCGTTCTGCCAAGGGCAATGCGGTTTGATGAAGTGGTGTTTGGCGCCGATGGTCGCGATGACATCGGCCACGTCGGTGGAGCGCCGGTAGCTCAAGTGGTTGTCGGTGATGACACGGTCGATACGCGGAATGCCCTGTTGTGCAAAGT
>NZ_JBGGKR010000033.1:0-409 GCF_041287235.1 Mycobacterium sp. pR1184 | reverse complement strand
GTCGAACAGCAGGTCGTAGCGGCGCGCCGGGTTCATCGTCGCGGCCAAGACTGGCTGGGCCCGGAATTGGGCATCCCGGCGCGCACGGTGGGACGTATTCTGCGCCGCCATGGTGAGCCCTATCTGCGCGACTGCGATCCGATGACCGGCGCACTGATCAAAGCGTCGAAGGTCACCGCCGTGCGCTACGAGCGTGACCATCCCGGCGAGTTGGTCCACGTTGACGTCAAAAAGCTCGGCCGCATCCCCGACGGGGGCGGGTGGCGCGCTCACGGGCGTCGCGAAGAGGTCCGTGGTCGCGGGATCGGCTACGACTACGTGCACTCGATGGTTGATGACCACAGTCGGCTGGCGTACTCGGAGATCTTGGCCGACGAGAAGGGCCCAACATGCGCCGGATTCATCAGGC
>NZ_JBGGKR010000032.1:0-417 GCF_041287235.1 Mycobacterium sp. pR1184 | reverse complement strand
GCAACCCCGACGACCACACCCCCTGCATCGACGGCGCACCCAGCCAACAGGCCATCGACGGCGATCCCCGCTCAGCGGCGCAGCGTCATCACGACGGGTTGAATGCCGCGCTGCGCGCGGTCCTGGCCTCCGGGGCGCTGGGCCAGCACAACGGGCTACCCGCCACCATCATCGTGTCCACCACCCTGCAAGAGCTAGAAGCCGCCATCGGCCACGGGATCACCGGCGGCGGCACCCGCCTACCGATCAGCGATGTGATCCGGCTGGCCCGCCACGCCCACCACTACCTGGCCATCTTCGACAAGAGCAAACCCGTCGGCCTCTATCACTCCAAACGGCTGGCCTCACCGGGACAACGAATCGTGTTGTACGCCAAAGACCGCGGCTGCACCGCACCCGGCTGCACCGTGGGCGGCT
>NZ_JBGGKR010000031.1:0-772 GCF_041287235.1 Mycobacterium sp. pR1184 | reverse complement strand
TGGCCGCCACCGCCGCCGCCCAACGCGCCGGAAAGCTGGGTGTCGAGCATGTGGCGGTGATCCGCCGCTTCTACCACCAGCTACCCGGCTGGATTGATATCGAGACCCGCACCCACGCCGAAGCCGACCTCGCCCGCCTCGCGACGCAGTACCGCCCCGACGTCCTCGTCGGGTTCGCGACGCACCTGGCTGATCTGCTCAACCCCGACGGCACCTACACCGACACCGACCGCGCCCGGCGCCGCGGCCTTACGTTAGGCAACCAACAAGCCGACGGCATGTGCGCACTCAGTGGCTGGCTGACCCCCGAAGCGCGGGCCACCCTGGAAGCCGTGCTGGCCAAACTGGCCGCCCCGGGCATGTGCAACCCCGACGACCACACCCCGTGTGTGGACGGCGCTCCGACACAGGACGCCATCGACTGCGATCCCCGCTCAGCGGCCCAACGCCATCACGACGGGTTGAATGCCGCGCTGCGCGGGGTCCTGGCCTCCGGGACGCTGGGCCAGCACAACGGGCTACCCGCCACCATCATCGTGTCCACCACCCTGCAAGAGCTCGAAGCCGCCACCGGACACGGGATCACCGGCGGCGGCACCCGCCTACCCATCAGCGACGTGATCCGGCTGGCCCGCCACGCCCACCACTACCTCGCCATCTTCGACAAGAGCAAACCCGTCGGCCTCTATCACGCCAAACGCCTGGCCTCACCGGGACAACGAATCGTGTTGTACGCCAAAGACCGCGGCTGCACCGCACCCGGCTGCACCGT
>NZ_JBGGKR010000030.1:0-1024 GCF_041287235.1 Mycobacterium sp. pR1184 | reverse complement strand
GCGGCCAGGGCGGCATCGGCGCCGCCGGCCCCCGCTACGGTTTCCGCCCCACCGTAATGGCCCGCCCGCCGTTCGCCGGCTGACGAAACGCCGCAGCTCTCAATGCTGGAAATGGTTAGCTAAATCGATGCTGCCCGGGCGTTTTACCAGCGACGAGATTGCATCCCGGCGGTTGCCCGCGCGGCCCCCTGGCAACGCCGCTGCCCGCATGCTACCGACAACGAGGGAGGTCAGTCAGTGTCAGTGCTGTGATTTCGCTGCTCAGGGGCCCCAAAACCGGCCTTACGCTGTTACTGTGTCGTTACTAAAAGTGAATTCGCCGTACCGTTCCGTGAACAATTGCGAACGGGCGGTCCACGGATCAGGCTTTACGGATCACGGTCATCTACTCTCATCAGAGAGTTTGGGGATTATGGAGGAGGAAAAATCATGTCGTTCGTGACGACACAGCCGGAGGCTTTGGCCGCGGCAGCCGGAACCCTGCAGGGTATCGGGTCTGCTCTTAGCGCCCAAAACGCGGCTGCGGCGGCCCCGACGACCGGGGTGGTGCCGGCGGCTGCCGACGAAGTTTCGGCGCTCACCGCGGCTCAGTTTGCCGCGCACGCGCAGATGTACCAGGCCGTCAGCGCCCAGGCTACGGCGATTCACGAGCAGTTCGTGAACACGCTGTCGATGAGCTCGGGTTCGTACGCCGCTACTGAAGCAGCCAACGCAGCCGCTGCCGGCTAGCTGGTTTCTTCTTTTGAGGCTAAGGACACCCACATCGGAGTGGGTCACGCCAGTTACCCATCGCTCGGGCAAACCGTTTAGCGAATAGACGGTCCGGTGGGTGCTGGTCAGGAGGGGGATCATCCTTAGGTGTTCGGTCCGGCCATTACGTCACCGTTGTAACTGACCGGACCCATCCACTGTCCAACACAACAAAATCTCGAGTCGCAAGAAATTAAGGAGAAAGGCAACATGGCAACACGTTTTATGACCGACCCGCACGCGATGCGTGCGATGGCGGGCCGTTTTGAGATGC
>NZ_JBGGKR010000029.1:0-1033 GCF_041287235.1 Mycobacterium sp. pR1184 | reverse complement strand
CAGCAACCCGAGCGCGCGATGCAGCCGCCGCCCCAACAGATCGGCGCGCCATGGCTGATCGTTGACATCGCGGATCAACGCGTACTCCACCGACACCCGACGGCCGGTGACGTCGGCGTAATACCGGGCGGCGTCGAGCGCCTCGGCGATCTTCCACCGGTTGTTGACCGGCACCAGCGTGTCGCGCAGCTCGTCGTCGGGGGCGTGCAGCGACAACGCCAGCGTCACCCCGAGCCGTTCGTCGGCGAGTTTGCGGATCGCCGGCGCCAGCCCCACCGTCGACACCGTCACCGAACGGGCCGAGATGCCGAAACCCTGCGGCGGCGCGGCGACGATGCGCCGCACCGCGGCCACCACCCGCGCGTAGTTGGCCAGCGGCTCCCCCATGCCCATGAACACCACGTTGGACAGGCGGTCACCGAAGTCGTCGCGCAGCGCCGCCGCGCCGGCGCGCACCTGCTCGAGGATCTCGGCCGTCGACAGGTTGCGGCTCAGCCCGCCCTGGCCGGTCGCGCAGAACGGGCAGGCCATGCCGCAGCCGGCCTGCGACGAGATGCACACCGTATTGCGCTGCGGGTAGCGCATCAGCACCGACTCCACGGTGACCCCATCCAGGGCCCGCCACAACGTCTTTCGGGTCTGGCCGGCATCGCAGGTCACCTCGGAGGCCGCGGTGAGCAGGATCGGGAACATGGTGTCGGCGATCGCGTCGCGCAGCCCGGCCGGCAGATCGGTCATCTGCCGCGGATCGGCGATCAGCCGGCCGTAGTACTGATGCGCCAGCTGCTTGGCCCGAAACGCCGGCAGGCCCAGCTCGGCGACGGCGGAGGCGCGGCCGTCGGCGTCGAGATCGGCCAGGTGCCGCGGCGGCTTACCGGGGCGCGGCTCGGAGAACACCAGTTGTTGAACCATGACCCGTCCAGTATCGGTCATCGAATTCTGTGTGAAATTGTTATCCGCTCACAATTGAATCTATTATAATTGTTATCCGCTCACAAAGCAAATAAATTTTTTATGATTTGGTACCGTGAGG
>NZ_JBGGKR010000028.1:0-1472 GCF_041287235.1 Mycobacterium sp. pR1184 | reverse complement strand
GAAAGGACTCTCAATGACGATGTCAAGCCGCCGACTGGGTGATCGGGGGTGAGTCGGGTTGCCAGGTGCGGTTGTCGCGGATGAGTGCGTAGAGGACGTTGGTGCGGCGTCGGGCCAGGCAGATGGTGGCCGGGATCGGGCGTTTGCCTTGGTCTCGTTTGCGTTGGTAGTAGGCACGGGAGGCCGGGTCGCAGCGGATGGCGGTCAGCGCGGACATGTACATGACTCTTCGCAGTCGGCGGCTGTAGCGCTTGGGGGTATGCAGGCGTCCATTGCGTTTCCCGGAATCCCGCGCGACCGGCGCCAGGCCGGCCCAGGCGGCGAGCTGGTCGGCCGAGCCGATCAACGCGGGATCGCCGACGGCGGCCAGGAATTCCGCGCCGAGCCGAAATCCCATGCCGGGCATGCTGGTAATCACTTCGGCCAGGGGATGGCGGCGAAATCGGCCCTCGAGGTCGGCATCGGTGGTCTTGATGCGGTCATCGAGGGAAATCACCCCCTGCGCCAGTTCGGCAACCAGTCCAGCGGCGACTTCTTCGCCGGGCAGTCGGACCGTTTGGGTTTTGGCAGCCGCCACGGCCGCTGCCGCTATGGCCGCGGCATTACGCACCCCCGCGTCGCTCAGGATCCGGGTCAGCCGCGAAACACCGCTTTGGCGGATGGCTTTGGGGCGCTGGTAGCGCGCCAGCAGCACCACCCAGCCGCGGTCCTGCGTCAGCTGGGCGGCCCGTTCCAGCGCCGGACATACCGCAACGAGTTGTTGGCGCAGTCGGTTGATGGTGCGGGTGCGGTCAGCGACCAGATCGGCGCGATGAGCGGTGAGCAGACGCAGTTCGGTGACCAGATCGTCGCCGGGATGCAGCAGTGGCAGGTCATCACCACGCATACGGGATTGATCGGCGATCACCCGGGCGTCTTTGGCATCGGTCTTGGCCTCACCACCGCGATAAACCGCCGAGGCTTGCCAGACCGCACGGCCCGCCAGATAACGCACCGACTTGCCGGCATCAGCCAGCACCGTCAACAACAAGGCGGCATACACCGTGGTCAGGTCCACCGTCCAGGCAACCTGCTCACCCAACGAGTCAATCTCTGCGACGAGCGCACGGATCGGTTGCTCATCGTTGACCAGCTTTCGCGACAACACCACCGTGCCGACGTCGTCGACCACGCACACCCAGTGATGTTCCTTGCCGACATCTACACCAGCCCACAACTGGCCCGTTGCCATCGATCTCCTATTCGCTTGTGTGCCAACACGATCCCCACGGACAACCCCGCCGGCATTTCCTTAAACAAGCGATCAGATCGCAGATCTCAATCAGCGGCCCGAGGAAGTCCAGGCAGGCCGGGCGGCCAGTCCTTTCAAGCCGCACCACCAGGCCGGCAACACACATGCTGCCTCACCCGACCCACCCGGGTCACAGCACAACGTAACAACACGCAGTAACTGCACCTACGAACTTAAGGAC
>NZ_JBGGKR010000027.1:0-4370 GCF_041287235.1 Mycobacterium sp. pR1184 | reverse complement strand
TGGTCCGGAGCCGCTCCGGCGGTCAGCCACGCCGCCGCGGTACCCGTCAGCGCCATCACCGCAGCCCCCGAAGCCGCCGGCTCGGGCAACCTGCTCGGTGGTATGCCCCTGGCCGGCATGGGCGGCCAGGGCGGCATCGGCGCCGCCGGCCCCCGCTACGGTTTCCGCCCCACCGTAATGGCCCGCCCGCCGTTCGCCGGGTAGCCACTCGATTCATTGCGAATGCACGCATGACGGCCGCATGGCCGTCATGCGTGCATTTTGTTTGTTCCGACTCGGCGCGATCGGCCGAAACCCGTTGCGGTTGAGCGGGCTTCACCTGCCGTAGCTCTCTCACGTTCCGGGTCACAGAACCTAGACTGCCAGCGCGTCACGCGCTGCGGCAACGGATCCGGACACCCGACAACGCGCGTCGTCACAAGCCGAAACCCGTAGACCCGCTGGGCTATTCGCGATGGAATCAACACGCGCAATCTGACCAGGATCCGGGAGGCTTAGTCATGTCGATTGATTTTGGGGCGTTGCCGCCAGAGGTCAACTCTGCGCGCCTGTATGGGGGCGCGGGTGCGACGTCGTTGATCACGGCATCCTCAGCGTGGAATTCCCTTGCGGCCGAGCTGCATTCGGCGGCTACGGGCTACGAGAACGTGATCACTCAACTATCGAGTGAGCAGTGGCTGGGACCGGCCTCGGCGAGGGCCGTCCAAGCGCTGACTCCGTATGTGACGTGGGTGAAAACCACTGCGGCCCAAGCCGAAGAAGCCGCCCAGCAGTTGTCCTCGGCCTCGGCGGCATTCGAGACCGCGTTTTCCTCGGTGGTGCCGCCGCCGGTGATCGCGCAAAATCGCGCCCTGCTGGCCCAGGCCATGGCAACCAACACGCTCGGGCAAAACAGCGGGGTGATCGCCCAACTCGAGTCGCAATACGCTCAAATGTGGGCGCAGGACGCCACCACGATGTACCGCTATGCCGCACAGTCGGCGTCGGCCACCAAGGTGACACCGTTCAAATCGGCACCAGAGGTCACCGACCCCTCCGGCCAGGCCAAGCAGGGTGAGGCGACGTCGTCGGCGGCGGCCACCGGAGCCGGCAATGCCGCGAATTCGACGGCCAATGCGATCACCCAGACACCCAGCACCTTGCAGTCGGCGGCGACGCCGGCGGCGGCCGCTGCGGCGGCGGCCACACCCACCGACCCGATCACCGAACTGTGGTTCCTATTGACCGGGCAGACGACGTTGCCCACCAGCTTCGCCACGTTCGTCAACGGTCTGAGCCCGTTCGCCGGTTTCGCGTACAACACCGAGGGTCTGCCCTACTTCTCCGTCGGTATGGGTAACAGCGGTGTGCAGATCGCCAAAAGCACCGGCGCCCTCGGAGGTGCGGCCGCCAGCGCGGCCGCCGCGGCACCCAAGGGCCTGGCCGGTTTGGGCGGCATGCTCGGCGGCGGCGCGACCCATGCAGCACCGGCGGTCGCCGCGGGTCTGGGCAACGCCGGCTCGGTCGGGCGCCTGTCGGTCCCGGCCGTGTGGACCGGCGCCGCGCCGGCGATCAGCCATGCCACGGCCGTGCCGGTCAGCGCGATCAGCGCGGCTCCCGAAGCCGGGTCGGGCAACCTGCTCGGTGGCATGCCCCTGGCCGGTATGGGCGGCGCGCATGGCGTCGGCGGGGCGGGCCCCCGCTACGGCTTCAAGCCCACCGTCATGGCCCGGCCGCCCTTCGCCGGCTAGCGTCGCGGGGAGTCCGCTGCCAGCTGCACGTTTGCGATCCTGACGCGCCACCGCTCAGCGGCGCTCCGCGGGTTTTATCCGCGAGCGGATTTTATCTGTCGGTCAGGTTCTCTCCCCGTTCGTGTCATGCGCAGCCTTCGCGCTCAGCGGGCGCCGCGACGCGACGGCATCTCGCATTCGCCCAGGTGACAGCCCGCATTCGCGATGCGGTAACCACCGGCGTGATCTTGTACTCCTGTCGGATAGCGCCACGCTTCTCCGCGGCTGTCGCCTCATCGGCGGACCCGCACGGCCGCAGCCGCCGGGCCCCGCGCCTTAGCCTCGCAACCAACCATTTCGGTCAAGGTCGTCGACAAATTCCAGTTGCGAGGAACACATGCCGTTCGAGCCGGGCGCTGCGTAGATGGATTACGGTGCCGTACCGCCAGAGATCACTTCGGCCTTGATGTACACGGGTCCGGGGTCGGGCCCGCTGATGGCCGCCGCCGCAGGATGGGATGGGCTGGCAACCGAGCTGGCCACCGCGGCCAGTGGCTACAGCTCGGTGATTTCCGAACTGACCAGCGGGCCGTGGATCGGGCCGACGTCGGCGTCGATGATTTCAGCGGTGTCACCATTCGTGAGTTGGCTCGGTGCGGCGGGCGCTCAGACTGAGCAGACCGCGACGCAGGCCCGGGCCGCCGCGGCCGCGTTCGAGGCGGCGTTCATGGCGACGGTGCCCCCGCCGGTCATCGCGGCCAACCGGGTGTTGCTGGCAACCCTGATCGCGACCAACTTCTTCGGCCAGAACACCCCGGCGATCGCGGCGACCGAAGCCCAGTACATGGAGATGTGGGCGCAGGACGCCGCGGCCATGTTCGGCTATGCGGCCGCATCGGCGCTCGCAACGGAACTGACCCCGTTCACGCCCGCCCCCCGCACCACCGACCCGGAGGGCACGACTAACCAGGCGCAAGCGGTGGCAAAAGCCGCCGCCGAGCCGGCCGGCCAATCCGGGCAGACCGCAGCCAACGCCACCACGCAAACGGCCGCCACCAATGCCGTTCCGCAAGCGGCGCAACAAGTCTCGACGAACGCGGCTGCGGCGGCCGATCCAGCTGCCGCCGCGCAGAATCCGCCGTGGTGGTCCAATTGGTTCACCATCCCCACGCCGGACAACCCAATGGGATGGGGTCCCAGCGTCCCGCAGACTATCTTCAAACAGCTCAGCGGCCTTCCCTACTTCGGGACGGGTTTGGGCGCCTTCGGCTATTCCATCCAGCAGCAGACGACATTCGGTTTGGGATCGACGGCCGGCGCCAGTGGCGCGTGGTATCCGACACCGCAGTTTTCCGGCCTGGCAGCGCTGGGCGGTGGCCACCCCGGTGGCATCGCGGCCACCGCCCACCTGGCGTCCTCGGCGAAGGTTGGCGGACTCTCGGTGCCCGACACGTGGGGCAACGCCGCACCCGCCGCGCTCGAAGAACAGGCCATCCAGGCGACCACCGTCAACTACGCCACCAGCGCCACCGGACCCGCCAACAACGGCCTCCTGCAAGGCATGCCGATGACCGGCGCAGGGCGACGCGCCGCCACCGGCTTTACCCACAAGTACGGCTTCAAACGCAACGTCCTGATCCGACCACCATCGGCAGGATGACTCGTGCCCGCCCGATCCACCCTCGTTCAGTTACCCACCAGCGATTCACACCACCGTGCAGTCCGCTCAGCATCCAGGAGGCTCAGCTATGTCGATTGATTTTGGAGCGTTGCCGCCAGAGGTCAACTCTGCGCGTCTATACGCGGGCGCCGGCTCGACGTCGCTGATCGCGGCGGCCTCGGCGTGGAATTCCCTTGCCGCGGAGCTGAATTCGGCCGCTTTGGGCTACGAGAGCGTGATCTCCCAATTGTCGAGCGAACAGTGGCTGGGGCCGGCTTCGGCCGCCGCGGTGCAGGCTTTGACGCCGTATGTGACGTGGGTGAAAACCACTGCGGCCCAAGCCGAAGAGGCCGCCCAGCAGCTGTCCTCAGCCTCGGCGGCGTTCGAGACGGCGTTCGCCTCGGTGGTGCCGCCGCCGGTGATCGCGCAGAACCGGGCGCTGCTGACCCAGGCTCTGCAAACCAACGTGCTGGGGCAGAACACCGGCGTCATCGCGCAACTCGAAGCCCAATACAGCCAGTTCTGGGCGCAGGACGCCAGTACCATGTACAACTACGCCGGGCAATCGTCGTCGGCGACCAAGGTGACCCCGTTCAAGTCGGCGCCCGAGGTGTCCACCCAGGACGCCGGGGCCAAGCAGGCCGCGGCGACCTCGGCGGCGTCGAGCACCGCGGCGGGCAACGCCGCGCAGACCACGGCCAACGCGATCACTCAGACACCCAGCACCCTGCAGGCCGCGGCGACACCCGCCGCGGCTGCGGCCGCCACCACCACCACGGATCCGTTCACCCAGGCATGGTTCCTGCTGACCGGGCAGACCATTCTGCCGAGCAGTTTCGCCAGCTTCGTCAACGGTCTGAGCCCGTTCGTCGGGTTCGCGTATAACACCGAGGGTCTGCCGTACTTCTCCGTCGGTATGGGTAACAGTGGTGTGCAGATCGCCAAAAGCACCGGCGCCCTCGGAGGTGCGGCCGCCAGCGCGGCGTCCGCGGCTCCCAAGG
>NZ_JBGGKR010000026.1:0-6007 GCF_041287235.1 Mycobacterium sp. pR1184 | reverse complement strand
CCGGCGAGCGCACGGTCTGGCGGGATTGTCGATCGCCTGGGGACTATGGGAGCAGGCCAGCGGCATGACCCAACACCTCGACGAGCGCGACAAGGCCCGGATGAGCCGAATCGGGCTCGCCCCCATGGCAACCGAGCAGGCCCTGCGACTGTTCGACACCGCGATGCTGGCCGAACGCCCGGTGCTGGTCGCCGCGCGCATCGACCCCGGCGCTCTGGCCGACAACGGCGCGACGCTGCCCACGCTGCTCAGTCAGCTCGTCGCCCGCCCCATCCGGCGTGTCATCGACGAGACCGATACCACCGCCGCGTCGATGACCAGCCTCGTCGCCCGCTTGCAAGGCCTGTCCGCCGAACAGCGGCACAGCGAACTGGTCGACCTGGTCAGCCGCAACGCCGCCACCGTGCTGGGCCGTCCCAACGCCGGGGACATCGACGCGGGCAGCGTCTTCCAAGACCTCGGGTTCGACTCGCTGACCGCCGTCGAACTGCGTAACCGGCTCAAAACAGCGACAGGACTTACCCTTTCGCCCACCCTGATCTTCGACTACCCGACGCCGATCGTCCTGGCCGAACACCTCGACACCCGGCTGGTGGTTTCCCGTGCTCCGGACTCCGCCGGGCAGCCCGACCTGATGGCCCGTTTCGCACGTTTCAATGACATCACCCGGGAGCTGCAAACACTGCTGAACGAACCCGATTGGCAGCCGGAAGACAAGCCGCACTTGACCACTCGCATCCAGACTCTGCTGACCACACTCAGCGCCCACCTGGATCCTCACGACCAGCAGGAAGCCGACGACGAGGACATCCACAGTGCCAGCGAAAGCGAACTGTTCGCGATCCTCGACGAAGAACTCGGCTCGTAAGACGCCAAGGAGCGCCCGTGTCGGACACCGACAAGCATCTTGATTACCTGAAGCGGCTGACCGCGGATCTGCGGCGCACCCGGCGCCGGGTGGCCGAACTGGAGGCCAAGCTGTCCGAGCCGGTGGTGGTGGTCGGGATGGCGTGTCGGTATCCGGGTGGGGTGGATTCACCGGACGCATTGTGGGACATGGTGATTGAGGGCCGTGACGCCGTGTCGGACTTTCCTCCGGACCGGGGCTGGGACGTGTCGGGCTTGTACGATCCCGACCCCGATGCCCCCGGCAAGATGTACGTGCGGCAGGGATCATTTCTCGGCGACGCCGGCGATTTCGATGCCGGTTTCTTCGGCGTCGGCCCCAGCGAGGCGCTGGCGATGGATCCACAGCAGCGCTTGATGCTGGAGCTGTCGTGGGAAGCGTTGGAGCGCGCGGGAATCGACCCGCTGGGGCTGCGGGGCTCGGCGACGGGCGTGTTCGCCGGCGTGATCCATGCCGGTTACGGCGGGCAGGTGGAAGGCGAGCTGGAGGGCTACGGGCTCACCGGCTCGACGTTGAGCGTGACCTCGGGCCGCGTGTCGTATGTGCTGGGTCTGGAAGGCCCGGCCGTGTCTGTGGATACGGCGTGCTCGTCGTCGCTGGTGGCGCTGCACCTGGCCGCGCAGTCGTTGCGATCGGGGGAATCCGACCTGGCCCTGGTCGGTGGCGTCACGGTCATGGCCACGCCCGCCGCCTTCGTCGAATTCAGCCGCCAGCGAGCACTGGCCCCCGATGGCCGCTGCAAGGTGTACGCCGGGGCTGCCGACGGCACCGCCTGGTCGGAAGGCGCCGGTGTCCTGGTGGTGGAGCGGTTGGCGGACGCCCGCCGCGCGGGGCACCCGGTGTTGGCGATCGTGCGGGGCACCGCCGTCAATCAGGATGGCGCATCCAACGGGCTGACCGCCCCGAACGGTCCCTCCCAGCAACGCGTCATCCGCACCGCACTGGCCAGCGCGGGCCTGACTGCGGCCGACGTCGACGTGGTCGAGGGCCACGGCACCGGAACCGTGCTGGGCGATCCGATTGAGGCGCAAGCGTTGCTGGCGACCTATGGCCAAGATCGGCCGGCGGACCGTCCGCTGTGGCTGGGGTCGGTCAAATCCAACATCGGCCACACCTCAGCGGCCGCCGGCGTCGCCGGGGTCATCAAGATGATCGAAGCGATCCAGCACGGGGTGCTGCCGCAAAGCCTGCATGTGGATGTGCCTTCGCCGCATGTGGATTGGTCGTCGGGCGCGGTGTCGTTGTTGACCGAGTCGCGGCCCTGGCCGAGCGGCGACGGACCACGCCGGGCCGGCGTGTCGTCGTTCGGGATCAGCGGGACGAACGCGCACGTGATCATCGAGCAGGCGCCGGCTACCGAAATCGAAGACGTTGTCGCCGAGCCGGATCCGCGCGAGACGGCGTGGGTGCTGTCGGCTCGCTCCGAGCAAGCCCTGGCCAATCAGGCCAAGCGGTTGCTCGCCCACGTGTCCGGGGACGCGAAGCTGAGCCCGGTGGACGTGGCGTGGTCCCTGGTGACGACACGCGCGGTGTTCGACCATCGGGCCGTGGTGGTCGGCGCGGACCGGGACCATCTGATTGCCGGGCTGAGCGAGCTGGCTGCCGGTGAGCCGGGTGCCGGCGTCACGGCGGGGCGGGTCCGCTCGGCGGGCAAGACCGTCTTCGTGTTTCCCGGCCAAGGCTCGCAGTGGCTGGGGATGGGCCGTCAGCTCTACGAACGCTTTCCGGAGTTCGCCCGGGCGTTCGACGAGGCGGTCGGCGCACTGGATCCGCATCTGCGGTTGCCCCTGCGGGACGTGATCTGGGGCGAGGACGCCGAGCTGCTGCAGAGTACCGAGTTCGCGCAGTCGGCATTGTTCGCCGTCGAGGTGGCGGTCGCGGCGTTGCTCGCGCATTGGGGCGTGCTGCCCGACGTGGTGACTGGCCATTCCGTCGGCGAGATCACCGCGGCCTACGTTGCGGGCGTGCTGTCGCTCGCGGATGCGGCGAAAGTCGTTGCGGGGCGCGGCCGGTTGATGGCGGCGCTGCCGCCCGGAGGCGCGATGATCGCGGTTGCCGCCGGCGAAGCCGACGTCTCGCCGTTACTGAGCGCGGATGTGAATCTCGCGGCGGTCAATGGTCCTAACGCCGTGGTGCTTTCGGGCCCCGAGGCCCCGGTCACCGCGGTGTCCGACGAACTCGCGGCGCACGGCCGGCGGGTGCATCGACTGGCGGTCTCGCACGCCTTCCACTCCGCGCTGATGGAGCCGATGCTCGAGGAGTTCGCGCAGCTGGTCGCCGGGGTGTCGCCCGCACCGCCCCGAATAGGGTTGGTGTCCAACCTGACCGGAGAATTGGCCGGCCCCGGCTACGGGTCGCCGGAGTACTGGGTCGAGCATGTGCGCCTGCCGGTCCGTTTCGCCGACGGGGTGCGCACTGCCGAGTCGTTGGGCGCCCGGGTTTTCGTGGAGGTCGGTCCGGGTCGCGGTCTCATCGCTGCCGCCGAGCAGTCGTTGACCACCGAGCAGGCGACATCGGTGATCACGGTGGCCAAGGACCGCCCCGAACCCGAGTCGGCACTGGGGGCGCTCGGGCAATTGTTCACGATCGGCGTCCCGGTGGACTGGGCCGCGGCGGTGGGAAACGGGCACCGCGTCGACCTGCCCACGTACGGCTTTGTCCGGCAACGATTCTGGCTGCCCCCCGGGGCGGTGGGATCGGGCAATGTGAGCAGCCTCGGGCTGGCCCGCGCCGCACATCCATTGCTGGGCGCGGTGGTGGAGCGGCCCGACTCCGGCGGCGTGGTGCTGACGGGCTCGTTATCCGTGAGCGGATCGCCCTGGCTTGCCGACCACGTCGTGGACGGTGTGGTGTTGTTCCCCGGCGCCGGGTTCGTGGAGTTGGCGTTGCGGGCCGGTGACGAGGTCGGCTGCGAGGTGGTCGAGGAGCTGACCTTGTTGGCGCCGCTGGTGTTGCCGCTGGGTGGCGCCGCGCGCGTTCAGGTCGTCGTGGACGCCGCGGGCGAGTCGGGTTCGCGGGCCGTGTGGGTGTATTCGCGTGGTGCGGCGACGGATTCGGTCTGGGTGCTGCACGCCCAGGGCGCGTTGAGCGCCGCGGCTCCCGAGCCCGCAGCGGACTTGTCGGTGTGGCCGCCGGTCGGGGCCTCCGTCGTCGAGACCGGCGACGTGTACGAGGTGCTCGCGGCTCGTGGCTACGACTACGGGCCCGCGTTCCGGGGTCTGCGATCCCTGTGGCGGCGCGGCCAAGAGGTCTTTGCCGAAGTGGGCGCCGGCGAGGGTGTGACCATGGGCGGCTTCGGGATTCATCCCGTCGTGCTGGATGCCGCGTTGCACGCCTGGGGGATTGCCGAAGGCGGCGATTCCACCATGCTGCCGTTCTCCTGGCAGGGCGTGTGTTTGCATGCCTCCGGGGCCTCCCGGGTCCGGGTACGCATCGCGCCGGCCGGCGCCGGCGCGGTGTCGGTGGACCTGGCCGACGGAACGGGCCTGCCGGTGTTGTCGGTGCGCGAGCTGGTGGTTCGGCCGATCTCGGTCGGTGCGCTGTCGGCAGCCTTGGCCGCCGCCGCCGGTGGCGGCGGCGGACTGTACGAACTCGCCTGGTCGCCGGTTGCCCTGGAGCCTAATGCTGTTGGTGGACAAGATGTTACGGTGTGGGAGCCGGGTTCGGGTGTGACGGTTGAGTCGGTGTATGCGGCTGCCCATGAGGCGTTGGGTGTGTTGCAGTCGTGGTTGGCCGGTAGCGATGCGGGGTCGTTGGTTGTGCTGACTCGCGGTGCGGTGGGGCTGGCCGGTGCGGATGTGACGGATTTGGCGGGTGCGGCGGTGTGGGGGTTGGTGCGTTCGGCGCAGGCCGAGCAGCCGGGCCGGGTGGTGCTGGTCGACACCGACGGATCGTTGGACGTTGCCGACGTCGTCGCTTGCGGGGAACCGCAATTGGTGGTGCGTTCCGGTGTCGCGCACGCGGCGCGGCTGGGCGCCGTCGGGGCCGGGGCAGTGCTGGAGTTGCCGCCCGGTGGCTGGCGACTGGCAGCCGGTGGTGGCGGCACCCTGGAAGACGTGGTGGTCGCTCCGGCCGGACCGGCGGAGCTGGCCGCGGGGCAGGTGCGGGTGGCGGTGGCCGCGGTCGGGGTGAACTTCCGGGATGTGTTGGTGGCGTTGGGGATGTATCCCGGGGGCGGCGAGCTCGGCGCCGAGGGTGCCGGCGTGATAGTCGAGATTGGTCCGGGAGTTGATGGGCTGGCGGTCGGCGATGCGGTGATGGGCTTGTTGGGGGTGGTCGGGTCCGAGGCCGTGGTGGATGCGCGGCTGGTGACGGCGGTGCCGGCGGGGTGGTCGCTGCCGCACGCCGCCAGCGTGCCGGTGGTGTTCTTGACCGCCCTGTACGGATTGTCGGCGTTGGCCGGTTTGAAGGCCGGGGAGAAGGTGTTGGTGCACGCCGCCACCGGCGGGGTCGGCATGGCGGCGGTGCAGCTGGCCCGGCATTGGGGCGCGGAAGTGTTTGTCACGGCCAGCCGCGGCAAATGGGACACGTTGCGGGCGATGGGTTTTGACGACGACCACATCGGTGACACGCGAACCGTGGATTTCGAGGAGAAGTTCCTGGCCACCACCGGCGGTGCCGGGGTGGATGTGGTGCTCAACTCGCTGGCCGGGGAGTATTTGGACGCTTCGCTGCGCTTGCTGGTCGGCGGCGGGCGGTTCATCGAGATGGGCAAGACCGATCTTCGTGACCCGGCATCGATGCCACCGGGCGTGCGGTATCGCGCCTTCGACCTGATGGAGGCCGGCCCGGACCACATCGCGTCGATGCTGTCCGACCTGATCGGACTGTTCGGCGCCGGAGTGTTGAAGCCGTTGCCGGTCAAGACGTTTGACGTGCGTTGCGCCTCGGCGGCGTATCGGTTCGTCAGCCAGGCCCGCCAGATCGGCAAGGTGGTGCTGACGCTGCCCGACGGTCCGGATGATCCGGTGCTGGCGAGTTCGGGCGGCGGGCTGGCCGGTGGCAGCGTGCTGATCACCGGGGGTACCGGGATGGCCGGCTCGGCGGTGGCCGCGCACCTGGTGGCGCGCTACGGGGTGGCCCATGTCGTGTTGGCCAGCC
>NZ_JBGGKR010000025.1:0-10348 GCF_041287235.1 Mycobacterium sp. pR1184 | reverse complement strand
CTGTCCGTTCTCATTGAATCTGGGGCACATTTACTAGTCTGACCTGCATTGCCCCAGATTGGATGAGAATTTCGATCGCGACGTTTCTCATTGAATCTGGGGCTACCCTGCTTCCGCGCCCGGCTGCGAGCGCAGCAGGGTAGCCGGAATGGTCTCCTGTCGATTCCGTTGGCTCGGGTACGTCTTCGGTATAACTACTGTGATCGTGTCTCTCGTGACACACGATCATGATTCTGTGGTGCGCTCGCTCGTGTTGGTAGTTCGGGTGCCGGCTGCGGCCTTTGAGCACCTTGGCCACCGCCCGTTTTAGATTGTCATAGCGGATACGGGCCGGGACATCACCAAAGTGGTTGAACGCCAACACATGCCGATGCAGGAGCGCCTCCTGGCCCTGAGTGGTGAAGTTGCTCCGAGCTAGAGGGCGAACGCTCCGCCTTTGATGAGGATGAGGGCCCCGATTGTGATCAGTGCAACGGGCAGAACGATGTGGCCCCAGCGTGAGAGTGCTTTGGCGATGATCGGGTGGGAGGCGAAATATCGGCCGGCCGCGCACCAGATGGCCACACCGATGAGGAACACGATGATGTAAACACCGATGGTGGCGATCGTTGAGACGGCGAAGATCGGAACGTACACGCCGATGTTGTCGCCGCCGTTGGCGAAGGTGATGACTGCGACCTGCCAGGTGCCAGGCGTCAACAGTGTTGCGGGATCATCGGTCGGCGCCGGTTGGGTGCGGCGATCCCGCCAGGCCAGCCATGCCGCCCGCAGCCCCAACACGATGGGCAGCAGCCCGAAGTACGGCAGTGCGGCTGGAGGAAGCAGCGTGGCACCCAGGAGTGCGCCGCCGACCGAAACTGCCAAGATGGCGGTGAAGCCGAGGTACTGACCGGCGGTCACTCGGATGGCTGCGCCACGATGACCGGGCGCCTGGCCGAACATCACCGCGAGGACCACGATGTCGTCGATATTGGTGATGGCGAAGGTGGCGATCGCCTGAACGAGTGTGGCTGGGCTCAGCACGGCCAATGCGACCAGCTTCGAGTGAAATCCCACCGCATCGGGTGAGCCTACTGCTCAGCAGGCCCCGCGCTCCCGCGCACCAACGACCTCCAGTGGGGCGGAAATTCATGACGACTGCCGGGGTCAACGGACTTGACGAAATACATGCCTCCGGTGCCACGGAGGTGGCTCCTAGAGGTATCGACATACGTCATCGGCGCTGCATGATTCCGGGTCGACGCTTTCGGCGCCCTGCCGCAGCCGGGCGATGGTCTCGCGCAGTGCCACCAGTGCGCTGATCTGCTCGTCGAGGTCGGTCAGTCGGATGTCGAGCAGGGCGCGCACGTGCGTGCACGGCGCGTGGCCGCTGTCACGGATGTCGAGGATCTGCCGAATCTGGGCGAGGCTGAACCCGGCGGCCTGTCCCCGTCGGATGAAGCCGACCCGGGCGATCGTGTCGGCGGCATAGTCGCGATACCCCGCCGGGGAACGTTCGGCGGGCGGGAGCAGGCCTTCGTCTTCGTAGTAGCGCAGCGTCGCGGTGGTGGCCCCGGTCGCCTCGGCGAGCTTCCCGATTCTCACGATGTCTCCTCAGAACACTTGACCTTCAAGCCTACTTGAAGGTCAAGGATGGGTGCATGAGTCAGGGATTGGACCTCGCGGTCATCGGTTCCGGCGGCGCGGCGATGGCCGCGGCGATCCGCGCTACCGCGCTCGGCAAGTCCGTCGTCATGATCGAGCGCGGCATCTTCGGTGGCACGTGTGTCAACACCGGCTGCGTGCCGTCAAAGGCCCTGATCGCAGCGGCCGAGGCCCGGCATACCGCAGCCGACACTGCCCGGTTCCCGGGGATCGCCACCACGGCCGGCCCGGTGGACATGGCGGCCCTGATCGCCGGCACGCACGATCTGGTGGAGTCGCTGCGCTCAGAGAAGTACCTCAACGTGGCCGAATCGTATGGCTGGCAGCGCATTCAGGGCCAAGCGCGGTTCGCCGGAACCCCGGACGCGCCCGTCATCGAGGTCGGCGATGCCACCATCGAGGCCGAGCACTACCTGATCGCCACCGGCGCGAACCCAGTCATCCCGCCCGCATTCGAGGGCGTCGCCTACCTGACCTCGACCACCGCGATGGAAGTCACCGAGGTCCCGGAGTCGCTGCTGGTGATCGGCGGCGGCTACGTCGCGTTGGAGCAGGCGCAACTGTTCGCCCGGCTCGGGTCAACGGTGACGGTGCTGGTCCGCTCCACGCTGGCATCGAAGGAAGAGCCGGAAGTCGGCATGGCGCTGCTGGAGGTGTTCGCCGACGACGGCATCCGGGTGGTGCGCCGCGCCACGGTGAGCGAGGTCGAGCAGGCCGACGATCAGGTCACGGTCACCGCGACCATCACCGGCGGAACGCAGCAGTTCCGTGCCGCGAAAGTCCTCGTCGCCACCGGCCGCCGTCCGAACACCGACGGCCTGAATCTCGAAGCGGTGCAGGTCAAAACCGGCGAGAACAACGAGGTCGTGGTGAGCGACGGGCTGCAGTCGTCGAACCCACGGATCTGGGCGGCCGGCGACGTGACCGGGCACCGCGAGTTCGTCTACGTCGCCGCCCATCACGGCGCGATGGTCGCCGACAACATCTTCACCGACGCCGGCCGCAGGGTCGACTACCGCCATCTGCCCCGCGTGACGTTCACCAGCCCCGCGGTCGGTGCGGCCGGGACGACCGAGGCCGAGCTCCTCGCCGCCGGGACACGGTGCGACTGCCGGGTGCTGCCGCTAAAACATGTGCCGCGTGCGGTGGTCAACCGAGACACCCGCGGTTTCATCAAACTCGTCGCCGACGCCGGCACCGGCCGCATCCACGGCATCACCGCCGTCGCCAAGGATGCTGGCGAGATCGCCGCCGCCGCGGTCTACATCCTCGACGCCGCGATGACCGTCGACCAGGTCGCCGGGTCCTGGGCCCCGTATCTGACCATGGCCGAAGGCATCAAAATCGCCGCCCAGTCCTTCAGCGCCGATATGTCCCGACTGTCCTGCTGCGCATCCTGACGCATGGCTCACTCGAAAGGTTTCTGATGCCCAATTTCCTTGACCGCCTGACCATTCCGGAAGAGTCCGGGCTCGACCCGACGATGCTGGTGCCGTTGCTGCGGCTGCTCGCCGCCGGCGAGCCGGTCACCGTGGAGGCGCTCGCCGCGGCCGTCGGCCTCCCGGTTGACGAGGTGACCCGGCGTCTGGCCGCGGTACCCGACACCGAATACGACGAGCAGGGCCGCATCGTCGGCCAGGGCCTGACCCTGCGCCCGACCCGCCACCGATTCACCGTGGCCGGCCAAGAGCTCTACACCTGGTGCGCCCTGGACACCCTCATCTTTCCCACCATCCTGGACCGGCCCGCCAGCATCGAATCCGAATCACCCGTCAGCGGGCACCCGATCAGGGTCTCGGTCGGCGAAAACGGTGTCACCAGCGTGCAGCCCGAGACCGCGGTGGTCTCGCTGGTCAACCCCGACGACCTCACCTCGATCCGGTCCTCATTCTGCAACCAGGTGCACTACTTCACCTGCGCGCAGGACGCCGCGCCGTGGCTCGCCGAGCACCCCGAAGGTCAGATCGTCAGCGTCGCTGAGGCCCACCAACTCGGCGCAGCCCTGACCACACAAATCCTTACCCAGCTCCATACCCCGCCAACTGCCCACCCCGGCTGCTGCAGCTGACCAGCCGCACCCAACCTGATGAGGAGAAATCAATGAATCAACGTCCACGAAGAAATCCCGTGCTGCTGGGTGCGGCAGCGGTGCTGGTGACGGCCCTGTGTTGCGCCGCGCCAGTCCTGATCGCCGGCGGCGCGCTCGCCGCCGTGTGTGGACTGCTCGAGAATCCATGGGTCATCGGGGCAGCCGTCGCGCTGCTGCTGGCGGCTGTGGTCGCCTTCGCCCGCCGCGGTCAACGCGGCGATCACTGCTGTCCCGCCGACAGCCATTCACCCGCGACGCACACGCTCGACGACCTGACGAAAGGAAGCATCGACAATGTCTGAAACGCGTTCGTTTACACCCCACAGGTGGGCGGGCGTTACGGCTGTGATGCTGGCAGCGGGCGCGCTGACCGCGTGCGGCCAATCGGCCACAACCAGCAATCCGACCTCACCGCCACACGCCAACGCCACAACCCAGGCGACGGCGGCGACACTGACCACGGTGGACGGCAAAACCGTCGAACTGCCCGCTGCCGCCCCGACCGCGATCCTGTTCTTCTCCTACGGGTGCGGCGAATGCGTCGGCGGCGGTAAATCCCTGGCCGCTGCTCGGGCGGCCGTGGAGAAAGCCGGAGGCAGCGCCAAGTTCCTAGCCGTCGACATCGTCCCCACCGAGAAACCCGCCGATGTTCGCCACTTCCTGGACCAGATCGGCGGCACCAGCCTGCCCGCGGTCGTCGATACTAACGGGGCCCTGACCAGCCGCTACCAGGTGACCGCGCCGACCACCGCCCTCGTCATCGACCCGTCCGGGCAGATCAGCTACCGCGGCCACGCCCCGTCCCAGGATCAGATCCTGGCCGCCCTCGGCAGCAGCGCCGCACGGTGAACCTGCTCGCGCTCGCGTTTACCGCTGGCATGCTCGCCCCGGTCAACCCCTGCGGGTTCGCGCTGCTACCGGCGTGGATCACCGGCACCATCGCCACCGGCGGCACCGATGCGGTGCTCGTGCGGCTGGCCCGGGCACTGCGCACCGGGGCCGTCCTGACCATCGGGTTCACCGGCACCCTCACCCTCGCCGGTATCGCGATCAGTGCCGGTGCCCGGACCCTGGTGACGGCTGCTCCCTGGCTCGGGATCACGATCGGGCTCACCCTGGCCATCTTGGGCGGCTTCATGCTCACCGGCCGCACCATCGGTCTGCGTATGCCTGCCCGGACGCGTCATCGGCCGGACTCCCCAACAGCCGGTGGTGTGCTCGCGGCCGGAATCGGCTACGCCCTGGCGTCACTGTCCTGCACCTTCGGGGTACTGCTCGCGGTGATCGCCCAGGCCCAGGCCACCAGCGGATGGGGCGGTCTGCTGGCAGTGTTCACCGCATACACAGCCGGTGCCGCCACCATCTTGATGCTGGTCAGCGTCGGCACCGCCATCGCCGGCACGGCCCTGACCCGGCATCTGGGTATCCTCGCCCGCCACGGGACCCGCGTCACCGCCGTTGTCCTCATCGCCACCGGCGCCTACCTCGCGTGGTACTGGCTGCCCGCGGCCACCGGGCACACCGCCAGCGGCGGCAACCTGCTCACCGGCTGGTCGGCCACCGCGACCGGATGGCTGCAGGACCACGCCCTCCCGGCCAGCGTCATTGCCGCCTTCGCTGTGGTGGTCAGCGCGGTGGCCGCGTGCTGGACCACCCACCGCCGGCCAATCACCGGCAAGCAGCGCCGCCGGTGATGATTCACCGGCCGATACACCCAGCCAGATACCACTGTCCCTAACGATTAGAAAGCCGATAGATACAACCGTCGGACACAGTCAGATGCACACCACAAGTGCCTTACTGATAAGGCACATTCAAGACTGCCGACCCCTAAGCGCGACACGCCAGTTCTGCGCCGTCTGAGCGTGTCGTCAATACGGCAGTGGCGAATAGGCGTCGGTACTGCGCCCATTGCTCGACGGGGGTGGCGTCGGCATGGTGGGCGCCGGTGCGTTCGTTGATGCGGTCGAGCAGTAGCGTCGGCCAGGCGGGTTCCGTTGGCGTCCTGGGCTGTTCAACCCGAGGGCGAGCTGTGAGCAATGTTGCGGCTACGGCGATCACATCGGGGTAGGCCACCACGTGCGCTTCTAGGCCATTCTGCAGAATCCCCGCCGCCACGTGACGCTCTGCGTGAGCCCAGAAGACCAGGATGTGGCGGGCGTCGCCCAAGGCGTCATGAAGGTCGACCTCTGAATACTGACGGGCCAAGCGCCGATGCGTGCGCCCGGCACTGAGCACCGTGGGCCGGTCACGAAGATCCACCTGGTCGTCAAGAACGCGCGTTGGTGAACCGATCCAGCGTCGGTGACGGTGGCATACGGAGACATGTGCAGGCAGGTAGCAGTAGACGGGTTCGTGTATTCCCTTGCGTGCCATACATCTTTGACACAAAGGGCGGCGGAGATATTGCTTGAGCGCGGTGGGGTCGCCAGCAAGCCCGCAGAGACGGGACCGGATTACCTGCTCAGGTTGGCCGCTGACGACGGCCAACCAGTCCGGTCGCGGCCGGGCTGCGCATGATTCGGCGACATGGCCGCGCAGTGTGGAGACGCCGATATGGTTGGCGCGGGCCAGCCTGTCGATGTAGGACGATACGGCTTCCCAACGGAACGGTGCGATCGTTCGCGGGAGCCGCTGGCGTGGTCCGCGCGGCCACGGCCTGACAGTTGCCACGTCAGCTGGCCGTGCGGGCCGCGGCCGTGTGGGCGGCGTAGTCGATCAAAATATCGTCCATGGCCTCGCGGGTGATGTGCTCGGTGCCGTCGAGCATCGCTTGGATTGCTGAAGCCCGGATCAAGTGGGCCAGGCTGCCGATCATCCCGCCGGTGCGGCGGTGCAGGTAACGGGCCTGGGCGACAAGGCTTCCCGGTTCGTGTCGATGCAGACGCAAGGTACCTTCCATGGCGGCGACGAGTTGTCGCCACTCCTTGGCGTCGGGGAATGCGCTGGTGTGGATCACCCCGCAACGGCCGGCCAACTGCCGTCCCCGCGTGCCGGTGAACAGCCCCGAGCGTTCCACTTCGATCCCGGCGTAAACGAATGTCGCAGGCAGATGCTCGGTGAAGTATTTGAGGTGGTCGGACAGTTCTTCGCCGGCGCGGGTGTCGAGGTTGAGGTTGTGGATTTCATCGACCACCACGATGTCGGTACGGGCATCGATGAGCACCTGGCACACGGCATCGGAAATATCGGTCACGTTCATCCGCTGATTGAGCGTGGGAAGCCCCAGAAACCGTGCGAACTCCATCGCCAACTTGCGGGGCGACCCTTTCGGCGGGGCCGTCACATACACCACCGGAATCCGGCTCTCATCGCCGGGAAACCGTGCACGGGTGCGCAATTCGTGAAACCGACCCAGTTGCTTGATCGCCGTAGTTTTCCCCGTCGCTGCCCCGCCGGAGATGATCAGCCCGCGCCGGGCCCCGATCTCGCGCTGGTTGAGCAATGTCAACAGCCGGCCCTGATGGGTGATCGCTTCGATCGCCGACGTGGTGACCACCACCAGCTCCGAATGATGCGCAACCCGGGCCTCGTTGTAGGCCGTCCGCTCGTCCTCACCGAGGCTGGCCCACTCGTCGTCGGCGAGCAACGTGAACTCCGGCGGATCGGCATCAACAAAACGCCGCCAGCCCTCCAGCGTCGTGGTCGGCTGGCGGCGATCCTCTAACTGACCCACCGCCGCAATCTCGGTCACAGTCGCCACGTTTGGGCCTCCTTGCGTGCATCAAACACCGGCAGGGGTATGACCTCCGCCATCTCGCCGTCATCGTCGAAAGTCTCGTTGTCGGCGGCCCGTTCCGACGGTGACGGGCCATGATGTTCGGATGATTCCGTCGGGTCCGGCCAGTCCCGGCCGGCGCTCGCGGCGCTGGTCCGTCCAGTCACTCGGCGCTCGGCTTTCGTCTGCTGCTGCGGCCCAGCGGCGGCGCGGTCCAGCAAGTCCTCCGCGATGGCCGCAATCTCCGCTTCCTGGGTCTTCTGGGCCCCTCTGCGGTCGGCTACGGAGCGGGCGTGGCGCCACAGTGTCTCGCCGAACGGCACCGGCGAGGACCGAAGGTGCGTCCACGTCGCGGCCAGCCATCCGTCTTCGTGGTGATTGCGCACCCAAATCCTCGACACGTCATACGGGTCGTAGTGCACTTCCCACTGTCCGTTACGGGCATCGACCCCGGAATGCTGGCGCCGGTATGGGTTGAGCGCCTTGGCGTCATAGGTGCGATGGTTGATCCGGACCCCGTAACTGTTGATTGTGCGCCACTGCACGGGAAGCAATTCGATATAGTCGTCGGCGTCCAGTGGGACCGGTACATAGCCAGCCACCTCAACGAGGGCAGTGTATTTCTCGTTGGGAGACAACGCTTTCCCCGGCGTCACCGGATCCCGCAGGCCATCGTGGGGGCGGTTCTGCCACACCGCGATGATCCACTCGTCCAGCAGCGCCTGCAGCTCAATCATCGACCACACCGCGTCGTCCTCGGCGTTTTTCCCACGCCGCTCCACCGATGAACCGACGTAACCGGCCACGTACTGTGCGAACAGGGTGCCCACCGACTGCAATGTCCGCTCGATCTTCGGCTTATCGGTCGGGCAGTCGGGATGAGCCGGCTGCAGATTGATCCCCAATGTGCAGCACGCTTGCCGAAATGTTTGGGACAGATACGCTTTCCCGTGATCGCAGACGATCGTCTCGGGAGCGATCACCGGCCTGGCCGCAGCATCGGCCAGGCGCTGATCGACACTGGTCAGGCTGTGGTGCGGAAGTACCGACCGGGACATCCGCAGCGCATCGGCCCATCCCGGGCGCATCGGTTCGGGCGTCAATGCCCGCGCCAAGAGCAGTGACGCGTCCACTGCTTTGGTCGTCGGTCGCAGCACCGCGGCCGGGATGGACCGCGTAGCGTTGTCGACCATCGCAGTCAGCTCGACTCGGTCTACCATGCCGTCATCGAGCACTACCCGTACATCCAGAAGGGTTGAATCGATTTCCACCATCTCGCCGGGGCGCACCACGGTGATCGACCCGAATGGGCCATCGGGCTGCTTGGACAGCGATCGCCGCGTCCGTGCTGACCCGAACGTGTGCCGTCCTTCCGCGAGGCGCTTGACCAGCCGGTAGAAGGTGGGCTGCGACGGCATCGCGGGCGCGTCGTCGGCACCATAGGTGGCCACCAGCGTCTTGGCGACCCGCCGTTGCAGACGCTGCACCGTTCCCGTTGACAGGTCGGTCTCGCCCTCGATCGCATCCCGCACCGCGGCGACGACACGGTCGTCCACACGGCCGAATACCGCGCGCCGCCGATTATGGCGCCCGTCAACCACTCCCAGGAGCCCGTCCCGTTCGTAGGCAAATCGGCGACGCTGCAACGCATTCCGACTCACGTCGTGGCCGGCGGCACGCAGCTCGTCCAACTTGGCCAGCTCACGCTGCCGCAGAGATCGTTTCGCCGTGTCGAACTCTGGGCGGGGACGAATGCCCGCGGCCGTCCCAGGCGGGCGGCCGCTGAGGATCTCCACGATGTGGCGCTCCCACCACCGTGCTTGCTCGACGGCTGCCTCGGGAATGCCAGCCAGCATTTCCTCAGAACACAGTGGCGGTCGCGACCCCGACACCAATTCCAATGCCGGATCAACCATCAGCTGCGAGAGCGGCACCACAATCTGCTCGCCGACAGCGTCAACCAGTCGAGCTGATCCGCCCGACAGGGTTACGACGGTGAAAACACCTGCTGATAAACGGATTTCGTCTCCCTCTCGGACGACACCCGTTCGCACGTCAGGTCACCACCCGGTCCCGAGGCCAATCGCCGTGTCGTCGCCAAGTGCCGCTCCTTGCAGATCGGCAACTAAACGGCCGTGCCAGAGCAGATGAAACAGTACGGGCAGCACCACCAAAGGAGTCCCGACCGCGTGCACACCAGCCATCAACGGACGGACCCGAGCGAAGACCTCCGCCAGTTGATCAGCCAAACCGATCTTCAATACTCGCGGATGCCGATAACCCGACAACCAACGTAGATTCGCCCGCAGCACTGGATCGAGGGAACCGACACGCAGGTAATCCCAACCGACCATCGCGCACGTGGCGGCAGACCGATCGAACACGTCCCGATCAGCGTCAGAGATCCGGTCGTCCTCACGAACGTCGACTACGACGACAGATCCATCGCGGCGCCGCACGAAGTAGTCAGGAGCATGCCGCGTGCCGTCACGCCAATGAATCCAAAATGGTTGCGACAGAACACCAACAACATCCGGATCGGCATCCAACGCCATCAACTGGTCACGTTCTACCCAGGACTCGTGACCTACATGTGCGCCGGTTGTGGCGAACCACCACAGCCCGGGAAAGTTACGCTGACCTCGAAACGAGGGGAAATTCCGCACTGGTGAACAGTCCAACTCAAACCGGGTTGCAGCACATCGGTCCAGCGATTGCCGCGTGCATCCCTCGCGGGTGTTGAACTCCAAGTCCACTGCACTCGCTACACCTGGCCCAGCCGAAACAGCCGACGTCAGCACACATAAACGCTAAGCCTCGTGCCCCAGATTCAATGAGAAAGACACGCACTTACCCCAGATTCAATGAGAATGCCCCAGAATCAATGAGAACGGACA
>NZ_JBGGKR010000024.1:0-18505 GCF_041287235.1 Mycobacterium sp. pR1184 | reverse complement strand
CAACACTCAACGCCGCCACAGCGCACTCGACGGCCAACCACCAATCAGCCGACTGTGACCAACGTACCGACCGAGTACACCTAGCGCTCAACTTCTGCGCGCGGGCCTGCTAGGCCTTGTCGTCGTTGCTGCGCGGGAAGCCCCCGCCCTGCGGGAACAGCGGGAACACCACGTCATCAAGCTTTTCGGCGTCGCCGGCGGTCTTGTTGATGGTGGCGCCCCAGACGTTTCCGTCCGGCGACATCCGCAGCGCCCACGCGTGGGCGTGCGTGTCCTTGCGGACGACATCGGGTTCACCGGTGACCGCACCCGATTTCGGGTCCAGCCGCACCGCCACCGTCATTTTGGTATTGACTAGGTTGACCATCACGGTCCCGTCCATCGCCGCGCATCCGGCCACGCCGGGCTTGTCCGGCCACGTCCACACCGTGGAGACCTCCGAGGCCTTGGTGATGCGCTGCAACCGGTCCGCGGTCGGAGTGCGGTCGGCGACATACAGCGAGCCGTCCACCGGGTCGACGCACAGTCCGCCGCCCGAGCCGACGCCGGACAGCGCGGTAGTCGGTGGCGCCTGACCGACCGTGGTCGGCTGCTCGATGCGCAGCACCTTGCCCGCCAACGACTTCGGATCGGCGGCCATGGCGGGATTGCCCGCATCGCCGGTCAGCACCAGCAGCGTGGTCGGGCTGGTGAACAGCAGCGCTCCGCTGTTGCCGGTGGCGCCCTTGGGGATTCCGGTCAGGATGTCCTTGGGGATATCGCCGTCGGCGATGCGGATGACCCGGTTATCCGTGGGCGTGCTGACGTAGGCGTACATCAGCCGGTCCTGGGAGTAGGTCGGCGACAGCACGATGTCCATCAAGCCGCCATCCCCGGATCCGTCGACCGGGATGACCAGTTTCACCTTCGGCTCGGCGCTGACGGAGATCTCCTTGACCGCGCCGGTGGTGCGCTCGGCGACCAGGGCGGTTTTGCTGTCGGGCCCCATGATCAGGCCGCTGGTGCTCTCCAGGCATCCCTGCATCACCCCGGGGGCGGGGCAGGCTTTGGGGAACGGCGTGGGCGGCAGCGGCGGCGGCGGGGGAGGCGTCGAACTCGGTTGTGGCTTGAGTTCGGGGGCGGTGGTGAACGGCGCGGAGGCGGCGTCGTTGAAACGCGCGCAGCCCGTCGCGACCAGCATGGCCGCGCACAGCGCAGCGAGCCCGCACCGAACCGGCCACCCCAAACGCATGACCGACAGGCTACGGACAGGGCGGGCACCGGCGCCACAGGCGGCCTCGCGCGGGCGCCGCGACGCCAATCCCACCGGCCGACGGCGGGCCGCTTTTCTGCACGCGTTCACCATTTCGGAACCCGGCTGAGGCCATTTGGAGTCAATCCGGGCCCATTTAATGGTTTAGCCGCCGATTGCACGGCGAAAGCGCCGCTCAAATCCCCAATTCAGGCCTAAATGCCCTTACCCTGACACCCGTGACCGGTCAATCGAATGACGCATCTTGGCAGCGGCCCGGCGAAATTCCCGGGCAGGTACCGGGGCGCCCCGCCGCGGCGCGGTTGGTCGACCCCGAAGATGACCTGACCCCCGTCGGGTATCCGGGCGACTTCGGAACCACCTCCGTCATCCCCTACCAGGACCCGAATCAGGTCGCTGCCCCCGCCGGGCCGTCCTACAACGTCCTCGACCAGCAGGAGCCGCTGCCCTACGTGCAGCCGCAGCCGGCGCCGCGGCATTTGGCGGCCGAACCCGCCGAGATCGACCCGAGCGAGGACTACGAACGGCAACGCGCGATCGGAAGGCGCGGCACCCAGAGTCTCGGTTTGCTGGTGCTACGGGTCGGCCTCGGGGTGGTGCTCGGCGCGCACGGGCTGCAGAAGCTGTTCGGCTGGTGGGGCGGTCAGGGCCTGACCAGCTTCAAGAACTCACTGTCCGACGCGGGCTACCAGCACGCCGACATCCTGTCCTACGTCAGTGCCGGCGGCGAGATCGCCGCGGGTGTGCTGCTGGTGCTGGGTCTGTTCACGCCGGTAGCCGCGGCGGGCGCGCTGGCCTTTTTGATCAACGAGCTGCTGGTCAGCGTGTCGGCGCGGCCGCACACGTTCGGGTACTTCCTGCCGCAGGGGCACGAGTACCAAATCACGCTGATCGTCCTCGCGGTTGCGATCATTCTGGCCGGGCCCGGTCGTTATGGCCTGGACGCCAACAGGGGATGGGCGCACCGGCCCTTCATCGGGTCGTTTGTGGCCCTGCTCGCCGGCATCGCCGCCGGTATCGCGGTGTGGGTGCTGCTCAACGGCGTCAACCCGATCGCCTGAACCGCCCGTCGGGCGGTCACCGGTAGGGGTTGGGGACTCGCCCCGAACTGGCCGCGGTCAGCTGCGGCAGTGTCGCGAAAGTCACCGCCGGCAGCCGCAGTTCGGTTCCGCTCTTGAGCCTGGCGCGTGCCCACGAGCCGCGGTGGAAGCGCAGCCCGTCGATGTCGTCCCAGCCGACCGTTTGGCTGCTCATCAGGTTTCGCACCGTCACACCCTGGTTGTCGGCCACCGTGCGCAGCCGGATGATCAATGCGGACAACAGCACCGGGATCAGCAGCAGTGGGGTGGTCAGCGGCCAGGCCAGCACCGGGATCAACAGTCCGAGCGTCAGAAATCCCACGGCGAGGTGCGCCATCGGTGAGATCTTGATCACTACGGGCACGGGTGTCGGGGCTGCAGAACCAGGGACCACCCGAGCATCATTTCACCCCGCGTTGCGCCGTTGACGTCGTGGCGCTGCGGTGGCCACCCCGGGGCCACGTGGGGACCCCGTCGCGCCGGATTTGACGGTTGAGCAGTGCGAAGGCTACCGTCGGGGGCTATGGAGACCACCGGAAAGCCCGGGATGCTCGTAGTAATTAGCCGCGCGTTGGTGCGTGACTAGTTCCTTCAGTATGTGAAGCGATCCGGCACCAACGCGCAACCCTCGATCAGCGAGAGCTGACGGGGGTTTTTTCTTGCGTATCAACGAAACTTCCACAGCCAAATCAGGACTAAGAGGACAATCACCAGAGTGAGCGCACCCACCAGGTCACAGACACCCAAGTCGCACAATGGCGACGATTGGGCGCCGGACGCCACGGAAAGCACCGAAGACGCCGCAAAAGTTCCGGCTAAGCAATCCAAACATGTTGCACCGCAGCAAGTTACCGGCGCTCAGTCGGTAATCCGGTCGTTGGAGGAACTCGACGTCGAGGTCATCTTCGGGATCCCGGGCGGCGCCGTGCTGCCGGTTTACGACCCGCTGTTCGACTCGAAAAAGCTGCGGCACGTGCTGGTTCGGCACGAGCAGGGTGCCGGTCACGCGGCAAGTGGCTACGCGCACGCCACCGGCAAGGTCGGCGTCATGATGGCCACATCGGGTCCCGGGGCCACCAATCTGGTGACCCCCCTGGCGGATGCGCAGATGGACTCGATCCCCGTCGTCGCCGTCACCGGGCAGGTGGGGCGGTCGCTGATCGGGACCGACGCCTTCCAGGAGGCCGACATCTCGGGCATCACCATGCCGATCACCAAGCACAACTTCCTGGTCCGCTCGGGTGACGAGATTCCGCGGGTGATGGCCGAGGCCTTCCACATCGCCGCTTCGGGGCGTCCGGGAGCGGTGCTCGTCGACATCCCGAAGGACGTGCTGCAGGGTCAATGCACGTTCAGCTGGCCGCCGAAAATGGATCTGCCCGGCTACAAGCCGAACACCAAGCCGCACAGCCGGCAGATCCGGGAAGCCGCCAAGCTGATCGCGCGTGCGCGCAAACCGGTGCTGTACGTCGGCGGGGGCGTCATCCGCGGCGAGGCGACCGAGCAGCTGCGGGATTTGGCTGAGCTGACCGGGATTCCGGTGGTCACCACGCTGATGGCACGGGGCGCGTTCCCGGACAGCCACCGGCAGAACCTGGGCATGCCGGGCATGCACGGCACGGTCGCCGCGGTGGCCGCGCTGCAGCGCAGCGATCTGCTGATCGCGCTGGGCACCCGCTTCGACGACCGGGTGACGGGAAAGCTCGATTCCTTTGCGCCCGAAGCGAAGGTCATCCACGCCGACATCGACCCGGCCGAGATCGGCAAGAACCGGGTCGCCGACGTGCCGATCGTGGGCGACGTCAAGAACGTCATCACGGACCTGATCGCGATGCTGCGCCAGTACGAAACCCCGGGCAAGATCGACATGACCGCCTGGTGGGCATATCTGGACGAGGTGCAGTCGACCTATCCGCTGAGTTACGGCCCGCAGAGCGACGGCAGCCTGAGCCCGGAATACGTGATCGAGCAGCTCGGCAAGATCGCCGGGCCCGACGCGATCTACGTCGCCGGCGTGGGACAGCACCAGATGTGGGCGGCCCAGTTCATCTCTTATGAGAAGCCGCGCACCTGGCTCAACTCCGGCGGGCTGGGCACCATGGGCTTCGCCATCCCAGCGGCCATGGGCGCCAAGGTCGCTCGCCCCGAGGCCGAGGTTTGGGCGATCGATGGTGACGGGTGCTTCCAGATGACCAACCAGGAGCTGGCCACCTGCGCGATCGAGGGCGTGCCGATCAAGGTGGCGCTGATCAACAACGGCAACCTGGGCATGGTGCGGCAGTGGCAGAGCCTGTTCTACGAGGAGCGCTACTCGCAGACCGACCTGGCCACGCACTCTCACCGCATCCCGGACTTCGTCAAGCTGGCCGAGGCGCTGGGTTGTGTCGGAATCCGTTGTGAGCGTGAGGAAGACGTCGCCGACGCGATCAAGGCGGCTCGCGCGATCAACGACCGCCCGGTGGTGATCGACTTCATCGTCGGCGCGGATGCACAGGTGTGGCCGATGGTGGCCGCCGGGACGAGCAACGACGAGATTCAGCACGCCCGCGGAATTCGGCCGCTGTTCGACGACGAAACCGAAGGACACGCCTGATATGTACGCCAAGACGCACACACTTTCGGTGTTGGTCGAGGACAAGCCGGGTGTGCTCGCGCGCGTCGCGGCACTGTTCTCGCGGCGCGGTTTCAACATCGAGTCGCTGGCTGTGGGTGCCACCGAGCAGAAGGACATGTCGCGGATGACCATCGTGGTTTCCGCCGAGGAGACTCCGCTCGAACAGGTCACCAAGCAGCTCAACAAGCTGATCAATGTCATCAAAATTGTCGAGCAGGACGAGGACAACTCGGTGGCTCGCGAGCTGGCGCTGATCAAGGTGCGGGCCGATTCCGGTACCCGCAGCCAAGTAATCGAAGCGGCAAACCTGTTCCGCGCCAAGGTAGTCGACGTATCGCTGGATTCGCTGACCGTCGAGGCGACCGGTACCCGCGGCAAGCTCGAAGCGCTGCTGCGAGTGCTGGAACCGTTCGGTATCCGCGAGATCGTCCAATCGGGAGTGGTGTCGCTATCCCGTGGGCCGCGTGGAATCGGCACCGCGAAATAAGCGATACACATTCCAAAAGTCCAATAAGAAAGAGAGATTCACCGTGCCACTAGAGATGTTCTACGACGACGACGCCGACCTGTCGATTATCCAGGGTCGCAAGGTCGGCGTGATCGGATACGGCAGCCAGGGGCATGCGCACTCGCTGAGCCTGCGCGACTCCGGTGTGCAGGTGCGTGTCGGACTCAAGGAGGGTTCGAAGTCGCGGGCCAAGGTCGCCGAGCAGGGTCTGGAGGTAGACACGCCCGCCGAGGTCGCTAAGTGGGCCGACGTCATCATGCTGCTGGCGCCCGACACCGCCCAGGCCGACATCTTCAAGAACGACATCGAACCGAACCTGAACGACGGCGATGCACTGTTTTTCGGTCACGGTCTCAACATTCACTTCGATCTGATCAAGCCGCCCGGCAACGTCACGATCGCGATGGTCGCGCCGAAGGGGCCCGGGCATCTGGTGCGCCGGCAGTTCGTCGACGGCAAGGGCGTGCCGTGTCTGATCGCCGTCGACCAGGACCCGACCGGCGAGGGCGAGGCACTGGCGCTGTCCTACGCCAAGGCCATCGGCGGCACCCGGGCCGGCGTCATCAAGACCACCTTCAAGGATGAGACCGAGACGGACCTGTTCGGCGAGCAGGCCGTGTTGTGCGGTGGCACAGAGGAATTGGTGAAGACCGGTTTCGACGTGATGGTCGAGGCGGGCTACCCGCCGGAGATGGCGTACTTCGAGGTGCTGCACGAGCTGAAGCTGATCGTCGACCTGATGTACGAGGGCGGCATCGCCCGGATGAACTACTCGGTGTCCGACACCGCGGAGTTCGGCGGCTACCTTTCGGGCCCGCGGGTCATCGACGCCGGCACCAAGGAGCGGATGCGAGAGATCCTGCGCGACATCCAGAGTGGGGAATTCACCAAGAAGCTGGTCGCCAACGTCGAGGGCGGCAACAAGCAGCTCGAGCAGTTGCGCAAGGAGAACGCCGAGCACCCAATCGAGGTCACCGGTAAGAAGCTGCGCGACCTGATGAGCTGGGTCGACCGCCCGATCACCGAAACGGCTTAACCCTCTTACGCCGAACGTGCACTCAGCGCGAGATTTTGGCTGATTTCTCGCAGTGAGTGCACGTTCGGCGCTCAGCCGCTACGTCGCCAGACGATCGGCGATTGTCACCACGCGGCGCGCCAGGTGTTCCAGCGCGTTGCCGGTGGCGTCGTCGAATTCCTCGATGTTGTCGTGCGTGCTCAACAGGCTGGCGCCATAGGGGTTGCCGTCGACGAACTTGCACGGATCGGTGTAGCCCGGCGGCACCAGGATGCCGCCGAAGTGCATCAGCGTGAGGTAGAGCGCGACGAGCGTGGTCTCCTGGCCGCCGTGCGCGGTGTTCGAGGACGTGAAGCCCGCGTACACCTTGTCGGCCAGCTTGCCTTCGGCCCACAGCCCGCCGAGCGAGTCCAGGAAGTTCCGCAGCTGTGACGCCGGTGAACCGAATCGGGTGGGCGAGCCGAAGATCACGGCGTCGGCCCACACGATGTCGTCGCCGGTGGCCGCCGGCAGATCCTTGGTGGCGTTGTAGTTCGCCGTCCAGGCGGGGTTCTGCGCGAAGGATTGCGGATCGCGCGTCTCGGCGACGGGACGCACCCGTACTTCCGCGCCGGCGGCTTGCGCCGCCGCGGCGACCCGGTTGGCCATCGTGGTGCCGTGACCGGTGGCCGAGTAGTAGATGATCGCGAGTTTGGTCATGGCGCAAGCCTAGGCATGTCCAAACCAAACTCGTGGCGCAACAGGCTGCGTGCGGCGTAGTAGGCCGGCCATACCGTGCACGCCGCCGCCCGGGGGCGTGGCCGCCGAACACAGATACGTCTTGGGAATCGGTGTGCGCCAAGGGTCTAGCCGCGGCGTGGGCCCGGCGATCGCGCGCCAAGCGGAATTGCCGCCCATTCCGATGTCGCCGCCGACGTAGTTCGCGTTGCGGTCGCTCAGGTGTGCGGCGGGTATCGCGCGGGCAGCGACCACCGCGTCGCGAAAGACCGCGGCGAACCGCTCGACGGTCGCGGTGACGGCCTCGGTCGCATCGAGGGTCGAACCCGAGGGGACGTGGGCATACGTCCAGAACGGGCGGCGGCCCTGGCTGTCGATACGGCCGGGATCGGCGATGTACAGTGCGGCGGCCAGCACCATCGGGCACTGCGCGTGCCCGCCGCCGCGATCTCCTTTTCGGCCACCGCCATCTGTTCCCGGCTGCCGCCGAGATGCAGGGTGGGAGCGTGGGTCGGCCGCGGTGCGGGCACCGCCGCCCAAAGTGGGCTGCGCCTCGATGACCTGCGTTTTGCGTCCCGCGCGGGCGCAGATCACGGCCGTCGAAAGCCCGTTGGGTCCACTGCCGACTGTCGTCACATCGACGGCGACGTCCATCGGACAATTGCAGCCCAGACCCCGGCCTATAACCTGGTCGGGTGAACTTGCCTGTTGTGTTAATCGCCGACAAACTCGCTCAATCAACTGTCGCCGCCCTGGGCGACCAGGTCGAGGTGCGCTGGGTAGACGGTCCGGACCGGGAGAAGCTGCTGGCAGCGGTGCCCGAGGCCGACGCGCTGCTGGTGCGTTCCGCGACCACCGTCGACGCCGAGGTACTGGCCGCGGCCCCCAAGCTCAAGATCGTCGCCCGCGCCGGGGTGGGTCTGGACAACGTCGACGTCGACGCGGCCACCGCGCGCGGCGTCCTGGTGGTCAACGCCCCGACGTCGAACATCCACAGCGCCGCCGAGCACGCTCTGGCGCTGTTGCTGTCGGCGGCCCGGCAGGTGCCGGCGGCCGATGCATCGCTGCGCGAACACACCTGGAAACGGTCGTCGTTCAACGGCACGGAGATTTTCGGCAAGACCGTCGGGGTGGTGGGGCTGGGCCGGATCGGGCAGCTGGTCGCCCAGCGGATCGCCGCGTTCGGCACCCACATCGTGGCCTACGACCCCTACGTGTCGCCGGCCCGCGCGGCGCAGCTCGGCATCGAATTGCTCTCCCTCGACGACCTGTTGGCCCGTGCCGACTTCATCTCGGTGCACCTGCCCAAGACCGCCGAGACGGCAGGCCTGATCGACAAGGAGGCGCTGGCCAAGACCAAGCCGGGCGTCATCATCGTCAATGCCGCGCGCGGCGGGCTGGTCGACGAGGCCGCCCTGGCCGAGGCGATCACCAGCGGGCATGTGCGTGCGGCCGGTCTTGACGTGTACTCCAAGGAGCCGTGCACCGACAGCCCGCTGTTCGAGTTGCCGCAGGTGGTGGTGACACCGCACCTGGGCGCATCGACGTCGGAGGCGCAGGACCGGGCCGGCACCGACGTCGCCGAGAGCGTGCGGCTGGCGCTGGCGGGGGAGTTCGTCCCCGACGCGGTCAACGTCGGCGGCGGCGTGGTCAACGAGGAGGTGGCACCCTGGCTGGACCTGGCGCGCAAACTCGGCGTGCTGGCCGCGGCGCTGTCCGATGGCCTGCCGGCGTCGCTGTCGGTCCAGGTGCGCGGCGAGCTGGCCTCCGAAGACGTTGAGGTGCTCAAGCTTTCGGCCCTGCGCGGTCTGTTCTCGGCGATCATCGAGGACCCGGTTACGTTCGTCAACGCGCCGGCGTTGGCCGCCGAGCGCGGCGTGACCGCCGAAATCAGCACGGCCACCGAGAGTCCCAACCATCGCAGCGTCCTGGACATCCGCGCCGTCGCCCACGACGGTTCGAGCGTCAACGTCGCCGGCACGCTGTCGGGTCCGCAGTTGGTCGAGAAGGTCGTCCAGATCAACGGCCGCAACTTCGACCTGCGCGCGCAGGGCAAGAATCTGGTGATCAACTACATCGACCAGCCCGGAGCGCTGGGCAAGATCGGCACCATCCTGGGTGAGGCCGGAGTGAACATCCAAGCCGCACAGCTTTCCGAGGATGCCGAGGGCCCCAGCGCGACGATCCTGCTGCGGCTCGACCAGGACGTACCGACCGACGTGCGGTCGGCCATCTCGGCGGCCGTCGGCGCCAACAAGCTGGAAGTGGTTGACCTGTCATGAAATTGGCGATCATCGGTGGCGACGGGATCGGGCCCGAAGTAGTCGCCGAGGCGGTCAAGGTGCTCGATGTCGTCAAGCCGGGCGTGCAGAAGACCGAATACGACCTGGGGGCACGGCGTTTCCACGCCACCGGCGAGTTGCTGCCGGAGTCTGCGCTCGCCGAGCTGCGTCAGCACGACGCGATTCTGCTCGGCGCGATCGGCGACCCGTCGGTGCCCAGCGGGGTGCTGGAGCGAGGGCTGTTGTTGCGGTTGCGCTTTGAACTCGACCATCACGTCAACCTGCGTCCGGCCCGGCTGTACAAGGGCGTGAGTAGCCCGCTAGCGGGCAACCCTGAGATCGATTTCGTGGTGGTGCGCGAAGGAACCGAAGGGCCGTATACGGGTAACGGCGGCGCGATCCGGGTCGGGACTCCGCATGAGGTGGCCACCGAGGTCAGCGTCAATACCGCGTTCGGCGTGCGTCGCGTCGTCGCCGACGCGTTCGAGCGGGCCCGGCAGCGTCGCAAGCATCTGACGTTGGTGCACAAGAACAACGTGCTGACCTTCGCCGGAAAATTGTGGTCGCGAGTCTTCGCCGAAGTGGGTGCGGACTATCCCGACGTCGAGGTGGCCTATCAGCACGTCGACGCCGCCACCATCTTCCTGGTCACCGACCCCGGCCGCTTCGACGTGATCGTCACCGACAATCTGTTCGGCGACATCATCACCGATCTGGCCGCCGCGGTGACGGGCGGAATCGGCTTGGCCGCCAGTGGAAATATCGATGCCACACGGACCAACCCGTCGATGTTCGAGCCGGTGCACGGCAGCGCGCCCGACATCGCCGGCAAGGGCATCGCCGATCCGACGGCGGCCATCGTGTCGGTCGGGCTGCTGCTCGCCCACCTCGGTGAGACCGAAGCCGCTAGCCGGGTGGATCGAGCGGTCGAGACGTATCTGGCGTCTCGGGGCGACGACCGGCGCTCCACCGCCGAAGTCGGCGAGCGGATCGCGGCCGCGCTGTAGCTGCCGCGCTGGATTCCAAGCCCGGCGGCAGCAGCTTGGTCGGCACCAACGGTATTGCCGCCAAAGGGAACAACCCGCACAACGCCCACGCCGTTGGATATTTGGCCGCGTCGATCAGCACACCGAACAGCGGGGCGCCCGCGGCCGCGATCAGCCGCTGGGTGGTGTTCTGGATTCCCAGCGCACGTCCGCTCCAGAACGACCCGGCGAATTCGGTGATCGCCGTTGCCTCCAATCCGTTGTCCAGCACCGCGATCACCGAGACGACGATCATCACCGGCACTTCGAAACCCCAGTCGCCGTCGTCGGCGAGCGTGAGCAGAACCAAGCTCAACGTCGCGAGGACGGCGATGATGCGCACCGGGCGCATCCGGGAGCCCACCCGGTCCGACCACCGGCCGACCGCGACACGGCCCAGCGCGCCAAGGACCTGCGAGAGGGTAACCACACCGCCGGCTTCGGCGACGGTCCAGCCATGGTGCCTCATCAACCACACCAGCATGAACGTCACGGTCACGGTCTGCGGCATCATCAGCAGACCAGCCACCGCGTGAATTCGCCACAGCGTCAGCGACTCCCGGTAAGGGCTGGCCAATTCTTGCGCAGTGGCAACTCTGCGGTGTTTGCGCGGCGGGTCGACGATTCCGATTGCGCTGGCCACCGCCGAGCAGGTGCACGCGAGTGCCGGGAACATCAGCCCGGCGTGCACTCCCCGTTCGGCCAGCTCGGGCATGACCAGTGCGCCTAGGGCTATTCCCAACGGCTGGGCGGTCTGGCGGATGCCCATCGCCAGGCCGCGCTGATGCACCGGGAACCACGCCGACACCAGCCGGCCGCCGGCGGCGTTACAACTCGCCGCGGCCATGCCGCCCAGAAACAGGTAGGCACCGACTAACACCATCGAATGGGCCGACGCGGCGGCATAGGCCGCTGCCGCGGTGAGCGCCGAACCCACTGTCAGCACGACCCGCTCGCCGACGCGGTCGAGCAGGTAACCCCAACCGATCAGGGTCACGACCATTCCCCAGCTCGGCATCGACGACAACAGACTGGCTTCGGTCAGCGGAATCCCGCGTTTGGCCTGCAGCGAGGGAATCAAGAACGCGATGCCGTTGATGAAGAGGAACGAACTGGCCGTCACCCATAGCGAAATGACCATGATGGACCAGCGGGCGCCGGCGCTCAGTTGGCCCGTGGCTCCCGGGTCCGTGGGCATCCCTCATGGTGGCACATGCGTCGTCCTGCCCGGCTGCTGTCAGGCTCGCGGCCGTCATTAGGCTCAACAAAATGCGCCTAGGTCGAATCGCCAGTCCGGATGGTGTCTCCTTCGTCAGCATCGAGGGTCCGCTGGAGGATCCCAGCGCGATGACTGCCCGTGAGATCGCCGAGCACCCGTTCGGCACCCCGACGTTCACCGGCCGCTCGTGGCCGGTGGCCGACGTCCGGCTGCTGGCCCCGATGCTGGCCGGCAAGGTGGTGTGCGTCGGCAAGAACTACACCGACCACATCGCCGAGATGGCGAACTTCGCAACCGGCCCGGCCGCGGCCGATCCGATCATCTTCCTCAAGCCCAACACCTCGATCATCGGTCCGAACGTGCCGATTCGCTTGCCCGCCAACGCGTCACCCGTGCACTTCGAAGGGGAGTTGGCTGTGGTGATCGGCCGGCCGTGTAAGGACGTGCCCGCCGCCCAGGCCGCCGACAACATCTTGGGGTACACGATCGCCAACGACGTGTCGGCGCGCGATCAGCAACAGGCCGACGGCCAGTGGACTCGCGCCAAGGGGCACGACACCTTCTGCCCGGTGGGGCCCTGGGTCGTCACCGATGTCGACCCGGCCGACCTCGCGTTGCGCACCGAGGTCAACGGCCAAGTCAAGCAGGACAGCCGCACCTCGCTGATGATTCACGACGTCGGCGCCATCGTCGAATGGATCTCCGCGGTGATGACCCTGCTGCCCGGTGACCTCATCCTCACCGGGACGCCGGCCGGCGTCGGCCCCATCGAGGATGGCGATACCGTCGCCATCTCCATCGAGGGCATCGGCACCCTGTCCAATCCCGTGGTCCGAAAAGGAAAGTCGTGACTGCGCCCGGGACTGTCCGGGTTCGGTTCTGCCCGTCGCCCACCGGCACCCCACACGTCGGGATGGTCCGCACCGCGCTGTTCAACTGGGCCTACGCGCGGCACACCGGCGGCACCTTCGTCTTTCGCATCGAGGACACCGACGCCGAGCGTGACAGCGAGGAAAGCTATCTGGCGTTGCTCGACGCGCTGCGTTGGCTCGGGCTGGATTGGGACGAGGGGCCCGAGGTCGGCGGACCCTATGGCCCATATCGGCAGTCGCAGCGCGGGGACATCTACCGCGAAGTGGTGGACAAGCTGCTCGCGGCGGGTGAGGCCTACCATGCCTTTTCGACACCGGAAGAGGTCGAGGCGCGCCATATCGCCGCCGGCCGCAATCCCAAACTGGGCTACGACAACTACGACCGCGAGCTGACCGAGGAGCAGCGTGCGGCGTATCTGGCCGAGGGCCGTAAGCCCGTGGTGCGACTGCGCATGCCCGACGAAGACCTCGCGTGGGATGACCTGGTGCGCGGGAGGACCACCTTCGCGGCGGGCTCGGTGCCCGATTTCGCGCTGACCCGCGCCAGCGGAGATCCCTTGTATACCTTGGTCAACCCCTGTGACGACGCGCTGATGAAGATCACCCATGTGCTGCGCGGCGAGGACCTGCTGCCGTCGACGCCGCGTCAGATTGCCTTGTACCAGGCGTTGATGCGGATCGGGGTGGCCGAACGGGTCCCGGAATTCGCGCACCTGCCAACGGTATTGGGGGAGGGCACGAAAAAGCTGTCCAAGCGCGACCCGCAGTCCAATCTGTTCGCCCACCGCGATCGCGGCTTCATCCCCGAGGGACTGCTGAATTATCTTGCGCTGCTGGGCTGGGCGATAGCCGACGATCACGACCTGTTCAGCCTCGCAGAAATGGTGGCCGCTTTCGACGTCGTCGACGTCAACTCCAATCCGGCCCGCTTCGATCAGAAGAAGGCCGACGCGCTCAACGCCGAACACATCCGGATGCTCGACGTGGCCGACTTCACAAGCAGGCTGCGCGACTACTTCGCCGTGCACAGGTACCGGCTGGAGCTCGACGAAGCGGAATTCGCCTTCGCGGCCGAACTGGTGCAGACCCGCATCGTGGTGCTCGGTGACGCGTGGGATCTGCTGAAGTTCCTCAACGACGACGAGTACGCGATCGACCCCAAGGCTGCGGCCAAGGAGCTGGGGCCGGAGGCGGGCGCGGTGCTGGACGCCGCGCTGACGGCGCTGGAAGCAGTGGCGGACTGGACGGCGGCCGCGATCGAGGAGGCCCTCAAGACCGCGCTGATCGACGGCCTGGGGCTCAAACCGCGCAAGGCGTTCGGCCCGATCCGGGTCGCCGCGACCGGGACGACGATCAGCCCGCCGCTGTTCGAGTCGCTGCAGCTGCTCGGTCGGGACCGTAGCCTGGGCCGGCTGGGGGCGGCGCGGCAAGAGGCGGTCTAAATCTTTGGTAGTCTGCACTGCGGTTTGCAAAGGCCGACGACGGCCGGCCACGGCGGAGCGGGAAACCGCAGAACCGTTGTGACCAGCGGTTTTAGGCAGCCAATGGGGTATGGTGTAATTGGCAACACAGCTGATTCTGGTTCAGCCATTCTAGGTTCGAGTCCTGGTACCCCAGCAAAGTCCGTCAGGCTGTAAGCGATTAGGTGGCCCCCGTCGGGTGAGCTATGCTGGCAGCTCGGATCGGTTCTGGCCCCGTCGTCTAGCGGCCTAGGACGCCGCCCTCTCACGGCGGTAGCGTGGGTTCGAATCCCATCGGGGCTACAAATTTACTGGCCGGTCCCCAGCACGGCCGGTGCGGTGGAACCACCCACCGGCATCGGCGGCAATCCCAATTTGCGGTGATCCCACGAGCGCGCGCGTCGCGCGACGATGCGAACGCAGACGCGCTTGTTCATCATCTGCTCGACGAACGGCTTCATCTCGTCGGTGTAGGGGCCGGTGTAGCGCTCCCAGACACTGACGCCGACCCGGTGCGCGACGTCCGGATCGTCGACGATCTCGGCGACGCCTTCGAAGGCAACCCCGCGCAGCGTGTCGTAGGTGTCGCCGTCCTCGATCAGGAAGGTCACCCGGGGGTCGCGGGTCAGGTTGACCGCCTTCTGAGATTTGGCCTTCGTCTCCAGCCAGATCTCGCCGTCGACGACGGCGTACCACATGGCGGTCAAATGCGGCTGGCCGTCCGAACCGATGGTGGCCATTGTTCCGGTGCGGCTCTTGACGACGAAATCGGCGATCTCTTCGTCGGACATGACGATGGTCGCGCGCTGATTGGTTCCCATCGCGCCAGTCTGTCAGCGGCGGAGTTTGAGTGTGCGCTCAGGGCGCCCAGGACGCACACTGACGCGCTGGACGCACGATCGACGTAACCCTAGAGGCGGCGCGCCATCGCCTCGGCGGCCGATAGTA
The DNA here is from genome assembly GCF_041287235.1 of Mycobacterium sp. pR1184. Taxonomy (NCBI): domain Bacteria; kingdom Bacillati; phylum Actinomycetota; class Actinomycetes; order Mycobacteriales; family Mycobacteriaceae; genus Mycobacterium; species Mycobacterium sp. pR1184. Next base: position 3,514 of record NZ_JBGGKR010000024.1, on the reverse strand, counting down.
GATCGGCGGCCCAACGCGCACCCGGACGCTTGCCGATCCGGTCGATGGGTCCGGAGACCGAAATCGCCGCGACGACTACGCCGCGACCGTCGCGCACCGGCGCCGAAACGCTCGCGACTCCCGGTTCGCGCTCGGCAACGCTTTGCGCCCAACCGCGCCGGCGTACTTCGGCCAGCGTCCGGTCGGTGAACTTTGCCGTCGGCAGCACCGCCTTCTGAGTGGCGACATCGCTGTGTGCCAGCAAGACTTTGGCTCCCGAGCCCGCCGTCATCGGCAACCGCGCGCCGACCGGAACCGTATCCCGAAGGCCCGCAGACGGTTCCAGGGCGGCCACACAGACCCGCGACGTGCCCTCGCGCCGGTACAGCTGCACGCTCTCGCCGGTGGTCTCGCGCAATTGGGGAAGTACCGCGGCACCGGCCGCCAGCAACGGATCGTTGACGTGCGCGGCGAGTTCGCTCAGCGCGGGACCCAGCTGCCAACGCCCTTCGTCGTCGCGCGCCAGCAGGCGATGTACCTCCAGCGCGGCGGCCAGCCGGTAGGTGGTGGCCCGCGGAAACCCGGTGCGCTCGCACAGTTCGGCTAACCCGCAGGGAGATTCCGCGACGGTGTGCAGCACATCCACGGCTTTATCCAGGACGCCGATGCCGCTATGCTGTCTCATAAAGAGATACTAGCGTCTCGCATCCTGAGATCACCAGCCCTGTTGGTCATCGAGGCGCAACAAGTGATTGAGGGGACTCCGATGGCAGCTGCGCACCAGCCGCGCACCCTGGCCGAAAAGGTTTGGGACGACCACGTTGTGGTATCCGGCTCGACAGGCGACGGGGTCAGTGCGCCTGACTTGATTTACATCGACCTGCATTTGGTGCACGAGGTCACCAGCCCGCAGGCGTTTGACGGCTTGCGCCTGGCCGGTCGGCCGGTGCGCCGGCCCGATCTGACGTTGGCCACCGAGGACCACAACGTGCCGACCGTCGACATCGACAAGCCGATCGCCGACCCGGTATCGCGCACGCAGGTCGAGACATTGCGGCGCAACTGCGCCGAATTCGGTGTGCGGTTGCATCCGATGGGTGACATCGAGCAGGGCATCGTGCATGTTGTGGGTCCCCAATTGGGGCTGACCCAACCGGGAATGACGATTGTCTGTGGGGACAGTCACACATCGACCCATGGCGCGTTCGGCGCATTGGCGATGGGCATCGGCACCTCGGAGGTCGAGCATGTGCTGGCCACCCAGACATTGCCGTTGCGCCCCTTCAAGACAATGGCGGTCAACGTCGACGGCGAATTGCCGCCCGGTGTTACGGCCAAAGACATCATCCTCGCGCTGATCGCCAAGATCGGCACCGGCGGTGGGCAAGGCCATGTCATCGAATATCGGGGCAGCGCGATCGAATCGCTGTCCATGGAAGGCCGGATGACGGTCTGCAACATGAGTATCGAAGCCGGGGCGCGGGCCGGAATGGTGGCACCGGACCAGACCACCTACGAATTCCTGCGGGGCCGCCCGCACGCGCCGACCGGCGCGCAGTGGGATGCCGCATTGCAGTATTGGCAGCAGCTGCGCACCGACGACGGTGCCGTCTTCGATACCGAGGTCTATCTGGACGCGGAGTCGTTGACCCCGTTCGTCACCTGGGGCACCAATCCGGGCCAGGGCGTGTCCTTGGGCGCGGCGGTGCCGGACCCCGAATTGATGACCAACGACGACGAGCGGCAGGCCGCCGAGAAAGCGTTGGCGTATATGGACCTTCGGCCGGGCATGCCGATGCGCGAGATCGCCGTCGACGCGGTGTTCGTCGGGTCTTGTACCAACGGTCGTATCGAAGATCTGCGGGTGGTGGCCGATGTGCTGCGCGGCCGCACCGTGGCCCAGGGCGTGCGAATGCTGGTCGTGCCGGGTTCGATGCGGGTGCGCGCGCAAGCCGAAGCCGAAGGCCTCAGTGAGGTATTCATCGCCGCCGGCGCCGAATGGCGGCAGGCCGGCTGCTCGATGTGCCTGGGCATGAACCCGGATCAGCTTGCGCCCGGCGAGCGGTGTGCCGCGACGTCCAACCGCAACTTCGAAGGGCGGCAGGGCAAAGGCGGCCGTACGCATTTGGTATCGCCGGCCGTCGCGGCGGCAACCGCGGTCCGCGGCACATTGTCTACCCCGGCCGACTTGAACTGAAAACGAAATCGAGGACGAAAATGGAAGCCTTTCACACCCACACCGGGATTGGCGTGCCGCTGCGGCGCTCCAATGTCGATACCGACCAGATCATTCCGGCGGTCTATTTGAAGCGCGTCACCCGAACCGGTTTCGAAGACGGCTTGTTCGCAACGTGGCGCTCAGATCCGTCATTCGTGCTCAATCTCAGTCCATTTGACCGAGGTTCGGTCTTGGTCGCCGGACCCGACTTCGGGACCGGATCGTCGCGCGAGCACGCGGTGTGGGCGTTGATGGACTACGGGTTCCGGGTGGTCATCTCGTCTCGGTTCGGTGACATTTTTCGGGGCAACGCGGGCAAGGCGGGGCTGCTGGCGGCCGAAGTCAGCCAAGACGGTGTCGAACTGCTTTGGAAGCTGATCGAGCAGAGTCCAGGACTGGAAATCACTGCCAATCTTCAAGATCGAAATATCACCGCGGGAACGACGGTGCTGCCGTTCAAGATTGACGACCACACCGCGTGGCGACTGCTCGAAGGACTCGACGATATAGCCCTTACGCTGCAGAAACTTGACCAGATCGAATCTTTTGAGTCGGCCCGTCCGGACTGGAAACCGCGCACGCTACCCGCCCCGTGAACGGCTGATCGGGGCGCGAATTACCCCGATCACCTTAGCTAGCAAGGCTTATTTTTCGCCTGCGTCACCGGCCAAGGGCGGCAAGCAGATTCCGGAATTTCCTGTCGCATAGCCGTGAAATTGCGCGTGGCGCTTGGCAATTTGCTAGGTGAGGGTTTACCGTGTTCGCTAGTCGGTTCCCAAAATGGGACCACTGGCTTCGGAGGGTTTTGGATGAACAAAGCAGAGCTCATAGATGTGCTCACACAGAAATTGGGCTCGGACCGTCGGCAGGCGACCGCCGCCGTCGAGAATGTTGTCGACACCATTGTGCGTGCGGTGCACAAGGGCGACAGCGTGACGATCACCGGGTTCGGTGTGTTCGAACAACGGCGCCGCGCAGCACGTGTGGCCCGCAACCCGCGGACCGGTGAGACGGTGAAGGTAAAGCCGACGTCCGTCCCCGCGTTCCGCCCGGGTGCTCAATTCAAAGCGGTTGTTGCTGGCGCACAGCGCCTCCCGTCGGAAGGACCGGCCGTGAAACGTGGTGTTGTCGCAGGAGCAGCCAAGAAGGTTGCCAAGAAGGCTCCCGCCAAGAAGGCTGCCGTGAAGAAGGCCGCGACCAAGGCCCCGGCTAAGAAGGCCGCGACCAAGGCTCCGGCTAAGAAGGCCGCGACCAAGGCTCCGGTCAAGAAGGCCGCGACCAAGGCTCCGGTCAAGAAGGCCGCGACCAAGGCTCCGG
>NZ_JBGGKR010000023.1:0-68319 GCF_041287235.1 Mycobacterium sp. pR1184 | reverse complement strand
ACATGCTGCCTCACCCGACCCACCCGGGTCACAGCACAACGTAACAACACGCAGTAACTGCACCTACGAACTTAAGGACTCGCATGGAGATCAAGGACGCCGTTGCCGTCGTGACCGGGGGTGCCTCGGGTCTGGGCCTGGCCACCACCAAGCGGCTGCTGGATGCCGGCGCTCAGGTCGTCGTGATCGACCTCAAGGGTGAAGAGGTCGTGGCCGAACTCGGGGACCGCGCGAAGTTCGTCGCTACCGACGTCACCGATGAGCAGGGCGTGAGCAAGGCGCTCGACGTCGCCGAGTCGCTGGGCTCGTTGCGTATCAACGTCAACTGCGCGGGCATCGGCAACGCGATCAAGACGCTGGGCAAGGACGGGCCGTTCCCGCTGCAGGGTTTCAAGAAGGTCGTCGAGGTCAACCTGATCGGCACGTTCAACGTGCTGCGGCTGGCCGCCGAGCGCATCGCCAAGACCGAGCCGGTAGGTGAGGAGCGCGGCGTCATCATCAACACCGCCTCGGTCGCCGCGTTCGACGGCCAGATCGGCCAGGCCGCCTACTCCGCGTCCAAGGGCGGCGTGGTCGGCATGACGCTGCCGATCGCCCGCGACTTGTCGCGCGAGCTCATCCGCGTGATGACCATCGCGCCGGGATTGTTCAAGACCCCGCTGCTGGGTTCGCTGCCCGAGGAGGCGCAGAAATCGCTGGGCAAGCAGGTGCCGCACCCGGCGCGGCTGGGCGACCCGGACGAGTACGGCGCGCTGGCGGTGCACATCGTGGAGAACCCGATGCTCAACGGTGAGGTCATCCGCCTCGACGGCGCCATCCGGATGGCGCCGCGCTGAGGCTCGTCTACCGCGCATACACAAAAACCCCCGCCACGGCGGGGGTTTTTGTTGGCAACAAGATCAATGCGTTCGACGGAACCAACGGGAAACTGAGGGTTCGGCCATAAGTAGCCGAGCGAGCAGGCTCATGGCGGTCAGCTCGCGTTGGGCAGCGGGTGCCAGTCGTCAAACTGCTCGGAGGTCTCGCCTTCCACCAACACGTCGCCGTGGTAGAGAGCGTCGAAGTCAACCTTGATGACGTCCGCACTTGAGTCGTCGATCCACATGACACTGAGCCTAAAAGCCACCATTAAGGAATCTTTGAGTCACGATTCGGAAAATGGTGGCAATTTACTCGCCAGTAGGGTTGCCTCGCGTCTAGGAGCGGATTCGGCCCCTGACCGGCTTAATCAGCGCCCAATTTTCTAGCCGGACTCTTACTGTTCGCGGGTTTGAAACCGCATCGAACCAACCTGACTCTCGCGCCGTGGCTTGGTAAGTAGTTGTTTGACACCTGTCACTTACCGCGGCTAGGTTACCGCGAATATGGTGTGCGCCCCCGCGGGACTGCCACCGGGGGAGGAAGCGTAGATGCTGCCAAAGATCGCTCGGCTGGCCATCGCCGCGCCGCGCCGGATCATCGCGGTCGGGGTGCTCGTATTCATCGCCGCAGCGGTCTTCGGCCTCCCGGTCGCCAAGAGCCTGGCTCCCGGCGGTTTCCAGGACCCCGACTCGGAGTCCGCGCGCGCCATCTCGGTGCTCACCGAGAAGTTCGGGCAGAGCGGTCAGCAGATGTTGATCCTGGTGACCGCACCCGCGGGCGCCAACAGTGATCAGGCCCGCACGGTCGGCACCGATCTCGTCACCGAGCTGCAGCGCTCGCCGCTGGTCTACAACGCGACCTCCCCGTGGACCGCGCCGCCGCAGGCGGCTGCCGATTTGACGAGCAAGGACGGCAAGTCCGGGTTGATCGTGGTCAACCTCAAGGGCGGTGAGAACAATGTGCAGAACAACGCCCAAACCCTGTCGGATCAGCTCGTGCACGATCGGGACGGGGTCACCGTCCGGGCCGGCGGCGCGGCCATGGAGTACGCCCAGATCAACAAGCAGAACCAAGAAGACCTCCTGGTCATGGAGATCATCGCGCTTCCGCTCAGCTTTCTGGTGCTGATCTGGGTGTTCGGCGGGCTGCTGGCGGCGGCGCTGCCGATGGCGCTGGGTGCGCTGGCCGTCGTGGGTTCGATGACCGTATTGCGGCTCATCACGTTCAGCACCGAGGTGTCGATCTTCGCCCTGAACCTGAGCACCGCGCTGGGTCTGGCACTGGCGATTGACTACACGTTGTTGATCGTCAGCCGTTATCGCGACGAGTTGACCGAGGGCGCCGACCCCCACCAGGCGCTGATCCGAACCATGGCGACATCCGGGCGCACGGTGCTGTTCTCCGCCGTCACGGTCGCCCTGTCGATGTCGGCGACGGCGCTGTTCCCGATGTACTTCCTCAAGTCGTTCGCCTATGCCGGGGTGGCCACCGTCGCGTTCGTCGCGACCGCGTCGATCGTGATCACGCCGGCCGCGATCGTGTTGCTGGGCCCGCGGCTGGATTCGCTGGATGTGCGGAAGCTGGTGCGACGGGTGCTGCGCCGCCCCGCGCCCGTGCACAAGCCGGTCGAGCAAATGTTCTGGTACCGGTCCAGCAAGTTCGTGATGCGCCGCTGGCTGCCGATCGGTGTAGCCGTCGCCTCGGTGCTGGTGCTGCTCGGTCTGCCGTTCCTGCGGGTGACATGGGGCTTCCCTGACGACCGGGTGCTGCCGAAGTCGTCGTCGGCGCATCAGGTCGGTGACCAGTTGCGCACCAACTTCGCGCACGATTCGGCGACGTCGGTGCCCGTCGTCATTCCCGACGCCCGCGGTGTGAGCCCGGCCGACCTCGACGCTTACGCCGCGGCGCTGTCGCGGGTGCCCGGGGTCTCAGGCGTGTCGGCGCCAAGTGCAACGTTTGTCGGCGGAAACCCGGTTGGGCCGCCCGCGGGAGCCACCGGGCTGTCCGACGGCAGTGCGTTCTTGACCGTCAGCAGCACGGAGCCACTGTTCTCGCCGGCGTCCGATACCCAGCTCAAGCGGCTGCACCAGGTGCCCGGGCCCGCCGGGCGTGCCGTCGAGATGGCCGGCGTCGCGCAGGTCAATCGCGACAGCGTCGACGCGGTGACGGACCGCCTTCCGATGGTGCTCGGCGTGATGGCCGTGATCACCTTCATCTTGCTGTTCCTGCTGACCGGCAGCGTGCTGCTGCCGCTGAAGGCGCTGATGTGCAACGTGCTGTCGCTGACCGCCGCGTTCGGCGCGCTGGTGTGGATTTTCCAGGATGGACATCTCGGCGCGCTGGGAACGACGCCGAGCGGCACGCTGGTGGCGAACATGCCGGTGCTGTTGTTCTGCATCGCATTCGGCTTGTCGATGGACTACGAGGTGTTCCTGATCTCGCGGATTCGCGAGTACTGGCTGCAGTACCGGCAGCGGGCGTCGACGGCCAAAGAGGCGCACGCCGCCAATGACGAGGCGGTGGCGCACGGCGTCGCTCGCACCGGCCGAGTGATCACCGCGGCCGCGCTGGTGATGTCGATGTCATTTGCCGCGCTGATCGCCGCGCACGTGTCGTTCATGCGGATGTTCGGTCTTGGCCTGACCCTGGCCGTGTTCGTCGACGCGACCCTGGTGCGGATGGTCCTGGTTCCGGCGTTCATGCACGTGATGGGCCGCTGGAACTGGTGGGCGCCCAAGCCGTTGACGTGGCTGCACGAGCGGTTCGGCATCAGCGAGGGACCAGCCGAACCGGCCGCGCCGATCGAGCCGGTGGCGATCTCCGTCGAGCACAACGGCTATCCGGTCGCCGAACCGGTGACTAAAATCGGTTGAGCTTGGCCGATGCCGGGGGGGCTGCGCCGATAGCCAAGCTGGGGATCGTCAATTGCGCGCGCCGGCTGGCTTTATGCTGAGGCCCGTTCCGAATCGAATAGGTGGGGGATGACCACAACAACGACACCGGCATTCGAGAACCCGTTCTTCGCGCGGGTGTGGCCGGTCGCCGCCGCTCACGAGACCGAGGCGGTGCGGGCCCTGCGCCGGGAGAACCTCGCGGGCTTGTCGGGCCGGGTGCTCGAAATCGGGGCGGGTATCGGAACGAACTTCCCCAACTACCCCGAGTCCGTCGCGCAGGTCGTCGCGATGGAGCCCGAGCCCCGCTTGGCGGCCAGGGCGCGGGTGGCCGCGGCGGCCGTGTCGGTACCGGTCGTTCTGACCAACGAGACCGTGGAGGAGTTCCACAGCGAGCAGCCGTTCGATGCGGTGGTGTGCTCGCTGGTGCTGTGCTCGGTGCGCGACCCCGGGGCGGTGCTGCGGCGCGTGTACGAGTTTCTGCGCCCGGGCGGTGAGTTGCGCTATCTCGAGCACGTGGCCAGCGCCGGTATGCGCGGCCGGCTGCAGCGGTTTGCCGACGCGACGATCTGGCCGCGGCTGCTGGGTAACTGCCACACCCATCGCGATACCGAACGCGCGATCGTCGACGCCGGGTTCGAAGTGAAGATCTCCCGCCGGGAGTGGACGCTGCCCGCGTGGTCCCCGATGCCGGTATCGGAGCTGCTGCTGGGACGCGCGCGACGGCCGTAATTCGCTGGGTCGCGGCAATACCGCTACTTCAGCAGGGCAGGCAGTTTTTGCAGCAGCCCCGGCAGGGCCTGACTCGCCGATTCGCGGATGCTGAGCGTGACGCTGCCCGACAGCGGAGTGGGCTCGGGATTGACCTCGATCACGGTGACGCCTCTGGAGAGTGCCAGATCGGCAAGGCCGGCGGCCGGGTAGACGATCGCCGAGGTTCCGACGACCACCATCACGTCGGCCGTCTGGGTCGCCTCGACGGCCTGACTCCACGGGCCTTCGGGCAACTGCTCGCCGAACCAGACGATGTCGGGCCGGATCAGCCCGCCGCACCGGGGGCACAACGGCGGTTGCACCTCGATCGCCGGCTCGGCCATCTCGGGCAGGGCGTCGTGATAGGGCAGATTGCAACTCGCGCAACGGAATTCGAAGAGGCTGCCGTGTAGGTGGTGGACCGGATTGCTGCCGGCGCGCTCGTGCAGGTCGTCGACGTTCTGGGTGACGACGCTGACCTCGGCGTAGTCCTGCCAGGCGGCGATCGCGCGGTGCCCGTCGTTGGGTTCGACGGTGCCCACCAGGTGGTGCCGCCACAGATACCAGCCCCACACCCGTTCGGGGTTGTTGACCCAGCCCTGGGTGCTGGACAGCTCGTAGGGGTCGAAGCGGGCCCACAATCCGTTCTTGTCGTCGCGGAATGTCGGCACTCCACTCTCCGCGGAGATCCCCGCACCGCTGAGCACCGTCACTCGCATAGCCACCAACATAGCGCTGGTTGGGGTAATACTGGATACGTGGAGCTGGGCGAATGGCTACGGGTCGACCTCAAGAGCGGCCGGCCGCTTTTCGACCAGCTCCGCACGCAGGTCATCGACGGCGTACGGGAAGGCGCTCTGGCGCCCGGTAGCCGCTTGCCGACCGTGCGCGAGCTGGCCGGTCAACTGGGCGTGGCCGTCAATACGGTCGCGCGCGCTTACCGTGAGCTGGAGACAGCGGCCATTGTCGAAACTCGTGGGCGCTTCGGCACTTTCATCGCCCGCTACGACCCGACTGACGCGGCGATGGCGGCTGCGGCCCGCGAGTACGTCCATGTCGCTCGCGGACTCGGGCTGGGCAAGGCCGACGCGCTGCGTTACATCGATGCCGTGCCCGACGAGGGCTAGCCGAATTCCAGCTGCGTCAAGCACGGCCGCAGCGCTTGAAACATGGGCGTGCGATAGATCATCCGCGCGGCGGCGTTGAAGGCGCGACCGCGTCCCGGCGGCAACCGCAAATCCTGCACCGCGCGCACGCCCGCAACGGTGTTGACCAAGTCGGCCACCTGGGCAGCCGACAGGCTGAACGGCAACGGCGGCCCCTTGTAGCGTCGCGAGGTTCGCATGCCGCGCCGACTCACCCTGGATACCCAGGCCGGCGGCAGGTCGAAGACCATCTTGCCGCCGGGAAATCTCTTGGCACACTGGGCGATCAGGCCCATCGCCTGTTCGGGCTCCAAGTACATCAGTAGCCCCTCGGCGGTGATGAACACGCCACCTGCCACGTCGACCGAATCCATCCAGCCGTAGTCCAGGGCCGACTGGGCGCACACCGCCACCCGCGGGGAGGCCGGCATCAGCCGGGTCCGGATTTCGATGATTTCGGGTAAATCGACTGTCAGCCAACGGAATTGGGCGTCCGGAATCGCCGCGTCCAACCGCCAGAAGCTGGTCTGCAGACCCTCTGCCAGTGCCACCACGGTGGCCGTCGGGTGCCCCGCCAGATACGACGCGGCCTGGGTGTCGAACAGCCGTGCGCGCAACGCGATGTCCTGGCGCGGCCGACCGAACTTCGCGAAGTCGTAGTCGATCGAGTCGACCAGCGCCACCGCCATCGGATCGACGAGCAGAGGATCGGGGCGGCGCGCTTCCTGAGCCCGCGCATTCAGCGTCAGGAGAGCGGTTTCGGAGACGCCGCCGAGAGAGACCTTCTTTTTGGGAGTGTCTTGGGCAGAGCTCATCGTCGAAAACCTTACCTACGTTTCGCTTCCCGGCATGAGTTTGGCCAGAGTTCGCATATTGCGCGTAGTAGTCGAGGACTTGTACCGGGGCTTGCCCATCGTTTTGCCGATCGTGCTGTCCAGGGTGCTGCCCTTGGGCACCTGCCAGTAGATGACGCCGTCACCGCGGCTGATCTTCTCGTCGGGGCCGGCGTCGCCGGCCAACTTCGCGAGCTCGTCGAGCACCGCGGTCCCTTTATCCGGCGAGGCGACGAACGTGACGTAGGACTGGTATCCGTCGACATCGGGCTCATACGGGTAGGCCTCGATGATGGCCCGCACCGCGTCGACGTCGTAGACCAGGACCCACGCGTCGTAGCCGAACCTCTCGCGCAGCGCGGCTTCGGCCTTCTTGCGCACCCCGGGCGCCTTGGCCGACGACTCCAGCAGCACGTTGCCGGTGGCCAGGATGGTGCGCACGGCAGCGAATCCCGCGTCGGTCAGGGCCGTCTTGACCTCGGCCATTTTCATATTGACGCCGCCGACGTTGACGCCGCGCAGGAACACCGCGTACTTGGTCATGATCCGATTGCACCAGAGCGACGTAGTCTTTGGGGATGGGACGCCAAGTCTTCGACGACAAATTGCTGGCCCTGATAGCGGGGAACTCACTCGGGGTGCTGGCCACGATCAAGCGCGACGGGCGCCCACAACTGTCGAACGTGAGTTACCACTTCGACCCGCGTGAGTTGGTGATCCGGGTGTCGATCACCGAGCCGCGGGCCAAGACCCGCAATTTGCGCCGTGATCCGCGGGCCTCGATCCTGGTCGACTCGGACGACGGTTGGTCGTACGCGGTGGCCGAAGGCACCGCCGAACTCACACCCCCGGCCGCCGCGCCCGACGACGACACCGTCGAAGCGTTGATCGCGTTGTATCGCAATATCGCCGGTGAGCATCCCGATTGGGATGAGTACCGGGAGGCGATGGTCACCGATCGGCGGGTGGTGCTGACGCTGCCGATCTCGCACCTGTACGGGATGCCTCCAGGCAAGCGCTAGTCGGACTAGGCTGCCGCTATGGCCGACACGACTTCTGGAAAAGATGCCCCGCCCGCGCAGGCCGAGGACGACAACAAGCGCAAGTTTCGCGAAGCCTTGGAGCGCAAGATGGCCAAGTCCGCAGGCGGGTCTGACCACAAAGACAGTGGCGGCAAGCAAGCCCGGGCGCACGGCGCCGCGGGCGGAGGCCGGCGGGAATTTCGTCGCAAGAGTGGCGGCTAGTCTGCCCCAGAATTGTTGGCGGACAGAGCTTTAGCTCAGCCTTGGGTGGGGGCGAAGAGTCCGATCGACGGGTCGGCCTTGCCTGGTTTGCCGCGCATGCTGCCGCGGGTGCTGGGATGGCTGAAGTCCACTTGGGACGGGTCGTTTTGGTAGGCCCAATCCGCCACGATGGTGCGTTGGAGGAACTTCCAGCGGCCGTCGTGGCGGATATAGGTGTCCAGGTACCGGCCGCCGATGATCACGTCGATGTCGTGTTCGGGACCGGCGAAGGTATGAAACACCAAGCAGTAGATCTCGCCACGGGCCCCGTCGCCGTCGACCACGAAGTTGGTGGTGGTGATGTTGTGTTGGGAGACACGCACATACGGCTCGGCCGCCTGTAGTTGTGCGATGAACGGTTCGACGCCGCCCGACGAGAACGAGCCGTGTGAATCGGTCGCGTCCGGGTGGTAGAGATCGCGGAGCGCGTCGTAGTCCGCGCGGTCGACGGCCCGGCAATAGGCGGTGACGAGCTGATGCAGTTCGTCGCGGGCAACCATCAGTGCCAATTTGGCTTCATCCACCACCTCGCCACGATAACTCGGTGGTAATGCGCTGGTCGTCGGCGCCTTTCTGGTGGGTAGTCTGTCGACTGTGAAACTTTGCCTCGCGCAGGATCCTGAGGCCGACGCGCTGCTGGCCAGCGATCCGTTGGCCCTGCTCGTCGGGATGGTGCTGGACCAGCAGGTCACGTTCGAGACCGCGTTCGCGGGACCGAAGAAGATCGCGGACCGGATGGGCAGCTTCAGCGCCGCCGAGATCGCCGACTACGACCCCGACAAGTTCGCCGCGTTGTGCTCGGAAAAGCCTGCGATACACCGGTTTCCGGGATCGATGGCCAAGCGCATCCAGACCCTGGCCCAGATCGTGGTGGACCGTTACGACGGCGACGCCGCGGGCTTGTGGACCGCCGGCGATCCCGACGGCGACGAGCTGCTGCGGCGCATCAAGGGGCTGCCCGGCTTCGGCGAGGTCAAGGCGCAGATCTTCCTGGCGCTGCTGGGCAAGCAGTACGGCGTTACCGCGAAAGGCTGGCGCACCGCGGCCGGGCAGTTCGGCAAGGCCGGCACGCACATCTCCGTCGCCGACATCGTCGACGACCGGTCGATGGAGAAAGTGCGCGCGTACAAGAAGCAGATGAAAGCAGCAGCCAAGGCGGCTAAGTAGTAGGTCACCAGAAGGGAAGGGCGGCAACGTGAAGACACACCTGACGTGTCCGTGCGGAGAAGCCATCGTCGGCAAGGATGAGGATGAGCTGGTCGAGCTGACCCAGGCTCACCTGTCCAGCGTTCATCCGGGCCTGGAGTACGACCGCGACGCCATCCTGTTCATGGCGTACTAGCCAACCCCTGGCTTCAGGGCACCACCGTCGAACCGATGGTGGGCAGGAACTGGCACTGCTTTTCCTTGGTCGTGACCTGACCGAAGATCGTCGACATGATGCTGCCCGAACCGGTGTCGGCGATCGCGGTCAATGTCGTCGGTCCCTCGGGATTGATGTCGGTGCGGGGCGTGAGGGTCACGGTGCCCGACTTGCCCGTCGTCAGATTCACCCAGGTCACGTTCAGCGGTAGCTTCTGCACCTCGGCGGGTCCGGGCGTCCCGACAGCGGTGAACACGTAGGCGGTCTGGCCTGGCTTGGGGCCGGGCGTCGGGATCGGGGCCGGCCCGGCCACCGACAGCGCGGTCGCCAGCGCGCTGCTGCCGTCGGCGAGGCAATTGCTGCCGACCGAGGGATACATGAAGTCCTGCGTGACGGGTGCGTCAGGGCCGAAACCCGGAGCCGTCGCGGCCGCCGGGGCAGCGCCCGGGGCCGGCGCGGGTGCGGGTGTAGGTGCGGGTGCGGCCGAGGGGGCCGGAGCCGGTGCCGCGGCCGGAGCGGGTGCGGGGCCTGGCGCGGGTGCGGCCGCCGGAGCCGGGCCGGCCGCGGGTGCTGGACCGGGCGCAGCGCCAGGCACCGGAGCGTGCGGCGTGCCGGCCGGGGGAGTGGCCGCCGGGGCCGGGCCCGCGGCGTGCACCGGGTCGATGCCGGTGGGCAGATGCGCCTGGGCGCCCGGCACGATGCCGGCGCCGGGCACATGCTCGGACGGGGCGGCGACGGACGCCGGAGCCGGCGCACCGGGAACCGGGGCACCCGGCTCCTGAACGAATTGATTCACCGACGCGGCCACGTTCTTCGATTCGCTGGGCGCCGACGGGTTATGTGTGAACGCCTGTGCCGCGGCCATCAGCAGCTGGGTGGCCTGGCCCGGGTCGGTCGCGGCCTGCTGAATGATCGGGCTGAGCTGCGACAGCGCGGGCAGGCCGGGCAGGCCCTGGGGCGCGCTTTGTTGGGGTGTCGGCTGCGGTGCCGGATCGGCTGCCGCGTTCGGGCAGAACCCGAACGCGGCAGTCGATGCCGTCACGACCGCGGCCAAACCTCTGGACAGATTCCAACTGCTTGCCACGATGTCCTCCGGTCCTTCGGTAGTGGATTAGCTGTTTGACGAACTGCTCAGGGAATGGCCGAGAGCAGCGGCGACAGCGGGGTAGCCGCCGGCGCGGCTGCGGCGGCCGGCGCGGCCGCCGTCCCCGGGACGGCGCCCGCGGCGAGCGACGTCAGGTCGCCCGGAAGCGACAGCTTCGGCGGCACGTTCAGCGGCAGGCCGGGCAGCGCCGGCATGTTCACATTCGCCACCTGGGGTGCCGACGCCGGTGCGGCGGCCGGTGCCGCCGGTGACGTCAGGCCCGGGATCGAGCTCAGCCCGGGGATACCGGAACTCGCCGGGGCGGGAGCCGCCGGTGTGGTCTGGCCCAATCCCGGAATCGAGCTGAGGCCGGGAACCGTCGGGCTGGCCGCCGTCGGGGCGGGCGCGGCCGGGGTGAGTCCCGGAATCGACGGGACACCCGCCGGGGCGGACGACGCGGGCGCCTGTGCGGCCGAGCTCAGGCCCGGGAAGGTGATACCGGGCTGGGGCGGAGCCTGCGGCGGCTGCGCACCGAGAGCGGTCGCGAGGTTCTGCAGAATTTGCGGAGCGTTGGCCGCCGAGGCGATCAACTGCTGCGGGATGTTCTGCAGGCCGGGGTCGGGAACTGGCGCCGGGTCGGCGTGGGCGATACCGCCCGTGAGTAGGGCGGCGGACGAACCGACGACAACGGCGGCGGCTTTCACGTAAGTCCAGATGCTTGGCATTGCTCCCCCAAGGGATCGACAACAGGTGACGGAGCCGAAGCTACTTTGATGCTGGTGGGACTCAAGTGACACGTGTGGCATTTATTTGATCGTTATCGATACGAGTGATGGCGGTGACCAGCCGGTTGCCGCTCCGCCCCCGAACTGCGGATCGTGGGCAAAGTCCGCTGCGGGGCGCGCGCCGCCCCCGAACTGGGCCGGGAGTGGTCGCTAAAGTCAGGCGAGTAGACACCGAAGCGACCGCCACGGCGGCACCCACCTCCCGGCGGCTGGCGAGTCTGATCCGCTCCGCCGCGCCGCTGCTACTGGTCGTGAGCATCGCCGCACGATTCGCCTTGACGTACCTGACGCGCAACGGCGCGAACTTCGTCGACCTGCACGTCTACCTCGGCGGCGCGGCCGCGCTGGAGCACCCCGGCACGCTGTACGACTTCGTCTACAGCGAGCACACGCCGGACTTCCCGTTGCCGTTCACGTACCCGCCGTTCGCGGCGATCGTGTTCTACCCGTTGCACCTGTTGCCGTTCGGCCTGGCCGGTTTTCTGTGGCTTGCGGCGACGATGGCCGCGCTGTACGCGTCGGTCCGAATCAGCCAGCGACTACTCGGCGTGCCGCCCGGCAGCGGCCGGCGTGTCGCAATGGCGTGGACCGCGATCACGATCTGGATTGAGCCGCTGCGCAACAACTTTGACTACGGGCAGATCAATGTCTTTCTGATGCTCGCGGTGCTTTGCGCGATCTACACGACACGCTGGTGGCTATCTGGACTGTTGGTCGGCGTGGCGGCGGGGATCAAATTGACCCCCGCGATCGCCGGGGTCTATCTGGTCGGCGTCCGGCGATTCGCCGCGGCCGCGTTTTCGGCGGTCGTGTTCGTCGGCACCATCGCGCTGTCGGTGGTGATCGTCGGCGATCAGACTCGCTACTACTTCACCGATCTGCTCGGTGACACCCACCGGGTCGGGCCGATCGCGACGTCGATCAACCAGTCGTGGCGCGGCGGCATCTCCCGGATCCTGGGTCACGACGCCGGCTTCGGTGCGCCGGTCTTGATCGCCATCGCCGTGACGGCGGTACTGGCCTTGTTGGCCTGGCGCGCCGTGGACTCCGCGGATCGCCTCGGCAAGTTGCTGGTAGTCGAGATGTTCGCGCTGCTGATGTCACCCATTTCGTGGACCCATCACTGGGTGTGGCTGGTGCCGCTGATGATGTGGCTGATTCACGGGCCCAAGGGTGAGCGACCCGCCATGCGGGTCGCGGGCTGGGGCTGGTTGGCGCTGACGATCGTCGGCGTGCCGTGGCTGTTGTTGCTCGCTCAGCCGACCATCTGGCAGATCAGCCGGCCCTGGTACCTCGCGTGGGCCGGGCTGGCCTACACGGTGGCCGCGGTGGCAACCCTGGTTGTCATCGCCACGTCCGGCAAACGAGCCGGCCGCTGCGATTCGGCGGCGGCTCGGCAGTCGCGATCACGGGCGGCGCCGTCGCTGGGCTAGCTCCCGACGATCCCGTTGATATCGCGCGCCATCTCGATGTCGTTTTTGGTGATCCCGCCTTCAGAGTGCGTGACAAGTGCGAAAGTGACTGTCCGCCAACGGATATCGATATCCGGGTGATGGTCCTTACTTTCGGCGTGCTCACCGACCCGGCGCACCGCGTCGATGCCGTCCAGGAAGCCTTCAAACTTGATCGAGCGCCGCAGTGCGCCATCAGCACGTTGCCAACCGTCGAGGTCGGACAGTGCGGCATCCACTTGTTCATCCGTCAATACGGCCATGACCAGCAAACCTTTCTATGCGAAAAACCTTGCCGGCTGCCACGTTACGCCATGGCGCCGGTCGTTTGAGTTCCTCATTTTGGGGAAGCCGATGTGAACCAGCGCAGCGGCCACATCGTCAAGCAGGTAATTGGCCCCGGAGTTCAGGGAGGCACGTGGCCGCCATGACCGAAAATCTGACACCGCACTTCGAAGACGTTCAGGCACATTACGACTTGTCGGACGACTTCTTCCGGCTGTTCCTCGATCCCACGATGACCTACAGCTGCGCCTACTTCGATCGCCTGCGGCCCATCACCTTGGAAGAGGCCCAGATCCGCAAGATGGATCTGTCGCTGGGCAAGCTGGGGCTGCGGCCCGGCATGACGCTCCTGGACGTCGGCTGCGGCTGGGGAGCCACGTCGCGCCGCGCGATCGAGAAGTACGACGTGAACGTCATCGGCCTGACGTTGTCCGAACACCAAGCCGCCCATGTCCAGAAAACGTTCGACGCGATGAACACCGCGCGCAGCAGGCGGGTGCTGTTGCAGGGCTGGGAACAATTCGACGAGTCCGTCGACCGGATCGTCTCCATCGGTGCGTTCGAGCACTTCGGGTACGACCGCTACGACGATTTCTTCGCGATGGCCTATCGCACCCTGCCCGGCGACGGGGTGATGCTGCTGCACACGATCACCATGCTGACCGCGCAGCAGATCGTGGAGCGCGGCCTGCCGATGACCGAGGAGCAGACCAGCTTCAACGACTTCATCGCCCGCGAGATTTTCCCGGGGGGTCAGTTGCCGGCGATCGAGATGGTGGAATTCCACGCCTCGAAGATGGGATTCAACCTGGCCCGCCGACAGTCGCTGCGACTGCACTACGCCCGGACGCTCGACCATTGGGCCGTCGCATTGGCCGGGCGCCATGACGAGGCGGTCGGGATCCAATCCGAAGAGGTTTATCAGCGCTACATGCGTTACCTGACGGGGTGTGCCGACGCATTCCGGGACGGCTACATCGACGTCAACCAATTCACGTTGCGTAAGTGAATGAGGTTGCAACACATGTCAGTTCGCGGTGAGTGCCGTTCCCGGCGGGTAGGCAACCGTCTACTACGCGAACTTTGCTGTACGTGAGCATGAACGGCACGCTGATACGCCCCGATCTGCCCTACCCTGACCGCATGAAGCCCGAGAATTTCATTGCGCTGCACCGCGACTATCTCGAACGACCCGACGCCGTCAAAGTCATCGCCGATGCCGACGGCGGATGGAGCGTCTTCATCGAGATCGGCGGCCCGTACCAAACCCTGGAGAGGGCTGACGAGGTCGCCAAACTGATCACCGCCGACCTGTTCGATTTGTACCGCGCCAAGGCATGACATCAATTGTGGACCAACATGTTTCGGCATCAACCGCCGATGAGGTCCGCCGACTTCGCGAGCCGGACGAGGACCCGCGCCGCCTAGCTGATTGCCCAACAGTCGATGCGATCGACGATCGGCCGGCATCGATCGGTTAGCTTGTCGCAATGGCCTCGATACAGCTGTCGATGGGAATTCCCTCCTTCTCCGCCGAGGAGCCGGCGAACTGGGAGCACCTGACTGACTGGGCGCGCGTGCTGGAGAGCGCCGGCTTCGATCGCGTGCTGGTCTCCGAGCACATCGCGTTCGGCATGAACATGGATGCCTACGCGGATCCCGGCGTGGGGGGAACGGCCGGTGGTCGCCAACCGACCGGGCCGGACGGATCCTGGCTGGAACCGCTCACCGTGCTGACCTACCTCGCGGCACGTACCGAACGCATCCGGTTGGGCACCAACATCTTGCTGGCTGCGCTGCGTCCCGCCGCCGTTCTCGCGAAAACCGTTGCGACACTGGATGTTCTTTCGAGCGGTCGCGTCGATCTCGGGGTGGGCGTCGGCTGGCAGCGCGAGGAATACGACGTCGCCGGAGTGGATTTCGACAGGCGCGGGGCGATCCTGGACCAGACGCTCGAGGTGTGCACGCGGCTGTGGCAAGACAACGAGGTCAGCTACGCCTCACCGGATTTGACCTTCGATCGGATCCACCAGATGCCCAAGCCGCTGCAGCCGGGCGGCGTGCCGATCTGGGTGAGTGGGACGGTCAATCGTGCCGTCGCCCGCCGGCTCGCGCGGTTCGGAAAGTACTGGATTCCCTGGGGTCAGGACGCCCGCGACATCGCCGACGGGATCGGGCGAATGCGCGCGGCGGTGGAAAGTGCCGGCGGTGACCCGTACGGGTTCGGCGTCACCGGCTCGCTACGGGTCAAGGCCAACGCCGACGACGGGCCGGATCTGGCCGCCGTCGCCACCGACGCGGCCGCACTTGCGAAAGCCGGCGTCACGGACTTAAGGCTCATCCAATGGCCGGCGCGGTTCGGGAACGGCGAACGCGACCTGCGCGCGTTCGTCGAAGCGGTGCGCGCAGCAGTCTGACCCGGGCCGTGCCGACCCAGATCGTCGTTGCCGGAGCCGTCATCCGTGGCTCCGCGCTGCTGGTCGCGCAGCGCGACCGGCCACCGGAATTGGCCGGCCGCTGGGAGCTTCCCGGTGGCAAGGTCGCGCCCGGCGAGACCGAGCCGCAAGCCTTGGCCCGCGAACTGGCCGAGGAACTCGGCCTCGAGGCGGCCGACGTGATGGTGGGGGATCGTCTTGGCGGCGACATTTCGCTCAACGACACGACGACGCTGCGGGCCTACCTGGTGCGCCTGGTTGCCGGTGAACCGCACCCGCACGACCACCGGGCGCTGCGCTGGGTGAGGGCAGCCGACTTGGCCGAGGTCGACTGGGTGCCCGCCGATCGCGGATGGCTGAAGGACCTGGCCAGCGTCCTGTGACCGGCTGTACGGGAAGTTCGCCGGGCTGGATTTCGCCCAATTCACCGCCTTGGGCGCACACCGGATGAGCTGCTCGGTTCGCCTTTGATGGGCCACCGCTGCCAGAATCACCGACGTGCCATTCCGCAATGTCGCCATCGTCGCCCACGTCGACCACGGCAAGACCACCCTCGTCGATGCGATGCTCCGGCAATCCGGCGCGCTTCATGAGCGTGGTGAGCTGCAGGAACGCGTGATGGATTCCGGTGACCTGGAAAAGGAAAAGGGCATCACGATCCTGGCCAAGAACACCGCCGTGCACCGGCACAACGCCGACGGCACAGTCACCGTGATCAACGTGATCGACACGCCCGGTCACGCCGACTTCGGCGGTGAGGTGGAGCGCGGGCTGTCGATGGTCGACGGAGTGTTGCTGCTGGTCGATGCCTCCGAGGGACCGCTGCCGCAGACCCGGTTCGTGCTGCGCAAGGCGCTGGCCGCGCATCTTCCGGTGATCCTCGTCGTCAACAAGACCGACCGGCCCGACGCGCGCATCGAGGCGGTCGTCGAGGCCAGCCACGACCTGCTGCTCGACGTCGCATCCGACCTGGACGACGAGGCGGCCGCGGCCGCCGAGCATGCACTGGGCCTGCCGACGCTGTACGCGTCCGGGCGCGCCGGCATCGCCAGCACCGAAGCGCCCGCCGACGGCGAGGTTCCGGCCGGTGACAACCTGGACCCGCTGTTCGATGTGCTGATGGAGCACATCCCGCCGCCGTCGGGGGATCCGGAGGCGCCGCTGCAGGCGCTGGTCACCAACCTGGACGCGTCGGCGTTCCTCGGCCGGCTGGCCCTGATCCGCATCTACAACGGCAAGCTGCGCAAGGGCCAGCAGGTGGCCTGGATGCGTGAGGTGGACGGCTTGCCGGTGATCACCAGCGCCAAGATCACCGAACTGCTCGCGACCGAGGGTGTCGAGCGCAGCCCCACCGACGAGGCGATCGCCGGGGACATCGTGGCGGTGGCCGGCCTGCCGGAGATCATGATCGGCGACACGCTGGCCGACCCGGAGCACGCGCACGCGCTGCCGCGCATCACCGTCGACGAGCCGGCGATCTCGGTCACCATCGGCACCAACACCTCGCCGCTGGCCGGCAAGGTGTCCGGTCACAAGCTGACCGCACGCATGGTCCGCAACCGGCTGGATTCCGAGCTGGTCGGCAACGTGTCGATCCGGGTCGTCGACATCGGCCGCCCGGACGCGTGGGAGGTGCAGGGCCGCGGCGAGCTCGCGCTGGCCGTGCTGGTGGAGCAGATGCGCCGGGAGGGCTTCGAGCTCACGGTCGGCAAGCCGCAGGTGGTCACCAAGACCATCGACGGCCAGCTGCACGAGCCGTTCGAGGCGATGACGATCGACTGCCCGGAGGAATTCGTCGGCGCCATCACCCAATTGATGGCCGGTCGCAAGGGCCGCATGGAGGAGATGACCAACCACGCGGCGGGCTGGGTCCGGATGGACTTCATCGTGCCCAGCCGCGGGCTGATCGGCTTCCGAACCGACTTCCTCACCCTGACCCGCGGCACCGGTATCGCCAACGCGGTGTTCGACGGCTACCGCCCGTGGGCGGGGGAGATCCGGGCCCGCCACACCGGCTCGCTGGTCTCGGACCGGTCCGGTGTCATCACGCCGTTCGCGATGATCCAGCTCGCCGACCGCGGCCAGTTCTTCGTCGAGCCCGGGCAGGACACCTACGAGGGCATGGTCGTCGGAATCAACCCGCGCGCAGAGGATCTCGACATCAACATCACGCGGGAGAAGAAGCTGACCAACATGCGGTCGTCGACGGCCGACGTCATCGAGACGCTGGCCCGTCCGCTGGAACTCGACCTGGAGCAGGCCATGGAGTTCTGCGCGGCCGACGAGTGCGTCGAGGTGACGCCGGAGATCGTGCGGGTGCGCAAGGTCGAGCTGGACGCCACCTCGCGGGCGCGCAGCAAGGCGCGGGCGAAGGCTCGGGGCTAGTTTGTTGTTGCCCTTCGCCCGAAGGAGTCGACAAGCCGCCGGGCAGGCGGTCGCTACCCTGATGCTCGTGCTGCATCGGGCCCGCCACGTTTTGTTGACCGGCGCCGTGCTGCTCGCACTGATGGGGCTGACCCTGGCCGCTTGCACCGTCAGCCCGCCGCCGGCCCCGCAAAGCACCGATACACCACACAACACACCGCCGCCGCCGCAGCGGGTCACCCAGATCATCATGGGCATCGACTCGATCGGCGCCGGATTCAACCCGCATCTGCTTTCCGATCTGTCCCCGGTGAACGCCGCGATCAGTGCGCTGGTGTTGCCGAGCGCGTTTCGGCCGGTGCCCGACCCCAACACGCCCACGGGTTCGCGGTGGGAGCTGGATCCGACCCTGCTGGTGTCGGCCGAGGTGACCAGCCAGAACCCGTTCACGGTCACCTACAAGATCCGGCCCGAGGCGCAGTGGACCGACAACGCCCCGATCGGCGCCGACGACTTCTGGTACCTGTGGCATCAAATGGTCACCCAACCCGGGGTGGTCGATCCGGCGGGCTATGACCTGATCACCGGTGTGCAGTCGCTCGAGGGCGGCAAGCAGGCCGTCGTCACCTTCGCGCAGCCGTATCCGGCCTGGAAGGAACTGTTCAACGATCTGCTGCCGGCGCACATCGTCAAGGACGTGCCCGGCGGTTTCGCCGCCGGACTGGTCCGGTCGCTGACGGTCACCGGCGGACAGTTCCGGGTGGAGAACATCGACCCGCAGCGCGACGAGATCCTGATTGCCCGCAACGACCGCTATTGGGGGGCGCCCGCCAAACCCGCGCTGATCCAGTTCCGGCGGGCCGGAGCGCCTGCGGCACTGGCGGATTCGGTGCGCAACGGTGACACTCAGGTGGCCCAGGTGCACGGCGGTTCGGCGTCCTTCGCCCAGTTGTCGGCGATCCCCGACGTGCGGACCGCCCGGATCATGACCCCGCGCGTCATGCAGCTCACGCTGCGTGCCAATCAGCCCAAGTTGGCCGATACCCAGGTCCGCAAGGGGATTCTGGGATTGCTCGACGTCGATCTGCTCGCCGCGGTGGGCGCCGGCAGCGACAACACCATCTCGCTGGACCAGGCTCAGATCCGGGCCCCCAGCGACCCCGGTTATGTACCGACCGCGCCGCCCGCGATGACCAAACAGGCTGCGCTGGCATTGTTTTCGGCGGCCGGGTACCAGGTGGAGAACAGCGCGCCGACGCCCGATACCACCCCGCCGCCGACCACCGGGCCGCCGGAGGTGATCCGCGGCCGGATCAGCAAGGACGGCAAGCAGCTGTCGCTGGTGATCGGGGTGGCGGCCAACGACCCGACCTCGGTGGCCGTGGCCAACACCGCCGCCGACCAATTGCGCAACGTCGGCATCGCCGCGTCGGTGTCGGCGCTGGATCCGGTGACGCTGTATCGCGACGCGCTGAACAACAACCAGGTGGATGCGATCGTCGGGTGGCATCAGGCCGGTGGAAACCTGGCGACGCTGCTGGCGTCGCGTTACGGCTGCCCCGCCCTGGAGTCGACGGCGGTACCGACCGCGACCACGCCGCCGACGACCACTCCCGTCGCCTCGACCTCACCGCCGTCGCCGGCCAGCACGGCGCCGACGGCGCCGAGTCGTCCGCCGGATCCCGGCGCGCTGGTGCAGGCGCCGTCGAACCTGACCGGGATCTGCGACCGCAGCATCCAGTCCAACATCGACGCCGCCCTCGACGGCACCAAGGGCATCAACGACGTGATCACCGCGGTGGAGCCGCGGCTATGGAACATGTCGACGGTGTTGCCGATCCTGCAGGACACCACGATCGTCGGGGCGGGCCCGAGCGTGCAGAACGTCAGCCTCTCCGGGGCCGTGCCGGTCGGCATTGTCGGAGACGCCGGGCAATGGGTGAAAACCGGGCCCTAGGGACTACTCGGCGACGCCGGTGCCCGGGGCGGGATCACGGTGTCGACGATCAGCGCCAGCTCGCGCCGGTTGGGCGGCACGCCGGTCAGCAAGAAGTGATGGTTGATCAATGCCGGTCCGACGCGTGCCGTCAGCGACGTGACGTTGGCGGGATCGAGTTCGCCGGCCTCGATCGCGGTTTGCAGGATCGATTCGACAATCTGTAGCCGCGGGCACACCACGGCGTCGGCGAAGATGGCCCGCATCTCGGGTTCGTGCAGCAGCTGATGGACGGTGTCCAGGCCGGGAAACGCCGTCTTGCCGGCCAGCACGTCACGGTGCGAGGTGAACAGCGTCAGCAGGGCATCCCTGGGTGATCGGCCGGAGCGGGGTTCGGGCACCGGCGGCAGCGCGAACACCAGCGCGGCGTGCACCAGATCGTGCTTGCTGCACCAGCGCCGGTACAGCGCGGCCTTGCCTGTTTGGGCGCGGGCGGCGATTCCTTCCATCGTCAGCCCGCCGTAGCCGACCTCGGCCAACTCCGCCAGCGTGGCCTCATAGAGGGCACGTTCGAGCACCTCGCCGCGGCGGCGGCTGCGGACGCCCGTCCGCGCTGTCTCGGTGGCTTGTGGCATTTCTCGATAGTAGCCGTTGGCGTTCCTATTTGGTGGGTCCTGGTGGAACGCGCCGACCGAGGTCGGCGGGTAGGGTGCGTCCATGCCTGAGACGCCGCGGCTGTTGTTCGTCCACGCCCATCCCGACGACGAGAGCCTGAGCAACGGTGCCACGATCGCGCACTACGCCGCGCGCGGCGCCGAGGTCAGCGTCGTGACCTGCACGCTGGGCGAGGAGGGCGAGGTCATCGGGGAACGCTGGGCCGAGCTCGCGTTCGATCGCGCCGACCAGCTCGGCGGCTACCGAATCGGCGAACTGACCGCGGCATTGCAGGCACTTGGTGTCGCCGCACCGATCTATCTGGGCGGCGCGGGACGCTGGCGCGACTCCGGCATGGCGGGCACCGAGAAGCGGCGCCGCGAACGCTTCATCGACGCCGACGAACGCGAGGCCGTCGGGGCGTTGGTCGAGATCATTCGCCGGCTGCGCCCGCACGTCGTCGTCACCTATGACCCCAACGGCGGATACGGGCATCCCGACCACATCCGGGCCCACACCGTCACGACGGCCGCGGTCGCGGCGGCCGGCGGCGACGATTACCCCGGCCAGCCGTGGGACGTGCCGAAGTTCTACTGGACGGTGCTGGCCGTCGATTCCTTCCTGGCCGGCTGGGACGACCTGGGCTCCGACGACTTTCTGCCCGGGTGGGCGAAACCGCCCCAAGAGGAATTCGACTTCGGGTACTCCGACGATGCGATCGACGCCGTCGTGGCGGCGCCGCCGGAAGCGTTGGCCGCCAAGGTCGCAGCGCTCGCCGCGCACGCCACGCAGGTGGTCGTCGGCCCGACCGGACGGGCCTGTGCCCTGTCGAACAACATGGCGCTGCCGATCCTCGCCGAAGAGCACTACGTCCTGGTCGCCGGGGCAGCCGGGGACCGCGACGAGCGTGGCTGGGAGACCGATCTGCTCGCCGGACTGGGTCTGGACGGATCCGCGACGCGGTAGGCTGCCAAGCAGGCAGCCACGGAAGGAATTCGCATGGACCCCGACCTGGACCCTAACCTGCAGCACTGGCAGGACCGGCTCGACAGCTTGCAGTGGGTTATCGGCTCCGTTCTGTCCAATATCGACAGCGTCCCGACCTGACCGAAACCAAGTCGCGCGCCGCGACCGTCGAGGATGCCGGCGCGACGGACCCCGCTATCCGCGTCGTGGTGTTGGCGCTGTTGGCCGTCGACGGGGTCTTATCCGCACTAGCCGGGGCCCTGCTGCTGCCTTTCTATATCGGCTCGATTCCGTTTCCGATCAGCGGACTGATCAGTGGTCTGGTCAACGCCGCCCTGGTCTGGGCCGCCGGGCGCTGGACCCAGTCGGCGCGGGTGGCGGCGCTGCCGCTGTGGACATGGCTGCTGACGGTGGCGGTGATCAGCATGGGCGGTCCCGCCGACGACATCATTCTGGGAGGTAGCGGCTTGATGGCTTACGGCGCTCTGCTGCTGATCGTGCTGGGGGTGACACCGCCGGTGCTGGTGCTGTGGCGGCGCGGCCACCACTACGGCTGACGCATACCGGCCTGGCGCTACTGTTGCGCTTATGGCACCAGCTATGGTTGCCGAAATTTAGATGTTGGGACACGCGGATGAAATTCGATCGTGGGGAAGTTACACCAAGGTGCCAGTGACACCGAGGCCTTCGGGCGAGGAGCCCACCGCTTTGCCTAATCCCGTCATTCCGCCGAAGACCAGCGCGTCCGCGTTGCGGCGTGTGTTGCGCCGGGCACGCGACGGTGTGGCGCTCAACGTCGACGAGGCCGCCGTGGCGATGACCGCCCGCGGCGCCGACCTCGCCGACTTGTGTGCCAGCGCGGCGCGGGTGCGCGATGCGGGTCTGGAGTCGGCGGGCCGGCGTGGGGCCGGCGGTCGGCTGCCGATCACGTATTCGCGCAAGGTGTTCATTCCCGTCACTCATCTGTGCCGGGACAGCTGCCACTACTGCACGTTCGTCACCGTGCCCGGCAAGCTTCGCGCTCAGGGCATCGGCATGTATATGGAGCCCGACGAGATCCTCGACGTCGCCCGGCGTGGCGCCGAACTCGGTTGTAAGGAAGCACTATTCACCCTCGGCGATCGCCCGGAGGACCGCTGGCCGCAGGCCCGCGAATGGCTCGATGAGCGCGGCTACAACTCGACCCTGTCCTATGTGCGCGCGATGGCGATCCGGGTGCTGGAGGAAACCGGGCTGCTGCCGCACCTGAATCCGGGCGTGATGAGTTGGTCGGAGATGTCGTTGCTCAAGCCGGTGGCGCCGTCGATGGGCATGATGCTCGAGACGACGTCGCGGCGGCTCTTCGAAACCAAAGGGCTCGCGCACTACGGCAGCCCGGACAAAGACCCGGCGGTGCGGCTGCGGGCGCTGACCGATGCGGGTCGGCTGTCGATTCCGTTCACCACCGGTCTGCTGGTCGGCATCGGAGAGACGCTGGCCGAACGAGCCGATACCCTGCACGCGATTCGCAAGTCGCACAAGGAATTCGGTCACGTGCAGGAAGTGATCGTGCAGAACTTCCGGGCCAAGCAACACACCGCGATGGCCGATGTTCCCGATGCCGGGATCGACGACTACCTGGCGACGATCGCGGTTGCCCGACTGGTTCTCGGGCCCGGCATGCGGATCCAGGCGCCGCCGAATCTGGTGTCCCGGCAGGAGTGCCTGGCGCTGGTCGCCGCGGGAGTCGACGATTGGGGCGGGGTTTCGCCGCTGACGCCCGACCACGTCAACCCGGAACGGCCCTGGCCCGCCCTGGACGAGCTGGCCGCCGTGACCGCCGAAGCGGGATTCGACTTGGTGCAGCGGTTGACCGCGCAACCCAAATACGTCCAGGCCGGTGCCGCCTGGATCGACCCGCGAGTGCAGGGCCACGTTGCGGCACTGGCTGATCCGGCGACCGGCCTGGCTCGCGACGTCAACCCCACCGGCATGCCGTGGCAGGAACCCGACGACGCGCAATCCACCGGCCGGATCGATCTCAACGCCTCGATCGACACCCAGGGCCGCAATAGCGAGGCCCGCAGCGATCTCGACAGTGCGTTCGGCGACTGGGAATCCATTCGTGCGCACGTGCACGAGCTTGCCGCCCGCGCCCCCGAACGCATCGACACCGACGTGCTGGCCGCGCTGCGCTCCGCCGAGCGCAACCCCGCCGGCTGCTCCGACGACGAATACCTGTCGCTGGCCACCGCCGACGGCCCGGCACTGGAAGCCGTTGCCGCGCTGGCTGATTCGTTGCGACGCGACACCGTTGGTGACGACGTGACGTTCGTGGTGAACCGCAACATCAACTTCACCAACATCTGCTACACCGGTTGCCGGTTCTGTGCTTTCGCGCAGCGCAAAGGCGACGCCGACGCCTATTCACTGTCGGCGGCCGAGGTTGCCGACCGCGCCTGGGAGGCGCACGTCGAAGGCGCGACCGAGGTGTGCATGCAGGGCGGGATCGACCCCGAACTGCCGGTCACCGGCTACGCCGACCTGGTACGCGCCGTCAAGGAGCGGGTCCCCTCGATGCACGTGCATGCGTTCTCTCCGATGGAGATCGCCAACGGCGTGACCAAGAGCGGCTTGAGCGTGCGCGAGTGGCTGATCAGCCTGCGCGAGGCCGGGCTGGGCACCATCCCGGGTACCGCCGCCGAGATCCTCGACGACGAGGTGCGCTGGGTGCTCACCAAAGGCAAGCTGCCCACGTCGATGTGGATCGACATCGTGTCCACCGCGCACGAGGTAGGTCTGCGGTCGTCGTCGACGATGATGTACGGACACGTCGACAGTCCCGGGCACTGGGTCGGCCACCTCAACGTGCTGCGCGAAATCCAGGACCGCACCGGCGGTTTCACCGAATTCGTGCCGCTGCCGTTCGTGCACCAGAGCTCGCCGTTGTATCTGGCCGGTGCGGCCCGCCCGGGCCCGACCCACCGCGACAACCGGGCGGTGCACGCGCTGGCTCGAATCATGTTGCACGGCCGTATTTCTCAGATTCAGACCAGCTGGGTCAAGCTCGGCACCGAGCACACCCAGGTGATGCTTAACGGCGGCGCCAACGACCTGGGCGGCACGCTGATGGAGGAGACCATCTCCCGGATGGCCGGCTCCGAATACGGCTCGGCGAAGACGGTGGCCGAACTGACCGCGATCGCCCACGGCATCGGCCGCCCGGCGCGGCAGCGCACCACCGATTACAGCCCGCTCGCCGCGTAGTTGGGCGTAGTTGTCAGTGGCCCCGGGTATACCCGAAGCTGTGAAGCGAGTCATCGACGCCGAACGATTTCCGGAATGGCAGCCCTTCGTCGATGCGGTGCAGCAGCGTCGACCCGATAGCGGTACCTGGTGCGAAGCCTGGACCGTACGCGATGTCGTCATCCATCAGGCCGGCAACGCCGAGGAACTGGCCCGGGTGCTGGGCGCGCATCTGGCGGGCGAACCCGTCGGCACCCGGAGTTTCGAGGAACGCGAGGGCCCACTGCGCGACCTCGACGACGCGGACCTGTGGGACGCGCTGCTGGATCGGATGGCCACCCTCAATGAGGTCGCTGCCGCGGCCGACGAGGTTGATGCGGACACTGACGTCGCCTGGACCGGACGCACGATGAAGGTGCCCTGGTTCGCCGAGCACATGCGTGAAGAGCTGGTCCTGCACGGCTGGGACATCACCGGCGACGACCCCGCGGCCCAGGCCCGGTTGGCCGAGCCGTGGATGACGACGCACAGCGTCCTCGCGGTGGGTCGGCCGCTGCTGGCCAAGGGGGTCAAGCGGCTACGGGCAGGCGAGCGGATCGAGGCGCGGTTGCGAGTCGGCGACACCGACGACGTCCTGGTCGATGCCCGGACCGAGCACACCACGATCGGGTTCGCCGCGCCCGAGGGACCGGCCACATTGGAAACCGACGCGGCCGCACGCGTATTGCTGCTGTGGGGCCGTCGCCCGGCCGATCCGTCCCGGATCTGCAGCCGGGTCGGCCCGGAAGCCCTGGGCCGAGTTCGGCTATTGCTCAGCGGTTACTGAGCCGACCTGCGGCTCAGTAGTTGTTACAGACGACCGCGACCTGCTGGATTGTGTTGAAGTACTTCGCGGCGGCCGGCATCGCCTGAATCTGCGCAGCCATCTGCTGGCGCTTCGGCGGCGGAGAGGCCAGGAACTGCCGGATGTAGTTCTGCGCGAACGGCGAAGCGTTCAATTCCTGGGCAGTGGCCGGATCGTTCGCGTTGAGCGCGGCCATCACCTGCCCGTAGTTGCAGGTCGTGTTGATGATCGGATCCATGGGGTCTGCCGAAGCAACCCCCGCCGCGGCGCTCAGCGCCACTGCCGCACCACCAACCGCGGCTGCCAGTTTGCTTAACGACAGCGTCATCATGCTTGGACACCTTCCCCGGATCTCTGAAAGCCAACGACGGCTACGTGATCTGCCCTAGCGGCTGCCGTCTCGGACGAGGCTACCAGCCGTTGCGGACGTTCTTTCGTTTCACGGTTATTCGCCGGGCCCGCCCGGAACGTAACCATCGGCCGACCAACGTCGGGGTGACGTTCGTCACACGAAGGAAATCGTCTGACCAAACACCGGTTGGCGATCGCCGCGACACGTTCGAATGGTCCGTGGCGGCGACCTGCACGGCTGCGAGACTGACCGTACGAAACTTGGCAATCGCCAGAGCGTGCCACCTGGTTGACGTGTATGTGCAACGTCTAGTATCAGTAACCGAAAGCTTTGCTTACGCGGCCGGCAAGCGCCGCAGCGAGGCCAACAGCAGCCCACACTGAGCCGTATATCGAGAAAACGTTGAGGAGACGTCCGTGACGTACACGATCGCCCAACCCTGCGTCGACATCAAAGACAAGGCGTGCATCGAAGAATGCCCCGTCGACTGCATCTACGAGGGCGCGCGGATGCTCTTCATCCATCCCGACGAGTGCGTCGACTGCGGGGCCTGCGAGCCGGTTTGTCCTGTTGAAGCGATCTACTACGAAGACGACGTGCCCGAGCAGTGGAGCCAGTACACCCAGATCAACGCCGACTTCTTTGTCGAGTTGGGGTCGCCCGGGGGCGCGGCCAAGGTCGGGATGACCGAGAATGACCCGCAAGCGGTCAAAGATCTGCCGCCGCAGGGCGAAGGAGACTAAGGGGGCGCAGTGGCGCAGGAGCCCAGGGGGGGCCGACCTGCCTTGTCGGCATCGCTGCCGGAGTTTCCCTGGGACACCCTGGCAGAGGCGAAAGCGCTGGCCGGGGCTCATCCCGACGGTGTCGTCGACCTGTCCATCGGAACCCCGGTAGACCCGGTCGCGCCGGTAATCCAGGAAGCGCTGGCGGCCGCCAGTGCCGCACCCGGATATCCCGCCACGGCCGGCACCGCGCAGCTGCGTGAATCCGTGGTCATGGCCCTGGGCCGCCGCTTCGGCGTTACCGGGCTCGCCGAGAACGCGGTGCTGCCCGTGATCGGCACCAAGGAACTCATCGCCTGGCTGCCGACGCTGCTCGGGCTAGGCCCCGCGGATGTAGTCGTGGTACCCGAGCTGGCCTACCCGACCTATGACGTCGGCGCCCGGTTGGCCGGGGCGCAGGTGCTGCGCGCGGATTCGTTGACCCAACTGGGACCGCAATCACCGGCGCTGGTCTATCTGAATTCGCCGAGCAACCCGACCGGACGGGTGCTGGGCCTCGATCATCTGCGCAAGGTCGTCGGGTGGGCGCGGGAACGCCGGGTCGTGGTGGCTTCCGACGAGTGCTATCTGGGCCTCGGCTGGGAAGCCGAGCCGCTGTCGGTGTTGCATCCCGCGGTGTGCGACGGCGACCACACCGGACTGCTGGCCGTGCATTCGCTGTCCAAGAGTTCGTCGCTGGCCGGCTACCGGGCCGGATTTGTCGCGGGCGATCCCGGCCTGGTCGCCGAGCTGCTGGCGGTGCGCAAGCACGCCGGAATGATCGTGCCGACACCGGTGCAGGCCGCGATGGTCGCCGCACTGGACGACGACGACCACGAGAAGGTGCAGCGCGAGTGCTACGCGCGGCGCCGCGCCGCTCTCGCACCGGCGCTGCGCGCGGCCGGGTTCACGATCGACGATTCCGAAGCCGGGCTGTATCTGTGGGCAACCCGCGGCGAGCCCTCTCGCGACAGCGTGGGGTGGTTGGCCGGTCGCGGCATCCTGGTGGCGCCCGGTGAGTTCTACGGCCCGAGCGGCGGGCGGCATGTGCGCGTCGCGCTGACCGCCACCGACGAGCGCATCGAAGCCGCGGTCCAGCGGCTGACCGCCTCGGCCGCGCGCTGATCGCCAGAAATCTCCGCGTCCGTCTGCCGCCGATCCGGTGAACCGGCAGAATGCATCGAAGGCATTGGCCAACCGCTGGATCTCGGGTAAGGAATGTTGTCGTGACAACTTCGGCTAGCAAACTGCGCCTCCCGCTGTCGGTCCAGGACGTCGCCAAGCGGCTCTTTCTCGGAAAGCCGCTGATCACCGAGGAGCTGGCGGGCGAAAAACTGTCGAATCCGGTTGCGCTGGGCGCACTTTCGCCCGACGCGATCTCGTCGACCGCCTATGGTCCCGAGCAGATCCTGATCGAACTGTTGCCCGCGGCCGGCCTCGCGGCGTTCGCCTTGTTGCTTCCGATCACCGGCGTCATCCTGTTGATCCTGGTGTTGGTGACCGCGTCCTACCGGCAGGTCGTGATGGCCTACACGCGTGCGGGCGGCTCCTACATCGTGGCGCGGGAGAACTTCGGGCCGCGGGTGGCTCAGGTCGCCGCCGCCGCGCTGTTGATCGACTACGTCGTGACGGTCGCGGTGCAGTCCGCGGCCGGAACGGTGGCGGTGGTGTCGGCCGTTCCGGCGCTGGGGCCGCACAGCCTGCAGATCACGGTGGGCGTGGTGCTGCTCATCTGCTTCCTGAACCTGCGCGGATTGAAGGAAGCCGGATGGCAGTTCGCCTTCGCCACCTACTTTTTCATCATCATGGTCGGTCTGACGATCGTGGTCGGCGTGACCCGGGTGCTGCTGGGCGATCTGCCGGTCTACGACCCCGCGCAGATGCCCGGAACGGTGCCGGTGCACAAGGCCGACGGCTTGGTGATGGGCGCGACGATCCTGACCCTGCTGCGCTCCTTCGCCAACGGCGGTTCGTCGCTGACCGGTGTCGAGGCCATCTCCAACACCGTTGACCTTTTTCGAAAGCCCCAGGGCCGCAACGCACGTAAGGTGCTCACCGCGATGGCGACCGTCTTGGGATGCTTGCTGGCCGGTGTCGCCTACCTCGCGTTCGCCACGCACGCGACGCCGTACGAGAGTGAATACCCGTCGGTGCTCTCGCAGATCGCCCGCGCCGTGTTCGGCGGTGGGGTTCTCGGCAACGTCTTTTACATCCTGGTTCAGACGGCGACCGCCGCGATTCTGTTCACCGGTGCGAACACCAGTTTCAATGGCTTTCCGGCGCTGGCGAGTTTCGTCGCCGAGGATCGCTTCCTGCCCCGGCAGCTGATGAAACGCGGTCACCGCCTGGTGTTTTCGAATGGCATCATCGCGCTGACCGCACTGTCGGTGGTGTTGCTGGTGGTGACCGGCGGTTCGGTCAATGCGCTGGTGCCGTTCTACGCGATCGGTGTGTTCACCGGATTTTCGATGGCCGGCTACGGCATGACCAAGCACCATCTGACGCACCGCGAGCCCGGTTGGCGAACCCGGTTGGCCATCAACCTTTCCGCGGGAATCCTGTCGACGGTCGTGGTCGCCATCTTCGCGGTGGCGAAGTTCACCGAGGGCGCGTGGTTGGTCGTCATCGTGTTCCCCCTGCTGGTGTTCGTCCTGATGCGGCTGAATCAGGAATATCGCGCGGAGGCCGCGATTCTCGAGATGTTCCGTGCCGACCGGCCCGATTTGGTGAAGTACGCGCGGCACAAGGTGTTTGTGTTCGTGAACTCGGTCGACCTTGCGGTGATCGAAGCGTTGCGCTATGGCAAGGGATTACGTGCCGACGAGATGATCGCGGTGCACATCATGGTCGACGCCGCCTATGCCGCGCAGATACGAAAGCGTTGGGACCACTTCGAACTCGACACCCGGCTGCGGGTCGTGGATTGCCCGGATCGGCGGGTCATCCGTGCCGCACAACTGTTCATCGCGAAGGCGCGTGACGAGCATCCGAACACCAACGTGACCGCGCTGCTGCCGCGACGTACGTACAACCCATTGGTGGGCCGGCTGCTGCACGATCGCACCGCGGACAAGATCGCCCGGGCGGTCAGCATGATCCCCGACGCCGCGGCGACCATCGTTCCCTACGATGTCCAGTCGCGCATCGAGGAGGCATACCCGGAACGGTTCGAGCAGCGAATCGTGCGCGAAGTCGAAAAGTTCGGCGAGTGGGTGACCCGCGGCGAGGACGACAACGTCGACGCCTACGAACATCCCGATCCGTCGCGTTCGGTGATCACCGTGGCGAGCCTGATCCCGGGTCGCCGCGCCACCTTCGAAGGACGGGTCAGCGAGGTCGAGGACACCAGCAAGGGCCGGCGCACCCTCCGGTCGATCGTGGTCGGCGACCACAGCGGCGAGATCATCGTGGTCTTCCCGTCCGGGCACGGCGGAGCCGACATCCAGCCCGGGCAGCTGCTGCGCATCACCGGCAAGCCCAAGCAGAGCGGTAATCGGCCGCTGTCGATGGTCGATCCGATGTACCACATCGTCGAAGACCCGGCGCAGGCCGGCCGGCCCGGCGCCTCACAACCCAGCACAACCTGAGCATTAACGTGGTGACAGCACGGCCGGCCGGCCCTGACACGGAAAGGACAGCAGTGAAGCGACTGCGCGCCGTAGTGGCGTCTCTGGTAGGCCTCGCGTTCACCGCCAACGGTTATCGGCCGTTGAGCAAAGGCGGATACGGCTCCGTATTCGCATTCGCCTATGGGGTGTTCGCCTCCGAGCTGCCGCTGCAGATGCTTGCGGTCCAATCCACCGCGCTGGCAGCGCTGTCACACCGGCTTCACCCGCGGGCCCGGCGCATCAGCTGGCTGATCTCGGCGGTGTCGGCGGTCGGCCTGCTGGTGTTGCGTCACTTCGGGCACAAAGCCGACGAACCGCTGGCGGCCGCGCTGGACGCCGGACTGGGAACCGATCGCCGAACCGAGTCCGGCGATCTGTGGAAGCGCCCGGCGCCCGGCGGTGCGACCGCGAAGCGGCCCGGCCCGGCACGCATGCTGCGGATCTACCGTGACTATGCCCACGACGGCGACATCAGCTACGGGGAGGCCGGCTCCCGCAACCATCTCGACATCTGGCGCCGGCCCGACCTCGACCGCAACGGGCGGGCCCCGGTGTTGCTGCAGATTCCCGGCGGTGCCTGGATGGTGGGAAACAAACGCGGACAAGCACATCCGCTGATGAGCCATCTGGCCGAATTGGGCTGGATCTGCGTGGCGATCAACTACCGGCTCAGCCCGCGCTCCACCTGGCCCGATCACATCGTCGACGTCAAGCGCGCGATCGCATGGACCAAGGAGCACATCGCCTCCTACGGCGGCGACCCGGAGTGGATCGCGATCACCGGAGGTTCCGCGGGCGGGCACCTGACCTCGCTGGCCGCACTGACCCCCAACGATCCGCGGTTTCAGCCGGGCTTCGAAGACGCCGACACCCGGGTGGACGTCGCGGTGCCGTTTTACGGCGTCTACGACTTCAACGCGACCGGTACCGCGATACACCCGATGATGGCGGCGATGGTGGCCAAGAACGTTTTCAAGGTCAGCCGCGGCGACATCGCCGAGCCGTTTCGCGCGGCGTCGCCGATCGCTCATGTTCGCCCGGATGCCCCACCGTTTTTCGTGCTGCACGGCACCAACGACTCACTGGTTCCGGTCGAACAGGCCCGCAGTTTCGTCGCGCGCCTGGGCGAGGTCAGCAACCAGCCGGTGGTTTACGCCGAGTTGCCTTGGGCGCAGCACGCGTTCGATATTTTCGGTTCGGCCCGCGCGGCGCACGCCGCGGTGGCAGTCGAACAGTTCCTCGCCGAAATGTATGTGCGCCGCGAAAGTGCGGCGGCGACCGGCACCGGCGATTAGCTCAAAGGCTTCGCATGCCGATGAAGACCAGCACACATCCGGCCGCGGCCAGCAGGCTGGCAACCTCGACGCGCCGGCGTGAGCGAATCCAGATTTGCAGCGACACCATCCAGGCGCGCGTCTGATCCGGCGCGAGCAGATAGGCCAGCAGCGGGATCTCCACGAGCGCGAACGCCACGACATGGAATATCAGCAGCGCGCTGAACTGCGTCATGGCCGCGGTGCCGGAGGCCACGATGGCGGCCAGCGCAGCGAGATAATCCACCGACGGCAACGCGATTCCCAGACCGGCCACCCCCGCCACCCACAGCGAACGCCCGTGCAGTAGCCGCCGGGAAAACCGCCCCAAACCGTGATGCTCGTGGAGATCGGTCTCGGCCACGGCCGGGCGTTTGAAGCGGCCGACCTTCCCCCGCAGGAGGACCTGAGCACCCAGCACGAGCGCAACAAGCAGTGCCGAACCGCCAATCAGAATCTGAAGTTTCGGCAAACTTACCTGCGGCGAACTCAGCAGTCTGCGCTGAAGTCCGAAGACCACGGACAGGCCGACGGTCATACCCATCGCGAAGCCACCGCACAGAAAAGCGAAAAGCTGCAGCATCGGCCTGGGTCTATTCAGCATCAGCACCGTCATACCGATCCGGAACGGCTCGACGCTCATCGCGAAGGCCATGACCAGGAGGGTGATCCACATGTCAGGATTCGGCTGCCCGGGCGTCCAACGTGGTGTGAAGAGAACCCGGTAGACCAGCGCGTTCGCGTAGCAGAGCAACGACGGACGAGTGCTGCATGATCATCACGTTACCGTCTGGCCTGCAGACCGGCGTGTTGCGCCTCGCCAGAGGGTCTCGTTGCGTGCCGTCGCTAGGTGCTTACGCCCCAATGCAATACGCGCGACGTCAGCAGCACGATGCCGAGGGAGACCGTCGCGACGACTGTGAGTCCTATCACAGCCACCAGCAGCGGACGCCATCCGGTGCGCGCGATTTGACGGAAATCGGTGTTGAGCCCGACGCCGGCGAAGGTCAGCAGAAACGCCCACTTCGACACGTTCGCCAGGTTCGCCGTTTGCCCTTTCGTCAGCCAGCCGGCGGTCGCGATCGCCGACACCGCCAGGAACCCCAGCACGAATTTCGGGAACTTCTGCCAGATGAATGCGGCCTTGGCCCTCGCGCCAGGGGCGATCTCGTCGGCCTGTCCGCGCGCGGCCCAGTACAAGGCGAAACCGAGGACGACAAACCCGATCAGCGCGTTGCGAGTCGACTTCACCAGCACCGCGATCTTTCCGGCATGGTCGGAGAACAGATAGCCGGTGGCGGTGGTTTCGGCGGTGTTGTCCACGGAAAGGCCTGCCCACAGGCCGAATTCGTGGTCGGTAAGCCCAATCGCATGTCCCAGCGGCGGTAACAGGAATAGCGACACCCCGCCCAGCGCCAGGATCGCCGCGATGGCGTAACCGACGTCGGAGTTGCGCGCACGGATCGCGCCCTTGGCCGCGATGATCGCCGACACCCCGCAGATCGATGTGCCGATCGCCAGCAGCGAACCCAGCTTGCCCGACAGTCCGAAGGCGCGCGCGACGACGATGATGACGGTTCCCGCGATCGTCATGTCCACCAGAATCTGGACCAGGCTGATCGCGCCGAGCTTAGCGATGTCGCCGAGCACGAAGCGCGCCCCGAGCACCACGATCCCGACCTTGAGCCAGAACTCGTAGGTCTGCACACCCGGACGAAATATCCGGTGCAGACCGATGGTGTTGGTGATCAGCAGCCCAATTACGATGGCCCACAACACGTATTCGATGTCGGGCACCCGCCAGTGTTCGTGCTTGGCCAGTGTGTTCCACCAGATCTGTGCGTATTTGCCCAGCAAGCCAACGCCGATCAGCAGCAAGACCCCCGGCACGTAGTCCAACGGCTGCCTGCTGGTAAACGTTGGTTCGTCCAGCGTTTCTTCCGGTTCGGCCCGAGTGGTACTCACGCGATCACCACGGAATCTTCGGAAGCGCGTTGGCCACCGCCAACGCCACGATCACACCGGCGACCAGCGTCGCCCACCAGTCCACCGATATCGAGCCGACCCGCTCGCGCCAATCACTCACGCACGCATACTGCCGGGCCCGGCGTCGCGGACCAAGTGATTAGCTCGCGCTGAATCTAGGTGACGGGCCGCTGCGGGCTGCGTTCGTCGAGCAACGCGATGACCCGGGCGGCGAGCTCGTCGATGTCGGCGCCAGACGTGTCGAGCACCAGGTCGGGATTCTCCGGCGGTTCATAGGGCGCGTCGACACCGGTCAGTCCCTTGAGCTCGCCCTTGCGGGCCCGCGCGTAAAGGCCTTTGGGGTCCCGTCTTTCGCATTCGGCCAGTGAGGTCGCGACGTGCACCTCGATGAACGGCAACTTGGCGGCGTCGTTGAGAGCGCGTGCGGTGTCCCGGTCCGACTTCAGCGGTGACACCAGCGAGGCCAGTGCGACCACGCCTGCGTCGGCCAGCAGCCGAGTCAAATGCCCGACCCGCCTGATGTTTTCGGTGCGATCACCGGGGGAGAAGCCCAAATCGTCCGAGAGGCCGTGCCGCAGGTTGTCGCCGTCGAGCAGATAGGCCATCCGCCCGGATTCGACCAGCGCGCGCTCGACGGCGACCGCGACGGTGGACTTGCCGGAGGCGGGCAGACCGGTGAACCAGATGGTCGCCCCGGCCTGTCCGGTGGCGTGCCATCGGTGGCCACGGTCCAGCGCCGAGGGATGCCAGCGAATGTCGGTGCGTGAGTGGGCGCCCGGCTTGACCTCTCGCGCCTCGATGATGGTGCCGGCGCCGACCGTGTCATTCGTGGTCTCGTCGATCAGGATGAACGCGCCGGTGTCGCGATTGTCGGTGTAACTGTCGGCGATGACGACCGAGCTGGTTCGCAGGGTCACGGTGCCGATGTCGTTGAGCGCCAGCTCAACTGGCTGGTCGAGCTCGTCTAGTGTCTCGGGATCCAGTCGCGAGTGCAGTTCCTGCACGGTGGCTCGCACGGTTTTGGCGGTCTGCTTGAGGGCCAGCCGGTCGCCGGCTCGCAGCGGGGTGTCGATGAACCAGCACACGGTCGCGTCCAGTTCCCGGGCCGGCACCGGCAGCACCGCGTCGTCGGCCCCGCTGACCAGCACATCCCCGCGGCCCACGTCGATGTCGTCGGCTAACTCGATCGAAACCGACAGCGGCGCAACGCCTGTGGTGCGCTCCTCGTCGAGGGTGTCCAGCCCGGTCACCGTCGAGCGGGTGCCGGCGGGCAGCGAGATCACCGGGTCGCCGACGGACAGTGTTCCCGCTGCCAGTCGTCCCGTGTAGCGGCGTCGCACGTCCGCGGTGGGACGCGAAACCCATTGCACGGGCAGGCGCAGCCGCGACGGCTCGGCGTTCGGTGCGGCCAGTTCGATTCCCTCCAGGTACTCCAGCAGGGTGGGGCCGCTGTACCACGGTGTGTTCTCGGAATGCTGGACGACGTTGTCGCCGTGCTTGGCCGCGATCGGAATGACCGTGATGTCCACCTCGCCCAGGCGTGCCGCCAACTGCCGCAGCTCGTCTTCCACCTTGGCAAACCCGGCCTCGTCGAAGTCGATCAGGTCGATCTTGTTGACGGTCGCGACAAAGTGCTTGATGCCCAACAACTTCGCGATCCGGGCGTGCCTGCGGGTCTGGCGCAGCACTCCGGCCCGGGCGTCGACCAGCAGGATGGCCACGTGGGCGTTGGACGCGCCGGTGAACATGTTGCGGGTGTAGCGCTCGTGGCCCGGCGTGTCGGCCAGGATGTAGCTGCGGGTGGCGGTGGAGAAGAACCGGTAGGCGACGTCGATCGTGATGCCCTGCTCGCGTTCGGCGCGCAGACCGTCCGACAGCGCGGCGAGGTCGGCGATGCCCTCCTCGTCCGTCACCGCCTCGAGGTGGTCCAGCGGCAGGCTGTCGGTGTCGTGCAGCAGTCGCCCGATCAGCGTGCTCTTGCCGTCGTCGACCGAACCCGCAGTGGCGATGCGCAACAGCTGACGCGTGATTCCCTTGTGCGGCAAATGCTTTGCGGCGTTCTCGGTAGCCGTCATCAGAAGTAGCCCTCTCGCTTGCGGTCTTCCATCGCGGCGGCCGACGTGCGGTCGTCGGCTCGCGTCTCGCCGCGCTCGGACACTGTCGCGGCCGAGATGTCGGTGATCACCCGGGCGATGTCGGTCGCCCGCGAGCGCACCGCCCCGGTGATGGTCAGGTCCCCGACGGTGCGATAGCGCACCCATTCCGTCGCTGCGATTTCGCCGTTTTGCGGACTGGTGTATTCCGAGACGGCCAGCAGGATGCCGTCACGCTCGAACACCTCGCGTTCGTGCGCGTAGTAAATCGACGGTATCTCAAGGTCTTCCAGCTCGATGTAGCGCCATACGTCGATCTCGGTCCAGTTGCTCAGCGGAAACACCCGCACTTGCTCGCCCTTTTTGATCCGGCCGTTGTACAGCGACCAGGGCTCCGGTCGCTGTGCCCGGGGATCCCACTGGCCGAACTCGTCGCGGAAGCTCAGGATTCGTTCCTTGGCGCGGGCGCGTTCCTCGTCGCGGCGCGCGCCGCCGAAGGCCGCGTCGAACTCACCGGCCTCCAGCGCGTCGAGCAGCGTGCGCGTCTGAGCCCGGTTGCGCGAGGCGCCGGGACCGGGGTCGGGGACCCGGCCGTTGTCGATGGACTCCTGAACCGACGCGACGATCAGCTTGTGTCCAGCCCCGCAGACCCTGCGGTCCCGGAATTCGATGACCTCGGGAAAATTGTGTCCGGTGTCGACGTGCAGTACCGGAATCGGCAACGGGAGCGGTCGAAATGCCTTCTCCGCCAAGCGAAGCAGCACGATCGAGTCCTTGCCGGCCGAGAACAGCAGGACGGGCCGCTCCAGCTCGGCGACGACCTCACGGATGATGTGTACCGCTTCTGCTTCCAGCAGTCGCAATTCGTCGACGCGGGTGTCGGTTGTGGTGGTCATGTCGGTAGCCCCTCTCGTTCGGCGTCGACCCGGTAGCGATCTACCCATTCGTCGGAACGTTTGTCGGCTTGACGCTCCAGCACCGGCTCGGGCGCCAGGTTGGGATCCAGGCCCAACCCTTCGAGAATATTGCCGACGACTTGAGTCAGATTGCGCCACAACACCGGATACGGGATCTCCAGGGGCTTGACGTCTTCTTCGGCGAACCAGTTGCGCCAACCCTGCTCCTGGGCCCGCAGCATCGTGATGACATGCGCGATGGCTCCGGCGTGGTAGGTGGCGCGCGCGTCACGGACCGGGTCGGGCCGACCGCGCCAGACCCGGGTTTGTACGGCGCGCCAGAACGACACCGCCTGCGACACCACATCGGGCCGATAGACATAAACCAGCAGCGGGTCCTCGCCGACGACATCGCGGATCGCCGCGAGCAGTCCGTCGCCCGACCGATTGGGCAGGCCATCGGCGCGCTCCAGCAGCAGCGGCGTCTGGTTCCACATCAGCTTGCCGCCCCACACACCGTTGGGCGTCCTGCCGACGGTGCGGATGTAGTCGCGCCAGATTTCCGGGGGCGCGAGGTCCGGCTTCCCTTCGTCGAGCGGATCGAGCAGGCGCAGGATCGACTCGTCGTCGACGCCGGCGAACCACTCCCGCGGTTGGGGCGCCTGGCTGGTCTTGGGCAGATATTGGAAGAACTCTTGGGGTTCGCCGGCCACGCCGGTCGCCCGCAGCGATTCGACGAGTAGCGTGCTGCCACTGCGCTGGGAGGCCAGCACCAAATAGGACGACGGATTGTGTGCCACCAGCAAAGCCTAGCCGGATGCAAATCCCCTGCAACACGCAGAATTACGTTCACGCTGAGCATAATTCAGCAGCGAAATCCCTCGACTCTCGTCAAGTTTGCTGGTGAGCACCCATTCTGGCTTGATCGCGTCGACGGTGGCTGGATCGGCCGGATCTAGATGCGTCCCGGAATTTCCGGCGGCGGGGCGATCGGTTCCACCCGTGGGGGTGCGATCGGCGGTGGTGCGATCGGCTGGACCGGCGGGGGTGCGATCGGCTCGACCGGCGGCGCGACTACCGGCGGCGGTGGTGGTGGAGGCGGGGCCACCGGCGGGGAGGGCGGCAGGAATGGGCTTCCCACGCATGCCGCATCGGCGGGATACAAGGTGCATTGGGGGTCGAGCGGGCCAGTGGGCGGTCCCGGGGGTGGGGACGGTGTCGGTGGCCCCACCCAATACGGGCCGCCCTGACACGCGGCGAACCCGGGATACTGTAGGCATCGGGGATCGTCGGGACCAGTGGGCAGATCGGAACCGAACGTGTTGGGCAAGACCGGCGCACCGGGCGTCGCGTTGGCCGGCACTCCCGCCGCAGCCATGGCAATAACTGCCAGGGCCACAGACAATTTCGTTATCCGGCCTTGAGCACTCGAAGCGCTCATCCAACCTCCCGCGCTCGGCTTTTCGCTATCGCTGGTTGGACCCTCGCACTTCGGAAAGCGCAGGTCAAGCCCCGGTGCCGGCGAGCGCGCTGCGGCCGCCGCGAAAAACCCAGGCGCACTTGGCATTCAGTGAGTTATCTGGGGCCGACATTCAGCGAGCGTTCGGCCTCGATGCGATATGCGCGATCTTGTTCTCGGGTTCGGCGACGTCTCGGCATGAGGACACCACGACCGCCCGGCGGATGCTCACTCTTTGGAGTAGTGGGTAATTGACCGGTGGGAAGGCACAGTGCCGGAAACAGCAGACGACTGCCCGGACGAGTGACGTACGTCTGCCCGCTCGGTGTCGTCCACACGACGGTTCCATCGGGCCGTTGCTCGTCGTGCCAGCTGGTCCAGAAAGTCTTCAAAAGATGGTGTTTTCGGCATAGACACTTGAGGTTCGACGGATGCGTCGGCCCTAGCGGGTAGGGGATCGTATGGTCCAGATCGCAATATTCCGCGGGACGATCGCAACCGGGGAAGCGGCAGGTCAAATCCCGGCACCGGACGTAACGGTCCAACCCCGCCGACGGGTGGTAGCCCGCCTCGGAACAGGCCTCGGCGGGGTGGACCACTGGCCGCACCTTGGCGCCAGTGCGGATGAGTTCCCCCAACAGCGGCGCCGGGACCATACCGCCGCCGCGGATATGGGCGGCGGGTGTCCACTTCGGCGCGGGTGGTTCGGGGTCCGGGGCCAGCGCGACGTGCAGCGGTGTATCCGCAGTGAGCGGGCGGCTTGGGAGTTCGCCCGAGATGCATGGATCCGGGATGGCGCCCAGGGCGGCTTCCTCGGCGATGACATGAATCATCACGGCGCCGGCGCGTGGGTCGGTGTCGAGGGCGGCTGGACACTCGGGTGCTCCACATGTGCACGCCAGTAGATCGGAACCGGCGGCCAGCGCGCCCAGCGCATCGGCGCGACGTTGCGCCAGCGTGCGGGGGTCACTGTCGCACACCTGATGTGCCATCTGAGTCAACCGCCGGTCCAACACGGCTGCGTCGGTTGCGAATAGGGAGCCCCACAGCGCCGCGGTGCCGGTGTTACTGTCGCCGGGGCTGATCACCACATCACGCCCGCGGGCGGCGGCCCGGGTACGGCGCACCGCCGCGGGATCGTGGCGGTCGACGATCGCGTCGATCGCCTGGCTGCTCTTGGCGGCCGAGAGTGGCCCGAACCGCACGGCCGCACTGGCAAGTGCCGCGTCGAC
Source organism: Mycobacterium sp. pR1184 (assembly GCF_041287235.1). NCBI lineage: Bacteria > Bacillati > Actinomycetota > Actinomycetes > Mycobacteriales > Mycobacteriaceae > Mycobacterium > Mycobacterium sp. pR1184. Next base: position 29,461 of record NZ_JBGGKR010000023.1, on the reverse strand, counting down.
GATCTGCAGAGTTCGCGGGTCGGTGATCAGGTCGGTACGCCACACCAACGCCGTGGCCAACCGTGCGCTGAGGACGCCTTCGGCGAACAGGGCCGCCACCCGGGGCAGTCGGTCTCGCAACGCCACTGCGAGATACATCTGCCCGGATGCCGTGCCATGGCTAATCCCTTGCGCGGCAGCAACTTCCGCAGCGATCGCATCCCAGTTGTCACACGACCAGCTGCCGCGATCCACCGGACCGTCGGCACGCAGGCGCACCAACTCGGCGATAGCCTGCAGTTTGCGGGCCGCGGCCGCCGCTTCGGCCCGGGCGCATTCGGTGATGCTGGCCACTACCGCGCGATCGCTATCGAACATACTTTCGAATATAGCGAACTCTATTGACTCAAACTTTTGGCAGGGTCGCAGGTTGTGGATAGACACCGGACTGTGGATAACGCCAGGCGGCGGCCGCCGCCCGCCAACCGCCCGACGCCGCCCGCCAACCGCCCGACGCCGACCGGCCGCCGCTAGCCGCTCGAGCGCTCCAGCACCCGCAGCCCCAGCGAAAAGACCAGCCGCACTTCGGGATCACCCAGCGACGTCGCCAATAGCTTTTCGATCCGGCGTACCCGATAACGAACCGTGTTGGGATGCACCTGCAACCAGTATGCGGCCGTGGCGATGTCGCCGAAGCTGTCCAGGTAGGCCCGCAGCGTCTCGGCCAGCACGGGATCCCGCGCTCGCAGATCGCGTATCCGCGGATCGACCAACCGCTCGTCGGTTCCGATCGTCGTGACAATCTCGTCGAGCAGGACGGTGGTGCGCGCCTCGGCCAGCGTCGTCACCTGCCCAATCGAAACCGGGTGTCGCTCAGCGCTATCGAGCACTCGATCGACCTCGCTGCGTGCCGCGGCGACCCCGGCAAGGCCGGCGACCGGCGCGGCGATGGCGGCCCGCAGCTCGACACCGAGTTCGGCGCGCAACGCGCTGATCGTGCCGCGCACCCACGACGTCACCGACCGGGATGTCGACGTCTCGGGCAGCAGTACATAGATTCGCGAGCCTTGCGAGGCGATTTGAGCGTCGCGCCGAAAAGCGCTGGTACTCAACGCCAAAACGTCGCCAAGCCGCGCGTGACGGGATCCGGTGTCGGTGGCGTCCCAACCGATCAGCGCCGCGGCACCGTCGGCGGCCAAGCCCAGCTCGCGGGCGATCGTCGCCACGTCGGCCGCATCGGTGTCAATCAGACCGAGCAACTGCTGGACCCGTCGCGCATGCGTTGACGGTCGGGCTGCGAGCCGAAACATGATGCGAGCGGCCAGCACTGCCGCGCCACGCAGGATCTCCTCGGCGTCGTCGGCCAATGGCGCCGACCCCTGTTGCACCCAGATGGTGCCGGCGAACACCGGCGGACGCCGCGGCCCGGCCGGCGGCTGGTAGATCCCGATCGCCAACCGTGGACGCAGACCCAACTCCGGGCGCTCGTCGACGCGGACCACCTCGGCGTTGGCCCGCAGCGCGTCGAAGATTCCCCACTGGCCGATCCATTTGAGGTGCTCGGGCGGTCCGGCCCGGCCCAGGATGGACAGCCGGCGCAGTTCGTCGGCCTCGTCGTTGGAGGCCGAGTAGGCGAGCACGTGCGACTGCGCGTCTTCGATGCTGACCATGCCGTGGATGCGATCGGCGAGCGACTGCGCCAAGCCGAACAGATCGGTGCCGGAGTCTTCCGTCGGATCGGTGCGATCGCCGTGGTGTTCCAGCACGTAGTTGACCAATTGGTACAGCCGCTCCCAGCGGGCCTGCGGCTCGACGGCCACGACCGCCGACCCGATCGCTACCGCCCTGGTCACCAGTGCGGCCGACGGCTCTTTGGCGAATATCGCCACCGGGACGCGCTCGCGTGCCTGCTTGTCGATCCAGCGCAGCGCCTCGTCCTCTTCCTTCAAGGCGACACCCAGCAGGAAGAACACATCGGCGGAGCTCGCTGCCGCCGCCAGGCCCAGCCGGACGTCGTCGGAGTCGATCAGCGCCGCCGATCGCACCGGCAGGTCCAGGCCACGCGGCGCCTCGGCCAGGCTGACCAGCGTCGCATCCAGCGCGAGCAGCAGCTGGCCCAGTCCGACCCCGGGCGACCGCATGTTGTTCGATTTTACTACGAATGGTGACCGATCTTGTCCGATCAGCTAACAGGATGATGGGTTGCGCCGAGGATCCTGGGCACCATGGATGCGATTACGCAGGTTCCGACACCGGTCAACGAGCCGGTCCACGACTACGCCCCCCGCTCGCCCGAACGCGCCCGCCTGCAAACCGAACTGGCCGCGCTGGCGGGTCATCCGATCGAACTCCCGCACGTCATCGCCGGCGTACACAAAATGGGCGACGGTGAACGCATCGACGTCGTGCAGCCCCATCGGCACGCCGCCACGCTGGGCACCCTGACCAACGCCGGGCACGCCGACGCGACGGCGGCGGTCGAAGCCGCGATGGCTGCCAAGCACGACTGGGCGGCCCTGCCTTTCGACGAGCGCGCCGCGGTGTTCCTGCGCGCCGCCGACCTGCTCGCGGGCCCGTGGCGGGAGAAGATCGCCGCCGCGACGATGCTTGGCCAGTCCAAGTCCGCCTACCAGGCCGAGATCGATTCGCCGTGCGAGCAGATCGACTTCTGGCGGTTCAACGTGGCCTTCGCCCGTCAGATCCTGGCGCAACAGCCGGTCAGCGGGCCGGGGGAATGGAACCGCAGCGAGTACCGCCCGCTGGACGGATTCGTCTACGCGATCTCGCCGTTCAACTTCACCTCGATCGCGGGCAACCTGCCGACGGCGCCCGCGCTGATGGGCAACACCGTGGTGTGGAAGCCGTCGATCACCCAGACGCTGTCGGCGTATCTGACCATGCAGCTGCTCGAGGCTGCCGGCTTACCGCCCGGGGTGATCAACCTGGTCACCGGTGACGGCTTCGCGGTTTCCGATGTGGCACTGGCCGATCCGCGGCTGGCCGGAATTCACTTCACCGGATCGACGGCCACGTTCCAGCACCTGTGGCAGCAGGTGGGCACCAATATCGGCCGCTACCAGAGCTATCCGCGACTGGTGGGCGAGACCGGCGGTAAGGACTTCGTGGTCGCGCACACCTCGGCGCGCCCGGAGGTGTTGTGCACGGCGCTGATTCGCGGCGCGTTCGACTACCAGGGCCAGAAGTGCTCGGCGGCATCGCGGGCGTTCATCCCGCATTCGGTATGGCAACGTATGGGTGACGACTTCCTGGGCGCGACGGCCGGGCTGAGCTACGGCGACATCACCGACTTGACCAACTACGGTGGCGCCCTGATCGACCGGCGGGCCTTCGACAAGAACGTCAACGCGATCGAGCGGGCCAAGGGCGCGGCCGGTGTCACGATCGCGGTCGGCGGCGAATACGACGACAGCGTCGGCTATTTCGTGCGCCCGACCGTGCTGCTGTCCGACGACCCGACCGACGAGGCGTTCTCGACCGAGTACTTCGGCCCGCTGCTTTCCGTCCACGTCTACCCCGACGATTCCTACGAACGCATCCTCGACGTGATCGACGCGGGATCGCGTTACGCGCTGACCGGTGCGGTGATCGCCGACGACCGTCAGGCCGTGCTCACCGCGCAGGAGCGGCTGCGTTTCGCGGCGGGCAACTTCTACGTCAACGACAAACCGACCGGGGCCGTCGTCGGGCGCCAGCCGTTCGGCGGGTCGCGAGGCTCGGGGACCAACGACAAGGCCGGCTCAGTGCTGAACCTGCTGCGCTGGACGTCGGCGCGCACCATCAAGGAGACATTCGTCCCGGCCACGCACCACACCTACCCGCACATGGGGTCCGACTGATGGCCGGCGTGTTCGCCACCACGCTGCGACCGGCGATCATGGCCGCCAGCCGGCGTCCGGGTCTGCGCCGCGCCGCCGAAGGGCTGCCGGTCACCCGTAAGGTGGTGCACCGCTTCGTACCCGGCGAGACGATCGAGTCCGCACTGAATAGCGTTGTTGCGCTGCGCTCTTCGAGGCGCCTGGTCAGCATCGACTATCTGGGGGAGGACGTCGTGAACGCCGACGGCGCCGACGCGGCCGTGCGCGTCTACCTCGACCTGATCGAGCGGCTGGGCCGCCTGGATTTTCCGGGTGAGCGAATCCGGCCGCTGGAGGTCTCGGTCAAGCTGTCGGCGCTGGGGCAGTCGCTGGAGCGCGACGGAGAAAAGGTGGCCCGGGAGAACGCCTGGTCGATCTGCGACGCCGCGCAGCGAGCCGGGGTGTGGGTGACGGTGGACGCCGAGAACCACACCACGACCGATTCGACGCTATCCATCGTGCGCGAACTGCGAACCGAATTTCCCTGGCTGGGAACTGTTTTACAGGCGTACCTGAAGCGCACGCTGGGCGACTGCCGGGAGTTCGCCGCTTGCGGAGCCCGGATCCGGCTGTGCAAGGGCGCCTACGACGAGCCGGCGGCGGTGGCTTACCGGGGCCGCGACGAGGTCACCGACTCCTATCTGTCTTGCCTGCGGGTGCTTATGGCCGGCTCGGGGTATCCGATGGTAGCCTCGCACGACCCCGCCATCATCGCGGCGGTGCCAGCGCTGCTCAACGAATCAGGCCGTGGCACCGGCGAATTCGAGTACCAGATGCTGTACGGAATCCGCGACGACGAACAGCGCCTACTGGCCGACGCCGGTCATCATGTTCGAGTCTATGTGCCCTTCGGCACCCAGTGGTACGGCTACTTCATGCGCCGGCTCGCCGAGCGCCCCGCCAACCTGACGTTCTTCCTGCGGGCGCTGGCGCAGCGCGGCCACTGAGCTCACGCACTCGCATAGGCGTAGCGTCACGGCCACGAGCAGCTACCGCCGGCTCACTGCCATTTGAGCTCGTCGTCGATTCGTTCGGCGTGCTCGTCATGCGCAGCGGCGAGGCGGGTGTCGATCGTGACCTCTTGCCAGTACGCCGGACCGTAGAGGTGAATATCGTTGCCGCTGTTCACCTTTAGAACGCCGCCGGTGAGTACTTCGTAGGTGGCGTCGTCCGGATATTCGTCGTCTTCGTCGTGGCCCTCGAGTTGGACCCACATTTTCATGGTGGCAACAGTCCTTCTCAACCTGCCGGGTGGCTAATCTTCGTCTTCGATGCCGTCGATCTCGTCGTCGATGATGTGAACCGCGGCTTCTTCGGCAGAGGCGGCGCCACCACAGATACCGACGTCCTCGGCGACCAACTCTGCCTCGGTGTCCTCGCCAAAACCCTGGTCCGCGGCTATAAGCCGGCCCGCTCGAACTCGACCGACCTCGCGTCGCCGGGCAAATTCGGCTTCGCGTTCTGCTTCATCGGAGCGTTGTCGCTCTGCTTCATCGAACAGCACATTGAGTCGCGACGCCGGATCCGGTTCTTCTTCGGCGAGCAGCTGGTCCATGCTTTCAGACGGGCCAAATGCACCGGGCCCATACGGTTGCTCGGGCGGCGAGTAGCCCTCGTCGAGAATGTCGTCCACACCGCGGTCAATGAGGCTGTCTTCTGGTTGAAGTTGGTTGTCGTCTTCGGTGCTGTATTCGCCTGCGGCAGGGCGTGCCTCGTAGTGAGTGCTCATGATGTGCAGTGTGTATGACGGGGGCCGCCGTCGCGAGGGCCGAAAGTCCCGATCGTCGACGAAGGCCGGCCGGCGCGGTTAACCTCCGATGTCCGTGGCAGCGCCGGATGCGCACTCAAAGCCGCCGGCGCACACTCGGCGCCCGCTCATTGGCGAACCCACGCACCACATGCGCGCAGACGAATTCGGTGACGACGTCAGGGTCGTCCATATCCCGGATCGGCGACGGCGTGCTGAACAACGAGAACAGGATTCGGGCGAACCATTCGCCCGCTGCTTCGATGTCGAGGTCCTTACGGACTTCGCCGGTCAGCTTGGCCGCGGACAGATAGGGCGAGAGGAAGTCCACGCATTCCCGCAACAGCACGGCCGCGTCCTTGGTCAGCAGCAGGCTGATCGCTTCCTCGTCGAAGTACTCCTCGGAGGCCATGACCCGTCGCGCCTGCGTCACGAACACCGCCGCGGCACAGAGCTTGTCCTCAAGGGTGCCACCTCTGTCCATCGCCATGGACATCTCGCGATAGAACCACTCGGACGCATGCTCGGCGCACGCCTCGACAATCGCGGCCTTGTCGCTGAAGTACTCGTAGATGGTGCTGCGCGACACCCCGGCTCGCTTGGCGATATCGACGATCGTGGCCTTTTGGAGACCCTGCTTGCCGAAGCAGGCGAACGCGGACTCGATGATGACCTCGCGGGTATCGGCCGCCTGGCTCAACGCCGACGCATGTGTCATGGGACCAGCGCCCCCCGGGGCACCAGGCCGGCATCCGCGGAGGCAAACGCGTCGTTGATGTCGGTCAGGTGAAAAGGATCGGGCATCAGCCGGCTGAATGGAAAACTGCTGTGCTGCAGGAAGGACAAACCGATCGCCAAGGTGATGGGGTCGTAAAGCATCACACCGCGAATCGACTTGTTGCCGTAGACCAGCGCGCTCGGATCGAGTTCGAAGGTCCGCCCCATTCCGACGTTGCCGACCTCGAGCAGCGTGCCGCCGTTGTTGAGGAACGAGACACCATCGGGAATGACACCCGGCACCCCGACTACCTCGAGCACCCAGTCGGCTCCGATGCCGTCGGTGAGTGCCCGCACCAGTTCGGCGACTTCGGCGGTCGAGATGCCGCTCGCGTCGATGCAGTGCGTGGCACCGAAATCTGATGCCACATCCAGCCGTTCGGTGATCTTGTCGATGACGATGACTTCGGCGGCGCCCGCGCTACGCGCGACGGCGGCGGCGTTGATGCCCAGTCCGCCGGCGCCCTGGATCACGACGCTGTCGCCCATCCGGACATCGCGCAGCGCGAACAACACCTGGGCCAGTGCGCAATTGAGCGGTGCGACTGCCTCGTCGGGAAGGCCCTCGGGCACCTTGTAAAGCGGTTGCCGTCGGCTGGTGTAGTAGTACTCGCCGTAGGCCCCGACGAAGTGTGGCGCCTGCTCGTGGGTCCGGTATTCACCGGCCATCAGGTTCTGGCAGGCGTGCGAGCGGCCGCGCGCACAGGCGTGACATTCGCCGCAGAACCAAAAGTACGGTGCCACAACGCGATCGCCGACGGCAAGTGCTTTGCCGGTCGCATCGGTACTCAGCCCCTCGCCGAGCTCCGCGATCTCGCCGACCATTTCATGGCCCATCGCGTACGGACACGGCAATGGCAGCTCGCCCCGATAGATGTGCAGGTCGGACCCGCAGATCCCGGCCATCCGCAGTTTCAGCGCGGCGGTTCCCGGCGCCGGTGTGGACAGCGGAAACTCGGCAAGCTCGATCGGCCCCCCGACCGCGGTCAACAGTGCGAGCTTCGGCATGGTGTCCTCCCCTCTACGACCCGCGCCTAGTCCGCCGGCGCCAGGATGAGTCCACTGGTCGGAACACCGGTGCCCGAGGTGACCAACACGTGTTCGACGTTGCCGACCTGGTTGTACGACGTTCCGCGGACCTGCCGCACGCCCTCGGTGATGCCGTTCATCCCGTGGATGTAGGCCTCGCCGAGTAACCCGCCGTTGGTGTTGATCGGGAATTCCCCGCCAAGCGACAGTCGCTCCACGGTGGCGAAGTCTTTGGCTTCACCGCGCCCGCAGAAGCCTAGTTCCTCGAGCTGGGTGAACACGAACGGCGTGAAATGGTCGTAGATGAAGGCGGTTTGGATGTCCTGGGGCTTGAGGCCCGAGTCACGCCACAGCCGGTCGGCGACCACGCCCATCTCCGGGAGACCGGTGATGTCGTCGCGGTAGTAACTGGTCATCATCTCGCCGTTGGCGGCCGCGCCCTGGGCGGCCGCCGTGATGATCGCCGGCGGTTGCTTCAGGTCGCGAGCGCGCTGCGCGCTGGTCACCACCAGCGCGACACCGCCGTCGCTTTCCTGACAGCAATCCAGCAGCCGCAGCACGGGTTCGACGATCCAGCGTGACTTCTGGTGGTCCTCCAACGTGATCGGGCGCTGGTAGAACCAGGCGTCGGGGTTGGTGGCGGCGTGTTTGCGATCGACGACGGCGATGCGGCCGAAATCCTCGTTGGTCACGCCGTAGGTCGACATGTAGCGCTGGGCGTGCATCGCGACCCACGCTGCGGGAGTGAGCAATCCGAAGGGTGCGTAGTGTGCCATGAACAGCGGTGTCTCGGCCATGTTGCGCCCGCTGCCACCGAACCGGAACCCGGAGCGTTCGTTGAAGGCGCGCCAGCACACCACCACGTCGGCGACCCCGGTCGCGACGGCCATCGCCGCATGCACGACGGTGCCGGCCGCGGCGCCGCCGCCGTGATGCACGCGGGAAAAGAAGCTGAGATCGCCGATGCCCACGTTGCGGGCGATGTCGATCTCGTCGCTGGAGTCCATCGTGAAGGTGACCATGCCGTCGACGTCGCCGGGCGCCAGGCCCGCATCGTCGAGTGCGGCGCTGACCGCTTCGCACGCCAATTGCAGTTCACTGCGCCCGGATTCCTTGGAGAACTCGGTCTGGCCGATGCCGACGATCGCGGCAGCGCCGGGCAGCCGACTCATGCGCCCGCTCCGTCGAGCAGGCTGAGGATCGCCGTCCCCGAGACATGATTGCCAAGGCTGTTGGCCCCGGCGAAGGTGACCTCGACGAAGTTCTCACCGCCCGTCCCTTCGGTCTTGGCGGTCACGCTGCCGGTGAAGCGCAGCGGATCGTCGGGAAAGCACGGCACGCCCAAGCGAATCGACAGATTCTTGACCATCGCTTCGGGGCCGGCCCAATCCGTCAGGAAGCGCACGCAATATCCGTTGGTGGTCAGGATGTTCATGAACAGGTTGGGTGAGCCCTGCTTCTTCGCGTACTCCACGTCGTGGTGCACCGGCATGAAGTCACGCGAGGCGATCGCGCCGGCCACGATCATCGTTGTGGTGATCGGGATTTCGAGTGGGCTGACCTCGTCCCCGACGTTGATGTCGGCCCACTTCAAGGTGGTGGTGCGGGTTGCGGTCGTCGTCATGGTTTCCTTCTCAATAGGTGCTGCCGATATCGGCCAGCTGCGCGGAGGCGCAGCCCTGGGTGAGCTCGTTGTGCTTGGCCCAAAGGAAATAGCGGTGCAGGGGATAGGTGATGTCGATTCCGATGCCGCCGTGAACGTGCTGGGCGGTGGCGACAACCCGTGCGCCGGCGTCAGCGGCCCAGAATTTCGCGATGCGGGCCGCCCGATCTGCCGGGCGTCCGTTCGCGATCAGCCAGGCCGCATGCCAGGTGGTCCAGCGGATCGCTTCGACGTCGATGAAGGCGTCGGCCAGCCGCTGCTGCACGGCCTGGAAGCTGCCGATCGGTCGCCCGAATTGTTCGCGCCCGCTGGTGTATTCCGCGGCAATTCGCAACGCCCGCTCGGTGACGCCGAGCTGGATCGCACACAACCCGATCAGCGCCCGGGTCTGCAACGATTCGATCGGGGCGTCCAACCGGTCGGCGTCGGAAACAGTTGCACCACAAAGGAATATATCTGCATGCGGTTCTCGGTTGGTGGTCGCTACCGGTCGGATCTCGACGCCTGGGGCGTCGCTGGGCAGCAGGAACAGGCTCACCTGCCCGTCGCCGGTGGTGGCGGGCACCAGCACGGTGTCGGCAAGCTGGGCGGCCGGCACCAGTTCCTTGGCCCCGTCCAGGCGCCAGTTCTGGCCGTCGCGAACGGCTTTGGTGACCGGCCTGCGCGGGTCGGAACGACCGGGTTCGGCCAGTCCGGCGGTCAGGATGCGAGTTCCGGAGATGACGCCGGGCAGGAACCGCTGCTGTTGCTCGCTACTGCCGTGGCGGGCGATCGGGTCCGCGCCCAGCACCAGGGTCGCGTAGGCCGGCACCGGGGCCACGCTCCAGCCGACCTCGGCCAGCAGCACGCCGAGTTCCACGAAGCCGCCGCCAGAAACGCAGGAGCCGCCCAACGACTCCGGCAACGCGGTGCCCAGCAGGTCGGCGGCCGCGAGTTCCTTCCAGAGCGAGGCGTCGAAGCGGGTCTCGCCGGCTTCGAGCTCGGCCAGTCGCTCCGGGGTGGCGCGGCGCTCGAACAGCTCACGCGCCAACTTGCTGATGGTCTCTTGTTCTTCGGTGAAGGCGAAGTCCATCAGGCGTTACCTACCTGCTCGGCCGGAACTGATGCAGCACAAGACCGTTATCGAAAGACTGGTAGAAAACCTCGACCGGCATTCCGACCGTGACGTCCGCGGGATCGATGTCACAGAGATTCGACACTAACCGCACGCCCTCGGCGAGTTCCACCAGCACCACGATGTAGGGGTACTCGAAGAACGGAAACTTGGGTTCGTGCGGCATCACGTAGCTGTAGACGGTGCCGCGGCCCGACGATTCGATGGCCTCCCACTGCAACGAGCGGCAGTTGGGGCACATGGGCCGTGCCGGATTGCGCAGCGTTGCACATCCCTTGCAGCGCTGGATCAGCAGTTTGTGCTCGCGCAGCCCGTTCCAGAAGAACTCGGTGTCCGGACTGATCGCCGGTGCCAGGCGAGTGCTCATGAGTTCTCCGGCTTGAAACGCAGTACCCGGAACCGTTGCCGGCCCAGCACGTCGCCGTTCTGATCGGAGTAGGTGATCACCCAGGTCAGGAAGAAGCCGGATCCCTTGGCGGTCTTCTTCTCGTCGGATACTTCCTCGAATACCGACGTCGCGCTGATCACGTCGCCCAGCCGGGGATAGCGTTCGATCTCGAATTCCGAGTTGGTCGCGACCGTGCTGCTGTACCCGGCTTCGTCGAGGAACGCCGTGGGGTTGTCCGTGATCTCCATCGGCGCCCCGCCGCGCTCGCCGATCCCTTCCAGCTTGGGCGACGGCATCGTCCAGGTCTGCAACATGACCGGTGGCGACACGATGCCACCGAACCGCGATGCCGCCGCGAACTCCGGATCGAGGTACACCGGGTTCATGTCGTCCAGCGCGTACGCCCAATGCCTGATCATCGGTTGATTCACCGGATCCGGTGCAAGGGTGGGCTTTCCGCTGCCTCCGGTGGGCTTGTTGACGAGCCCCCGCAACTTCGCGAGGAACTCGGGATCTTGGTTGGTCACTTGCTGGATCCTCCTGACTGTTCCTGACTGTTTTGGGGGCCCCGTAGGTCACGCGGTGCTCGCGGCATGCCCAATCCCGCCATGGCGATGATGTCACGCTGAATTTCGTTGGCCCCGCCACCGAACGTGTTGATGACCGCGAACCGGTACGCCGACTCCAGTGCCCCGCGCAGCGGCGCGTCGTTGCCCTTGCGTAATCCGTTGTGGTCGAGCACCTCCAGCAATTGACGGGCGACCTGCTGGGTGAGTTCGGTGCCGAACACCTTGGCTGCCGACGCCTCACCCATGTTGAGCACCCCCTTGCTCATCGCCGCGTTGACGCGCATGTTCACCAGTTTGTATGCGGCGACCTGCGCTTCGACCCGGGCCAGTGTTAGCCGGACCCACGGCTGGTCGATCACGTACCCGTCGTCGAGCGCGGTGGTGCGGGCCCAGTCCAGCGTCTTATCGAACAACGGCTCCAGCGCACCGAGGTTACCCAGGGCCGCGCGTTCGAAGTTCAGCTGCGTGGTGATCAGCTGCCAGCCTTGATTCTCGCCGCCGACCAATGCGCTGGCCGGGACCCGCACGTTGTCGTAGAACGTGTAGAAGGTGGAGACGCCCGGCATGGTATGCAGCGGCTGCCAGGAAAATCCCGGCGATGACGTGGGCACGATGAAGATCGAAATACCTTTGTGTTTCTTGACATTCGGGTCAGTGCGGGCGGCCAGCCAGATGTAGTCGGCGTAGGCGGCGCCGCTGGTGAACATCTTCTGTCCGTTGATCACGTACTCTGCGTCTGGTCCTGAGCCGTCGCGGACCGCGGTCGTGCGGACCGACGCCAGGTCGCTGCCGGCGCCCGGCTCGGAATAGCCGATCGCAAACTCGACGCTGCCGTCCAGGATCGAGGGCAGGAACTTCTGCTTTTGTTCCTCGGTGCCGCACTGCATCAGGGTCGGCCCGACCGTGTTGAGTGTAACCAGCGGGATCGGAGCATCGACCCGCTGCGCCTCCTCGGCGAAGATGAATTGCTCGATCGCCGAGAAACCGCGTCCGCCATACTCTTTGGGCCACCCCACGCCGAGCAGGTTCGCCTCGGCCAGGGCGCGCACGCACTCGCGTACCTCGGGGCCGCCCTCGACGCGGTCCTTGATCGCGTCAGCGCGCTCTGGTGTCATCACCTGTTGCAGCGTGCTGCGGATCTCGGCGCGCAACTGCTCCTGCTCGGCGGTGTACTCGAGTTGCATCGTTTAGTCACCGGCCCCGAGTCGCACCGGCATACGTTTCACCCCGGGCACCATCGTGGCCCGCATCCGGTCCACGTCGCCCACCAGCTCGATCGCGGGGAAGCGCCGCAACAGTTCTTCGAACATCACCGTGGCCTCCAGGCGCGCCAATTGCGCACCGATGCAGGAATGTTCACCGCAACCGAATGCGATGTGCGGGTTCGGATGCCTGGTCACTCTGAATTCCTCTGAGTCGGAACCGAATATGTCCTCGTCCCGGTTGGCCGAGCCATACAGCATCACCACCACCTCGCCGGCGCGGATCTGCTGACCGCGAATCTCCACATCGGCCGTCGCGGTGCGGGCCATGTGGACCACCGGGCTGTTCCACCGCAGCATCTCCTCGACGGCACCCGGGATCAGCGTCGGGTCCTCGACTAGCAGCCGGCGCTGGTCGGGATGCGCGATCAGCGCCAGCGTGCCGAGCGCGATCAGATTGCGGGTGGTTTCGTTGCCGGCGACCAGCAGCAGGAACGCGAAGTTGAGCAGGTCTTCGTCGGTGAGCCGTTCCCCGTCGATCTCGGCGTCGGCCAGCACCGACAGCAAATCGTCGCGCGGTTGGCTGCGGCGGGCGGCGATCAACCGCTGAAAGTATTCGTAGAGCTGGCCGGCCGCCACCATCGGGTCGAGCTCGATCTCCGGGTCGGCCGTGCCGGTGGCCGCGTCCGACCAGGCCCGAAATTGCTCCCAGTCGTCGGGCGGGGCGCCGATGAGCTCGGCGATCATCCGGGTGGGCAGCGGTGCGGCGATCTGTTCGGCGAACTCGTGGACCGAACCGGGCTCGATGCCGTCGAGGATGCCGGCCACGATCTCACGGATCTTCGGCTCGAGCACCGAAACCCGGCGCCGGGTGAATCCGGCGTTGATCAGCTTGCGCATCTGCCGGTGGCGCGGCGGGTCGGTGAAGATGAGACCGCCCATCTGCACCGGGTCGGGAATCTGCGGATCCGGGATGCTGATGCCTTTGGTGGAGGTGAACAGCGCCGGGTTGCTCGACACGAAGCGGACGTCCTCGTACTTCAGCAGCGCCCAGAAGTTGGTGACGTCGTTCCAGCACACCGGCGCGCCGGCCCGCAGCTCCCGGTACGCCGGATAGGGATCGCCGGCATAGAAGTCGGGGGAGTGCAGTGGAAAGGTGGTCTGCACGGCCTGGCCTCCCTGGAGCTCCGGGCGGGATCGCCATCCGACAGATTGCCGCAATGTGTCCTGCGACGTTGTGTCTACTCCGGGCGGACCCGCACTGTCAATACATGTGCAACACGCTGTAATACCTCGGAATTCACGCGATTGGTGATTGACGTCACAGGTGCGGGGGTGTACACCGGGTGTTTAGATGACCGACCGTCGGTGAGGACGCAGATGACCGAGCTTCAAACTCCGAAAACGCTTGTCGACACCTACGGGCTGTATATCGACGGCAACTGGGTGCAGCCCGCCGACGGTCGCTACGAGGACATCTCCCCGGCCAGTGAGCAGGTAATCGCGACCGCACCCGACCCGAGCGTCGCACAGGTGGGTGACGCGATCGCGGCCGCGCGGCGTGCCTTCGACAGCGGCCCGTGGGGCACGATGAGCGCCGAGCAGCGCGCCGGGTGTCTCAGCCAACTCGGCGATGCGCTGATGAAGCACGCCGACGACTTCTTCGCCCTGTCTCAGGTGGAGTGGGGCTGCACCGCCAACGAGCGCGTGATGCAGATCGACGGCGCCGGGTTCATGTCCATGTATGCCGCCCAGCTCGCCACCCAGCTGAGCGAGCAGGAGGTCAGCGGGATGGGCGCGGGCACCACGGTGCTGCGCCACCAGCCGCTGGGTGTGGTGTCGGTGCTGACGCCGTGGAACTTCCCGCACTGCCTCAATGTGATGAAGCTCAACCATGCGCTCGCCGCCGGAAACACGGTCGTGCTCAAGCCGTCACCGCTGACGCCGCTGGCCGGCCTTGCGCTCGCGCGGATCATCGACGAATACACCGACATACCACCGGGTGTCGTCAACGTGGTGACGCCGTCGGGCGTCGAGGCGGCCAGGCTGCTGACCACCGATCCACGAATCGACATGGTCAGCTTCACCGGCAGCTCGGTCGTCGGCCGCCAGGTCATGTCCGCCGCCGGGGACACGATGAAAAGACTCCTGCTCGAACTCGGCGGCAAATCGGCGAGCATCGTTCTCGAGGACACCGAGATCACCGACGAGATGCTGCAGCAGATGCTGTTCGACGGCTGCTCGCTGCACGCCGGGCAGGCCTGCATCCTGCACAGCCGGCTGCTGCTTCCCGACTCGCTGCACGACGAGGTGGTCGATCGGCTGGCCGCCCTGGCCGGCGCGGTCAAGGTCGGCGACCCCACAGATCCAGACGTGCAGATGGGTCCGCTGATCAGCGCCGCGCAGCGGGATCGGGTCGAGGCGCACGTGGCCGGCGCGCTGGCCGAGGGCGCCACGCTGGTCGCCGGCGGGCGCCGCCCGCCCGGCCTGCACACCGGCTTCTACTTCGAGCCGACGATCCTGACCGGTGTCGAGCCGAATTCGACTATCGCGCAAGAGGAAGTGTTCGGTCCGGTGATGACCGTGCTGCGCTACCGCGACGAACAGGACGCGATCGCGATCGCGAACAACTCGCAGTACGGACTTTCCGGCGCGGTGTGGGGTGCCGACGTGGATCACGCTGCCCGCGTGGCGCGTCGCATCCGGACCGGGCAGGTCGCCGTCAACGGCTGCAGCCCGGGTGGGGCGCCGTTCGGCGGCTTCAAACTGAGCGGACTGGGCCGCGAGGGCGGTGGCCTCATCGGCGTCCATCAATACATGGAACAGATGGCCATCGGAGTGCCCGCGTGACGGGACCCCTCACCGGGCTCCACGTCGTCGAAATCGCCAACCAGATCGCAGGTCCTTACGCCGCAAAGCTTTTCGTAGACCTGGGCGCGCAGGTCACCAAGGTCGAGCCGCCCGCCGGGGATCCACTGCGCCGCTGGGGCCCGTTTGCGTCCGGGGATGCCGACCCGGCCTGCGGCGGCTTGTTCGCATACCTCAACGCGGGCAAGCGCGGTGCCACCCTTGACCTCGACGAGCCGAACGGCGTTGCGGCCGCGAGCGAACTGATCGCCGGCGCGCATCTGCTGGTGGAGAACTTCGCGCCGGCAACGCTGGACGGCTGGGGGCTCGGCATCGACACCCTGCAACAGCTCAACCCAGACCTGGTGGTGCTGCGTATTTCTCACTGCGGCCAGTCGGGACCGATGCGGGACCGGCCGATGACGCCGCTGACCATGCAGGCGGCGTCGGCCTGGATCAGCAGCCGGGATCCCGATCGCCCACCGGTGCAGGTCGGTGGCCGGATCTCCGAATATGTCGCGGGGGCGTACGGGGCACTGGGCGCGCTGACCGCACTGCGCATGCGGTCTGCCGGCCGGGTCCGCGAGGTGGATGTGTCGGAGGTCGAGGCGTTGCTGTCGACGCTGCCCTATCCGATGTTGATGGCGCAGCGGATGAAACGACTTGGGCTGCCGGCGAATATGCGCTCGGCACCGATGCTGGGCGTGGTTCGGGCCGTCGACGGCTGGGTGGGCATCAACTGCCTGACGGGCCAGCACTGGCTCGACGTGTGCGCGATGCTGGGCCTGCCCGAGTACGGCGAGCAGCAGATCGCGATCATGCTGGGCGGTCCCGAGCGTGACGAATTCTTCGCCAAGGCCGAGCCGATGCTGGCCGGCCAGACCGTCGCCGAGATCGTCGAACTGGGCCAGGCGCTGCGGATTCCGGCCGCCCCGGTCAACGACGGCGCCAGCGTACTGGACTGCCCGCAGTACGCTGAGCGTGGATTCTTCGTCGAACACGGAGCGCACCGGTGCCCCGGGCCGCCATTCCGGTTCTCGAAAACTCCTGTGCCGCAACCGGGTCCACCGCCGCGCCTGGGAACCAGGGTTGCCCCGTGGCCCACCGCGGGCCATTCGCTGTCGCCGGTGGCAGGTGAGGCGGCGTTCGCCGGATTGCGGGTGCTGGACCTGACCACCTTTTGGGCGGGGGCGTATCTGACCTGCTACCTCGGCGCGTTCGGTGCCGACATCGTCAAGGTCGAATCGATCCAGCGCCCCGACGGCCACCGGTACTCGGGGGCGTTCGCCTACGAGGGTGACGACTGGTATGAGCGCAGCCCGATCTGGCAGGGCACCAACCTCAACAAGCGGGACTTGACGCTGGACCTGACCTCGCAGCGTGGCATCGACATCGCCCGCCGGCTCGCCGCTGCGGCCGATGTCGTGGTGGAGAATTTCTCGCCGCGCGTGCTGGAGAACTTCGGTCTGGACTACGACGCGCTGACGGTGCTGAACCCCGACGTGATCGTGATACGAATGCCCGGTTATGGATTGGCCGGCCCCTGGCGCGACTACGTCGGCTGGGCGCTGAACTTCGAGCAGACCGCCGGCATGTCGGCGATCACCGGGTATCCCGACGGGCCGCCGTGCAATCCGCAGGGGCCGGCCGACCCGATCGTCGGGGTGCACGCAGGAGTCGCCTTGCTCGCCGCGCTCGAACACCGCAGCCGCACCGGGGTGGGGCAGCTCATCGAAGTCGCCCAGATCGAGGTCGCCGCGTGTGTGACGGCCGAGCCGGTGATCGAGTACTCGATGAACGGAGTCGTCTCATCCCGGCAAGGCAACCGTCAACGCGGCTACCTGCAGGGTGTCTACCCGACCGCCGCCGACGGTGTGTGGGTTGCGATGTCGCTGCCCGACGACGAGACGATCGACCACGACGTCTTCGACGAGCTGGTCGCCGCCTGGACCCGTACGCTGGAGCCCGCCGACATCGTCGAAAGTCTTGGAAGGCAGGGTATTCCGGCCGAGCAGGTGATCACCGGCGAGCAGATGTATGACCCCGAGTTCATCGGCGCCCAGCTCGACGCGCGTGGCTTTTACGAAGAACTCGAACATCCGATCACCGGCCCGCACCGCTATCCCGGCTGGCCGTTTCGTATCCGTCCCGGGCCGGATCATCACCACCGCAGCGCGCCGCCGACACTGGGACAGCACAACGACGAGATCCTGCGCGGTCTCGGGCTGTCCGACGACGAGGTGGCCACGCTGCGCGATCAGCGGGTGATCGGCGAGCGGGTGCAGGGCACCTAACCCCCGAATCGCACCGGCATCCGGGTCACCAACGGCAACATCGTGGCCGGCATCCGGTCCACCTCGCCGGCCAGCTCCACGTCGGGAAATCGCCTCAGCAGCTCGACGAAAAAGACCGTCGCCGTGCGGCGGGCCAATTGTGCACCGACACAAGCGTGTTCACCGGAGCCGAACGCGATATGTGGGTTCGGATTCCGGGTCACCTTGAATTCTTCGGCGTCGGAACCGAATACGTCCTCGTCTCGGTTGGCCGAGCCGTACAGCATCACCACCAACTCGCCCGCGGCGATCCGCTGACCGCGAATCTCGACCTCCGTCGTCGCCGTGCGGGCCATGTGCGTCACGGGGCTGGTCCAGCGCAACATCTCCTCGACGCCGCCCGGGATCTTCGCGGGATCCTCGACGAGTAGCCGGCGTTGGTCGGGGTGTGCGATCAGCGCCAGCGTCCCGAGCGCGAGCAGACTGCGGGTGGTCTCGATCCCGGAGGCCAGCAGCAGGAACGAAAAGTCAAGCAGCTCATCGTCGCTGAGCCCAACCCCGTCGGCCTGCGCGCCGGCCAGCACCGACAACACGTCATCGCCACCGGCGGTGCGGCCGGCCGCGACGAGCTGGCGGATGCAGTGATAGAGCCGGCCCGCGGTCTCGAAGGCGTCGCGCTCGGGGCTGGTACCGGCGGTGGCGATCACCGCATCCGTCCAGGCCCGGAATTGCTCGCGGTCCACGCGCGGCACGCCGAGTAGTTCGGCGATCACGCGCGCCGGCAGCGCAGCGGCGATCGTCTCGACGAAGTCGTGTACCGAGCCCGGCTCGATGACATCCAGCATCCCGCAAACGATCTCGCGGATCGCCGGTTCCAGCAGGGCGCCTTGGCGGCGGGTGAATCCGGCGTTGATCAGCTTGCGCAGCTGCCGGTGCCGCGGCGGGTCGGTGAAGATGAGGCTACTTTCCTGCACGGGATTGGGCAGGCCCGGCGTGGGGATGTTGATGCCGCGGGTGGAGGTGAACAGCGCCGGGTTCGTCGACACGTTGCGGATGTCGTCGTAGCGCAGCAGCGCCCAGAACCCGGCGGCCTCGTTCCAGCACACCGGAGCCGTCGCGCGTAGCTCTCGGTAGCCGGGGTAGGGATCGCCCGCGTAGAAGTCGGGGGAGTGCAACGGAAACGAACGCTGCATGGCAAAGCCTTCCTGACCCGGTCGAGCAGACCCTACCCAAGGCGATGCGGCCTCGGCGTGAGCCTTTCGTAAACGGCTTGTCACATGCCAAGCTGCTCACATGGTCATCGAGATCGCCCGTCCAAAGCTAGAGGGAAACGTCGCCGTCGGCGCGGACCGCCAAATCGGGTTCGCCGAATTCGGTGACCCCCACGGCCGGGCGGTGTTCTGGCTGCACGGCACCCCGGGCGCCCGCCGGCAAATTCCGACCGAGGCCCGCGTCTACGCCGAAGATCACGGCATCCGGCTGATCGGCCTGGATCGTCCGGGGATCGGCTCGTCGACGCCGCACCGCTACGAGAACATCCGGGCGTTCGCCGATGACCTGCGCACGATCGCCGACACCCTCGGTATCGATAAAATGGCCGTCATCGGACTGTCCGGCGGAGGCCCGTACGCACTCGCCTGTGCCGCGGCGCTGCCTGATCGCGTCGTGGCGACCGGCGTGCTGGGGGGCGTGGCGCCGTTCGCCGGCGACGAGGGGATCAGCAGCGGTCTGATGGAACTGGGCAAGCGGGTGGCACCGCTGCTGCGGCTGGGCGGTGACCCGCTGCGGATCGGCGCCAGCCTGATGGTCCGGGCCATCCGTCCGGTCGCGAATACCGCGCTCTACCTGTATGCCGCGATATCGCCGGAAGCCGACCGGCGCCTGCTCACCCGTCCCGAGTTCGGTGCCATGTTCCTCGACGATTTGCTCAACGGCAGCCGCAAACAGCTCGCGGCCCCATTCAACGACGTCATCCTGTTCGTCCGGGACTGGGGATTCCGGCTGGACGAGGTCAAGGTTCCGGTCCGCTGGTGGCACGGCGACAGCGACCACATCGTGCCCTTTGCCCACGGCGAGCACGTGGTGTCCTTGCTGCCCGACTGCGAATTGTTGGTGTTGCCCGGCGAAAGTCACCTGGCCGGGCTGGGCCGCGGCGAAGAGATCCTGTCCACACTGATGAAAATATGGGATGAGCAGGCCTGACGCTGCCTAGTCGACAAGTGTCGGTAGCCTGCTGAGGTGCTGCTCGCATCGCTGAATCCCGCCGCCCTTACTGCCACTGACATCCCCGACGCGGTCAAGATCGACGGTGCCGTACTGAGTCGCAGCGACCTGGTCGGTGGCGCGACGTCGGTGGCCGAACGCGTCGCCGGGGCGGACCGCGTCGCGGTGCTGGCCACCCCGAGCGTGTCGACCGTGCTGGCGATCACCGGCTGCCTGATCGCCGGCGTCCCGTTCGTCCCGGTGCCCTCGGATGTCGGCGCGGCCGAACGAAAGCACATGCTGACCGACTCCGGCGCGCAAGCCTGGTTGGGCCCGGAGCCCGACGACTTAGCAGGCCTGCCACACATCCCGGTGCGACTGCACGCCCGGTCCTGGCATCGTTATCCCGAGCCGGCGCCCGAGGCCACCGCGATGGTCATCTACACCTCCGGGACCACGGGAGCGCCCAAGGGCGTCGTGGTGAGTCGCCGGGCGATCGCCGCCGACCTGGATGCGCTGGCGCAGGCCTGGCAGTGGACTCCCGACGACGTCCTGGTGCACGGGTTGCCGCTGTTTCACATCCACGGCTTGGTGCTGGGCCTACTGGGGTCGCTGCGGATCGGAAATCGCTTCGTACACACCGGAAAACCGACACCGGCCGGTTATGCGAAGGCCCGCACGGAATCCGGTGGCACCCTGTACTTCGCGGTGCCGACGGTGTGGTCGCGGGTGGTGGCCGATCAGGCGGCCGCCGAGACGTTGCGCTCGGCACGGCTGCTGGTGTCCGGTAGTGCGGCGCTGCCGGTACCGGTGTTCGACCGGCTGGAACAGCTGACCGGGCACCGGCCCATCGAACGCTACGGCGCCTCGGAGTCGTTGATCACGGTGTCGACGCGGGCCAACGGCGAACGTCGCCCGGGCTGGGTCGGCCTGCCGCTCAGTGGCGTCGAGACCAGACTGCTCGACGACGCCGGCGACCCCGTCCCGCATGACGGGGAAACCGTTGGCAAGCTTGCGGTTCGGGGCCCGACGCTGTTCGACGGATACTTGAATCGGCCGGAGGCCACCGCGGAGGTGTTCGATGCCGACGGGTGGTACCAGACCGGTGATGTCGCGGTCATCGACGGCGAGGGAATGCACCGCATCGTCGGCCGCGAGTCGGTAGACCTGATCAAATCGGGCGGATATCGCATTGGCGCAGGCGAAATCGAGACGTCGCTGTTGGGGCATCCCGGCGTGCAGGAAGCAGCCGTTGTCGGAATGCCCGACGACGACCTGGGTCAGCGCATCGTCGCATTCGTGGTCGGCGCTTCCGACCTCAACAGCGACGAGCTGATTAACTTTGTCGCCCAAGAGCTTTCGATACACAAACGACCGCGCGAGGTCCGGTTCGTGGACGCGTTGCCGCGCAACGCGATGGGCAAGGTCGTCAAGAAGCAGTTGCTGTCCGAGGGATGAGACGCAGCGCCGTTTCTGGTATGCAGGTTGAGGGCCGCCGTTAGGGGCCTGGAACGAAGCGAGTACCGCTCTGATAACCAAGGCATCACAAAATGGGTTGTCAGCTGGAACTTTGAGCGACACGCAGGATATTGCCAGGTTTTCGGACAAGCGAGAGTTCACCGCTTCGCATAATTTCGATTGTGGACATGCAGGCAACACACCACGGGGACAGGTAAGGATGTGCCATGGGTGAGTCGATCCGCCCGGCGGGTGCTGCGGCGACGATCGCGGACCAACCGCGCGCCACACCGATGGCGCGGGTCGCGACCTCGTGTCTGGTCGGTTCGGCGATCGAGTTCTACGACTTCCTGATCTACGGCACCGCGGCGGCACTGGTGTTTCCTGCCGTGTTCTTCCCGAACCTCACGCCCGGCGTGGCGATGATCGCCTCGATGGGAACGTTCGCCACGGCGTTTTTGTCGCGGCCCATCGGTGCGGCCGTCTTCGGGTACTTCGGCGACCGGCTGGGCCGCAAGAAGACGCTGATCTCCACATTGCTGATCATGGCCGTGGCCACCGTGAGCGTCGGCCTGGTCCCGAGCACCGCCTCCATCGGGGTGGCGGCGCCGCTGATCCTGATGGGGCTGCGGCTGCTGCAAGGGTTTGCGGTGGGCGGCGAATGGGCCGGGTCGGCGTTGTTGAGCGCCGAATACGCCCCGGGCGCCCAACGCGGCTTGTACGGGATGTTCACCCTGCTGGGCGGGGGTGTTGCCGGTGTGCTGAGCAGCCTGACCTTCCTCGGCGTGAACGTCACGATCGGCGAATACAGCCCCGAGTTCCTGCAGTGGGGATGGCGGATCCCGTTCCTGATCAGCTCGGTGTTGATCGCACTGGCGTTGTACGTGCGGCTCAACATCGACGAGACTCCGGTGTTCGCCGAGGAGAAGTCACGCGACCTGGTGCCCAAAGCGCCGCTGGCCGAGGTGTTTCGCCTGCAGGGCCGGGAGATCCTGTTGGCCGCCGGCAGCGTGCTGTGCACGATGGCGTTCTGCTACATGGGCAACACGTATTTCACGATGTACGCCCACACGCACCTGGGCTATACGCGCGGCTTCATCTGGTCGGTCGGGGTGCTCAGCGGTCTGGTGAGCATCGCGTCGGTGATCGCCTCGGCCATTCTGAGCGATCGATTCGGCCGGCGCCGGATCATGTTGGTGGGCTGGGCGGCGTGTGTGCCGTGGGCGTTCGTGGTGATCCCCCTGATCGACACCGGCAACAAAGGCGTGTACGCGGTTGCGATTGTCGGCACCTTCGCGATTTCCGGGATCGGTAGCGGGCCCATCGGAGCCTTCATCCCCGAACTCTTCGCCACCCGCTACCGCTATAGCGGCTCGGCCCTGGCGATCAATCTGGCCGGCGTCTTCGGCGGGGCGCTGCCGCCGCTGATCGCCGGGACGCTGCTGGCGACCTACGGCAGCTGGTCGATCGGGGTCATGCTGGCTGCCCTGGCGGTGATCAGCCTGGTCTCCACTTATCTGCTGCCCGAAACCTGCGGGACGTCGCTGTAGCTCAGTTGGCGTGCAGATCCTCGTTCAGCGCAATGCCCTGACCGCCGCGGGCCACCACTTCCACGGCACCGCTGACCGAATTGCGGCGGAACAACAGGTTGTTGCCGCCCGACAGCTCGAGTGCCTTCATCGTTTTGCCTTCGGGCGTAATGACTTTGGTACCGGCCGTGACATACAGGCCGGCTTCGACGACGCAGTCGTCGCCCAGCGAGATGCCCAGGCCCGCGTTGGCGCCGAGCAGGCACCGCTTACCGATCGAAATGACTTCGGTGCCACCGCCGGACAGTGTGCCCATGATCGACGCGCCGCCGCCGATGTCGGAGCCGTCGCCCACCACCACACCGGCCGAGATGCGGCCTTCCACCATCGACGTGCCCAGCGTGCCGGCGTTGTAGTTGACGAAACCTTCGTGCATCACGGTGGTGCCCGACGCGAGGTGCGCGCCCAGGCGCACCCGGTCGGCGTCGGCGATGCGGACCCCGGTTGGCATCACGTAGTCGACCATCCGCGGGAACTTGTCGACGCCGTAGACGGTCACCTGTCCCTTGCGGCGCAGCCGCGCGCGGACCGACTCGAAACCCTCGATCGCGCAGGGTCCGTGATTAGTCCACACCACATTGGTCAATACGCCGAACAAGCCGCCGGCGTTCAGCCCATGCGGCGCGACCAGGCGGTGAGACAGCAAGTGCAGCCGCAGGTAGGCGTCGTAGGCGTCGGCGGCCACCTCGTCGAGTGAGCCGATGACCGTGCGTACGGCCACGGTTTCGGTGTTGCGGTCGTCGTCGCGTCCGACCAGTGCGGCCAGCTCCGGCGGAATATCGGACAGCGCGAGGCGCGACGTGCCGCCGGTACCCGACTCCGTCAGTTCCGGTGCGGGAAACCATGTGTCAAGGATCGATCCGTCGAAGGCCAGCGTCGCCAACCCGATACCTGCAGCTCCAGTCACGGCGGTCAGGTTACTCGTGCGTTGCGCGCAGGTCCGCGCGCCCGTCCGACCATTACGCTGGGTGCGTGCTGGACTTGCATGGGGATCCGATCGAGTTGACCGCGGCGCTGGTCGACATCCCCAGCGAGTCGCGAGACGAAGCACGCATCGCCGCCGAGGTCGAGGCGGCACTGCGCGCGCAGACCACCGACTTCGAGATCGTCCGCAACGGCAACGCGGTGCTGGCGCGCACCCGGCGAAACCTGCCGTCGCGGGTGCTGCTGGCCGGTCATCTCGACACGGTCCCGGCCGCCGACAACGTGCCCAGCCATCGCTCGGCTGGCGCCGAAGGCGACGTGTTGCACGGCTGCGGCACCTCCGACATGAAGTCCGGCGACGCCGTCTTTCTGCATCTGGCCGCCACGGTGGCCGAACCGGCACACGATCTGACGCTGGTGCTCTACGACTGTGAGGAAATCGAGGCGGCCGCAAACGGTTTGGGCCGCATCGAGCGTGAGCTGCCGGACTGGTTGGCCGCCGACGTCGCGATCCTGGGTGAGCCCACCGGCGGCTACATCGAGGCAGGCTGCCAGGGCACGCTGCGAGTTGTGGTCAGCGCCAACGGAACTCGGGCGCACTCGGCGCGGTCCTGGTTGGGCGACAATGCAATTCACAAACTGGGTACGGTGCTGGAGCGGTTGGCTTCCTACCAGGCCCGTTCCGTCGACATCGACGGCTGTGAGTACCGGGAAGGCTTGTCGGCAGTGCGGGTCGACGGCGGTGTCGCCGGCAACGTCATTCCCGACGCCGCCTCGGTCACCGTCAACTACCGCTTCGCTCCCGACCGGTCGCTCGCCGAGGCGCTGCAACACGTGCACGACGTGCTGAGCGGAATCGACGTGCGGATCGAGCAGACCGACGGCGCCGCCGGAGCGCTACCCGGGCTGTCGCAGCCGGCCGCCAAGGCGCTGGTCGAGGCCGCCGGGGGGCAGGTGCGCGCCAAGTACGGCTGGACGGACGTGTCCCGGTTCGCGGCCCTGGGCATCCCGGCGGTCAACTTCGGGCCCGGCGACCCCAACCTGGCGCACACCCGCGACGAGCGGGTGCCTGTCGCCGCGATCACCGCCGCCGCCGACATGCTGCGGGGATACCTAGCGGTTTAGCAGGCGGCTAAGCGCATTGCTGGGCCTGCGCGGCCGCAGTGGCGGCTGCGGCGTGCAGACCGACCGCCGTCAGCTCCTCGGCCACCGCACGCAGCGCGTCCCCATCGTTGGTCGCCAGCGCTTTGGCATGAGCGAGCGCAAGCTGTCCCGCCACACAGTCGACCTCGTCGCACAGCCGGGCCAGCGGATCCACCGCGCGGATGTCGCCGAGGCGCACGGCCTCGTGCCAGACGCGAAGCGCCACCGCCGACTGCCCGCGCCGTTCGGCCATCCGGGCCGCGTCGCGGGCCGCGGCGATCGCCCCGTGCGAATCGCGCCCGGCGGCCAGCCGCCAGGCCCGGGCCACGCCCAGCTCGGGGCTGAACAGAGCCGACTTGGTGCCATGCCGAGATTCGGCTCTGCTCAAGGCTTTTGCCGCGCCGGCGATGTCGCCCTGCTGGGCCACCGCGGTGGCCAGCAGCATCAGCGACAGCGGCCCCCACGAGTAGCCGGTGCGTTCCAGGGCCGCGGCCGCCGGGCCCAGCAGCGCGGCGGCTTCGGCGAATCGGCCCGCGGCGATCATCATGTGCGCCAGCAGCACCTCGCCGATCGCGCGACCCGGCTGCTGCAATTCGGCGAAATCGGTGAACTGCTGGGCCAGTTCGGTCGCCGTCTCGACCCGGCCGGCCATCAGCAGGGTCGTCGTCTCGCCCAGGCCGACCGTGAAGCGCAGCAGCCCGGGGTGCTCGGCGCCCAGCGCGCGCTGCGCCAGCGGCTCGACGTCGGCGAACCGGCCCTGGCGCGCCGAACACAGCGTCGCGGCACTCGCCGCCCAGGCCACCGCCTGGTCGTCGGCGGCCGGTGAGTCCAGCACCCGATGCGCGATCTCGACGGCGCCCTCGACGTTGCCGGCGTTCATCGCGAAGGTTGCACTCAGCGCGTCGAGCGTGACCCGCGGGCCGACATCGGGAACGCGATTGCGGATCGTCAGCAGGAACGCGGTGGCCCGCTCCGGCTCGCTGAGCATGAAGAACTGATTGGCGGCTCGCAGCAGAGTCCACGCCATCAGGTCTTCTTCGGACAACGCGGCGGAATCCACGGCGGCAAGCAGCTCCTCGGCTTCGCGGCCCCGGCCTTGAAACGCCAGCGAATTCGCCAGCGGCAGCCGCGCGGCCAGTGCCTGGCCGTCCTCGCTGCGCGCCAGCGCGGAGCGGGCGAATCGTTCGGCCAGCGTGAGATCGCCGAGCCGCAGCGCCTGTTGCGCGGCGTCGACCACCGCGGCCACCGGCTGAGGAGCGTCGCTGTCCAGCGCCAGGGAGGCCAGCCGCAGCCGGTCGCTGAGGTGATCGGACGGATGCCGGGACTGCAGCTCGACCAACTCGGTGCGCCGGCGGCGGGCACCGTCGGCGCCCAGCGCGGCCCGCGCGCGTTCGGAGAACAGCGGGTGGGCGGTGTAGACGACCGGATCTTCGGCGTGCTCGTCGCGCACCCGGGTTTCGGCCGCGCCCCACTCCTGCGCCTCGCCGACCGCGCCGTCGCCGGCCAGCGCGGTGAGATCGGCCACCGACAGCGGCTCCTCGACAGCGAGATAGTCGAGCACCGCCCGCGCGGGCGCGGGCAGCTCGGCGATGAAGGTGTCGACCTCGGCCGTGCTGGTGGGCTGGCCGGGCGCGTCGACATCGATGCGCTCCAGCAGGCCGTCGGTCCACAGCGCGGCGATCACCTCGGGTGCGGCCCCAGACTCCGGGTCGCGGGCGGTGACGATCATCCGGGCGGTCCCGGCTAGTGCCAGCTGGTAGACGAGGGTGGCCGACAGGATGTCCAGGTCGTGGGCATCATCGACGATCAGCAGCAGATCTCCCTGCCGGTCGCCGCTCAGCGCTGCCCGGGCCGCCCGCAGCAGCGCGGCCGGCTTCCCGATGTCGTCCCCGAAATTGGAGAAGTCCACGATGTGGCTGAAGGCGCCGAACGGGACCACGCGTTCGGTCGGGGTGCCGGTGACCCAGCGGATGAAAGTGCTCGGGTTGCCGCTGGAGAAGTTCTCGGCGGCCAACCGGGCCAGCGTCGACTTGCCGACGCCGTCGGGACCGAGCACCACCGCGCCACGCCGCGTCGCGTCACCCAGAGCGGAATCCAGTCGTTCCAACGTGGACGCGTGCTGCGGGACGTTCCATCGAATCGGCATCGCCGAATATTATGGCGGCGCGGTGTCCAGTCGATGACTAGCTCGCGCGAAGGCCCCATATGAGCACGGTTCGAACGGCGTTGGTCTACCTTGGCGGTTATGCGCCCCGACGGCGAATCCTCGAGCGAATGGGCGGTCTGCGTCTACTGCGCGTCCGGCCCGACACATCCCGAATTGCTTGATCTGGCTAGCGAACTCGGCGAAGCGATCGCCGACCGCGGCTGGACCTTGGTGTGGGGTGGCGGCAACCTTTCGGCGATGGGCGCGGTCGCCAGCGCGGCCCGCGCCCGCGGCGGCAAGACGGTCGGCATCATCCCGCACCAGTTGGTGCGCCGCGAACTTGCCGACGAGAGCGCCGGCGAGCTGATCGTCACCGACAACATGCGCGACCGGAAGCGGATCATGGAGGATCGCTCCGACGCGTTCATCGCGCTTCCCGGTGGTATCGGGACGCTCGACGAGTTGTTCGAGGCATGGACGACGGGCTCTTTGGGTATGCACGACAAACCCGTGGTGATGCTGGACACCTGGGGACATTACGAGGGCTTGTGGGTCTGGCTGAACGGCTTGGTCGACCGCGGGTACATCTCGCAGGCCGCGATGGACACGCTGGTGCTGGTCGATAAGGTGAATGACGCAATCGAGGCGTGTGCCCCTATCTGAGGTCGGCTGCGTCAAGGGGAATTGAGGGAGCACGTGTCCGATCACGCCGGGGGAGCACGCAGACGGATCGGCCTGACTGACATCGCGTCGGGACTACCGGCCGTACTGGCCGACATCCGGGTGATCCTTCGTGGCGCGACGACCGGGCTGTTGGCCCAGCCGGGCTCGCATCGGTCGATCGGCAGCGTGTTCCAGGATCGTGCCGCCCGCCACGGCGACAAGGTCTTCCTGCGCTTCGGTGACCAACAGCTGACCTACCGCGAGGCCAACGCGGCTGCCAACCGGTATGCGGCGGTGTTGGCCGCGCGCGGAGTCGGCCACGGCGACGTCGTCGGGATCATGCTGCGCAATTCGCCCAATACGGTGTTGGCGATGCTGGCCACCGTCAAGTGCGGGGCCGTCGCCGGGATGCTCAACTATCACCAGCGTGGTGAGGTGCTCGCGCATAGCCTTGGGTTGCTCGACGCCAAGGTGCTGATCGCGGAGACCGACCTGGTCAGTGCTGTCGCGGAGACCGGTTCCGCCGGCTCCTCCAACACGCTGACGATCGAAGACCTGGAGCGCTTCGCGGTGGGCGCGGTGGCCACCAATCCGGATTCGGTGGGGGCCGTGCAGGCCCGCGACACCGCCTTCTACATCTTCACGTCGGGCACCACCGGGTTCCCCAAGGCCAGCGTGATGACGCATCTGCGCTGGCTCAAGGCCCTGGCGGCGTTCGGTGGACTGGGGTTGCGGCTAAGGGCCTCCGACACCCTCTACAGCTGCCTGCCGCTGTACCACAACAACGCGCTGACGGTGGCGCTGTCGTCGGCGATCAACTCGGGGGCGACGCTGGCGTTGGGTAAGTCTTTCTCGGCCTCCCGCTTCTGGGACGAGGCCATCGAGAGTGAGGCCACCGCGTTCATCTACATCGGCGAGATCTGCCGCTATCTGCTCAACCAGCCGCCGAAGGACACCGACCGCAAACACAATGTGCGACTGATCGCCGGCAACGGATTGCGCCCGGAGATCTGGAAGGACTTCACCAAGCGGTTCGGCATCTCGCGAGTGTGTGAGTTCTACGCGTCCAGCGAGGGCAACACGGCCTTCATCAATATCTTCAACGTGCCCGGGTCGACGGGCATCGCGCCGATGCCGTTGGTGTACGTGGAGTACGACCCCGACACCGGAGACCCGCTCCGCGACGCCAACGGCCGGGTGTGCAAGGTGCCGGCCGGTCAGCCCGGTCTGCTGCTCAGCCCGGTCAACCGGTTGCAGCCGTTCGACGGCTACACCGACAAGGCATCGAGCGAAAAGAAGCTGGTACGCAACGCTTTCCGTGACGGCGACTGCTACTTCAACTCCGGCGACGTGATGAGCCCGCAGGGCATGCGGCACGCCGCGTTCGTCGACCGGCTCGGCGACACCTTCCGGTGGAAGGGCGAGAACGTCGCCACCACCCAGGTGGAGGCGGCAGTGGCGTCGGACAAGGCCGTGGAGGAGTGCACCGTCTTCGGTGTCGAAGTGCCCAACACCGGGGGACGTGCCGGGATGGCCGCGGTCCAGTTGCGCGAGGGCGCGGAGTTCGACGGCAAGGCCTTAGCCAGTGCGGTGTACGGGGAACTGCCGGCCTACGCGCTGCCGCTGTTCGTCCGGGTGGTCAAGACGCTCGAGCACACCACGACGTTCAAGAGCCGCAAGGTGGAGTTGCGCGAGCAGGCTTACGGGCCCGACGTGTCGGATCCGCTGTACGTGCTGGCCGGCCGCGACGAGGGCTACGTGCCGTACTACGACGAATACCCCGACGAGGTCGCCGCCGGTAAGCGACCGCAAGGCTGAAAGCCTTGGGGGAGCGCGCCGGCGAATCAGCTCGAGCCGGTAAGCGACCGCAAGG
>NZ_JBGGKR010000022.1:0-79408 GCF_041287235.1 Mycobacterium sp. pR1184 | reverse complement strand
GTAAGCGACCGCAAGGCTGAAAGCCTTGGGGGAGCGCGCCGGCGAATCAGCTCGAGCCGGTAAGCGACCGCAAGGCTGAAAGCCTTGGGGGAGCGCGCCGGCGAATCAGCTCGAGCCGGTAAGCGACCGCAAGGCTGACGCCTTGACCGTCGAGGCTGACGCCTTCGGGTAGCCGTGGGCGCAGTCTCGACGCATTCTCCGGCCAGGCACTATGGACGTGTGCAGTCAACTCTGTGCGGCCGACCCGTTGCCGGGGATCGCGCGCTGGTCATGGCGATCATCAACCGCACCCCGGACTCGTTCTACGACAAGGGTGCGACCTTCAGTGACGAAGCGGCCCGGGCAGCCGTGCACCGGGCCGTCGCCGACGGCGCCGACCTCATCGACGTCGGCGGGGTCAAGGCGGGCCCGGGCGAGAACGTGGACGCGGACATGGAGATCGCCCGGCTGGTGCCGTTCATCGAATGGTTGCGGGGCGCCTACCCGGACCAGCTGATCAGCGTCGACACCTGGCGCTCCGAGGTGGCCCGACTGGCCTGCGCGGCCGGCGCGGACCTGATCAACGACACCTGGGCGGGCGTCGACCCGGCCCTGCCGGAGGTCGCCGCCGAGCTCGGCGTGGGCCTGGTGTGCTCGCACACCGGTGGCGCGCAGCCGCGTACCCGTCCGTTCCGGGTGCGCTTCGGCACCACCACCCGCGGCGTGGTCGACGACGTGATCCGTCAGGTCACCGGCGCCGCCGAGCGCGCGGTCGCCGCCGGCGTGGCCCCCGACCGGGTGCTGATCGACCCGACGCACGACATGGGCAAGAACACCTTCCACGGGTTGGTCCTGTTGCGCCATGTGAGCGAACTTGTTAATACCGGATGGCCCGTGCTCATGGCTTTGAGCAACAAGGACTTCGTCGGGGAGACTCTGGGTGTGGAACTGACCGAACGGCTCGAGGGGACACTGGCGGCTACCGCGTTGGCAGCGGCTGCCGGCGTGCGGGTATTCCGGGTGCACCAGGTTGCCGCGACGCGACGGGTGCTGGAAATGGTCGCCTCGATCCAGGGCATCCGGCCGCCGGCGCGCACCGTGAGAGGACTGGCATGACGGCATCCGACCTGGTCGCCGGGGAGCTGACCAGCAGTGGGGCCGCCGCGGCGCGGCAGTGGCTGCAGCGTCGCAGCTGGAGCCGTCCCACCTGGACGATCGAGCAGCTGGAAGAGGCCAAGGGTGGCCGAACCGTCTCGGTCGTGCTGCCGGCTCTCGACGAGCAACAAACCATCGCCTCGGTGGTCGGCAGCATCTCGCCGCTGGTCCGCGATTCTGGGGGGCTGGTCGACGAGCTGATCGTGCTGGACTCCGGCTCCACTGACGAGACCGAGATCCGCGCCATCGCCGCCGGCGCCCGCGTCGTCAGCCGTGAACAGGCGTTGCCCGAGGTCGCGACCCGGCCGGGCAAGGGTGAGGCGTTGTGGCGTTCGCTGGCCGCGACCACTGGCGACATCGTGGTGTTCGTCGACTCTGACCTGATCAACCCGCACCCGATGTTCGTGCCGTGGCTGCTGGGTCCACTGCTGCTCGGCGACGGCATCCACCTGGTCAAGAGCTTCTACCGGCGACCGCTGAACGTCAGCGAGGCCGGTGGTGCCGGCGGCGACGCGGCCACCGGCGGCGGGCGGGTCACCGAGCTGGTGGCCCGGCCCTTGCTGGCGGCGCTGCGACCGGAGCTGGGCTGCGTGCTGCAGCCCCTGGGCGGCGAATACGCGGCCAGCCGCGAACTGCTGACCTCCCTGCCGTTCGCCCCGGGCTACGGCGTGGAGATCGGCCTGCTGGTCGACACCTTCGACCGGCTGGGCCTGGACGCGATCGCCCAGGTCAACCTCGGTGTGCGGGCGCACCGCAACCGGCCGCTTGCCGAGCTGGGCGCGATGAGCCGCCAGGTCATCGCGACCCTGCTGTCGCGCTGCGGCATTCCCGACTCCGGGGTCGGGCTGACGCAGTTCTTCGCCGACGGCGAGGGCTACACCCAGCACACCCGGCCGGTGTCGCTGGCCGACCGGCCGCCGATGAACGGGGTCAGGCCCCAATAGGGCCCACGATCGCCGTCCTGTCGGCGGCATAGGGCACTATCGATTCCGTGGCGTTGGTTTTGCTCTACATCGTGGTGTTGGTGCTGGTGGCGATCGTGCTGTTCGGCGCGGCGAGCCTGCTGTTCGGGCGTGGTGAGCAGTTGCCGCCGCTGCCGCGGGGGACCACGGCGACGGTGCTGCCCGCCTACGGTGTCACCGGCTCCGACGTCGACGCGGTCAAGTTCACCCAGGTGCTGCGGGGCTACAAGACCAGCGAGGTCGACTGGGTGCTGGAACGGCTGGCCCGCGAGCTCGAGGCGCTGCGGGGTCAGCTCGCGGCGGTCAGCGCGGCCGCGACAGCAGCGGATAGCGAGGCCGTCGAGGTGGCCGACGGCGGGGACACCCCGGCCGAGGATCCGGCGTGACCGATGACGGGCGGATCCGCTGCAGCTGGGCGGTGGGCCGGCCCGGGCCCGACTTCGACGTGTACCGCGACTATCACGACCAGGAGTGGGGCCGTCCGCTGCGCGGCGGGGTGGCACTGTTCGAGCGGATGAGCCTGGAGGCGTTTCAGAGCGGTCTGTCCTGGTTGACGATCCTGCGCAAACGGGAGAATTTCCGCCGTGCCTTCGCCGGGTTCGACGTCGAAACAGTGGCGCGCTTTACCGAGGCCGATGTGGCGCGGCTGATGGCCGACGCCGGCATCGTCCGCAACCGGGCCAAGATCGATGCGACGATTGCCAACGCGCGCGCGGTGGCCGAGTTGGGATCGGCGGAAGACCTGTCCGACCTGCTGTGGTCGTTCGCGCCGCCGTCGCGGCCCCGGCCCGCGTCCGAATCCGAAATCCCTTCCGCTACCGATGAATCCAAGGCGATGGCGAAGGAACTCAAGCGCCGCGGTTTCCGGTTCGTGGGCCCCACCACCGCCTACGCGCTGATGCAGGCGACCGGGATGGTCGACGACCACGTCCGTGATTGCTGGGTTCCCTCGCCACGATGAAGGGTCGGGCGTTAGGCCCGGCAAACCACGCTCGAAACCCCCGGGAAGGGCCCTACCGACGGGTCTTGTGCATTTAGTGACCGGAATAGGGAACAATGGGGGGGTGATTTGGCAGTTCAAAGTCGGGTATGGCTGGAAATCCGCTGGCGGGACTAGCTCGCCGCCGACCAGGCTCGCGAGGACGGGCCAACTCGAATCTGGAGGGAGCACTCGATGGCGGCGATGAAGCCCCGGACCGGAGACGGTCCTCTGGAAGCGACTAAGGAGGGGCGCGGCATCGTAATGCGGGTACCACTTGAAGGTGGTGGCCGTCTCGTCGTCGAGTTGACGCCCGACGAGGCCGCTGCCCTGGGTGACGAACTCAAAGGCGTCACCAGCTAAGTCCGCCGGGTGTCGGGGGCAGCTAAGAACACACCTTTCGGTAGATCTCCAGGGTCTGCTCAGCGACATGCGCCCAGGAGAATTCCTCGATGCAACGCCGGCGTCCGGCGTGTCCGTAGCGCTCGGCCTTCGCCGGGTCCGCGACGAGTTCATTGACCGCTTTTGCCAATCCCGTCTGGTAAGCCCTGGCGTCGTCGGCGTCGTAATGCACCAGTGAACCGGTGACTCCGTCGACGACCACCTCCGGAATGCCGCCGACGTCGGAGGCCACCACCGCGGTCGCGCAGGCCATCGCCTCCAGGTTGACGATGCCTAACGGCTCGTACACCGATGAGCAGACGAAAACCGTCGCCGCCGAGAGTATTTCGCGCAATTCCGCGACGGGAAGCATTTCCCGGATCCAGAACACGCCCGTGCGGACGCGGGCAAGCTCGTCCACCGCGGTGCGTACCTCGTCCGCGATCTCCGGGGTGTCGGGAGCGCCGGCGCACAGCACCAGTTGCACGTCGGGGCTGAATTGGTGCGCGGCAGCGACCAGATGGCCGACACCCTTCTGCCGGGTGATCCGCCCGACGAAGGCCACCATCGGCCGGTTCGGATCGACGCCGAGCTCGGCCAGCACCGAGCCGGTGTCCGCCGGTCCGGCCGGATGCCACACATCACTGTCGACGCCATTGCGGACCACATGCACCTGGCTGGGATCCAGCGTCGGGTAGACCCGCAGCACGTCCTCGCGCATGCCCGAACTCACCGCGATCACCGCATCGGCCGCCAGCACCGCGGTGCGCTCCACCCACGACGAGATCCGGTAACCACCGCCGAGTTGTTCGGCCTTCCACGGCCGCAGCGGTTCCAGCGAGTGCGCCGTCAGGATGTGGGGGATGTCGTAGAGCATCGCGGTGAGGTGCCCGGCCATGCCGGTGTACCAGGTATGCGAATGCACCACCGTGGCCTCGGCTGCGGCGTTTGCCATCACCAGATCCGTCGACAGCGTGGACAGCGCCGCGTTGGCGTCGCGCAAGCGCCGGTCGGGCTCGTGCGCGACGGCGCCGGGGCGCGGAGCGCCCATGCAGTGCACGTCGACCGTGCACAGTCGGCGCAGTTGGGCGACGAGCTCGGTGACGTGTACGCCGGCTCCCCCGTAGACGTCTGGTGGGTACTCCCGCGTCATCATTGCCACCCGCATACACCGCACCGTAGTTCGCTTCCGACGCCGCTCGCGAGTCGGATGGAAAAGCGGCTGGTGAACTCCCGGGGCGACGCCGCCGCGCGCCGGGCGCCACAATGGATTACGGTGATCGGCGGTCACGTTTGCCGAATACCTTGACGGACAGCCCGTCGCAACGGCGGCCCGGGGGATTACCCCTGGCAGCGGTTCGTGACGGCCGATAGGTTTGGAGTCATGAGGGAAGCACCCCACGTGCTGGGCATCGTCCTGGCCGGCGGTGAGGGCAAGCGGTTGTATCCGCTGACCGCGGACCGGGCCAAGCCCGCAGTTCCCTTCGGCGGCGCCTATCGCCTGATCGACTTCGTGCTGTCCAACCTCGTCAATGCCCGATACTTGCGGATCTGCGTTCTCACGCAATACAAGTCGCATTCACTTGACCGTCACATTTCGCAGAACTGGCGGTTGTCCGGTCTGGCCGGTGAATACATCACCCCGGTGCCGGCCCAGCAGCGCCTCGGCCCACGCTGGTACACCGGCTCCGCCGATGCGATCTATCAGTCCCTGAACCTGATCTACGACGAAGATCCGGACTACATAGTGGTTTTCGGTGCCGACCACGTGTATCGGATGGATCCCGAGCAGATGGTGCGTTTCCACATCGACAGCGGCGCCGGCGCGACGGTGGCCGGCATCCGGGTGCCACGCAGCGAGGCCTCGGCGTTCGGCTGCATCGACGCCGACGAGTCCGGCCGAATCCGCAGCTTCGTCGAGAAGCCGCTCGAGCCACCGGGCACGCCTGACGACCCGGACAGCACGTTCGCCTCGATGGGCAACTACATCTTCACCACCAAGGTGCTCGTCGACGCGATTCGCGCCGACGCCGACGACGACCACTCCGATCACGACATGGGTGGCAACATCATTCCCCGCTTGGTGGACGACGGGATGGCCGCGGTCTACGACTTCAACGACAACGAGGTACCCGGCGCCACCGATCGCGACCGGGCCTACTGGCGCGACGTCGGGACGTTGGATGCGTTCTACGACGCCCACATGGATCTGGTGTCGGTGCACCCGGTCTTCAACCTGTACAACCGGCGCTGGCCGATTCAGGGCGCGACGGAGAACCTGGCGCCGGCGAAGTTCGTCAACGGCGGCTCCGCCCAGGAGTCGGTCGTCGGCGCGGGCAGCATCATCTCGGCGGCCTCGGTGCGCAACTCGGTGTTGTCGTCGAATGTGGTGGTCGACGACGGCGCGATCGTCGAGGGCAGCGTGATCATGCCGGGCGCCCGGGTGGGCCGCGGCGCGGTGGTGCGCCACGCGATCCTCGACAAGAACGTCGTGATCGGGCCCGGCGAAATGGTCGGGGTGGATCTGGAGAAGGACCGGGAGCGCTTCGCGATCAGCGCCGGCGGCGTGGTCGCGGTCGGCAAGGGTGTCTGGGTCTAGTGACGATCGCAAGCGCGGCGTAGCCGGGCGTAGCGGGTCGTCACCATCGATCTAGCTACCAGATGTAGGGCAGCAGCCGAAAGCGCACGCGCCGCGTGTACTCGCGGTATCCGGCTAGTTCCTGAGTCAGCATTTTCTCCTCGTCGAGGATGCGCACGACGAGCACCGCGACGCCGGGGATCGCGAAAAGCAGCCCCCAGCACGAGTCCAGCGCCAGCGGTATCCCGATCATCATGATGACATTTCCGGCATACATCGGATGACGGACCAGCCGGTAGAGCCCGGTGCAGACCACTGTCTGGCCCGTCTCCACGGTGATGTTGGCCGCGGCGTAGCCATTCTGAATGACCACCAGCATGGCGATGCCCAGTCCGAGCGCCACCAGCCCGTCGCCGAGCAGACACAGCCAAGCGGGCAGCTGCGACCAGCCCATCCGGTGGTCATACGCGCTGAACACCAGCATCCCCAACAATGCCAGAATCGCGCCGGTGATCACGATCTTCTGAAGCGTTCTGGTTTCGCCCCGCGGCCCGCCCTGCATCCGGCGCCGCAGCGCGGCCGGATTCGTCCGGGCCAGGTAAACACTCGCCACGGTGGTGCACACCGTCGAGGTGGCGATGAAAACCCATGCCTGCCAATAGTTCAACGTGCCAGCAGGCAAGAACAGCAGCAAGCCGACGGCGGCCAGCCCATAGACCGACGTTGCCGCCGCTCGAACAGCGGTGTTCATGAGCGTAGATCACGTCGGCGAAAGGCCATGACTCCCAACGTGATCAGCGTCGCGTCGATGACCAGCAGCCATAGCAGCGGCAGCGCGGTGAAGTCGCTGCCGACCCGCGGCACGTGTGCGAAGGGCTCGAGATCAAGGACCCACTGTGGGAAGCCGGCCAGGGAACCGATCAGGTACAGGGCGATGAACGCGATCAACACGCCCCAGGCCACCGGCGTGAATCGTGGTGCCACACCGAAGATTACGACGGTTACGGCCGAGGCCAGCCAGACGGCCGGCAACTGCACGGCAGCGGTCCCGATCACGACGGCCACCTTGGCCCCGACGTTGCCGGCCGCGACGCCGTAAAGCTGGCCGCCGGCCGCACCGGCGGCCAGCATCGCCGCCGCGGACCCCAGCAGAGCGGCCGCTAAATGGCTTGCCAGCCAACGAGTTCGGGACACCGCGCCGGCCAGTGTCGTCTCGGCGCGCAGGCCGGACTCTTCCTGGTGTGGTCGCAAGGTGAGCGAGACGGCGAAGGCCGACGCCACCATGCCCATCATGTTGAACGCCACCGCGATGAAGGCCTCCTCCAACGCGGAGGTGCCGCCCATCCTCGCGACGATGTCGCGCGCCATGCCGGCGCCGATCTCATCGCCAATGCCGTGCGCGACGCTGCCCATCACCAGTCCGTAGAGGCACAGGCCCACCGTCCACAGCAGCAGCGCGCCGCGGTCCAGCCGCCAGGTCAGTGCGAAAACGTTACTCAACCACGGTGCGGCGGTGGCCGGGCCGGCTCGCTCGGCGATGAGTCCCGCGCCGACGTCGCGCCCGGCCAGCAGCCGGTACGCCACCGCAGTGAGCACGATCGCGGTGACCAGATGCAGCAGCAGCACCCACCCGTGATCGCCCGCGTAGGGCCGCACCTGCAGCGACCAGCCCAGCGGGGAAAGCCAGGACAACGTGCCGGAACCGGCGTCACCGATGGCGCGCACCGTGAACGCGGCTCCCAGCACCGCGAAGGCGGCACCGCGGGCGAATCGCGCGCTCGACGACAGCTGCGCGGTCACCGCGGCCACCGCCGTGAACACCACGCCGGAACCGGCCAGCGCGGCGCCGAAGGCCAGCGATCCGCCCGCCGGGACGTCGGTGGACAGCAGTCCCGCCGCTGCGATCGCGCCGGTGGCGATCGAGGCGCCGAAGCTCAGGAGCAGTGCCGCGGTCAGGCTGGCGTATCGTCCCACCCCGGTCGAGTCCACCAGCTCGGTGCGACCACTTTCTTCGTCGGCGCGGGTGTGCCGGATCACCGTCAGAATCACGGCCACCGCGATCAGCACATGGAACATCCCGGCTTTCCAAATGCCCACGGCGCCAAGGCTGTCGTTGTAGACCTGGCCGTAGAGGGCGCGCTGGGCCGGGCTGGCCATGATGGTCGCCGCGAACGCGGCACGGGCGGCTTGGCTGGGGTAGACCTTCTCGATGCTTCCGATGTAGACCGTCGCCAACGGAAGTGATAGCAGCAGAATCCACAGGGGTAGCGAGATCCGGTCGCGGCGCAGATACAGGCGCAGCATGCCCAGTGTTCCGGTGAAATCCGAACCACGTTGCGGGGCATCATGTTCCGGACGCTGTAGTGTCGCGGTGCTCATGACGCCGAGACCTTCTTTTCGCTATGTCCGGTGTTGTAGTGGCGCAAGAAGAGCTCCTCGAGCGTCGGTGGCTGACTGACCAGGCTGCGCACGCCGGCATCGCCGAGCACCCGGATGAATTCTCCGAGGCTTTCGCTGTCGACCTGTGCGCGCAACGTGTTTCCCTCGAAGCTGACATCCTCAACGCCTTTGATGCGGCTGAGATCGCCCGGACTACTGGTCATTTCGGCCTTGATGGAGGTTCGGCTGAGATGCCGCATCGAGTCCAGCGAACCGCTCTCGATAGTTCGGCCGGCCCGGATGATGGTCACCGTCTGGCACAGCGCCTCGGTTTCGGCCAGGATGTGACTGGACAGCAAGACCGTCACGCCTCGGTCGCGTGCCTCGGCGACGCACTGCTGAAAGATGTTCTCCATCAACGGGTCCAGGCCACTGCTGGGCTCGTCCAACAGCAGCAGGCTGGCTCGCGACGAAAAAGCCGAAATCAGGGAGACCTTCTGTCTGTTGCCCTTGGAGTAGGTGCGCGACTTCTTGGTGGGGTCGAGGTCGAAGCGCTCGATCAGCTCGCGGCGCCGGGCGTCGTCGATGCCGCCGCGCATGCGGGCCAGCAGATCGATGGTCTCCCCACCGGTCAGCGACGGCCAAAGTGTGACGTCACCTGGCACATAAGCGATTTGACGGTGCAGTTCGACGGCGTCGGTCCACGGGTCGCCACCCAGCAGTCGCACGCTGCCGCCGTCGGCCTTCACCAGGCCCAACAGGACGCGGATGGTAGTGGACTTGCCGGCGCCGTTGGGACCCAGAAAGCCGTGCACTTCACCTTGACGCACGGTCAGGTCGAGGCCGTCCAGCGCCCGTACCGCACCGAAGTTCTTGGTGAGGTCGCGGATTTCGATAGGCGCGACGCTGTCAACTGCCATGGGATCCTCCTTGATCATCGGCGGCCAGGAATGCGTCATACATGGTGCGGTCCGTCATCAGGCCTTCGGTGTAAACCTCCAGGGCGGGCAGCATCATGTCTCGGGCGTAGTCGCGCAGGACGGCCCGCAGATCTGTTGGGGTGTCGTGCATTTGGAGGTAGAGAAGAAACCCGCCGCCGCCGGTGATGCCGATATATTTCGCCCTGGCGTGGGGATCGCGGCTGGGTTTGATCGTCCCGGCGCGCACGCCCTCTTCCAGGTAGTCGTAGGTGTTGTCGATCATCCTGCGCCACAGCATGTTCGCCAGCTCGCCACCGGTTTGCATGCTGCGCACCAGGTACGCCATCAGCGGTGCGTAGGCCTCGATCTCGGCCATCTGGGCGAACCAGGTTGCCGGGTCGTTGGACCGCAGCGCCGCTGACTTGCTGTTGTAAATCTCTTCGGCGATGTAGTCCTCGCAGGCCTTGCGCAGGCCCTCCTTGGATCCGAAGTGATGGATGACCAGTGCCGCGCTCACCCCCGCGGCCTCGGCGATGGTGCGCAGTCCTACGCCGAAGCCGTGTTGGCCGAATTGCTCGATCGCGGCATCGCGGATCCGGGCGGCGGCGGTCAGGTCGGCTGAACGCATGTTCAGTACGCTAAACGAGCGTTCAGCCGACGGTCAAGGGGGCGCCCCGTATGGGATGCGTAAAGAAATCAGCCCGATGCCCGCCGGGCCGGGAGTGCGGCTAGTCGCGGACCGCGGCCAGCACGCCGTCACCCAGCGGCACCAGCGCGGGCGTCAGCCGCTCGTCCTCGGCGATCAGACGGGCCGCCTCCCGGACCGCGACCACCTCGGCGTCGCGCGCCGCGGGATCGCCGGCCCGTCCACCCAGCGCCGAGCCGTGCACGACGATGATCCCGCCGGATCGCAGCAGCCGTACGCCTTCGACGACGTAATCGGGCTGATCGATCGGGTCGGCGTCGACGAACACCAGGTCATAGGATTCGTCGGCGAGCCGGGTGAGCACCTCTTGGGCGCGGCCGGAGATCAGCCTGGTGCGTGACGGGCCGATGCCGGCTTCGGAGAAGGCCTGCTTAGCCAACCGCAAATACTCGGGCTCGATATCGATCGTGGTCAGCACGCCGTCGTCACTCATCCCCGACAGCAACCAGAGTCCGCTGACCCCGGCCCCGGTGCCCACCTCGGCCACGGCTTTGCCGCCGCTGAGTTTGGTCAGCAGGCTCAGCAGGGCCCCCACCGCGGGCGTCACCGCACCGGCGCCGATGTCGACGGAGCGTTCCCGGGCGGCGGCCAGAATCGCGTCCTCGGAGATCGACCCTTCCGCGTGCGCGGAGAGCGATTCGGCCCGACTGGGGGCCGCCTGGCCGGGGGTTTCTTCCTCGGTGCCGTCCATGCCCGCAGCGTATTGCATCCGGACGCGCAGTCCATCAGGCGCGCGGCGAATCGGACCGTTTCCGACACGCCCGGCGATACCGGGGCGGCGTAAGTCACTTCGTTGCGGGTATGCCCTGCGTGCGGCAGGTAACGATAAGGTTTCTCAGCCAAACCTCAGATTGCTCCTATGCCGCGCATACGCCGGTAGGCGACGGTGACGGTATGGAACGTGGAGGACGTTGGGCGGGGAATACAGATTGGCAACTGCGTGTTGCGGATGACGAACTGCCCCTTTCGGGCAGGGCACATTATTCGGAGGATTCGATCAACACCACTCTCTTAAGCCCGAACACCATGTCGCACGCCCAGGAACTCCCGGACGACGAATGGGTCGAACCGGCCGAGGGTTTGCAGGGCACCGCAGTGTTCGATGCGACCGGGGACAAGACGACGATGCCGTCGTGGGACGAGCTGGTGCGTCAGCACGCCGACCGGGTGTACCGGCTGGCTTACCGGCTAGCGGGTAACCAGCAAGACGCCGAGGACTTGACCCAGGAGACATTCATCCGGGTCTTCCGGTCGGTGCAGAACTATCAGCCCGGAACCTTCGAGGGCTGGCTGCACCGCATCACCACGAATTTGTTCCTTGACATGGTGCGCCGACGTGCGCGCATCCGGATGGAAGCGTTGCCGGAGGACTACGACCGGGTCCCGGCCGACGAGCCGAACCCGGAGCAGATTTTCCACGACGCGCGCCTGGGACCCGACCTGCAGGCCGCGCTGGACTCGCTGCCGCCGGAGTTTCGCGCCGCCGTGGTGCTGTGCGACATCGAAGGCCTGTCCTACGAGGAGATCGGCGCCACCCTGGGCGTCAAGCTGGGTACCGTCCGCAGCCGGATCCACCGCGGACGTCAGGCTCTGCGCGACTACCTGGCCGCGCATCCGGAGTCGGAAACCCACGCCCAATCGGCTTAGAAAATGGCTGGGCCGGTTCGCAGCACGCCCCGTGGGCCGATAAACCTGCGATTTCGCAAGATGCATAGCGGTGCTGGGCACCTTGTCGCGCTACATTCGAGGGGTACGTGGCAGCGAAAGGGGCTGGTGATGGCCGACCGGGGACATGTGTTCCGCCGCGCGTTCTCCTGGCTCCCCGCACAGTTCGCCTCGCAGAGTGACGCGCCGGTGGGCGCGCCACGGCAATTCGGTTCCACCGAACACCTGTCCGTCGAGGCGATTGCCGCGTTCGTCGACGGTGAGCTGCGGATGAACGCCCATCTGCGGGCCGCCCATCACCTCTCGCTGTGCCCGCAATGCGCGTCCGAGGTCGACGACCAGAGCCGGGCGCGTGCCGCGCTGCGCGATTCCCACCCGATCCGCATCCCCAGCGCTCTGCTCGGCATGCTCTCGGAGATCCCGCATTACCCGCCCGACGACACGCCATCGCAGGCGACCGACCGTTTCGCTGATCGCAATGTGCGCGACCAGCGTAAGCGCCGGTAGCACTCGGGTTGCCCCAGCTCGTGGGTTCATGTCGACCGCTCAGCAACCGTGGATACTAGGGTGGACACGGACAATTCTGTGCCTGGTGCTCGCCCTGGACAGGGGCCGGCGTGCGAGGCCCGTTTCGAGCATTCAAGTAGAGGATTCATGACCTCCGACCAAGGCTCCTACCAGGGGCAAGACGGCGGCGACAACGGAGCCAACCGGCTGGCGCCGCGCCCCATTTCCCGCCCACCGGTCGACCCTGCGGCGCGCC
Organism: Mycobacterium sp. pR1184; assembly: GCF_041287235.1. Lineage (NCBI taxonomy): Bacteria > Bacillati > Actinomycetota > Actinomycetes > Mycobacteriales > Mycobacteriaceae > Mycobacterium > Mycobacterium sp. pR1184. Next base: position 66,941 of record NZ_JBGGKR010000022.1, on the reverse strand, counting down.
AGGCCTTCGGTCGCCCGGATGGACTCCAGGGATCCTTCGTCGCGGAGCGAGTGCGCCCCTCGAAGTACCGCGACCAGGGCGAGTTCAGCCCGCACGACCAGCGCCGCGACCCGGTGCTGGAGGAGGCATTCAGCAAGCCCGTCGGCGGCACCGAGACACTGCAGCGCCACCCGATCGACGCCAGCGCGCTGGCCGCCGAGCAGAACGGTTTCGACGAGGACGAGGCGGACGATCCGTGGCGTGACCCGGGTGCCGCGGCGGCATTGGGGACCCCGGCCGTCGCCCAGACCACGGCGCACACGCCGTCGGGATACGCCGGCAAGCTCGGCGTCCGCGACGTCCTGTTCGGCAAGAAGGTGTCCTATCTGGCCCTGGCCGTCCTGTTCGTCATCGCGCTGGTGATCGGCGCCGTCGGCGGGCTGATCGGCAACAAGACGGCCGAGGTCGTCGAGGCCTTCACCACCTCCAAGGTGACGCTGTCGACCCCCAACAACACCGAAGAACCGGCCGGCCGCTTCGCCAAAGTGGCGGCCGCGACCGCCAACTCGGTGGTGACCATCGAGTCGAAGAGCGAACAAGAAGGCATGCAAGGCTCCGGCGTCGTCATCGACGGCCGCGGCTACATCGTCACGAACAATCACGTGATCTCCGAGGCCGCCAACAACCCCAGCCAGTTCAAGACGACCGTGGTGTTCAACGACGGTAAGGAAGTGCCGGCCAACCTGGTCGGTCGCGATCCCAAGACCGACTTGGCCGTGCTCAAGGTCGACAACGTCGACAACCTGAGCGTGGCGCGGCTCGGCGACTCCGACAAGGTGCGCGTCGGCGACGAGGTGATCGCCGCGGGTGCACCGCTGGGCCTGCGCAGCACCGTGACGCACGGCATCATCAGCGCCCTGCACCGTCCGGTCCCGTTGTCCGGCGAGGGATCTGACACCGACACCGTCATCGACGCCCTGCAGACGGACGCGTCGATCAACCACGGCAACTCCGGTGGTCCGCTGATCGACATGGACTCTCAGGTGATCGGTATCGACACCGCCGGAAAGTCGTTGTCCGACAGCGCAAGTGGCCTTGGCTTCGCGATCCCGGTGAACGAGGTCAAGTCGGTGGCGCAGACGCTGATCAAAGACGGCAAGATCGTGCACCCGACGCTGGGTGTCAGCACCCGGTCGGTGAGCAACTCGATCGCCGCCGGTGCCCAGGTCGCCAACGTCAAGGCGGGCAGCCCCGCGCAAAAGGGCGGCATCCTGGAGAACGACGTGATCGTCAAGGTCGGTAGCCGCAAGGTCGCCGACGCCGACGAGTTCGTGGTCGCCGTGCGCCAGCTGACCATCGGGCAAGACGCCCCGGTCGAGGTGGTCCGCGATGGCCGCAACGTCACCCTGACCGTCAAACCCGACGCCGACAGCGGTTAAATGTTTTCCAGCCTGAGCTGGGAGCACATCCTGGTACTCGTCGTGGTCGGCCTGGTAATCCTTGGCCCGGAACGGCTTCCGGGCGCGATCCGCTGGACGTCGACCGCGTTGCGTCAGGCCCGCGACTACCTCAGCGGTGTCACCAGTCAACTGCGGGAGGACATCGGTCCCGAATTCGACGACCTGCGCGCCCCGCTGAGCGAGCTGCAGAAGCTGCGCGGCATGACACCGCGCGCGGCGCTGACCAAACACCTGCTCGATGGCGACGATTCGTTCCTCACCGGCAATTTCGAGCGGCCCGTCAACGGAACTGGGCCGCAGCCGTCGGCCGAGGGGCCGGGGTCCAACGGCACTCCGACATTCGGGGCCCGGCAACACGGGCCGGCGCCGTTCGACACCGACGCGACCTAACGGAGCCGCGAGCGTAAGCACAGTGCGAATTTCGCGACCATAAATCGCGGCCTGCTTACGCTGGCGGCGATCAGGCCTACTTCCGCGTCGGGTCCAGCCCCAGCGACACGCCCGCCAAGCCCCGCTTGCGCGACGACAGCTTGTCGGCGACGCTGCGCAGCTCCTTGCCCACCGGCGAATCGGGTGCGCTCAGCACGATCGGCACACCGGAATCGCCGGCGGCGACCAGCGCCGGGTCCAGCGGAATCTGACCCAGCAGCGGCACGTCGGCACCCACCGCGCGGCTGAGCCGCTCGGCCACCTGCGCGCCGCCGCCCTCGCCGAACACCTGCATCGTGGAGCCGTCCGGCAGCACCAGCCCCGACATGTTCTCCACCACGCCGACGATGCGCTGGCGGGTCTGCAGCGCGATGCTGCCGGCCCGCTCGGCGACCTCGGCCGCGGCCAGCTGCGGCGTGGTGACGACCAGGATCTCCGCGTTGGGGATCAGCTGGGCCACCGAGATGGCGATGTCGCCGGTGCCGGGCGGCAGGTCGAGCAGCAACACGTCCAGGTCGCCCCAGTAGACGTCGGCCAGAAACTGCTGCAGCGCCCGGTGCAGCATCGGCCCGCGCCACACCACCGGCGCGTTGCCCTCGGTGAACTGGGCGATCGAGATCACCTTCACCTCGTGGGCGATCGGCGGCAGAATCATCGACTCGACCTGGGTGGGCCGGTCGGAAGTGCCCATCATCCGGGGGACGGAATGGCCGTGGATGTCGGCGTCCAGCACGCCGACCGACAGACCGCGCGCGGCCATCGCGGCGGCCAGGTTGACCGTCACGCTCGACTTCCCGACGCCGCCCTTGCCGGACGCGACCGCGTAGACCCGGGTCAGCGAGCTGGGCTGGGCGAACGGGATGACGGGCTCGCTCGCGTCGCCGCGCAGCTGCTTGCGCAGCTCGGTGCGCTGCTCGTCGTTCATCACGTCCAGGCTGACTTTCACCGCCCCGGTGCCGGGGACGTCGGCGACGGCCTGGCCGACCCGATCGCTGATCTCGGTCTTCTTCGGGCAGGCGGCGGTGGTCAGGTAGATCTCGACGTGCACGCCGCCGTCGGAGGCGACGTCGATGCTCTTGACCATCCCGAGTTCGGTGATGGGACGCCGCAATTCGGGGTCGATCACCTTGCCCAAGGCGGCGCGGATAGCTGCATTCAGATCGGCAGTGTCGTGACCAGACATCACCGCCGAGTGTAGGCGGCTCGCCTTTCGCGCTGCTGGCAGGCGGGTCAGTGCGTCGGCGCGGGTGCCTGCGCCGGGGTGGCCGGCTTCGGCGCGGGTGCCACGCTGGGCGTTGCGGCTGCCGGGTTCGGCGCGGCGGCCGGAGCCGGAGCACTCGGCGGCACGGCCTGCGGGTCCGGAGGTGGTGGCGCGGCCGGCGGTTGCGCCCACGGCGGCGTCCAGGGCGGCGGCGCGTTCGGTGGCGGCGGCGGGGCCAGCGGCGCGAACGGCTGCGCAGCACCCTGCGGCGGCGGGGTTTGCGAGCTGATGCAGATCACCGTGCACCCGGGCATGGGGCCCATCGTCGGCTGCGGCGGGGTGTTGGGCTGCGGCATCCAGGGGAACATCGGCTGCGTCGGGTTGACCTGCTGCTGCTGGCCGGTCAGGTCGATCAGCGGCATCCGCGCCATCGGATCGTCCTGCGGCAGGCCGATCATGTTGATGGGCAGGCCGGGCCCGAGGCCCTCGGGGTGCTCGTCGTGCGCGTTGCCGAGCGGCGGCGGCGGCCCGGTAATCGGCGGCAGGTCGACCGGGACCACGCCGGTGGCATACGCCGCGGCCCAGCCCAGCACGTTCTGGGCGTAGGCCGTCGAGTTGTTGTAGCGCAGGATCGCGGCCATGACCTGGGCCGGGTCGCGCAGGTTGAGCCCGCCGCTGCACAGGTAGCGGGCCGCGGTCAGCGTGGAGTCGAACAGGTTCTGCGGGTCGGCGATGCCGTCGCCGTCGCCGTCGGCGGCATACCGAGCCCAGGTGCCGGGCAGGAATTGCATGGGGCCCATCGCACGCGCGTAGGTGACGCGGTTGCCGACGTTGCTGGAAACGATCACCTCGTTGCCGGGCAGCGTGCCGTCCAGCGAAGGCCCGTAGATCGGGGTGACCGCGGTGCCGCGAGCGTCGACGGCGCCGCCGCCGGCATGCCCGGACTCGATGCGCCCGATGCCGGCCAGCAGGTTCCAGCTGACCCCGCAGGCCGGGTCGGACACCGACATCTTCTGTTCGGCGTTGCGGTAGGCGGTCAGCGCCATCATCGGAATGCCCAGCGCGCCAGGCGCACTCACCACCCTGGGCGGCGGCGGTGCCGAGGAGGCGCCCGCCGCGACGTGGAAGGCCGTCGGCGCCCGGTCGATCGCGATGACAACCGGTCCGGACAGATCGGGGACGGTCGGGGAAACCGCGGCGACCGGGGTGATGACGGCATGCACCGACGGAATGGGGCTCTTCGCGTGTCCGTGTAACGGCTCAGGCGTGGCGCCGACGGCACCCGCGAACACCAATGGACTGATCACCGCCACGCTGAAGGCCTGAGCCCGGGTAACCGGAAGCCTCGGCTTCCGCACCGCCGCGACGGCCGGGTGGGCACCCAAGCGACCCCCTATGCGCACTCCACCGTCCTAAGTATGTGGGTCGCCGCAGACCGTGTGAGCTGCCGGAAACCTGTTCTTAGCCTCGTGAACTAGATCACCATACATAACTCTTGTGACGGGAGTGGCGCAATGGCGGATTCGGTATTCACGGGGATCTCTTAGCGGTTCGCCCCTGGTCCGTACCTGGCCCGAATCGGGTGATCACCGCCGGGTTGGGGGCTCCTGGGCCCGGGTCTGCGCGTCCGGTCCGGTCAGCAGGGCGCGCAGTTCATCCAGCTCATCGCGCAGGTATTCGCGGGTCACGACCTCGCCGATCGCCAGCCGTAGGGCGGCCAGCTCGCGCGACAGATACTCGGTGTCGGCTTTGGTCTGGGCGGCACGGCGACGATCCTCGTCGAGGGCAACCCGGTCCCGGTTCTCCTGCCGATTCTGGGCCAGCAGGATCAGCGGCGCGGCGTAGGCGGCCTGGGTGGAGAAGGCCAGGTTCAGCAGGATGAACGGGTACGGGTCGAAGCGCCATTCGACGGCGACCAGGTTGATCGCGATCCACACCACCACGACGATGGACTGGATCAGCAGGTAGCGGCCGGTCCCGAAGAACCGCGCGATCGCCTCGGTGCTCTGTCCCACCGCCTCGGGGTCCACCCGCAGTGAGATCCCCCGCGAGGTGCGCGGGGTGTATAGCCTGCGCACCGCCGGCGATTTGCTCACGAGGCCCCCTCGGATACGTCGGCGCCTCGGACGGCGGCGGTCAACTCTTGGGCTTGGGCGCGCCAATCGTGCGGCAGCAGGTGATCGAGCAGGTCGTCCACGGTGACCGCGCCCAGCAGGTGGCGCTGATCGTCGACGACGGGTCCGCACACCAGGTTGTAAGCGGCGAAGTAGCGCGTCACCGAGGCCAAGGTGGTCTCCGGGGCCAGGGTGAGCAGATCGTTGTCGACGATTCCGCCGACCAGCTCGCTGGGCGGTTCGCGCAGCAGTTTCTGCAGCGGGACGCAGCCCAGATACTTCCCGGTGGGTGTGGCCGTCGGCGGGCGCGTCACGAACACCATCGACGACAGCGCGGGGGTGAGGTCGGGATCGCGGACCAGAGCCAGCGCCTCGGCGACCGTGGTGTCGGCGGTCAGCACCACCGGATCCGACGTCATCAACCCGCCTGCGGTGTCGGGTGAGTGTTTCAAAAGCCTTCGCACCGGGGCGGATTCGTCGGGGTCCATCCGGGCCAGCAGCAGTTCCGCGTCCGTCGGACTCAGTTCCCCGAGCAGGTCGGCGGCGTCGTCGGGGTCCATCTCCTCGAGCACGTCGGCTGCGCGTTCGGTCCCCAGGTGCGACAGCGCGTCGGCCTGCTCGGATTCCGGCAACTCCTGCAGGATGTCGGCCAACCGCTCGTCGCCGAGCGCCTTGAACACCTCGAGGCGACGCTTGGGCGGCAGACCGCGGATCGCATCGGCCACGTCGACCGCGCGGCGTCCCTCGAACTGGTGGAGCAGTTGCGCCACCGCCTGGCCCGGCATCGCCAACGCCGACGGTGTCAATCCGTGCACGCTTTGCCAGTCGACGACGTGTGCCGGTCCACGCCGGCCGAGCCGACGCTGGCTTCGCACCGCGATCCTGGTCACCAGCCAATCGCGGGTCCGGGACTGCTCGATGCCCAAGTCGGTGATCACGACGTCGCGCCCGACCAATTCCGGCAGCTCGGGATCGTTGACCGTGACGGGAGTGTCGAGGATCTGACCGATCGCCAGCACCTCGCCCGGACGCTGCTCGAAGTGGCGCAGGGACACGCTGCCGGTGTTCAGGGTGACGGCGTTGGGCTCGATCGCGGCGACGCGCAGCATCGGGATGAAGATGCTGCGGCGGGTGGCCAGATCCACCACCAGGCCGAGCACCCGCGGTTGCTGGCGGACGATGCTGATGCTGATCACGACGTCGCGGATGCGACCGAAGTTCTCGCCCATCGGGCCCAACACCAACATCCGCGCCAGCCGCGCCACGTACACCCTGTTGACCGATGCCATGGGAGAGAGCCTAGGCAGCCGGTCGCGCGATGGCAGCGAACCGGCTCGGGCGAGCCCCGCTAATGGGAGTGCACCGCGAAGATCATCACGATCAGAGCCACCACCAGGGTTGCGATGCCGATCACGATGCCGGCGACGGCCATGCCGTAACCGTCTTGGCGGGTTCGCTTGATCTGGTCGAGCGCGATCGTGCCCAGCACGATCGCCGCGATCCCGCCGATGCAGCAGAACAAGCCGGTGAACGACGTGATCAGCGCCGCGATCGCCATCCCGTTGGTACCTGACCGGACGCCCTCGTGCGACCAGTAATCGCCCGGATAATCCGGTGCCGGGTAATAGCCGCCGGGATACGGCGCAGGACCGTAGCCGGGCGGCGGGCCGCCGAATTGCGCAGGTCCCGGTGGGTAGGACGGCGCGCCGGGCGGCTGCTGGTAGCCGAACGGCGGGGTGAACTGCGGGTAATCGAGCGGGTAGCCGGGCGGGGGGTAGGGCGGGGGCGGATAGTGCGCGGGTGGCGGCGCGCCCGGGGGATTCCAGGGGGCTGCCCAGCCCGGCTGGGCAGCAGGCCGCCCGCCGGGCGCGTGCGGGTCGGCGGCGTCTTCTCCACTGGCACCGCCGGGAGCTGTCATGGTGTTCAACCTAGCTTGCAGGCTGCCTCGATAGGGTGGGAGGGCCGAGGTGAAACTACGGCCCCGGCGTAGGAGAATGAGCTGCAATGACTAGTCCTTTCCAGCCTGGCCAAGTCCCCGGTTCAACGCCCACTGGCGCGGCCGCGGGCCGGCGCGGTGTGCCGCAGTTGCCGACTCCGCCCAAGGGCTGGCCGGTGGGCTCTTATCCCACCTATGCCGAGGCGCAGCGCGCCGTCGACTACCTGTCCGAGCAGCAGTTCCCGGTGCAGCAGGTGACGATCGTCGGCGTCGACCTGATGCAGGTCGAGCGGGTCACCGGCCGGCTTTCCTGGCCCAAGGTGCTCGGCGGCGGTGTGCTCAGCGGGGCCTGGCTCGGGCTGTTCATCGGGTTGGTGCTCGGCTTCTTCAGCCCCAACCCGTGGGGCGCGCTGGCGACCGGCTTGGTCGCCGGGGTGTTCTTCGGATTGATCACCTCCGCTGTTCCGTACTCAATGGCCCGTGGCACAAGGGATTTCAGCTCGACGATGCAACTGGTTGCCGGCCGCTACGATGTACTCTGCGATCCGCAGAATGCCGAGCGCGCCCGGGATTTGCTTGCGCGACTGGCGATTTAATTTGCTGGTGAGTCGCCACGGGCGGGTGCGCCGAGTAAGCGCAATCGTGCTGGCGATGCTGACCGTGTCGGTGCTGGCCGCCTGCGGGTCCGGCCACGGCGGCCTGGTGGTCACCTTCTACACCCCGGCCGCCGACGGCGCGACGTTCGACGAGGTCGCGCGGCGCTGCAGCCAGGAGGCCGGCGGCCGCTACACCGTTTCGCACATCAGCCTCCCCAGAGCCCCTGGCGCGCAACGGTTGCAATACGCCCGGCGGCTGGCCGGTCACGACCGCACGATGGACGTGATGTCGCTGGACGTGATCTGGACCGCCGAGTTCGCCGAAGCGGGCTGGGCGCTGCCGCTGACCGACGACCCGGCCGGTCGGGCCGAGGCCGACGCCACCGTCGACACGCTGCCGGGCCCGCTCGCAACGGCTCGCTGGAAACACCAGCTCTACGCCGCGCCCATCGCAACGAACACCCAATTGCTTTGGTATAGACCGGATTTGGTGCATCAGCCACCGCTGGACTGGAACGGCATGGTCGCCGAGGCCACCCGATTGCACGCCGCCGGGTTGCCCAGCTGGATCGCCGTGCAGGCCCACCAGGACGAGGGCCTGGTGGCGTGGTTCAACACGCTGCTGGTCAGCGCCGGCGGTCAGGTGCTGTCCGACGACGGCCGGCAGGTCACCCTGACCGACACTGCGGCACACCGGGCCGCCACCGTCAGCGCCCTGCGCATCCTCAAGACGGTGGCCACCGCGCCGGGAGCCGATCCGTCGATCAACCGCACCGACGCGAGCACGGCGCGGCTGGCGCTCGAACAGGGCAACGCCGCGCTGGAAGTCAACTGGCCCTACGTCATGGCGTCGATGCTGGAGAACGCGGTCAAGGGCGGCGTGAACTTCCTTCCGCTCAACCGGATTCCAGCGCTGGCCGACAGCATCAACCAGTTCGGCACGTTCGCGCCCAGCGACGAGCAATTCCAGATCGCCTATCAGGCCAGCCAAAAGGTTTTCGGGTTCGCGCCCTACCCGGGTGTGGTGCCGGGTAGGCCGGCCAAGGTGACGATCGGCGGGCTGAACCTGGCGGTGGCCAGCACCACCCGGCACAAGGCCGAAGCCTTCGAGGCGATCCGGTGCCTGCGCAACCTGGCGAACCAGAAGTACATCTCGATCCGTGGCGGGCTGCCCCCGGTGCGGACATCGGTGTACTCCGACCCGCAATTCCAGACCAAATACCCGATGTACCCGATCATTCGCCAGCAGCTGACCGACGCCGCGGTGCGCCCCGCGACGCCGGCCTACCAAGCGGTGTCCATTCGGATGGCGGCGGCGCTGAGCCCGATCACCGAGATCGACCCGGAACACACCGCCGACGAACTCGCGATCCAGGTGCGCAAGGCGATCGACGGCAAGGGGCTGTTGCCGTGAGGCGCCTGACCCGACTCTGGAACCGCCCACCCGAGCAGCGACTGGCCTTCATGCTCGTTGCGCCCGCGGCGACGCTGATGGTGGCGGTGACGGCCTACCCGATCGGTTACGCCGTCTGGCTCAGCCTGCAGCACAACAATCTGGCCACCCCGAACGACACCAGGTTCATCGGATTGAGCAATTACCAGACGATCCTGACCGACCGGTATTGGTGGACGGCGCTGGCGGTGACGCTGGCCATCACGGTGGTGTCGGTGTCGCTCGAGTTCGTGCTCGGCCTGGCGCTTGCGCTGGTGATGCATCACACCCTGATCGGTCGGGGTGTGGTTCGCACCGCAGTGCTGGTGCCCTACGGCATTGTGACCGTGGTCGCCGCCTACAGCTGGTACTACGCGTGGACGCCGGGCACCGGTTATCTGGCCGACCTGCTGCCGCACGGCAGCGCGCCGCTCACCCAGCAGATCCCATCGCTGGGCATCGTCGTGATCGCCGAGGTCTGGAAGACGACGCCGTTCATGTCGCTGCTGTTGCTGGCCGGGCTGGCGCTGGTGCCAGAGGATCTGCTGAAGGCCGGTCAGGTCGACGGCGCCGGCGCCTGGCTGCGGCTGACCAGGATCATGCTGCCGATCATCAAGCCCGCGGTCGTGGTCGCGCTGTTGTTCCGGACCCTGGACGCGTTTCGTATCTTCGACAACATCTACGTTCTGACCGAGGGCAACAACAACACCGGTTCGGTGTCGATCCTGGGCTACGACAACCTTTTTGAAGGCTTCGACGTCGGCCTGGGCTCGGCGATCAGCGTGCTGATCTTCGTCTGTGTGGGCATCATCGCGCTGATTTTCATCAACGTGTTCGGCGCCGCCGCTCCGGGTGGTGACGTCGATGGGCGTTGAGTCGGCGGGCGCGCGGCGCACCGCGATGTGGGTCGTGATCAACACGGTTGTCGTGGTGTACGCGCTGGTGCCGGTGCTCTGGATTCTCAGCCTGTCGCTGAAGCCGACGTCAACTGTCCGGGACGGCAAGCTGATTCCGTCGTCGGTGACGCTGGAAAACTATCGCGGTATCTTCCGCGGCGACGTCTTCACCTCGGCGCTGGTCAACTCGATCGGAATCGCACTGATCGCCACCGCGGTCGCGGTGGCCCTCGGCGCGATGGCTGCCTACGCGATCGCCCGGCTGAACTTTCCCGGCAAGCGGTTGCTGATCGGCTCGACCTTGCTGATCACCATGTTCCCGGCTATCTCGCTGGTCACGCCGCTGTTCGAAATCGAACGCTGGGTAGGGCTTTTCGACACCTGGCCGGGGCTGATTCTGCCCTACATCACCTTCGCGTTGCCGCTTTCCATCTACACCTTGTCGGCCTTCTTCCGCGAGATCCCCTGGGATCTGGAGAAGGCGGCCAAGATGGACGGTGCCACGCCGGGGCAGGCCTTCCGCAGGATCATCGTCCCGCTGACCGCGCCCGGGTTGGTGACCGCGGCGATTCTGGTGTTCATCTTCGCCTGGAACGACCTGCTGCTGGCGCTGTCGCTGACCGCCACCAAGGCGGCGATCACCGCGCCGGTGGCGATCGCGAATTTTCCCGGCAGCTCCCAATTCGAGGAACCAACCGGATCAATCGCGGCCGGTGCGATCGTGATTACGGTGCCGATCATCGTGTTTGTTCTAATCTTCCAACGACGGATTGTCGCCGGGTTGACCTCAGGCGCCGTGAAGGGATAACGCGATGGCCGAGATTGTGCTGGAGCACGTCAACAAGAGTTACCCCGATGGGCACACCGCGGTGGCCGACCTAAACCTCACCATTGCCGACGGCGAATTCCTGATCCTGGTCGGCCCGTCCGGCTGTGGCAAGACCACCACGCTGAATATGATTGCCGGCCTTGAGGATATCTCCTCGGGCGAGCTGCGCATCGGAGGCGAACGCGTCAACGAGAAGGCGCCCAAGGACCGCGACATCGCGATGGTGTTCCAGTCCTACGCGCTGTATCCGCACATGACGGTTCGCCAAAACATCGCCTTCCCGCTGACCCTGGCGAAGATGAAAAAGGCCGACATCGCGCAGAAGGTCGAAGAAGCAGCGAAAATCCTTGACCTGAGCGAACTTCTGGATCGCAAGCCCTCCCAATTGTCGGGTGGGCAACGGCAGCGTGTCGCGATGGGCCGGGCCATCGTGCGCCAGCCGAAGGCCTTCTTGATGGACGAGCCGTTGTCCAACCTCGACGCCAAGCTGCGCGTGCAGATGCGCGGCGAGATCGCCCGGCTGCAGCGCCGGCTGGGCACCACCACCGTTTACGTCACCCACGACCAGACCGAGGCGATGACGCTGGGGGATCGCGTGGTGGTGATGCACGGCGGTGTCGCCCAGCAGGTCGGCACGCCCGCGGAGCTCTACGAGCGCCCCGCGAATCTGTTCGTCGCGGGCTTCATCGGCTCACCACCGATGAACTTCTTCCCCGCCACGCTGACATCGTCGGGGCTGACGCTGCCCTTCGGTGAGGTGATGCTGGCTCCGGACGTGCAGGATGTGATCGCCGGGCACCCGAAAGCAGACAACGTCATCGTCGGGGTGCGGCCCGAGCACCTGCTGGACGCCGCGTTGATCGACGGCTACCAGCGCATCACGGCGACGACCTTCGAGGTGACGGTCGACCTGGTCGAATCGCTGGGGGCCGACAAGTATGTGTACTTCACCACCGCCGGATGCGACGTGCATTCGGCGCAGCTCGACGACCTGGCCGCCGAGTCGAAGGTCGTCGAAAACCAGTTCGTGGCAAGGGTTCCCGCCGAGTCCAAGGCCGTCATCGGCCAGACGCTCGAATTGGCCTTTGACACCGCGAAACTCGCCGTGTTCGACGCCGATTCAGGTGCGAACCTGACCGTGCCGAGCGCGTGACGCAGATTCTGGACCAGGTCCGTGCCCACCTGCGCGACCACTTCGCGAAGGCGGGTCAGTGGGGTGAGCCCGACTCGGCGAGGGTGACCTTTCTGGGTGCCGAGCCGACCGAAGTGCTGCGGTTCCGCGCGAAAGACGGCTTGGTGCAGTACGTGTCGCTGGGATGCTCGCGCCACCCGATGGGCGATCCTGCCGAAATCGTCGTCGATCCGCAGCGCGGCCCGCGCGCAGAGATCGTGCTCTGCTTGCGAGATCCGGGGCCGGCCACCGGAATTGCACGCAGCCTGGCGATACTGGCGGCCGCACCGGCCGTCGACGGTGTGGTGCTCGTCGCCGATGCGCTGATCGATCTCGGTTCGCCGCTGTGGGCATGGCCGTCACGTCGGGTCCCCTTCACCGCTGTTCTGTTGGGCCGCAGCGACATTGCAGATCTGCCGCTTCAGCCGCCGCGCGATCCGGTGACGTTTCTGGCGGCGACGCCGATCACCGCGACCGAGGCGGCGTGGGTGCGGCTCAAAGGCGCCGAGGCCATGCGGCAGGCGTGGCAGAGCGACGGTGTCGACGTGCTGGACCCGAATCGGCTTGCGGCACAACCACACTGAGTCAGTACCCGACACCGGGGTTAAAGCCAGTTGTTGCGCCGGAATTGGAAGTACAGGACCAGGCAGGCCAACGTCATCAACGCCATGATCCCCGGGTAGCCATACGTCCAGTCCAGCTCGGGCATGAAATGGAAGTTCATGCCGTAGATGGCGGCGACCATGGTGGGCACCGCCAAGATACCGGCCCAGGCCGCCATCTTGCGCATGTCGTTGTTCTGCTGCATGCCGACCCGGGCCAGCGCGGCCTGCACCAGCGAGTTGAGCATGTCGTCGTAGCTGGCGATCTGGTCGGCGGCCTCGGAGTGGTGATCACCGACGTCGCGCAGATAGCGCCGGACCTCTTTGGAGATCAGGTCCTTGTTCTCCACCTGGATCCGGTGAAACGCCGCCGACAGCGGGTTGACGCAACGGCGAAGCTCGACGACCTCGCGCTTGAGCATGTAGATCGGTTCGATGTCCAGCTTGCGGCCCGGGGCGAAGGCCACTTCCTCGATGCTGTCGATGTCGCTTTCCATCAACTGGGTCACCTCGAGGTAGTGATCCACGACGTGGTCGGCGATCGCGTGCATCACCGCGAACGGGCCCAGCCGCAGCTGTTCGCCGTCGGCTTCCAAGCCTTTGCGCACGTCGGCCAGTCCACTGTGCTCGCCGTGGCGGACCGTGACCACGAAATCCTTGCCGACAAAGACCATCACCTCGCCGCTCTGCACGATCTCGCGCGCCAGCGCCACCGACTCGTGCGGGACGTACTGGACCGTCTTGAGCACCAGCACCAGCGTGTCGTCGTAGCGCTCCAGTTTGGGTCGCTGATGGGCGCAGACCGCGTCTTCGACGGCCAGGGCGTGCAACCCGAAAACGTCGGCCACTTCCTTCATCTGGGTCTGGTCCGGCTCGTACAAGCCGACCCAGACGAAGGCCTCATGCCCCAGCATCTCGATCTGGTGCACCTTGCTGCGGGCGGCCGTGTAGCTGAACTTGCCGGGCAGTCGTTGGCCTGCGACGTAGACGGCGCAGTCGACCAGGGCATCGCGTCGGGCGGGTGGCGCCGCCTCGGGTTCGGGACGCGGCTCGTGCGCGATCGTGCGAAGCGCTTCCGGCAGTGCGTCGAAACCCTCGAACACCGTAACCTCCTCACGCAGCGCAGGTCTGGCAGAGCGGTGCTCCATGCTACGCGTACTGGTAAAACGCCGAATGAAAAGGCACGCCGGGGGATCGGTTGCCCGAGCGGCCGCGATGAATTCTGCGCGGCGTCGGACCGGAGATTTCCGGCCAGCGGGGGTGCGCTAGTTTCGACCGGAAGCTAAACGACCGAACTTTCTCCATAAGGAGCCAACGACGTGAGCGCAACTCCTCTGAAGGTCGCCGTCACCGGTGCCGCCGGCCAGATCGGCTACAGCCTGTTGTTCCGCCTGGCCAGCGGCTCCCTGCTGGGACCCGACCGCCCGATCGAACTGCGGCTGCTCGAGATCGAGCCCGCGCTCAAGGCACTCGAGGGCGTCGTGATGGAACTCGACGACTGCGCGTTCCCGTTGCTGTCTGGCGTCGAGATCGGCGCGGACGCCAACAAGATCTTCGACGGCGTGAACCTGGCGCTGCTGGTCGGCGCGCGGCCGCGCGGCCCGGGCATGGAGCGCAGCGACCTGCTGGAAGCCAACGGCGCGATCTTCACCGCGCAGGGCAAGGCGCTGAACTCGGTCGCCGCCGACGACATCCGCATCGGCGTGACCGGTAACCCGGCCAACACCAACGCACTGATCGCGCTCAGCAACGCTCCCGACATTCCCAAGGAGCGGTTCTCCGCGCTGACCCGACTGGACCACAACCGGGCGATCTCGCAGCTGGCCAAGAAGACCGGCGCCGCGGTCACCGACATCAAGAAGGTGACCATCTGGGGCAACCACTCGGCCACCCAGTACCCGGACATCTTCCACGCCGAGGTCGGCGGCAAGAACGCCGCCGAGGTGGTGGGCGACCAGGACTGGATCGAGAACGACTTCATCCCGACCGTGGCCAAGCGTGGTGCGGCGATCATCGACGCGCGCGGCGCGTCCTCGGCCGCCTCGGCCGCCTCGGCCACCGTCGATGCCGCCCGCTCCTGGCTGCTGGGCAGCCCGGACGGTGACTGGGTGTCGATGGCGGTGTACTCCGACGGCTCCTACGGCGTGCCCGAGGGCATTGTGTCGTCGTTCCCGGTGACCACCAAGGACGGCAACTGGTCCATCGTGCAGGGGCTGGAGATCGACGAGTTCTCCCGCGGCCGCATCGACAAGACCACCGCCGAGCTGGTCGACGAGCGCGCGGCGGTCACCGAGCTGAAGCTGATCTGAAAGGCTCGGACACAGTCGATTAGGGCTACTAATGAGTAGTCAGTACCCTGGGCGCGTGTCCGAAATCGTGCCGTCACAGATCGACATCGGCGACGACGAGATCTTCGACGCCCACGTAGGTGGGAAGCTTTCGGTCGAGATGAAGGTCCCGCTGGACACGCAGCGCGCGTTGTCGATCGCCTATACGCCGGGCGTCGCACAGGTCAGTCGGGCCATCGCCGCCGACCACACCCTGGCCGATCGCTACACGTGGGCGAACCGGCTGGTGGCCGTCGTCAGCGACGGCAGTGCGGTGCTCGGTCTCGGCGACATCGGACCGGCGGCGGCGCTGCCGGTGATGGAGGGCAAGAGCGCGCTGTTCAAACAGTTCGCCGGCCTGGACGCGATCCCGATCGTGCTGGACACCAAGGATCCCGACGAGATCGTCGAAACCCTGGTGCGGCTGCGGCCGACGTTCGGTGCGGTCAATCTCGAGGACATCTCGGCACCGCGCTGCTTCGAGATCGAACGACGGGCCATCGAGGCGCTGGACTGCCCGGTGATGCACGACGACCAGCACGGCACCGCGATCGTCGTGCTGGCCGCGCTGATGGGTGCAGCCAAGCTGCTCGGCCGCGACATGGGCTCGATGCGGGTGGTGGTCTCGGGTGCCGGGGCGGCAGGCGTCGCGTGTTCGAAACTCCTTCTCGCCATGGGGGTTTCGGATGTTACCGTGCTCGACTCGCGCGGCATCCTGCACATTGGCCGCGACGACATGAACGTCGTCAAGACCGACCTGGCACGCAGCAGTAACCCCCGCGGTCTGGCCGGCGGCATGGTGGAAGCACTCAAGGAAGCCGACGTGTTCCTGGGGGTGTCGGCCGGCGTGGTGCCCGAGGAGCTCATCGCCACGATGGCCCCGGACTGCGTCGTGTTCGCGCTGTCGAATCCCGACCCGGAGATCCGTCCCGACATCGCAGCCAAGTACGCCGCCGTGGTGGCTACCGGTCGCAGCGACTTCCCGAACCAGATCAACAATGTGCTGGCGTTCCCCGGGGTGTTCCGCGGCGCGTTGGACGCCGGGGCGCGGCGGATCACGCAAAAGATGATGGTGGCCGCGGCCGAGGCGATCTTCGCCGTCGTCAGCGACGACCTCTCGGCCGACCGGATCGTGCCGAGCCCACTGGAGCCGGGTATCGGCGAGGCGGTGGCGCAAGCCGTGGCGCAGGCGGCAGACTCCTCGGCGTGAGAATCGGCAAGCTGGCGGCGCTGCTGATCGCCGCCGTGCTCGTCGCCTCGCTCTGCGCCGGCTGTTCGGCCGGTACCCGCGATCACCGCGATGCGCCCGCTCTGGTGGTCGGTTCCCGCAACGATCCGACGTCGAGGCTGCTGGCCGGCGTCTACCTCGCGGCCCTGCGGTCCTACGGTTTCGCCGCGGAGGTTCAGACCGCCGACGATCCGATGGCGCGACTGGACTCCGGCGCCTTCACCGTCACGCCCGCCTTCACCGGTCAGATGCTGCAGAGCTTGCAGCCCGGGGCCACGGCGATCTCCGACGCGCAGGTCTACCGCGCCTTGGTGTCGGCGCTGCCCGAGGGCATCGCCGCGGGTGACTACACCACCGCCGCCGAGGACAAGCCGGTGCTGCTGGTGACCCAACCGACCGCCAAGGCCTGGGGTGGACAGGACCGCAGTGCCGATCTTTCCGTGCTGCCCAAGCACTGTGACGGGTTGGTTGTCGGGATCGTCGCCGGTCATCAGGCGCCGTCGGCGATCGGCGGCTGCCGGCTACCGGCTCCTCGTGAATTCCCAGACGGCACAACGATGTTCGCGGCGATCCTGGCCGGGCAGGTGACCACGGGATGGACCACCACCGCCGACCCCGCCATTCCGGGCGACCTGGTTTCACTGGCCGACGGCAAACCGGCGCTGATCCGAGCGGAGAACGTGGTGCCGCTCTACCGCCGCAACGCGCTGACCGATCGGCAGGTGCTGGCACTCAACGAAGTGGCGGGTGTGCTGGACACCGCGGCCCTGGCCGACATGCGCCGCCAGGTCGCCGCCGGTGCCGACGCGTTGGCGGTGGCGGGCGCCTGGCTCGCCGAACACCCGTTGGGGCGTTGAGGATCTACCGCTTGCCGCTGGGCAGAATGCGGCGCGTGGCGGTACCGAACAGCCGCTGGTATCCCGGGCCGGTGAGGCGCACCAGGGCATCGAGCACTTTGGCGTCCGTGCCGACCAGTACCCGGGGCTTGTTCTTGCGGACCGCGTCCAGGATCACCCGCGCGGCCGTCTCGGGGCTGGTCCTGGCCATCCGCTTGTCGAAGACCTTGGCCAGTTGGGCCGCGTCGATTCCCTCGGCGGCGGTGGCGTTGCGCGCGATCCCGGTCTTGATGCCGCCCGGGTGCACCGTGGTCACCTTCACCGGATGCCCGGCCACCCACATCTCCTGGCGCAGGGCCTCGGTGAAGCCCCGCACCGCGAACTTGGCTGCGTTGTAGGCGGCCTGGCCCGGCACCGAGAACAATCCGAACACGCTGGAGACGTTGACGACGTGGCCGTCCCCGGACGCGATCAGGTGGGGCAGAAAAGCCTTGGTGCCGTTGACAACTCCCCAGAAATCGACGTCCATCACCCGTTCGATGTCCTTGAACTGGCTGACCTCGATGTCGCCGGTGAACGCGATGCCGGCGTTGTTGTAGATCTGGTTGACCTTGCCGAAGTGCTCGTTGACGGCGTCGGCATAGGCCAGGAAAGCCTCGCGTTCGCTCACGTCGAGCCGATCGGAGCGCACCGGCGCGCCGATGGCCTTGAGCCGTTCCTCGGTCTGGGCCAGTCCTTCGGTGTTGACGTCACTGATCGCCACGCTGGCGCCCGAGCGCGCCAGCTCGACGGCCAGCGCCTGGCCGATGCCCGAACCCGCGCCCGTGACCACCGCGACCTTGCCGGCGAACCCCTGCATGTGCACTCTCCCTCGTGTCCACAGTTGCCTCGAGATTACCGGTACCAGCGGTCCCGGGTAGTAACGGGTCAGCTCCTGCGCGCCAGCAACCCGCGCACGAAGGTCGTCACCCGGCCCAGCAGGCCCGGCCCACCGAACAGCAGTTCGTGGTATCGCGTACCGGCAATGCGCACCAGCAGGTCCGCGGATTTCGCGTCGGCGCCGATCAGCACCCGGGCCTTGTTCTTGCCCACCGCGGCCATGATGGTTTGAGCGGCCTGTTGCGGTGTGGTCTTGGCCACCTGCTGATCGAAGTTCTCCAGCATCTGGTCATGGTCGATGCCCATACCCTCGGCGACGACGGCGTTGGTGCCGAACGAGGTCTTGACACCGCCCGGGTGCACCACGGTCACCCCCACCGGGTGACCGGCCACCGCCATCTCCTGGCGCAGCGCCTCGGTGAATCCGCGGACGGCGAACTTGGCCGAGACGTAAGCGACCTGACCGGGCAGCGCCATCACCCCGAGCACGCTGGAGATGTTGACGATGTGGCCGTCGCCGGACGCGATCACATGGGGGAGAAAGGCTTTGGTGCCATTGACGACGCCCCAGAAGTCGACGTCCATCACCCGTTCGATGTCCTTGAAGTCGCTGAACTCGAGGGTGCCGATGTGGGTCAGCCCCGCGTTGTTGTAGATCTGGTTGACCTTGCCGAAGTGCTCGTTGACGGAGTCGGCGTAGGCCAGGAAGGCCTCTCGCTCTGTGACGTCGAGCTGGTCGGCCTTGACCGGCGCGCCGATCGCCTTCAGCTGCTCCTCGGTCTGCGCCAGTCCTTCGGTGTTGACGTCACTGATCGCAAGGCTGGCACCCGCGCGGCCGAGCTCGACGGCCAGTGCCTGACCGATGCCCGAACCCGCCCCGGTCACAACGGCGACCTTGCCGGCGAACTTCTGCATATACACCCTTTCCCAAGTCCGCCCCATGCGTCGAGGCTAACTGGTGGCTGCGGAGGTTCACCCGGTGACTGCGGAATCTCAGCCGAACGCGGTGTCGAGTATCTCCTGCTGTTCGACCGCGTGCACCTTCGACGATCCCGACGACGGCGCCGACATCGCCCGGCGCGAGATGCGCTTGATGCCGGTCAGTTTGTCCGGCAGTAGCTCGGGCAGCTCCAGGCCGAACCGGGGCCATGCACCCTGGTTGGCCGGCTCTTCCTGCACCCAGAAGTACTCGCTGGCGTCGGGGTAGCGATCCAGCGTTTCGCTCAGCCGCCGCTTGGGCAGCGGCGCGAGCTGCTCGATCCGCACAATCGCGATGTCGTCGCGGTTGTCCTTGGCCTTGTGTGCCGCCAGCTCGTAGTAGATCTTGCCGCTGGTCAGCAGGATCCGGCGAACCTTGCCGCGATCGCCGATGCCCTCTTCGTAGGTGGGTTCCTCGAGCACCGAGCGGAACTTGATCTCGGTGAAGTCCCGGATGTCGCTGACGGCCGCTTTGTTGCGCAGCATCGACTTCGGGGTGAATACGATCAGCGGGCGCTGAATTCCGTCCAGCGCGTGCCGGCGCAGCAGGTGGAAGTAGTTCGACGGCGTCGACGGCATCGCGATCGTCATCGAACCCTCGGCCCACAGCTGCAGGAAGCGCTCGATCCGGCCGGAGGTGTGGTCGGGACCCTGGCCTTCGTGGCCGTGCGGCAGCAGCAGCACCACGTTGGACAATTGGCCCCACTTGGCCTCGCCCGAGCTGATGAACTCGTCGATGATCGACTGCGCGCCGTTGACGAAGTCGCCGAACTGCCCCTCCCACAGCACCAGTGCGTCCGGGTTGCCCACGGTGTAGCCGTACTCGAAACCCACGGCGGCGTATTCGGACAGCGGCGAGTCGTAGACCAGGAACTTGCCCCCGGTCGGCGTGCCGTCGGGGTTGGTCGCCAGTAGCTGCAGCGGCGTGAACTCCGCGCAGTTGTGGCGATCGATGATCACCGAATGGCGCTGCGAGAAGGTGCCACGGCGAGTGTCCTGGCCGGACAGCCGGATCAGCTTGCCTTCTGCGACAAGGGATCCCAGTGCCAGCAGCTCGCCGAAGGCCCAGTCGATCTTGCCCTCGTAGGCCATCTCCCGGCGCTTCTCCAGCACCGGCTGCACGCGCGGGTGCACCGAGAATCCCTCCGGCGCGGCCAGAAACGCGTCGCCGATGCGGGCCAGCAGCGCCTTGTCCACCGCGGTGGCCAGCCCCGCGGGCACCGGCTGGTCGGCTTCCACCGATGCGCTCGGCTGCACGCCGTGCTTTTCCACCTCACGGACCTCGTTGAACACCTGCTCCAGTTGGCCCTGGTAGTCGCGCAGCGCGTCCTCGGCTTCCTTCATCGAGATGTCGCCGCGGCCGATCAACGCTTCGGTGTAGCTCTTGCGGGCGCCGCGCTTGGTGTCGACGACGTCGTACATGTAGGGGTTGGTCATCGACGGGTCGTCACCCTCGTTGTGGCCGCGACGGCGGTAGCACAACATGTCGATGACGACGTCCTTGTGGAACTGCTGGCGGAAGTCCACGGCCAGCCGCGCCACCCACACGCACGCTTCCGGGTCGTCGCCGTTGACGTGGAAGATCGGCGCGCCAATCATTTTCGCCACGTCGGTGCAGTACTCGCTGGACCTGGAGAACTCGGGTGCGGTGGTGAAGCCGATCTGGTTGTTGACGATGACGTGGATGGTGCCACCGACGCGATAGCCGGGCAGCAGCGCCAGGTTCAGCGTCTCGGCGACCACGCCCTGGCCGGCGAAGGCGGCGTCGCCGTGCAGCATCAGCGGCATCACCGAGAAGGCCCGTTCTTCTTCGCCGTCGACGTGCCCCAGTTCCAGCAGGTCCTGCTTGGCCCGCACCAGACCCTCGAGGACCGGGTCGACGGCCTCCAGGTGTGACGGGTTGGCGGTCAGCGACACCTGAATATCGTTGTCGCCGAACATCTGCAGGTACACGCCGGTCGCACCGAGGTGGTATTTCACGTCACCGGAACCGTGCGCCTGCGACGGGTTGAGGTTGCCCTCGAACTCGCTGAAGATCTGCGAGTAGGGCTTGCCGACGATGTTGGCCAGCACGTTGAGCCGGCCCCGGTGCGGCATTGCGATGACCACTTCGTCCAGGCCGTGTTCGGCGCACTGGTCGATCACCGCGTCCATCAGCGGGATCTGGCTTTCGGCGCCTTCCAGCGAGAATCGTTTCTGCCCAACGTATTTGGTCTGCAGGAAGGTTTCGAAGGCCTCGGCCGCGTTGAGCTTGCTCAGAATGTACTTCTGTTCGCCCACCGTCGGTTTGACGTGCTTGGTCTCGACCCGCTCTTCGAGCCAGCGCTGCTGCTCGGGCTCGAGGATGTGGGTGTATTCCACGCCGATGTGGCGGCAGTAGGCATCGCGCAGCAGGCCCAGCACGTCGCGCAGCTTCTTGTACTGACAGCCGGCGAAGCCGTTGACCTTGAACACCCGGTCCAGATCCCAGAGCGTCAGGCCGTGATTGAGGATTTCCAGGTCGGGGTGGCTGCGGAATCGACTGGTGTCCAACCGCAGTGGGTCGATGTCGGCCATCAGATGCCCGCGATTGCGATATGCCGCAATCAATTCCATCACCCGGGCGTTCTTGTCGACGATCGAGTCCGGGTTGTCGGTGCTCCATCGCACCGGCAGGTACGGGTTGCCCAGCTCACGGAAGATGTCGTCCCAGAACGCATCCGAAAGCAGCATCTCGTGGATGGTGCGCAGGAAGTCGCCCGATTCCGCACCCTGGATGATGCGGTGGTCGTAGGTCGAGGTCAGCGTGATCAGCTTTCCGATACCGAGTTCGGCGATGCGTTCCTCGCTGGCGCCCTGGAATTCGGCGGGGTATTCCATCGCGCCCACACCGATGATGGCGCCCTGGCCGGCCATCAGTCGCGGGACCGAGTGCACGGTGCCGATGGTGCCCGGGTTGGTCAGCGAAATCGTCACTCCGGCAAAGTCTTCGGCGGTCAGCTTGCCGTCACGGGCGCGACGCACGATGTCTTCGTAGGCGGAGACGAACTCCGCGAAGCGCATCGTCTCGCAGCCCCTGATGCCGGCGACCACCAGCGAACGCTTGCCGTCCTTGCCCTGCAGGTCGATGGCCAGACCGAGGTTGGTGTGCGCCGGGGTGACCGCGGTGGGCTTGCCGTCAACCTCGGCGTAATGCCGGTTCATGTTGGGGAATTGCTTGACCGCCTGCACCAGCGCGTAGCCGAGCAGATGGGTGAAGGAGATCTTGCCGCCGCGGGTGCGCTTGAGTTGGTTGTTGATGACGATCCGGTTGTCGATCATCAGCTTCGCGGGGACGGCACGGACGCTGGTCGCCGTCGGCACGTCCAGCGATGCGGACATGTTCTTGACGACGGCCGCGGCGGCCCCACGCAGCACCTGCACCTCGTCGCCTTCGGCCGGTGGGGGTGCGGCGGGTTTGGGAGCGGGCGCGGCGGGTGCCGGGGTCGCGGCGCCGTTGCCGGCCGGGGTAGCGGCGGGCTGAGCCGCAGCGGCGGCCGGCGGCGCGGCGACGGCGACCGGCTTGGGTGCTGCGGCGGGCTGCGCGTCAGCCGGGCTCGGCGCGTCCTGGGTGGCTGCGGCCGGCGACTCCGGGTTGTAGTCCACCAGGAACTCGTGCCAGCTCGGATCCACCGACGTCGGGTCGTCGCGGAACTTGCGGTACATCTCCTCGACCAGCCATTCATTTTGCCCGAATGGTGAACTGCTATTGCTCACGGTCGCTGTTCGCCTCAATTCCTTTGCTCTGCAAGCCCATTGCCCCGGCGCCTGCGACTCTGCGCACCTCGGTCGACGAGGTACCTCACACCCGCGGCGGACTGGTACGTTTCCGCCCCATAAAGGCTAACCCTTCGCTGTTGATTCGCCAGCGAGACCTTGGGAACCGGGGGGCCGGCGGGCTACCGGCTCGCCTCGGACACCGGCGGCAACACGTGCAAGGGGTTCGGCCAGCGGACCGGCGGTGGGCCGAACGCCTGGCGGGCATTGTGGATGATTTTCTTGCCGATCATGCGATTGCCGCCGCCACCGACCACGGCACCGATGCCGACCGGCAGCATTTTGCCGAACATCAACGCGCCGCGCCGCAACGCGTACCGCTTGACGAAGTACCCGAGCATGCGCGTGTTGAGCCGGCCCAAGCTCGACAGCGGCAGTGAGGCCATGCCTTCGGCCAGCCAGCCGCCACTGGTGCGCGCCGGACCGATCAGCTCGCCGATGGCCCGCTTGCTGTCGTCACCGACCAGGACCGACAGCACCAGCGCGCGGCGCCGTTCGTAATGATCGGCCGGGATGCCGTAGACCAGGGCGGTCGACAGCACGAAGATGGCCGTCGCTTCCAGGAAGAACACGGTTTCACCGGCGCCCGCCGACAGGGCCGTCAACGTGCCGACCCCGGGGAAGGTCGCCGCCGAACCGACCGCGGCACCGCTGGCCATCAGCGCGGTCAGATAGCGGTTTTCCAGCTTGGTAACGATCTCGGCCGGGCTCGCGCCGGGGTTGGCCCGCCGTAGCCGGGCCACCAGGGCTTCGGCGGCGGGGCCCTGGGCCCGCGAACTACGCTCGATGACCTGCGCCAATGCGCGGGTCGAAGCCTTCGGGCGGCCGGAGCGGCCGGTCGGCACGTGCTCCGGTGGTGGCTCGGTTCGTCTCAGGGACCACGGCCCTGGCCTATTGCGTCGCGCGCTCATAGTGCCTCTCCTGCGATTGGCGTCTCTTCAGGCTAACGCGAGTTTGCTGAACGTGGCGCCGGCCGCGATTCGTGCGCGTCAACCCCACCGCGGACGGCGGACGGCCGGTCGACCCGGAATAATGCAGGCGGGACACCGCTCGGTGGCGATGCGGCCGTTGGTCGGCTGCAGTTGGGGAAATCGTGGCGTGCGGGCGGTATCACACCTGCTCACGGCGGCAAGCCGGTCGTCGGGCGCTTAAAGCGAGGTGAGTGCATGACCGGGGCCGCTTCCGGGGTCACGTCCGGGTCGTCCGGGGGAGCCCGGCGCGCGGGGCCCAGCCGTGCCGACATGGCGCCGGAGCGCAAGTTCCTCGCGCCCTCGGGGCCGCGCGGCCGCGACAACCCGTGGCTTGCCCTCTTCGCGATGATGATCGGGTTCTTCATGATCATGGTCGACTCGACCATCGTCGCGATCGCCAACCCGACCATCATGGCCGACCTGCATATCGGCTACGACGCGGTCATCTGGGTGACGAGCGCCTACCTGCTCGGGTACGCGGTGGTGTTGCTGGTGGCCGGCCGGCTGGGGGACCGGTACGGGCCGAAAAATCTCTACCTGATCGGCCTGGTGGTGTTCATCGTCGCCTCGATGTGGTGCGGACTGGCCGGTAGCGCAGGCATGCTTATCGCCGCCCGGGTGGTGCAGGGGATCGGGGCCGGGGTGCTCACCCCGCAGACGTTGTCCACGATCACCCGGATTTTCCCGCCGCACCGGCGCGGGATCGCGGTCAGCCTGTGGGGCTCCACCGCCGGCGTCGCCAGCCTGGTCGGCCCGCTGGCCGGTGGCGTGCTGGTGGACGGGCTGGGCTGGAAATGGATCTTCTTCGTCAACATCCCGATCGGTCTGGTCGGGCTGGCACTGGCGGTGGGGCTGGTTCCCGAGCTGCCCACCCGGGCGCATCGGTTCGATCTGGTCGGCGTCGCTCTGTCCGGGGTGGGCATGTTCTTGATCGTGTTCGGTCTGCAGCAGGGCCAGTCGGCTCATTGGCAGCCATGGATCTGGGCGACGGTCGTGGCCGGCGTCGGGTTCGTCTCGGCCTTCGTCTACTGGCAGTCGGTGAACACCCGGGAGCCGCTGATCCCGCTGGACGTGTTCACCGACCGCGATTTCAGTCTGTGCAGCCTCGGGGTCGGCATCACCTCGTTCTCGGCGACCGCGATGATGTTGCCG
Organism: Mycobacterium sp. pR1184; assembly: GCF_041287235.1. Lineage (NCBI taxonomy): Bacteria > Bacillati > Actinomycetota > Actinomycetes > Mycobacteriales > Mycobacteriaceae > Mycobacterium > Mycobacterium sp. pR1184. The sequence continues at coordinate 42,130 of NZ_JBGGKR010000022.1, read as the reverse complement.
CTGACCTTCTATACGCAGATGGTGTGCGGGCTGTCGCCGACTATGTCGGCCCTGGTGATCGCCCCGATGGCGATTGCCAATGGCGCGCTCGCGCCGGTTGTCGGCCTGATCGTCGATCGGTACCACCCACGGCCGGTGCTGGGGTTCGGCTTTTCCGTGCTCGCGATCTCGCTGACCTGGCTGTCGTTCGAGATGACCCCCGACACGCCGATCTGGCGACTGCTGTCGGCGTTCTTCCTGGTCGGTGTCGGGATGGCGTTTGTGTGGTCGCCGCTGACGGCCACCGCCACCCGCAATCTGCCACCCGAACTGGCCGGAACCGGATCCGCCGTCTACAACTCGGTGCGCCAGCTCGGGGCGGTACTGGGCAGCGCCGCGATGGCCGCGTTCATGGCGTGGCGTATCGGCGCCGAGATGCCGGCTGAGGTGTCCGAGCGCGATGCGGCCGATGGTGCTATTCCGTTGCAGTTGCCCGAATTCGTGCGCGAGCCGTTCGCGGCGGCGATGTCACAGTCGGTGCTGCTGCCCGCGTTTATCGCGTTGTTCGGGATCGTCGCCGCGCTGTTCCTGGTCGGCTTCGCGTCCTCGATGATGTCGCGCACGCGCATGGGCGCCGCGCCGTACGACGATCACGATGATGACGACGACTATGTCGAAGTCATCCTGCGCCGCGAGCAGAGCAGCGAGCCCGCGCCCCGCGCCGCGAGCGGACCGCCCCGGTCCGCTGTAGCACCGCCCCGGTCCGCTGTAGCACCGCCCAAGGCCTCGGTAGCACCTGCTGAGGAGCTGCACACCGATCCCGCCGGGCCGCGCCGCCACCGTCGCGACGATTCACCGTCGCGGCCTGAGCCGATTGGCTTCGCCCACAACGGATCTCACATCGATCGCGACAAGCGGCATCGGCCCATCGTCGAGCTGCCGCCGCACTGGCACGGCCCGGCCACCCGCAGCGATCGCAGCGCCCCGTCGCCGGGTCGGCGGGTGAACGGCTCCTTGCGGCCGCCGCGGGGGCAGCGCTATGGCCCGGACGACGATCCCACCGGCCGGGGCCGGCATTCCTCGGGCAGTTAGCCTTCAGCCGCTCGCCGTCAGCGCCAGAAAGCCGCCCAACTCCAGCAGGCCGGCCGGTGTAGGCGGCAGGTATTCGGTCAGCAGCTCCGAACGCACGATCACCGCTGCGTACTGCGCCCGACTGACCGCGACGTTGAGCCGATTCCTGTTGAGCAGGAACGAGATTCCGCGTGGCACTTCATCGGCCGACGATGCTGTCATCGAGATGAAGACCACCGGTGCCTGTCCGCCCTGGAACTTGTCGACGGTCCCGACCCGTACCGCATCCAGACCCACGGCGGCCAGCCGCTGGCGCATCAGTGACACCTGAGCGTTGTACGGTGCCAACACCAGCACGTCCGAGGCGGCCAACGGCCGGCTGCCGTGCTCGTCGCTCCACGACGACCCGAGTAGGCGGCCGATCTCGTCGACGATGGCCTCGGCCTCCTCGCGGCTTTCGATCGAATTACCTTGGTGGCGAACGGAAATCACGCGCACACCGGGGGCACAGCCGTCGAGGCGGCGGGCGGCGGTGCGCTCGGTCACCGACTGCAGCCTGCCTTCGTAGGACAGCGTGGACACCGCGGCGCAGACGGCGGGGTGCATCCGGTAGGACAGATCCAGGAAGTAGCCGCGCTCATCGGGCAATGTGCGGTGACCGTCGACCAGCCAATCCAGGGCGGAGGTGTCGACGGGTTCGGGATGGGTGCCCTGGCTGACCTGCGGTAGCTGCTGAGGGTCCCCGAGCAACAGCAGATTACGCGCAGACGGCGCCACGGCGATCGTGTTGGCCAGGCAGAACTGGCCCGCCTCGTCGATCACGAGTAGATCCAAGCTGCCCGGCAGCACTCGATGGGCGTTGGCGAAATCCCAAGCCGTGCCGCCGATCACGCATCCGGCGTGAGCCGAGATGAAGGCGCCGTATTCGCTGCCGTCGATCTCCTGCCAGCGCGGCGCGTGGTGATCGTACTTCTTTTTCGCGACCCGGCTAGGTTCCAGCCCGGCGTCGATCACGGCGTCCAGCAGGTTCTCCACCGTGGCGTGCGATTGCGCCACTACACCCACGCGCCAGCCGTGCTCGGTGACCAGGCGGGTGATCACCGCGGCGGCGGTGTAGGTCTTTCCGGTCCCCGGCGGCCCGTGCACCGCAAGGTAGGACGACTCGAGATCCAGTGCCGCCGCGGTGATATCGGCGATCGTGTCGGTGCCGCGCGGCAGCGGGCTTTTCGTGCGGGGCGCGCAGCGCAGCAAGACGTCGATCATCGCGGTGCGGGGCAGTTGTGGCAGGCCGGCGGCGACCGCGATCGCGGTGGACTCGATCGACTCGCGCAGCGCGGTCGTGGGCAGCGGCGGACCGGGCGTCAGTGCAAAGGGCAGTTGGTGAAAAGTGTTGCCGTCGCTTCCTATTCGTTCGAGGATGACGACTTCGGTGGGCACAGCCGGATCGTCGACCTCGACGACGGTGGCCCGTCCCGCCGCGCGCCGGTCGGGACTGTCGGTCATGCTCGCCGGCGCCGGCGCCTCGTAGAGTGCGAAGACGTCACGCACCAGGTCACCGCGGGCCAGCTCGCCGCGCATCCTCACCCGTCGCTGCGGCTTGCGGGCCTTCGGCGGGGTATGCCAGTCCACGCTGACCGATACGCTGCCCGGTGCCGGGTCGGCGACGAATACGTCGGTGTTGTCCGCCCATTCGTCGACCGGGAAATTCAGCCGGTCGAAATGCGCCCACCAGAACGGTTTGTCCTCGCGCCGGTGGTAGCCGCGCGCCGCGCCCACCAGTGCGACGGCGACCTGTTCCGGCGTGCGGTCGCCGACGGCGGCGTCCCCGGTGAACGCCGCCAGTGTGGCCGCCAGCTCGTCGTGGTCCTCGACGGTGCTGCCGCCGGAAACCGGTTGGGCACCAACGGGAGTGACGCCGGATTCCCACGCACGCACCAGCAGCCAGTTGCGCAGCTCTTGGGTCGACCGGCAGTCGTAGTGGTTGTAGTCCTCGATCTCCTTGAGCACGGTCTCGGCCTCGTCGGCGCGGCCGGTGTCGCGCAGTTCGCAGGACTTGGCGTAGGAGGTGATCGAGTCGGCGGCGGTGGTCACGTCGCCCGAGCGCAGTTGTGCTCCCATGTACAGCGGCTCAAGGGCCTTGAGGCTGAACGATTCGGCGCCGCATCGAATGCTCTTGCGCACCAACGGATACAGGTCCACCAGCGTCCCGCTGCGCAATAGGTCGTCGACTTCGTCCTCGCCGACGCCGTAGCGTCCGGCCAGCCGCAACAGCGCGGTCTTCTCGTACGGCGCGTAATGGTAGATGTGCATGTTGGGCCGGCGTTTGCGGCGCTTTTTCACCATCGCCAGGAAATCGATCAGGGCCTTGCGCTCGTCGACCCGATTGTGCGCCCACAACGGGCTGAATTTCCCCGCGGCATCGAGCACGCCGAACAGGTACTCTAGCCCCCAATCCTGGCCGTCGGCGGTCCACAGCGGATCGCCCTCGAAGTCGAAGAACAGATCACCGGGGTCGGGCTCCGGCAACAGCGTCAGCGGCTGCGGATCGACCACCTCGAACTGCGCGATACCGGTATCCCGTTGCCGTACTTGTAGTTTCGCTTGGGCGGTCAGCTTGGCCACCGCGCTGGGAGCCAAATCGGGCACCGGCCCGCAGTGCCGGGCCAGGTCGGCGACCGTGTTGATCCCGGCAGCAATCAGCCTGTCCCGCTGGCTGACGCGCATGCCGGCCACCCGCAGCAGATCATCGGTGGCCTGCACCTGCTCGACGCACAGCGGACACCGAAAACACGCCCGCACCCCCTCGTCCTCCCAGCGCACGGCGGCTGCCCCGGCGTGGTGCTCGTCGAGCAGCCGCTGCAACTGCACGCGCTGGGAACGAAAGACTGGGATCAGATCGCAGACCCGATAGCGCACGACCGAGCCGTCGCCCAGCCGCAGTTCGGCCTCGTCCGCGACCGCCACGCCCATCCGGGTCAGTGCGTCGGCATAGGCCGCCAGCTGCAGTAGCGCGGTGACCTTGGGGGAGCGGGCCAGCTTGGTGTCGACGAGCCGATACTGCCCGCCGTCGGCGACCAGGAAGTCGGCGAACCCGACGAAGCGACCGTCGAACATCGCGGCTTGATACACCACCGGAGCGTGGTTGGCGATCGCGCGCCGGGTCGCCGCGGCGGCGGCGGTCAGACCGGCCAGCGTGTAGGCCGGACGCCCGATGACCGCGACGCCGTCCGCGAACTCGTCGCGCAGCCGGTCGAGTTCGCGTCGCTCGTGGTCGTCACCAAGGGCGGCGGTGCGCGCCAGCAACTCGTCCTCGACGTCGACGGCGGGCCCCCGGCCCAGCTTCGCGTCGAAATTCCGGAGCAGCGCGTACTCGCATCGGGCGGCCGCGGCCAGGTCCGACGCGCTGTACACAATGCTGTCGTCGGTGACGAACACAGCAGCCACTGTAGGTGAGGTGGCCGACAGCGACGCGGTTGCGCGAAGGCGCGCCGGGTCAGTGCCCGGGGCCGTTGCCGATCAGCTCGACGGTGTTGCCGTTCCAATGGAATCGGACGTTGGTGTTCAGGCCGTTGATACCGCTGGGATAGGTCAACGCAACCGTGTCGCCGGTGGTTTGCGCCGCGTCGATGCCGTTGAACCCGTAGGTGTCGGGCACTCCCTGCGGGATGAACTGGCCGAGATGGAACAGCACCGCCCGGGTGGTCGCGTTGACCGCGTTCGTGTTGGCCTTGATGATCACCGCGGAAAGCTGTGCGCACTGGTTGTAATTACCGGCCAGCGGCTCCGGGTTCCACGCCTGCTGACTGCGCGGATCGCGGGGCAACTCGGAGACCACCTTCGCGATCGTGGGCGAGGTCAGGTCGACCGCGCAGGGGTCGGCCGGCGCGCTGGAACCCGGCGACGCGATTTCGGTCGGCTTGGGTGTGGCGGGTGCGGTGATCGACGCGGTCGACGTGGTGGCCTGCGGCGTCTTGGCCACCGTCGAATCTCCCGAACCGCAGCCGGACAACGTCACGGCGAGCAGGACGCCGACGGTCAGTGGCTCGACACGGCACGGTAGGCACCACACATCGCGCAACCGTACCGGCATCGCGCGCGCCGGTGTGACAGGCATGCCGCGCGCCGTGGCGCCCGGTCGATGTCACGTCCCACGCGCCCAGCTGCGCTGTGCTCGCGGCCACCACTAAACTTCTTCCCACGATGACAGTCCCCGACGGCACGCCTGACGCGGCCGCTACTTCGTTCGCCGACCTGCAGATTCATCCCGACGTCGTGCGGGCGCTCGCCGATGTCGGCTACGAGTCGCCGACCGGAATCCAGGCGGCGACCATTCCGGCACTGATGGCGGGTTCGGACGTGGTCGGCCTGGCGCAGACCGGCACCGGCAAGACGGCGGCCTTCGCGACCCCGATCCTGTCCAAAATCGACGTCACCAGCAAAGCAACCCAGGCCCTCGTCCTGGCGCCCACCCGCGAACTGGCCCTGCAGGTGGCCGAGGCGTTCAGCCGCTACGGCGCCCACCTGCGGCAGCTCAACGTGCTCCCGATTTACGGCGGGGCGTCCTACGGCGTGCAGCTGGCCGGGTTGCGCCGGGGCGCCCAGGTGGTGGTCGGCACGCCGGGCCGCGTGATCGACCACCTCGAACGCGGGACGCTGGACCTGTCCCGGGTGGACTACCTGGTGCTCGACGAGGCCGACGAGATGCTCACGATGGGTTTCGCCGAGGAAGTCGACCGCATCCTGAGCGAAACTCCGGAATACAAGCAGGTCGCTCTCTTCTCGGCGACCATGCCACCGGCGATCCGCAAGATCACCAACAAGTACCTGCACGACCCGTTCGAAGTCACCTCGAAAGCGAAAACCGCTACCGCCGAAAACATTTCGCAGCGCTACATTCAGGTCGCCGGGCCCCGCAAGATGGACGCGCTGACGCGAATTCTGGAAGTCGAGCCGTTCGAGGCGATGATCGTCTTCGTGCGCACCAAGCAGGCGACCGAAGAGGTGGCCGAAAAGCTGCGGGCCCGAGGCTTTTCCGCGGCCGCCATCAACGGTGATATCGCCCAGGCTCAGCGCGAGCGGACCGTCGCCGCGCTGAAGGACGGCAGCATCGACATCCTGGTCGCCACCGATGTGGCGGCCAGAGGCCTGGACGTGGAGCGCATCTCACACGTGCTCAACTACGACATCCCGCACGACACCGAGTCCTACGTCCACCGCATCGGACGCACCGGCCGGGCCGGACGTTCGGGCACCGCACTGTTGTTCGTCTCCCCGCGGGAACGCCATCTGCTCAAGTCGATTGAGAAGGCCACGCGTCAGTCGCTGACCGAGTCCGAACTGCCCACCGTCGAAGACGTCAACGCGCAGCGGGTGTCGAAATTCGCCGACTCCATCACCGCCGCGCTGGCCAATCCGGGACTTGACCTGTTCCGCAAGCTGGTGCAGGACTACGAGCGTGAGCACGATGTCCCGATGGCCGACATCGCCGCGGCGTTGGCGGTGCAGTCCCGGGACGGCGAAGAGTTCTTGATGGTGCCGGAACCGCCGCGACAGCGCCGCGAGCGGCCCGAGCGTGACGGCGAGCGTCGGGAGCGTCCGGAAAAGCCAAGGGGCACAAGATCGTTCCAGACCTATCGGATTGCGGTTGGCAAGCGCCACAAGATCGGGCCGGGGGCGATCGTCGGCGCCATCGCCAACGAAGGCGGCCTGCACCGTAGCGATTTCGGCCACATCGCCATCGGGCCGGACTTCTCGCTGGTGGAGTTGCCTGTCAAGCTGCCGGCGGCGACGCTGAAAAAGCTTGAGAAAACCCGTATCTCGGGCGTGTTGATCGATCTCAAGCCGGACCGGTCGTCCGGCAAGTCCTCGGATAAGCCCCGGCGCGGTGGGCCCAAGCCGCGCAGAAACGACGCCGGATGACCCTGTCCGACGAACGGGACGCCCAAGGCGGACTCGAGCAGGTCGCGCATGTCGACCGGGTCGCCTCCCTGACCGGCATCCGCGCCGTCGCCGCGATCCTGGTCGTCGGCACCCACGCCGCCTACACCACCGGTAAGTACACACACGGCTATTGGGGCCTGGTCGGCGCCCGGATGGAGATCGGCGTGCCGATCTTCTTCGTGCTGTCCGGCTTTCTGCTGTTCCGTCCCTGGGTGCGCTCGGCCGTGGACGGAGGGGCGCCGCCGTCGGTGAGTCGCTATGCGTGGCATCGGGTTCGGCGCATCATGCCGGCCTACGTCATCACCGTGCTGTTCGCCTATGTGCTGTACCACTTCCGAGACGCCGGACCCAACCCCGGGCATTCCTGGCTCGGACTGGTCCGCAACCTCACGTTGACGCAGATCTACACCGACGGCTACCTCGGCAAGTATCTGCATCAGGGCCTGACCCAGATGTGGAGCCTGGCGGTCGAGGCATCCTTCTACGTCATCCTGCCGTTTCTGTCTTACCTGTTGTTGGTGGTGATCTGCCGGCGGCGCTGGCGACCCCGGTTGTTGGTGGGCACGCTGTTGGCGCTGTCGTTGATCAGTCCGATATGGGTGGTGTTGGTGCACACCGATCATTGGTTCGCCGACGGCGCCCGGCTGTGGCTACCGACCTATCTGGCGTGGTTTCTGGGCGGCATGTTGCTGGCAGTGCTGCAGGCAATGGGGGTGCGCTGCTACGCGTTCGCGGCCATCCCGTTGGCGGCCATCTGCTATTTCATCGTCGCGACCCCGATCGGCGGTGCGCCCACCACGTCGCCGGCCTCGACGCCGGAGGCGGTCGTCAAGACGGTGTTCTACGCGGTGATCGCCACCCTGGCGGTGGCCCCGCTGGCCCTCGAGGGCCACGGCTGGTATTGGCAGCTGCTGGCCAGCCGGCCGATGGTGTGGCTCGGCGAGATCTCCTACGAGATCTTCCTGATCCACCTGGTGACCATGGAATTCACGATGGTCTACATCGTGCGCGCCCACGTGTACACCGGGCCGATGCTGTATCTGTTCGTCGCGACGCTGGTGGTGACGATCCCGCTGGCGTGGCTGCTGCACCGCCTCACCCGGGTACGCGCCTAGTGGGTGCCGACCGGCGTGATGATCGGGACGACGAATTCCTCGATCATCGCCCGCTCGTCGTGCGCATCGCGTCCCGGATAGGTCAGCAGCGAGACGATCACCCGCACCGTCCAACGGGCTCGGCGTTCGATGGCGGCGGGATCGTCAGGTCCCAGCGAACTCAGGAACGCCGATGCCAGGGCCGCGATCACGTCGGATTGTCCGGCCAGCTCGCCACCGATCGGCGGACGGGTGGTGGCAAACCACGACGCCAATGCCGGGCTCTCGCGAACCATGCCCAGCGTGACGAGAATGCTCACCACCAGCTTTTCGCGGGGGTCCTCGATGCCGCCGGTGCGCTCAATGATGTCGCGGCCCAGCCGGTGCGTCTCGCGGTGGATGTAGGCGGTGCGCAGCGCCTCGCGGTTGTCGAAGTACCGATACAGCGTCGCGCGGGAACAGCCTGCGGCCCTGGCGATTTCGTTCATGCCGATCGAGTTCGAATCGCGTTGGGTGTAGAGCTGCCCGGCCGCGTCGAGGATGCGGTCCACCGCCGCCTCGCTGCGGCTCGAGGCAAGCCAGTCGTTACCCGGCATCAGGACTTCACGGTGATCGGCACCGACACCGGACGGCGCACGTAGCTGCCGCCCGCCCACCCGATCGAATTCTCATCGACGTCGAAATCCGGGCAGCGGGCCAGCAGTTCGGTCAGGGTGACCCGCGATTGCATCCGCGCCGCCGACGCGCCCAGGCAGTGGTGGGCGCCGTGGCTGAAGGTCAGGATATTGCGCGGGCGGCGCGTGACGTCGAGTTCACCGGCGTCCGGCCCGTATTGACGTTCGTCGCGGTTGGCCGAGCCGTACAGCAGCAGCACCCGGCGACCCGCCGAGATGGTGGTGTCGCCGATCGCCACGTCGCGTGTGGTGGTGCGGGCCAACCCCTGCACCGGCGAGGTCAGCCGCAACAGCTCCTCGACGGCGTCGGTGATGAGTTCGGGGTTGTCCACCAACAGCTTTCGCTGATCGGGCCGCTGGTGCAGCAGCGGCATCGAACCGCCGAGCATGCCGGTCACGGTGTCGTTGCCGCCGGTGACCATCGTGAAGGTGAACGCCAGAATCGACAGGGTGCCCGAGATGTCGCCCTCGGCGCCGACTCCCGCGGCGACGAGGTGGGAGATGGTGTCGTCCTGCGGCTCGACCCGGCGGCGCTCGATCAGCCCGGTGAAGTAGGCCATCATCGATCCGACCGCGTCGCCTACGGTCTCCAATGCGCCCGCGACGCCGCCGTCGGCGGTGTTGGCCGCGACGATTGCCTGGGTCCAGCCGTCGAATTGGGCCCAATCTTCCTCGGGCACACCGAGATAATGCGCGACCACCATTGAGGGCAGCGGTTTGAACAGCTCGGCGACGATGTCGCCGCCGCCCTGGGCGCGCAACCCCTCGATGCGCTCCACGACGAATTGCCGAACCTTGGGCTCGACCGCCTCCACCTGGCGAGGTGTGAACCCGCGCGACACCAGCTTGCGAAACTCGGTGTGGACCGGCGGGTCCTGCATCACGAATGGCGGGTTATCTTGCAGCCCAATCATTTCCAGGTCGCCGTAGTTGACCGTCAGGCCTTGGGCCGAGGAGAACGTCTCGTGGTCGCGCGCCGCCGCCCACACGTCGGCGTGCCGGGACAGCACGTAGTAGTCCTGCTCCGGATGTTTGGGGGGCACCACGTGATGGACGGGGTTGTGGTCGCGCAGTGCCCGGTACATCGGCCATGGGTTCGGCCAGGTATCGGCGGTGGCGAGCGCGAACATGACCGGTGCGTTATGAGACATAACTGCTGCCATGTCTCATTCGTACGACAATGGGTGCTAGATGTCAACCCTGATGAGCATGGCGACGGTCATTTGCGCGACCTTAGAACCGCCCTGCCGCGTTACCTTGACGCCTTCTCGGATTTGGGCAGGCTCGACAGCAAAGTCAAAAGGTTAAACACCACGATTGCGGCGTTGAAGTAGCTTCCGGGTGAATGCATGGCCGGAATCACCATGATGATCACGCAGTTGATCACCAGACAAATCTTCGGCCACGCTGTTTTCAACGTTCCACGGCGACCTAAAACCCACATCAGTAGCGCCAGCAGGATGACGTACAGCAGGATTACCAGAATCCACCAATACTCGGCCAACCAGCTGTTATGCATCGTTACGATTCCTTATCGACGTCGTCTCGGGCATTGATCGTGAGGCCGGGGCGCCCTTGTTGGGGCAGTAGGGAAGGCAGTTTACCGACGTCGTCGAGACGGTGAAGGCGAGCAGCACCCCGGCCGCGAGTGTGCGTTCATGTCGACGTCAATGCACACTCACCGCCCAGGACGCACACTCAACGAGCACGCCGACCGGCAGAACTAGATCGCCGCGCCGGGGTTGAGGATGCCCAGCGGGTCCAGGGCCTGCTTGATGCGCTGGTTGAGCGCCATCACCTCGGGTCCGAGGTAGCCGTCCAGCCAGGGCCGCTTCAGTCGGCCCACCCCGTGCTCGCCGGTGATGGTGCCGCCCAAACCGACTGCCAGGTCCATGATTTCGCCGAACGCGAGCTGGGCACGCGCGGCCATCGCGGCGTCGGCGGGGTCGAACACGATCAGCGGGTGGGTGTTGCCGTCACCGGCGTGGGCGATCACCGAGATCATCAGGTCGTGCTCCTCGGCGATGCGGGCAATCCCGGTCACCAGCTTCCCCAGGGCCGGAAGCGGCACCCCGACGTCTTCGAGCAGCAGCGAACCCTTGGCCTCGACGGCCGGGATGCAGAACCGGCGCGCGGCGACAAACGCCTCGCCCTCGGCCGGATCGTCGGTAGTGAAAACGTCCGTTGCCTTGTTCTCGGCGAATATCGAGGCGATCAGTTCGGCGTCCTGGCCGCCGGCGCCGCCGCGCTCGTCGGAGCCGGCCACCAACATCGCGGCGGCCCCACGGTCCAGGTCCATGCGCAAGATGTCCTCGACGGCGTTGATCGCCGCCGAATCCATGAACTCGAGCATCGCGGGCCGCAGCCGCGACGTGACGCCCAGCACCGCGTCGACGGCCGATTCCACCGAGGCGAAGCTGGCCACCACGACGCTCGAGGTGTTCTGCGCCGGCAGCAGCCGCAGCGTCACCTCGGTGACAACGCCCAGCGTGCCTTCACTGCCGACGAAGAGCTTGGTCAGCGACAGCCCCGCGACGTCCTTCAACCGCGGACCACCCAGCCGCACCGCGGTGCCGTCGGCCAGCACCACCTGCATGCCCAGCACGTAGTCGGTGGTGACGCCGTATTTCACGCAGCACAGGCCGCCGGCGTTGGTGGCGATATTGCCGCCGATGCTGCAGATTTCGTACGACGACGGGTCCGGCGGATACCACAGTCCGTGCTCGGCGACGGCCTTCTTCACCTCGGCGTTGAGCAGCCCGGGCTGGCATACCGCGGTCCGGGTGACCGGGTCGATGGTGATGTCGCGCATCTTCTCCGTCGACAGCACGATCCCGTTGGCCAGCGCCGTCGCCCCGCCCGACAAGCCGGTGCCGGCCCCGCGCGGCACGACCGGCACCCGGTGGGCGGTGGCCCAGCGCAACACTTTCTGCACGTCTTCGGTGCAGCGCACCCGGACCACGGCCAGCGGCGTGCCGGCCGACGGATCGAAGGCGCGGTCGTGGCGATAGCCGTCGGTGATGGTCGGGTCGGTGACCACCATCCCGTCCGGTAGATCGGCGATCAGGCCGGCCAGCATGTCTTCGTTGACTGTGGTGCTCACGTGCCGATTTTACGGCGCGGAATCCTCAGCAAACTCCGGCGCGCGATCGAGTTCGCGCAGCGACGGCAGCGCGCAGGCGATCAGGCCGACCACGATGATGGGCACCGCCAACGCCAGGAACGTGACCCGCAGCCCGGCGGCATCGGCCAGCGGACCGGCCACCAACAAGCCCAGCGGTCCCGCGGCGAAGGTCAGCCCCGTCATCACCCCGACCACCCGACCGCGCAGATGGTGCGGAGCCCGAGTCTGCATCACGTAGTTGTAGATCGGCTGGATCGGCCCGTAGACCAAGCCGGTCAGCGCGCACAGCACCAGGATCACCGGCAGCGGCGGCAGGAACGCGATCCCGACCGATGCGGCACCGAACGTCAGCGTCGCGGTCAGCACGGCAGTACGCCGCCGCAGATACTTCGACAGCACGGCATAGCCGAGCGCACCCGCCACGCCGCCGGCCCCGAGCGCCATCAGCGCCCAGCCCAACTCCGCGGGTTCGTGACGATCGCTGAAGTACTTGGGAAACAGCACGCTTTCCATCGGCAGATACAGCGCCGTGACAACCAGATCGACCAACGCGAGCGTGCGCAGCACGCGCATGTTCCAGACGAACCGCAAACCCTCGGCGACGCCGGACACCAACCCGTCGGGCCGGGTGGCGTGGTGCGGCTTGCCGATGCCCTCGAGCCGCAGCGCCCCAATTGCGAGGAACGACAACCCAAAACAGCCTGCCGTGATCCACATCGTGTTGACGCCGCCGACCGTGGCGATCATCAAACCGCCGATACCCGGACCCACGATGTAAGCCAGGTTGAGAATCGCTTCGTACACGCTGTTGGTGCGGTCCAGCGACCAGTTGGCCCGCGCGGCGGCCTCGGGCAGCATCGACTGACGCGCCGTCGTCCCGGCCGGGTCGAATCCGGCCGAAAGGAACGCCAATACGGCCAGCTCGGCGACATTGAGCGCATTCGCCCCGAACAGCCAGGCAATCACCGGAACCGCGGCCACCGCCATGCCGGACAACCAATCGGAGACCAGCGAAATGCGCCGGCGTCCGAAAAAGTCGACCGCGGTACCGGCGACCAGCGTGGAGAGCACCAGCGGCACCGTCATCGCCGCGGCCACGATCGACGCGTCGCGCGCGCTCTCCCGATGCTGCAGCGCCAGCCAGGGGAAAGCGACCAGCGAAATGCCGGTACCCGCGGTCGCCACCAGCGTGGCGAACAGAATCAGAAGCGCCGGACCGCGGCTGGAATGTGTCATAAATATCGCCGGGAGAATCTAACCCCAAAGCGATCGCGGCAGCCACCGAATTTCGTGCTCACTGTCGGCTGAATGCAGGATGTTCATGTGCTTGTTCATCCGAATACCGGATTGGCTTTCGATTCGCCGGTGCTGCCCGGCACCGGATGGCCCGGCGATCCGGCCGAACCCGGCACCCCGAAGGCCGCCGACGCGGCGCAGGTTCGGGCGCTGGCCGGTGCCGCCGGCGCGGTTGCGGAACTGGACGCCTTGGTCAGCGTCTGTCGCGCCTGCCCGCGTTTGGTCGCCTGGCGTGAGGAGGTCGCCGTGGCCAAACGGCGCGCGTTCGCCGACCAGCCGTATTGGGGCCGGCCGGTGCCGGGATGGGGATCGTTGCGGCCGCGAATCTTCATCGTCGGGCTGGCGCCGGCCGCTCACGGCGCCAACCGAACCGGGCGGATGTTCACCGGCGACCGGTCCGGCGACCAGCTGTACGCCGCCCTGTATCGGGCCGGGCTGGTCAACCAACCGATCAGCGTGGACGCCGCAGACGGGTTGGCAACCAAGCAGATTCGCATTTCCGCACCGGTGCGATGTGCGCCGCCGGCCAACGCCCCGACCCCGGCCGAGCGTGACACGTGTTGGCCCTGGCTGGAAGCCGAATGGCGGTTGGTGTCCGAGCATGTGCGCACCATCGTCGCCCTCGGCGGGTTCGGCTGGCAGATCGCGCTGCGGCTGCCGGGCCTCACCGCGATGCGGGCCACGCCCAAGCCGCGCTTCGGCCACGGCGCCGTCGCCGAGTTACCGTCGGGCGTGCGCTTGTTGGGTTGCTACCATCCGAGCCAGCAAAACATGTTCACCGGTAGGCTGACTCCGGCAATGCTGGACGATATTTTCATTGAAGCCAAGAAGCTGGCAGGAATTAAGTGACCCTCTATGGTTGAAGTACTGATTTCCGGGGCCAGCGTCGCCGGTACAACGTTGGCGTATTGGCTTGGGCGGCATGGCTATTCGGTGACCGTTGTGGAGCGTCACCCAGGCCTGCGCCCGGGCGGGCAGGCCATCGATGTGCGCGGTCCGGCGCTGACGGTGCTGGACCGCATGGGTCTGCTGGCCGCCGCCGCCGATCGCAAGACCGGCATTCGCGGCTCGTCGGTCGTCGACCGCGACGGCAACGAGCTGTCCCGCGACACCGAATCGACCCCGACCGGTGGCCCCATCGACAACCCGGACATTGAGCTGCTGCGCGACGATCTGGTCGAGTTGCTTTACGAGGCAACGCAGCCCGCGACCGAATACCTCTTCGACGACAGCATCACCGGTCTGCAGAACCGCGGCCTGGCCGTCGATGTGACGTTCGAACGTGCGCCCGCGCGCAGCTTCGACCTGGTGATCGGCGCCGACGGCCTGCATTCCAATGTGCGCCGACTGGTTTTCGGTCCCGAGGAGCGATTCATCAAACGGCTGGGCACGCACGCCGCGATCTTCACCGTGCCCAATTTCCTGAATCTGGACTTCTGGCAGATGTGGCACTACGGCGACACCACGATGGCCGGGGTCTACAGCGCCCGCAACAACACCGAGGCGCGCGCCATGCTGGGCTTCATGGACACCGAACTGCGTCTGGACTACCGCGACATCGAAGCCCAACTCGCCGAGGTCGAGCAGCGGATGGCCGGCGACGGCTGGGTACGCCCGCAGCTGCTGAAGTACATGCGCGACGCACCGGACTTCTACTTCGACGAGATGGCGCAGATCGTGATGGATCACTGGTCGATCGGCCGGGTGGCGCTGGTGGGCGACGCGGCGTACTGCTGCTCGCCGCTGTCGGGCCAGGGGACCAGTGTCGCGCTGCTGGGCGCCTACATCCTGGCCGGCGAGCTCAAGCGCGTCACCCAGGGCGACTGGGTCGACCACGGGGTCGGCTTCACCAACTACTTCAAGCGCTTCCACGGCTATACCGAGCGCACCCAGTTCCTGGCCACCGACAACATCCCCGGCGGGGCCCCGATCTCGCAGGAGCAGTTCGAGGCCGTCGTGAATTCGATTACGCCGAGCAACTACTAGCCGGGAACGAACCCCGCGCCGAATGCGTTGAGGCCATCGTGCGCCTTTCCGTCCTCGATCTCGTCCCGGTACGCACCGACCAGTCGACCGGCGACGCGCTGGCCGCCACCGTGGCGCTGGCGCAGAGCGCCGACCAGTTGGGTTTCACCCGCTACTGGGTCGCCGAGCACCACAACATGCCATCGGTCGGCGCGACCAGCCCGCCGGTGCTGCTGGCCTACCTGGCGGCCCAGACCTCGCGGGTGCGGCTGGGATCCGGCGGAGTCATGCTGCCCAACCACGCGCCGCTGGCCGTCGCCGAGCAGTTCGCCCTGCTGGAAGCCGCCGCGCCGGGAAGAATCGACCTGGGCATCGGACGCGCGCCCGGGTCCGACCCGGTGACGTCGTATGCGTTGCGCGGTGCCCGCTCAGCAGCCGAGCAAGATCGCGACATCGAGAACTTTCCCGAATACCTCGACGACGTTGCGGCGTTGATGAGTGCGCGCGGCGT
Source organism: Mycobacterium sp. pR1184 (assembly GCF_041287235.1). Lineage (NCBI taxonomy): Bacteria > Bacillati > Actinomycetota > Actinomycetes > Mycobacteriales > Mycobacteriaceae > Mycobacterium > Mycobacterium sp. pR1184. The sequence continues at coordinate 26,476 of NZ_JBGGKR010000022.1, read as the reverse complement.
GGTGGTGCCGTTGCGCTCCGGCGACTACCGGCTCAAGGCCACTCCGGCCGCGGCGAGTGAACCGCGGTTGTGGCTGTTGGGCTCGTCGATGTACTCGGCGCATCTGGCGGCGGCCAAGGGGTTGCCGTATGTCTTCGCACATCACTTCTCCGGCAACGGAACCGAAGAGGCGCTCGAAATCTACCGCACGCGGTTCCAGCCCAGCGCACTGACGGCCGAGCCGGTGACGTTCTTGACTGTGAACGCCGTTGTAGCCGAAACACGGGAAGAGGCAACGGCATTGATGTTGCCCAACTTGCAGATGATGGCTCGGCTGCAGACCGGACAGCCGCTGGGCCCGATCCCGCTGGTCGAGGAGGCGCAAGTGGCCGAACTGACGCCGGCTCAACAGCACATCGTGGACAGCGGGTTGGCCCGTGCCGTCCTCGGTACTCCGGCCCAGGCCGCCGAGCAGGTGCGAGCGCTGGCCGGGCAGTTCGGGGTCGACGAGGTGATGGTGAACCCCGTCGCGTCGGCTCATCGCGGCAGCGACGCGGCCAGGGCGCCCGGCCGGGTGGCAACGCTGGAGCTGTTGGCCAAGGAATTGTTCTAGTCGGCTACGCCCGCCTGCTCCGATGGTTTCGGATTCTGTTGGGGCACATTGTGACTGATCCATTCCTCGAGCTCGGCCGGCGGCAACGGCGGGGTGTGCACGAACCCCTGGGTGATCGTGCAGCCGAATCGCTGCAGTGCGCTCAACGTGACCTCGTCTTCGACTCCCTCGGCCACCAGGTCCGCGCCCAAGCTGTCCGCCAGCGCCACCGTCGACCGCACGATGGCGACCGAGCGCGCGTCTTGAGCCAGGCGCGCCACGAAAATGCGGTCGAGCTTCAATTCGTCGACCGAGACATCCTGCAAGCGCGCCAACGACGACCAGCCGGTGCCGTAGTCGTCCAGCGAGATGCGCACCCCCAGGCGCTGCAACTCGGCCACGGTGTTGCGCGACCGCGCCGAGTCGACCAGGGCGCTTTCGGTGATCTCGACGATCAGGGCGTCGGCGGGCAAACCGCGTGCCCACAGCAGCCTTTCGATCGAGCCGACGAGTTCGAGGTCGAGCAGGTTGGTCGTCGCCAGGTTCACCGCGACCGACGACGTGACACTCTTTTCGCGCCAGTACTGGATCTGTGAGAGAGCGAGTTTGAGTGTGCGATCGGCGATCTTGCGCATCAGCCCGGCTCGTTCGGCAGCGGGCAGGAATTCTTCGGGCAGCAGCACCCCGCGGGTCGGGTGGTCCCACCGCAGCAGTGCCTCGACGCTGTGCACGCTTCCGTCGCTGGTGTTGATCTTGGGCTGGTAGTACAGCGTCGGCTCCTCACCCTCGAACAGCGCCGCGCGCAATTCCTCGATGAGGTTGGGGTCGGTGTCGCGGTACAACTCGAACGCCGAGTCGTAGACCGCGATCTTGCCTAGCGCGGATTTGGCGTGCGGCATCGCAGCCTCGGCGCGACTCAGCAGGTCCTGCGGATGCTCGCAATGATCCGGGCACAGCGCAATAGCGATGCGCGCATCGACTCGTACGGTGATGGCGTCCAATGCGAATGGCTCGCTTAGGGATTCGAGCAAGCGGCCCGCCTGGGCACGGGCGCCGGTCAGGTCGGATCCCTCGGTCAGCAGGATCGCGAATTCGTCATCGGTCACCCGGGCCAGAAGATCCTCGCGGCGTACGGTGGTCGCAAGCCGGTCGGCGATATGGCGCAGCAGCTCAGCACCGAAATGGCGGCCGAGCGAGTCGCTGATCTCGTCGATCTCGTACAGCTTCACCAACAGCAACGCCTTGCGGGACGGCGTCTTGAGTGCCGGGTCGAGCTCTGTCGCCGGGGAGTCGGACATCGACGTCAGCGCGGTGGCCAATGACCGCCGGTTGGGCAACGTCGTCAACTCGTCGGTCATGGCGTGCTTGTAGCTTTCGGCCATCATGCTGACGTCACGCAATGTCAGCGAAAACCGCACTGCGGCAGTAATCAGGCTCAACGCCGCCAAAGCCGTTGCGAGTCGCGAGTTTTCGTCCAAGATGATCACCGTGAGCGCGACCGCCGTACAGGCTACCGGCACGGCGTAGGAGCCGAATCCTCGCTTGAGTGCCGGCGGTACCGACGAGCCGGGCGCCCAACTGGCCATAGCCACCAGCAGTGACGCCGCGGGCCAGGCGGCATCCAGCGTGGTACCGACCCGGTAGGTACCCGCGGCCGTCTCGAAAAGATAAACCGTGTCCGCGAGCGCAAACCCCACCAGCCCGGCTACCAGCAAGAGCCAGCGGAATTCGTTGCGCCAACCCACCACTGGCAGCATGCCGGCGGCCAGGGCCGCCAACACCAGATCTCCCCACGGGTACAGCAGCCCTACCAAAACGGTGTCCGGCGCCCGGGTTGCCGCCGCGTGGAAGGGTCCGGCCCGCAGTGCCGCTCCCAGTGCGGCCATGGCCAAACCGCATACCAGCGGATCGAGGCGAATCGGGATCGGTACGGCGGCCAGCCGTGCCCGGACGAGCAGCAGCAGCCCGAGATAGACGAAGGGGTAGAACGCCAGATACTCGGCGTCGGCCACCGATGGGGACTGCCCGTCGGGCACCTGCATGAGGTAGACAAGGTCGCCGACGGCCGAGCTTGCCATACCGAGCGCAATCAGCCACCAGGCCAGTCGATCGGCGGCGACGCGATAGGCGCGCGCTCCAATGAGGATGGCGGCCAACAGATTCAACGCCGCATACAGGATATTGGTGAAGGCGGTGTCTTTGGCATTGAGTCCGGCCAGGCTGGTCGCGGTGAAGGTAATCACACCAATTGCCAAGATCGACATAGCAATTCGGACTGGCAACGGTCCCCATTGTGGGCCGTCGGACGGATCCGGCGCCACGGCAGGCTTCGCTGCGTTCGGGTCTGCCCGCGCGGTGCGCGATGAGCCGGAGGTGCTCGAGACGGCGGCCGAAACGGGCACCCAGTCCGCCAGTTTGGCCGGCAAGGCCGAGGCAGCCGAGACCGCCGACTCGGTGGACCGCGGGAACGTATAGGAAAACGGAATGTCGGGCACAAAGCTGCGGACGCACTGTCCGCCTTCCCGTTTCGCGGTGTACATGGCCAGGTCGGCGTGCCGGAGAAGTTGGTCGACGGTGCACGCCGAGGTGGCCGTGGCCACGGTGAAGCCGATGCTGGGTCGCACCGCGACGGGCACGCCGTCGATCACGATCGGCGCGCTGAACGCCTCGAGCACGTCATGCGCGGCGGCCTCGGCCTCTTCGACGGAACCTTCGAGCAGCACCGCGAATTCGTCACCGCCAAGGCGGGCGATCAGACCGTTTTCGTGCAGGGCAGCGGTAAGCCGCCCGGCTACCCGGATGAGCAGCTCGTCACCGGCCGGGTGCCCCAGGCCGTCGTTGACCGCCTTGAAGTTGTCCAGGTCGAGGCACAGCACCGCTATCGGTGCGCCGTCTTCATTTCGAGCGGCGACGGCGTCTTCCAGCCGATGCAGGAAATGCGGCCGATTCGCCAGGCCGGTCAAACTGTCCCGAAACGCTTCCCGCGCGACCGCCGACAGCAGGTCCTGGTTTTCGGTGAGCGCGATGAATTGCCGCACCAGCACCGCGCCGACGAGAATGCCCAGCAGAGCGGTCAGCACCCCGTGCTGGGCGCGGACTATGGAGCCGAATCCGACGACCGCGGCCAGCGCCAGCGGCAGGTAGGGCAACCACAGTAGGGCGCGCGACAACACCTCGCTGCGCGACGCCGAGACTTGGGTGGTCTCATTCACGCTGGCCAAGGCGCCCAGCGTGATCATGCACAGTCCGGCTACCCGACCCAGGTCGCCCAGGTCGCTGACGTGATAGCTGCCTATCCCGGTGTCGAACACCATCGTGATGTCGGCAATGCTGATCACCGCGATGCCGGCGGCCACCAGGCTGCGGCTCGGTCGCTCACCGGGGCGGCCCCGGGACAGCATCAGGATCGCCGTCGTCAGCAGGATGCCGTCGTTGACCACCTGTGCGACCGTCGCGGTCCGCGAGCCGGTGGTGTCGCGCAGCTGCTTTTCCAGCACGAGAACCCACGACACCACGAGCAGCGAGGTGACCAGGATCAGGCCGTCGAGCACCAGCCGCCGCGAACTGTGCCGAGACACGTTGGACAGCGCCACCAAGGACGTCATCGCGCCGAACGGCCACAACAGCAGCACGATCTCCGCGGCGGCCGGGTGCGATGCGTGATCGAGCTGTGAGCGCACGTCGTAGAACGCCCAGATGAGTTCGCCGATCGCCCAACCGAGCTGGGCCGTCACCATGGCCAGCCAGCCGAGTCTGCGGCGCCCGTCGGCGAAGCGCGCCGCCCGCAGACAACATGCCGAACCGAACAGCAGACTCCCCGCCAACGCGATTTCGTCGACCGGGCGGGTCGCGTAGGCGCCTTCCCAGTTCCGGACATCTGCGATGACGATCAGCAGGCCGGCGCAGCCGTATCCCGCGACGACGAGCCAACCGAGCCGCGCGGACAGCCCGAATCGCTGCCACGGAATCCCCGTCCAGCGCTTCATTGCCGCTCCAGCCGATCAGTCCCCCCCGGGGTGAACGCATGGAGGCTTCACCAGTGCTAGGGCAGAATAAACGTCCCAGGTGGGTTAGCTGGTGCTTTTGTGCAGGTTAGTGCTATTTGGTAGGCGTTAACGCGACGATCGGGATCGGCCGCGACGTCCGGCTCTGATAGCCCTCGTACCGGTTGGCGTTGTTCTTGTTCACGATCTGCCACAGCCGCGCATAGTCGGGGTCATCCGGACCGATGCTGCGTGCGGTGACCGCGAAGCGCTTCGAGCCGACGTTGATTTCGCACTCCGGGCGCTTGCGCAGGTTGTGGTACCAGCCGGGGGCGCTGTCGCTGCCTCCGTAGGACGCGACGACCAGGTAGGAGTCACCGTCCTTGGCGTAGGACAGGGTGGAGGAGCGTTGCTGGCCGGTCTTGGCGCCGATCGTGTGCAGCAGCAGGCTGTCCGGCATGCCGGGTATGTGGTGGCCGATCCGGCCGTCGGTTTTCCGGTAGAGCGAGTCGTGCACGCGCAGCAGTGGAGCCAGAAAGATCCGCTCCAGCGTAGTGAGGTTGCTCATGAATTCAGTTCTACTGACTGGCGTCGATGCGTGCCAGCGCGTCACGCAGGATCTGCCCGGTGGCTTCGCGGTCGGGGTCGCGACGCAGCAACATCCCCTTGGCCACCGAGAGCTTGTCGCCGTTGCGGCGGGGCAGCACGTGCAGGTGGATGTGGAACACCGTCTGGAAGGCCGCACTGCCGTCGTTGATCCCGATGTTGGTCGCGTCGGCCAATTCCGTCGCCCGGGCGGCGCGCGCGATCCGCTGGCCGACGGCGATCATCCCGGCCAGCGTCGACGGCGCGGTGTCGGTCAGATCGACGGTGTGCTGTTTGGGGATCACCAGCGTGTGCCCGCGCGTGAAGGGGCGGATGTCGAGGATCGCCAGGTAGTCGTCGTCTTCGTAAATCCGGATGGCCGGAGCCTCGCCGGCGACGATCGCACAGAACACGCAGGACATGTCGCCACCGTACTGGTAGGGCAGACCCGAGGGTTACGCTGCCGCAGTGGACGCACGCGATGTCGCATTCGCCGGTGCGGGCGCACTGGCACGGATGCTCGCCGACGGTGAAATCAGCGCTGTCGACCTGCTCGAGGTCTACCTGGAACGGATCGCTCGGCTGGACAGCGACCTGCGCTGCTACCGCGTGGTGTTGGCCGACAGCGCACGTGAGGACGCCTACGCCGCCCAGGAACTGCTCGATGCGGGTGAGCGGCTGCCGCTGCTGGGCGTACCGATCGCGATCAAGGACGATGTCGACGTCGCGGGCGAGGTGACGGCGTGCGGCAGCGGGGGCCACGGACCGCCGGTGACCACCGACGCGGAAGTAGTCCGCCGGTTGCGCGCGGCCGGCGCGGTCATCATCGGCAAGACCAATGTGCCCGAGCTGATGATCTTTCCGTTCACCGAGTCGCTGACGTTCGGTGCGACCCGCAATCCTTGGAACCTCGGGCGCAGCCCGGGCGGCAGCAGCGGGGGTAGCGGCGCCGCGGTCGCCGCCGGGCTGGCTCCGATGGCGTTGGGATCCGATGGCGGCGGCTCGATCCGTGTCCCGTCGTCCTGGTGTGGCTTGTACGGTCTGAAGCCGCAACGCGATCGCGTCTCGCTGGAACCGCACGACAACGCCTGGTACGGCCTCTCCGTCAACGGCCCGATCGCACGCTCGGTGGCCGATGCGGCGCTGTTTCTCGATATCACCTCCACCATCCCGGGACCGGAGGGCGAGTTCGTCGCCGCCGCGTCGCGTGATCCGGGCAAGCTGCGAATTGCGTTGAGCACCAGAATTCCTACGATCCCGCAACGGGTCGGGCGCGAAGAGCTGGCGGCGGTTGAGGCGGCCGGTGCTCTGCTGCGCGATCTCGGGCACGAGGTCATCACCGCTGATCCCGACTATCCACTGGCGCAGCTCTATACGAACTTCCTGCCGCGCTATCTGCGCGGCATCTGCGACGACGCCGACGCGCAGGCTCACCCGGAACGGCTCGAGTCCCGCACCCGCACGCTGGCGCGGATGGGGTCGTTCTTCTCGGACCGCAGGATGGCAGCCGTGCGGGCCGCCGAGGAAGGCATGAACGCCAAGATTCAGTCGATCTTTGACGATGTCGACGTCGTGATCACGCCGGGCACCGCGGAAGGGCCGTCGCGCATCGGTGCGTATCGGCGTCGCGGCGCGGTCTCGACGCTGCTGCTGGTCGCCCAGCAGGTGCCGTACTTCGCGCCGTGGAACGCGACCGGTCAGCCCGCCGCGGTGGTGCCGTGGGACTTCGACGGCGACGGCCTGCCGTTGTCGGTACAGCTGGTGGGCCGGCCGTTCGACGAGGCGACGCTGCTGTCGCTGTCCGCGCAGATCGAAGCGGCGCGACCGTGGGCGCACCGCCGGCCGCCGGTGTCATGACGGGGTCATAGCCCCAGCGCCTCCCGCCAGGCCGCCAGCTTGACGCCCGGGCGCGTGGCATGGGCCGGGCTGCTGGACGGCAGCCGCTGGAACTCAAGCCGCTCGTCGGGCTGCGCCAGCCTGCGGTACATCTCGGCCGCCTTGGCGCCGTTGAAGTAAACCCGGCTGATCCCCGGGTAGTTGGCGAACAACCCGGCAAAGTCGTTGACCACCAAGCTTTCCGGACCGATCGCGGAGTCGGCGCTACCGGCTCGGCGGCAGCTGCGCAGCACGTCCCACAGCGCCACCCCGCGGGATCGCAACGCGGTCAGCCGGGACTCGTAGGGCGCGTCGGGGTCGAATCCGAAAAGCTCACCGGCGATGGGCCAGAACGCATTTCGCGGATTGGCATAGTACTGCTGGGCCACCAGCGACTGGGCACTGGGAAACGAGCCCAGGATCAGCATCCGGGCGCGCTCGTCGACGACGGGCGCGAAACCATGCAGCAGCGGCGGGGTCATCACTGCCATCATCGCCCGTCGGCGTTGTAGGTTGACCACGTGGACGACGAGGTCGACGCGAACATTGACGATCTGCTCGACGGACTCGACGGCGACGCGCGCACCGAACGCGCCGAGCTGGTCGCCTGGCTGCTGGACCAGGGCGTCACCCCCGCGGAGATTCGAGCCACCAATCCGCCGCTGCTGCTGGCCAGCCGTCGCCTGATCGGAGACGACGGCACCTATGTGTCCGCGCGCGAGATCAGCGAGCAACACAACATCGACCTGACGCTGCTGCAGCGCGTGCAGCGGGCGATCGGGCTGGCCCGGGTGGACGATGCGGACGCGGCGATCCACATGCGCGCCGACGGCGAAGCGGCCGCCTACGCACAGCGTTTCGTGGAACTGGGGCTCAACCCCGACCAGGTGGTGCTGGTGGTGCGGGTGCTCGCCGAAGGCCTGTCGCACACCGCCGAGGTGATGCGGTATGCCGCACTGGAGGCGATCATGCGCCCGGGAGCCACCGAGCTGCAGATCGCCAAGGCATCCCAGGCGCTGGTGGGCCAGATCGCGCCGCAGCTCGGACCGATGATCGAGCAGATGCTGTTCATGCAGCTTCGGCACATGATGGAGACCGAAGCGGTCAACGCCGCCGAGCGCGCCGCGGGCGAACCGTTGCCGGGCGCGCGCGAGGTCACCGTCGCGTTCGCCGACCTGGTCGGTTTCACCAAGCTGGGCGAGGTGGTCTCGCCCGAGGAGCTGGGGCAACTGGCCAGTCGGCTGGCCGGGCTGGCCCGCGACGTGACGGTCCCACCGGTCCGGTTCATCAAGACGATCGGCGACGCGGTGATGTTCGTCTGTCCCGAGCCCGCGCCGTTGCTCGACGTCGTGCTGAAGCTGGTCGAAATGGTCGATACCGACGACGACTTTCCCCGGCTGCGCGCGGGGGTGGCCGCCGGGATGGCGGTGAGCCGGGCCGGCGACTGGTTCGGCCGCCCGGTCAACGTCGCGAGCCGGGTCACCGGCGTGGCCCGCCCCGGCACCGTTCTGGTCGCCGATTCGGTCTGGCAGTCCGTCGGCGAAACCCTGGAGTTCTCCGCGTCTTTCGCGGGCGCGCGCCGTCTCAAGGGGATCAAGAACGAGGTCAAGCTGTTCCGGGTGCGCCGCGGCGACGGCGACAACGACTGAATTGGCTTGACGTTTAGGCAGGCCCGGGCGGCGCTGGGGGGCGTCTGACACGGTCCGACGCGGCCGGCTCCTTCCCCTCTGCCGGCGCTTTGACTCGGCCGCTTCCGGGCCTGCTTCGTCCTCAAAAATACGCCGGTCAGCGGGCCATATCAACGGTTTTGCGGTCCACAGCCAGGACCGGGCGCCGTTCGCCGCGAGCGAACCGAAGGCCATTACGTGTGTAACGGTGTAATCATGTAAGCATGAAATCACACCATCACAGTTCTAGGCGGTACGGCCGCCCCGGGGGCTGGCAGCAAGCCCAGCAACCCGATGCCACCGGCGCCGCGGAATGGTTCGCCGGACGCCTGCCCGAAGGCTGGTTCGACGGCGACCCGACGGTCGTCGTGGACCGCGAGGAGATCACTGTCATCGGCAAGCTCGCGGACGCGGCGGAAGGCAGCGAGGCGCGCGCCGAGGGCCGGGCGTCACGGTTCCGCGAGGAGACCCGCTCGGAGCGGATGCGCATCGCCGACGAGGCGCAGGATCGCTACGGCCGCAAGGTTTCCTGGGGTCTCGAGATCGGTGGCGAGCGAATCCTGTTCACGCACATCGCAGTTCCGGTGATGACGCGCTTGAAGCAACCGGAACGCCAGGTGCTCGACACGTTGGTGGACGCCGGTGTCGCCAGGTCTCGTGCTGATGCGCTGGCGTGGTCGGTCAAGCTCGTCGGCGAACACACCGAGGAATGGCTCGCCAAGTTACGCGACGCGATGTCGGCGGTCGACGATCTGCGCGCCCAGGGGCCAGACCTACCCGCGTAGGCCAATACCGCAGTGCCGCTTAGGCATTGGCGCGGTTAGGCGTTGTTCACCTTATCGACGATTTTTTCGGCGATCTGGCTGGACTGATCGTTGATGTGGTAGCCGCAGGCGTTGACGTCGACGATCACGTTGTTCGCCACGCTCATCGCGTGCTCGCACTGCCAGCCGTCCGCTCCCTCCTGGGTCTGCAGCACCGATATCTTCGGCGAACTGCCTTGGACGGGGGCGAAAGTCCACCGATAGGTCTTGCCCGAATTGTCCACCGTCACCGTCTGGCCGACACACTTCTTCCACTTGTCCAGCGAGCCCTGCAGGAACGCCTTGGCCTTGTCGGCGGTCGGAAACGCGACCACCGCTTGGTTGACCCAGTGGTCGTTGTTGTCGCCCGGCTCGGCGGACACCAGACCGTAGATGCCCGTCCAGCCACTGCCGGCGTACACCGGGTCCTGAGTCGTGTACAGCGCGCCCTCGCAGTCCGGTATCGACACCGTCATCGAGGAAGTGCCCATCGTCGTAATGGGCTTGCCGGGCTGGATGTTCGTCGCGCCCATGATGGTGTTGATGTCCGAGGCGCTGAGCAGCAGCGAGTTGAGCCGCGTGGACGCAATCGGTTCCGGTGGCGGCTTGGGATCGGGAATGATCAGCCAAATAGCCACCGCGCTGACCACGACCACGAGCACCACGGCGGCCGCGGCGATGATCGGCCACGGATTGCGCTTGGGTTTGGGCGGCTGCGGGCCTAGGTTCCACTGGGTGGGGCCGACGGGCTGTGCGTGCGGGTGGGCGCCCGATGGCGGGCCGCCCCAGTTGCCGCTGCTGCCCTGGTAATACTGCGGGCCCGAGACGGGCGGACCCGGGGTGGGGACGGGCCCGCTCTCGGGCGCCCAGGGCCGCGGACTCGGCGCGTGGTGCGGCGGCGCCGGCGGGGAGCTCGGACGCGGGTACGGCGTCGGCGTCGGCGGTGGCGGGGGTGTGGCCGGCCGCTGCACGGGCGGCGCGGCCGCGGTGCCCGCGATCGTCGGTGGCTGCTCGAGCTTGTCCTTACCGGGCAAGGTCGCTTCCTGGCTGCGGCGCAGGATGTCCGACGCGTGGTCTTGATCGGGAGTGCTCAGAGCCTCGTGGGCGGCCAGCGCCAGATCACCGGCGCTGGCGTAGCGGTCGCCGGGCTTTTTGGCCATCCCGCGTGCGATCACCGCGTCGAAAGCCTTGGGAATGCCCGCGCGCACCGCGCTGGGCAGCGGGACCGGATCGCTCATGTGGGCCTTGACCAGCACACCGGCGCTGTCGGCGCGGTACGGCGGGGCTCCGGTCAGGCATTCGTGCAGCACACACGCCAACGCGTAGATGTCGGCGCGGTAGGTCACCTCGTCGTTGGTGAATCGTTCCGGGGCCATGTATTTCCAGGTGCCGACCGCGGTGCCGAGCTGGGTGAGCTTCTCGTCGGTGGTGGCGCTGGCGATGCCGAAGTCGACCAGGTAGGCGAAATCATCTCGGGTGACCAGGATGTTGGGCGGCTTCACGTCGCGGTGCATAACGCCGGCGGCGTGGGCGGCATCCAGGGCCGACGCGATCTGGGTGATGATCGCGACCGCGCGTGGCGGCGTGAGCGGACCGTACCGTTTGAGCAAGCTGTCCAGGTCGGTGCCCTCGACGAGGCGCATCTCCATGAACATTTTTCCGTCGATCTCGCCGTAGTCATGGATCGGCACGACGTGTGGTTCCTGCAAACGGCCCGCGGTGCGCGCTTCGCGCTTCATCCGCTCACGAAAGACGGGGTCCGAGCTGAACTGGTCCGACATCAGCTTGACCGCGACCGTCCACTCTTTGACGGTGTGCTCGGCCTCGTAGACCTCGCCCATCCCACCCCGGCCCAGCAGCCGTTTCAGGTGGTAGGGCCCAAACGTCGAGCCCTCCCGTGAGGCCTGCCCCTCGCTCATCGCTGATCCTCCAAACCAACCGCAGACCCGCCGACCATATCAACAAAATCCCCGTAGACTCGTCGGCCGCAACGCCCGGCAAGCGCCCATGACGGTAGGCGCGGCCGGCCCGCCGCTCGACGACGGCAAACGCGGACGGAGCGCACTCGCCTCGATCCCGGCCCTCAAAGGGCGCGTGTCACTTGGCCGCTTTGCGTTGGGGGTCAAGCTGTCTGAGTCGCAGCGCGATCAGGACGATCAAGACGATCGCTTGGATCGCGCAGGCAGCCACGGCCATCCACCAATTGCCGGGGTGGTACTCCCACAGCGGGTCTTCGTCGCCGCCCGCGGTGCGGCGCAGATCGTCGAGATCGATGGTCGAGGCGGCCATCGCGTAGGCCCAGCGTGACGGCGATAGCCACGCCAGTTGTTCCAGCGGGATGCGGCCCTTCACCCCAAACATGCCGCCGCACAGCACGAGTTCGGCCATGACGACGAGGACCAGCAGCGGCATGCCGCGGTCGGCGTTGCCGATCATCGCTGAAATCAGCAGACCGATCAGCATCGAGACCACGGTGACGGCGACGACCGCCACCGCCACTTCGACTCGGGGCCAAGGCAGGACGACGGCCTGGTCCGGGGGAGGCAGGCCGACCACCCCGAGGAAGCCCAGAATCAGCCCTTGCACTGTGGTCAACGCGGTCAGGACCACCACCTTGGAGGCCAGATAGGCCATCCGCGACAACCCGATGCCGTGCTCGCGTTGATAGATGGCCCGTTCCTTGACGATCTCGCGGATCGATGCGGCGCAACCCATCAGCGCGCCCCCGATGATCAGCAACACCAACAGTTGCGAGGGTTGGGTGGACTTCGTCTCGATGGCCTTGGTCAGTGACAGCCCGGCCTCTCCGGGCACGGCGTGCGCGAACAGACTCAGCAGCAGTGGCAGGACCAGCAGCGTCACCGCGTACTGGCGATCGGCGGCGATGACCGCCAGATATCTGCGGCACAGTGTGGCGAATTGGGCGACGGAGCTCTGCTGGGCGACCGCCTTCGCCGGACGGCTGGCCGGTGCCGGGGCCTTCAGCGTGGCGTGCGGTCCGGTCAGGGCGCCGTGAATCGGCGATGCGACGTAGCGGCCGGTCCAGTCGGTCGTGGTGTCGTGTTCGAGGAGGTTGAACAGGTCGGCGAAGTCGTTGCAACCGAAGTAATTCAGAGCCTGTTGCGGGGGACCGAAGTACGCCAGCCGGCCCCCCGGCGCCAGGATGAGCAGCCGGTCACACAGATTCAGTTGCGCCGTGTTGTGGGTGACCACCACGACGGATCGGCCGTCGTCGGCCAGGGCGCGCAGCGTCTGCATGACGGACTTCTCGTAGCCCGGATCGAGGCCCGAGGTGGGCTCGTCGAGGAACAGCAGGGACGGTTTGGTCAGCAGTTCCAGCGCGACGCTGGTGCGCTTGCGCTGACCGCCGGACAAGCTGTCGATCCGTTGATTGGCGTGTGCGGCCAGCCCGAGTTCGCTCAGCACCTCGTCGATGCGCTGCTTTCGTTCCCGGGCCGAGACGTCCTGCGGAAAACGAAGCTGCGCAGCGTAATTCAGCGCTCGTCGCACCGTCAACTGAGTGTGCAGGATGTCGTCCTGCGGCACGAAGCCGATCCGGTGCCGCAGTTCGGCGTAGTTCTGGTAGAGGTCGCGATTGTCGTAGCGGACCTCGCCGCTGCTGGCCGGGCGGAATCCGGTCAACGCGCTCAGCAACGTGGATTTGCCTGCGCCACTTGGCCCTACCACCGCCATGAAGCAGCGTTGCGGTAGGGCGAAACTGACGTTGGCCAACAACACCTTGCCCTTGTTGGAGACCACCCGCAGGTTCGAGGCCTGGTAAGACACGTCGCCGGTGTCGGTGTATTCGACGAGTTGGTCACCGGACAGGTGCAGCAGCTGATGGCCGATACCGACGATGTCGTTAGGGCCGATGATCGCGCGCGCGATCCGGTGGCCGTTGACGTAGGTTCCGTTGGCGCTGTTGCTGTCGACCAGCTCCCACTGATTTCCGGAGCGGCGCAACACCGCATGGTGGCGAGAGACCAGCAAGTCGTCGAGCACGACGTCGTTGTCGGTTCCGCGGCCAATCCCGATGGTGATCTGGTCCATCGTGTAGACCGCGGTCGGCGGCCGGGCCACCGTGGTTTCGCCGACCGACCCCATCGTCGGCGCGACGGTCTGTGTCCGAGCCGGGCTGGGAGGCGGCGCGATCGGGCAGAGCTCGAGCGCCTGCCCGGAGGACGGCGACCCCAGCACGACGGTGATCGGCTGGGTTATCGGCAGGCTCTCCACCCGCCGACCGTTGACGAACATCCCGTTGTTGCTGCGATTGACCAGAACCCAACCCGCGCGGGTCGGCTGCAACACCGCGTGCTGGCGCGACACCCTCGGGTTCTCCAGCTGGATGTCGGCCTCGTGCGCGCGGCCAACGCTCCAGGACCGGCCAGCGGTGGCCTGCCAGGTACGCCCACCCGCCCGCAGCTCCAAGCCGGGAACGGTGGTGACCATGTCGGTCCTGTCGTCCACGCATCGCCTCCGCTGTGTTAGCTAGCCGCCTCGAGAACGGTCAGCACGTCCACCACTTGTATAGCTGATCCAGGGGTGGTCCTCGCGTTGTTCCGCCCTCGGGCGCGGTTTGCTGGCAATGCCCTTGGGCTGGTTGACCTTTAGCTGCCGCGGGTCAGCCACCGTATTTGGTCCACCAGGTGTGCAGCTCCTCGATGGTCGGGGGGTCGCCGAAGACGTCGCACAGCAGCAGCTTGACCTGGTTGCTCCACACCATGTTGGGGTGATTGTTGTAGGTGCCGCAGGCGACCACGCCGACGTCGACCTTCGGGTCATTCGGGTGCTGCCAGGTTTCCGGGTTGTTGGTTTCTCCGGGACAGGTCGCCAGCGTCAGGAGCTTGATGTCGGCATCCGTCGCATCTTTGAGGACACCCGGATTGGGGAACAGCCCGTAGCGCGCTTTCGACGGGCCGCCCGGGTTGGTGTTCTGGTCGCAGTCGACCACCGCCAGCGCGTCCGACCACACGGTGTTGGGTTTTGCCGTTGCCGCTGTGCACACGCCGCTCGGGTAGCCCGGGGGCACCATGCTGAGCAGCTGGCCTTCCAGGTCGCCCGGTGCGGGCGTCGTGGTGGTGGGGGTCGTCGTGGTCGTGGTCTTACGCGGGGTGGTCGTGGTGGTCGGCGTGGGATGCGGCCCGGGGTTGTCGTCCTCCGTCGTGGCGAGGTAGACGCCGATCGCCGCGAGCACCAGGACCACGACCAGGGCAACCGCTCCGATGACGATCGGCCAGGGGCTGCGCTTGGGCTTGGACGGGGGGTGCTGTCCCAGCGTCCAGGCCGTGGGCCCGGCCGGCGGGGGTGTGCCAGGCGGCGTGCCACCCCAGTTGCCGCTGCTGCCTTGGTAATACTGCGCGCCGGAGGCGTGCTGGCTCGGAGTCGGGACCGGGCCGCTCTCGGGTGCCCAGGGCCGGGCGGTCGGCGTGGGCGGCGGCACCGGCCCGGAACTCGGTCCCGGATACTGCGCCGGCGGCGTACTGGGCGGCGGCGGTGCCGTGGCGGGAGTGGTCGGGGGCGGGGGGCTCTTGATCTCGGCGGCCATGGTGGCCTCGACGCTGCGGCGCAGGATGTCATCGGCGTGGTCTTGATCGGGGTTGCTGAGCGCCTCGTGGGCGGCCAGTGCCAGATCACCGGCGCTGGCGTAGCGGTCCTCGGGCTTTTTGGCCATGCCGCGTGCGATCACCGCGTCGAAAGCCTTGGGGATGCCCGAGCGCACCGCGCTGGCCTGCGGGATGGCGTCGGTCGTGTGAGCCCGGACCAGCTCACCCGCGGTGCCCGCCCGGTACGGCGGGGTGCCCGTCAGGCACTCGTACAGCACGCAGGCCAACGCATAAATGTCGGCGCGGTAAGTTACCTCGCCATTGGAAAACCGTTCGGGCGCCATGTATTTCCAGGTGCCCACCGCGGTGCCTAGCTGGGTGAGCTTCTCGTCGGTGGTGGCACTGGCGATGCCGAAGTCGACCAGGTAGGCGAAGTCGTCGCGGGTGATCAGGATGTTGGGCGGCTTGATGTCGCGGTGCATGACGCCGGCGGCGTGGGCCGCGTCGAGGGCCGAGGCGATTTGGGTGATGATCGCGACCGCGCGCGGTGGGGTCAATGGTCCGAATCGCTTGAGCACGTCGTCGAGGTCGATGCCCTCGATGAGGTGCATCTCCATGAACATCTGGCCGTCGATTTCGCCGTAGTCGTGGATGGGTACGACGTGCGGTTCCTGCAAACGGCCCGCGGTGCGCGCCTCGCGCCGCATCCGCTCACGAAAGACGGGGTCCCGGCTGAACTCCGCGGTCATCACCTTGACCGCGACCGTCCACTCTTTGACGGTGTGCTCGGCTTCGTAGACCTCGCCCATCCCACCCCGGCCCAGCAGCCGCTTTAGGCGGTAGGGCCCGAACATCGTCCCGACCCGCGAGTTCTGCTCCTCGCTCATCGCTGATCCTCCAAACCGACCGCAGACCGCCGACGATATCAACAATTACGGGCAGATCCTCGCCCGTAACCACCGCGACTAGCAACCATCACGGTAGGCCGTCGCGCACTAGAACGCGTGACAAATCGCGAGATCCCTGTGCGGGCGAGTCGCCTACCGGCACCGGTGCGACCCGACGAAAAGCCTTGTGGTGATTGGCCATGCCAGCTTTTGCTACGAAAAATATTGTGCAACAACCATATTCAGTTCGACGCGTCGCTGTTGTAGCCCCGGGGGATCTCGAAGGTGAATTCGTGGTCGCAGATTCGGACGTGATCGCCGTCCTTCAGCGTGGCCGCCGAGCGGATGCGTTGGTGTTGCACGTGTACGCCGTTGGACGACCGCAGGTCGTTGATGATGTAGCTGGTGCCGGTGTCGACGATGACGGCGTGATGACGGCTCACATTGGCGCTGGCCAGGACGATGTCGTTGTCACTGAGACGCCCGATCCGGGTCTCTGCCATGCGCAGCGGGTAACTGCGACCCGACGCTTCATGCAGGTAGGCGGCGGGCTTGCCGGCGGGGACCTTAGTGCGCTGGTCCAGCAAGGTGATGGTGCCGACCGCCGTGGTCCTGGCCGATTTCTTGGCGTCCAGCGGCTCCTGGCGCAGGATCTTTTCGTTCAGGTCCCGCAACGTCGGGCCGGGGTCGATCCCGAGCTCGTTGGCCAGTGTCGTCTTCACCCGGCGGTACGCGGCCAGCGCGTCGGACTGGCGGTCGGTCAGATAGTAGGCCGTGATCAGCTGGGCCCACAGCGGCTCGCGATAGGGGTGCTCGGCGATCAGGACTTCGAGGTCGCTGACCACGGAGGCGCCACGTCCGCAAGCGATTTCGGCCTCTGCCTTCGCGGTGTGGACGAGAATTTTCTCCTCCACGAGCGAGGTGCCAAAGGTGTCGACGAACTGAAAGTCGCGCAGGTCCTCGAGCACCGGACCCCGCCATTGCGCCAGCGCCGTCGACAGGTGCTGACTCGCTTGCTCGAACCTGCTGAGCGCGGCCGCTTGCACGCCCGCGGCCTTCTCGGTGATGAACCGTCCCAGATCGCAACTGTTTTCGTCGACGGTGAGCCGGTAACCCGGTGGCGCCGCGGCCAGTACCACCCGTGGGTCGATGCCCGCGCCGGACAGCAGCTTGCGCAGATTGGACACGTACGAGTGGATGCTGGCTCGTGCCCCGGACGGGGGCTCGTCCTCCCACAGGGCGGTGATCAGCCTTTCGACGCCGACCGGGCTGTTCCGGTTCATCAGCAGCATGGCCAGCACCGCCCGCTGTTTGGGCGTGCCCAACGGCACCATGGTGCCGTCAACAGTCATCTCCAACGGCCCGAGCAGGCCGAATTCGAGACTTTTGTCTACCATCGTCGCTAACCAGCCCTTCCGGGTTCTCTGTGCGGCGTCATCTGCCCATACGGTGTCATTCCTTGACATTGTGATACGAACCCACCGAATTCGGTAATACCGGTGGGGATTGGTGTGCCGCGGCTTCGGTATTGCTCTCGACTGAAATGCGTTCCCTGCCAGCGTGATCATCGACTGCTCGCTCGAATCCGGTTGGGGTTCATCGAAAACGCATGAGGCGGGCAGCCGGCCCGGTGCGTGTGCTTCGGGGTGGCTGCCCGCCGTTGACGTGCGTGACCGGCTAGCTCGTGAATACCATCAGCTGCTTGCTGGCCTCCCAGGCTTTCATGAACAGCGCCGTCGGGATCTGCTCGTCGCGACCGTCCTTGGTGCCGCTGTCGTTGAGGTGCACCACATTGTTGGCGGTGTCGATACCGGTGACCACCACCGCGTGGTCGCCGCGGGGGTGGCCCTTGTCGTCCTTGTTCTCGACGGGCTGGCCCCAGATGAGTTCTGCGTTGACGCTGACGATGACCTTGTGGCCCTCGCCGAGTTGCTCCTCGAGCCCTTCGATGCCGCCGAGGATGCCGTCTTTGGCGGCGTGCTCCTCGTTGGTGATCGTGCCGTTGATCTTGTACAGCGCCAGCAATGTCGGGATGTCCGCAAAGCTGGTGCCCATACCGGAATTCGGGTTCTTGGTGTTGGCCGGCGTGGTGTAGATCGAACCGGGGTGCACGACGCTCGGCGTGGCTTGCGCCGCCTTGATGATGGCCCGCTCTGAGGGCTCCTTGCCGGTGATCTGGCCGATCACGTCGGCGCTCGACATCAGGACGCAGTCGTCGTATTTCTGGTAGCGCCAGTACTTGGCGGCTGCCACCGGGTCGCCGTACATGGTGCCGGCGGCCGCGCCGGCCGGTGCGGCCAATCCCAGCGTGACGGCAACGGCGATGAGTGCCAGGGCGGCGGTCTTGGCGATCGTGGCGATCTTCGTGGTATTCATCGTGTCCCCTTTTCTCGTCCCGCGGTCGTGCGGGGTGGTTGAGAAAAGGCTCCGATCGTGGCCTATTTGTTATCTCCACGAATTCTTGGAGTGACCTCGCGCGGCACCTAACGGCGTCCGCGCGCGGATGAAGACGGTGCTCAGGGCCGCTAGTTGCACGCCCAGGTGTCGATGGAGCCGCCGCCGAGTTTGGTCAGCGCGTCCCTCATCGCGGCGGCCAGGGTGGAGCCGACCCCGCCCTGGAATGCCCTGCCATTGGTCGCGACTGCGCCGCAATCGGTGAAGCTGGTCAGCACCTTGCAGTCCGTGTAGGCGCAATTTTTGACCGCGGTGGCCTCCGCGGCCGGCCGGGTCGGATAGTCCCAGCTGCGGCCCCAGGAACCGTTGCTGGAGTAGGCGATCGCGCCGTATTGATCGGCGGCACCGGCCGCGGGAGCCAGCGCGATGCTGATGGCGGCGGCAGCAGCCATGCCGGCCACCGTGAACCGCCGGCGACGAGTAATCATCCTCATTGGTGATTCCTTTCCGAAAGCCGGCGGTCCGGCGGTTTCCACGTTTCTAGGGTTGCAGTTCCGTGCCGTTGACCAGCGCGCCTAAACGGGCTTGGTGGCGGTGACTGTCTTGCCCCAGTCGGACATCGTCAGCGTCACCGAGGTGTCATTCGTGGGGTGGACCTGAAGCTGGACCAGGTGTGAGGAGCCGTCCGAGGCGATCCAGACCGTGGTGGGCACCGTCGTCACGCTCTGGGCGGTCAGTTTGGAGCCGGCCAGCGTGGCGACGTCGTCAGCCGACGAGTTGCCGGTGATCTTGGTCGTCGCGACGCCGTTGACCTGCTCGGTGCCGGCCACCGCGCCACCCTGAAGTTTCGACAGCAGGTTGGCCAACCCCTTGCCGGGGTCCAGCAGCACCGACACGTTGTAGATCGAGGCGCCGTTGCCGAAGTCGGTGTAGGTGCCGGGCTGCCCAAGGTCGGAGTAGAGGTGGCCGTCGACGTAAACGAACTTCGCGTCTTGCGGGGATTTGCCGACGAGCAGCGTCGCGGTACCGGTGGCAACCGTCTGCGGGGTGTTGGAGATGTCGCCGTCGAGCTTGGTCACCCGCAGGTTGGGCACGTCGCCCTGCACCACCACGCTGACATGCATCCCGGTCACCTTGGTCATCGCGTCGGCGGCCTGCTTGAGCAGGGTGGCCGCCTCGCTGCTGGAGGTGGTGGAAGTGCTCCCGGGTGATTTGCCGGTGTTGGAGTTGCTCGAGCAGCCGGCGATGGTGAGGACGAGGGCGAGCGCGGCGGCAGCGGCGGCGCTAACGGTGCGAGGCGAGAGCTTCATCGACATCTCCTTGAAGTGTTGGCCACAGCTGCTTCCTGCATATCAATCGCCGCGCAGCAAATCAACCGCCGCCCTGAAAGCTTAGTGAGGCCGATGCCGGATTTGGTACGTCTGAATCGGATCACGCCACCCTGCATGAATCGGCCCGCAGCCGGCCACCCGCAACCGATGATGAATTAGCTTGATGGGCAATGCGTTCCAATCCGGCTTCGCTGTTGCGGACGCGGTGGTTGCGTCTCGTGCGGTGCGTGGCCGGCGCGGGTGAGTGCGCGCCTGGGGCGTTAGCATATGCCGAAAGGGGGATCCCGGTTACCGAGATCCCCCGTTTGGCGGGTGGTGCGTTCAGCTGAGCGGGCCGCCCAGTTGCGGGCAGTACGCGGTGGCCGCGTTGACGACGAAGTGGGCGGCCTGGCTGCTGGTCAGGTTCGTCTGGCCGACGACCTCGTTGGCGATGTCGACGCCACTTTCCCCGGAGGCCAGCGCCTGGCATACCTTCTGGCCATTGTTGACAGCCTCCGCTGGTGAGGTGAAGGTGACGCCCACCTTGCCCATCTGCGTGATGAAGGAGTCGTCGACTGTGCTGGCGCCCGCAACGCCGGCGCCGGCGACTGCGACGATCCCGATGGCGGTGGCGCCGATCGCTGTGCTGGCAATTGTGCGGATACGGTGAGCGAACATTGCTGTGGTCCTTTCGGGTATGCGGTCTGTCTGCCGATGAACACAGCGTCGCGCCCACCCCTAAAAGGATTCTCAATGACTTGGCGGGCGGACTTTGCCGGCCGGTAAATGGCGGATGGGGGATCCCGGTTACCCGAGACCCCCCATCCAGTGGGTGGGCGCGATTAGGTGAGCTGCGGTGCGAGTGACGGGCAGTAGGCGTGGGTGGCGTCGACGACGAAGTAGGCCGCCTGGTGGTTGGTCAGGTCCGTCTGCTGCAGGATCTCGGTGGCGATGTCGGTCCCGGTTTTGCCCGCGGCGAGTTCCTGGCAGACCTTGTGGCCGTCCTTGATGGCGTCCGCCGGCGAGCGGAAGGAGATGCCGAGCTTGTCCATCTGAGCGAGGAACGCGTCGTCGGCGGTGGTGGCTCCGGCGGTGCCGGCGGTGCCGACCGCGACGATCCCGATGGCGGCGGCGCCGATGATGGTGCTGGCGATGGTGTTGATCCGGCGAGTGAACATTGTTGTGATCCTTTTCAGGTGTGCGGTTGGGGTGCTGATGGGACTAGCGTCAGCCGCACTTCTAAATGGATCCTCTATAACTTCTTGGCGCCGTTTCAGTAACGCCTCGAGGTCGCGGTCGGACCGAAAAATCAGGCTTTTGTCATCGCATAATAGGCGCCGCGGCGCGCCATCAATTCGGCGTGGTTGCCCTGTTCGACGACGCGCCCGGACTCGACCACCACGATACGGTCGGCGCCACGGATCGTCGAAAGTCGATGTGCGATAACGAAACTCGTGCGGTCGCGGCGTAGCTCGTGCATGGCCCGCTGAATAAGCGCCTCGGTGCGGGTGTCCACCGAGCTGGTTGCCTCGTCCAGAATCAGCAGCTGCGGACGGGCCAGAAACGCGCGGGCGATCGTGATCAGCTGCTTCTCGCCGGCGCTGATGTTGGCGCCGTCGCCGGTGACCCGGGTCTGGTAGCCGGCCGGCAAGGTCTGGACAAACCGGTCGACATAGGCTGCCCGGGCGGCTTGGACCACCTCGTCCGCGCCGGCGCCGGGGCGTCCATAGGCGATGTTCTCCGCGATGGTCCCGTCGAACAGCCAGGTGTCTTGCAGCACCATGCCGATTCGTGATCGCAGGGCTTGCCTGCTCATCGTGGTGATGTCGACGCCGTCGATGGAAATGCGTCCGGAATCGGCGTCGTAGAACCGCATCAGCAGGTTCACCAGCGTGGTTTTGCCCGCTCCGGTCGGTCCGACGATCGCCACGGTGCTGCCCGGCTCGGCCGTTATCGAGAGGTCTTCGATCACCGGCGTGCCGGGGCGGTAGGCGAAGCTCACATGCTGGAACTCGACGCGTCCGCGCGGCTGGCCGTTGGGCGGCGTCGGCGCGGCGTCCGGCGCTTCCTCCGGCTCGTCGAGCAGCTCGAACACCCGCTCGGCGCTGGCCACCCCGGATTGCAGGGTGTTGTACATCCCGGCCACCTGGCTCAGCGGCGTGTTGAACTGCCGCACGTATTGGATGAACGCCTGGATGTTGCCGAGGGTGATGTGTCCGGTGGCTACCTGCAGGCCGCCGATCACCGCGACCGCGACGTAGCCGAGATTGCCGATGAACGTCGTGGCCGGTGCCACCAGACCGGAGAAGAACTGGGAGCCGAAGCTGGCCTGGTAGACGTCGTCGTTGAGGCGGCGGAATTGTGCGCGTGCCGCCTCCCGGTGGCCGAAGGTCTTGACCACCGTGAATCCGCTGTAGGTCTCCTCGATGTGGGCGTTCAGCGCTCCGATGCTGGTCCACTGCGCCACGAACAGGCGGTGCGAGCGACGCGCGATCGCGCGTGATGCCAGCAGCGACAGCGGCACGGTCAGCACGGTGATCAGCGTCAACAGCGGCGAAATCGACAGCATCATGACCAGCACCGTGACGACGGTCAGGATCGACGTCAGCAGCTGGCTGATCGTCATCGACAGTGAGGATTGGACGTTGTCGATGTCGTTGGTCACCCGGCTCAGCAGCTCGCCGCGCAGCCGTCCATCGAAGTAGGACAGTGGCAGTCGGTGCACCTTGTCCTCGACGTCGCTGCGCAGCGCGACCATGGTGCGCTGCAGGGTCAGGTTGAGCAGCCGGGCTTGTGCCCAAATCAGGAGCGCGGCAACGGCATACATGGCCAGGGCAAGGGCGAGTGTTCGCGCCACCGCACCGAAGTCCACGCCCTGGCCGGGCACTACGTTCATTCCCGACAGCAGGTCGGCGAACGTCTTGTCACCGCGTGCTCGCGCTTGGGCGACGGCCTGTGCCTTACTGATTCCCGCCGGAAGCCCGCGCCCGATCACGCCGTTGAAGAGCAAATCGGTAGCGTGGCCGAGGATTCGGGGAACAACGACGCCGATCATCGTGCCGGTGAGGCCCAAGACGACCACCGCGATGCTCAGCGTCCGTTGGGGCGCAAGCTGTTTCACCAGCCGGGCCGCGGTGCCCCAGAAGTCGCGTGATCGTATGCGGGGAGCGGTTTCGCGGGCGACCCGGTTGGTCGCCGTGGTCACCGCGTTCCTCCTACTCCGGCGCCGACCGACTGTGAGTCGGCGAATTCCGCGTAGGTGGCGCAATCGGTCAACAGCGACTCATGGGTGCCCGAGCCCACTATTTTCCCGTCGTCGACGACGACGATCTGGTCGGCCTGCGATGCGGTCGAAATACGCTGTGTGACAACGATGATGGTGGCTTCACCGGAGATCTCCCGCAGTGCGGACCGGACCCGCGCATCGGTGTGCACATCAAGCGCGGAGAACGCGTCGTCGAACAAGTAGATGGCCGGGCGGCGGATGACGGCCCGGGCGATCGCCAGCCGTTGCCGTTGCCCGCCGGAGAAATTCATCCCGGCCTGGCCGACGCGCATCCGCAGCCCGTCGGGGTGCGCGCGCACGAATTCGTCGGCCGCGGCGACCCGCAACGCATCCCACATCTCCTCGTCGGTCGCGTCGGCCTTTCCAAAGCGCAGATTCTCCGCGACGGTGCCGGAGAACAGATAACCGCGCTGCGGGACCAGCCCGATCGCCGACCAGAGCCGCTCGGTGTCGTAGTCGCGGACGTCGAGGTCGTCGAGCAGGACCGCGCCCTCGGTCGCGTCGTAGAGCCGACAGATCAGCGACACCAGCGTCGACTTACCAGAGCCGGTGCTGCCGACGACCGCGGTAGTGGTGCCGGGTAGCGCGGTCAACGAGATATGTTGCAGCACAGGGCGATCGGCGCCCGGATAGGTGAATGTCGCACCGTCCAGGCGGACAACGCCGGTGATGCCCGCGTCCGGATGCCGGGGATGTCGCGGGCTCACGATGGCGGGACGGGTGGACAGCACCTCGGTGATCCGCTCGGCGCATACCGATGCGCGTGGCAGCACCACCAGCGTCATCGTCGCCATCAACACGGCCATCAGGATCTGCGTGAAGTAGGCCAGAAACGCGGTCAGCGAGCCGACCTGCATCTGGCCGCGATCGATGCGCAGCCCGCCGAACCAGATCAGCGCGACGCTGGAGACGTTGATCGTCAGCGTGGTCACCGGCAGCATCAGCGCTTGCCAGTTGCCGGCGGTCAGGGATGCGTTCGACAGCGCGGTGTTGGCGCGGGAAAACCTTTCGCGCTCAAAGCTTTCGCGAGTGAAGGCCCGGACTACCCGTACGCCGGACAGCTGGTCGCGCATCACCCGGTTGATGCCGTCGATCAGGGCTTGCATGCTGCGGAACAGCGGCAGCATGTGCGACATGATCCAGTAGTTGGCCACGGCCAGGATCGGGACGCTGACCAGCAACAGCCAGGTCAGTGCGGCCTCTTGGTGGATGGCCATGAAGACTCCGCCGATGCACATGATCGGCGCGGTGATCAGTACCGTGCCCGTCATCTGAACCAGGTACTGGATCTGCCGGACATCGTTGGTGCTGCGGGTGAGCAGCGTCGGCGCGCCGAATCGGGCGGTCTCGGGCTCGGAGAAGGTGGTGACGTGTTCGAACATCGCCAGTCGCAGGTCGCGGCCGAACCCCATCCCGGTTCGTGAGCCGAAGTAGGTGGCCCCGACCGAGCAGAGCACCTGCAGCCCGGTGACGGCCAGCATCACCATGCCGAGCCGGACGATCGTCGCGGTGTCGCCCTTGGCGACGCCGTCATCGATGATCGCGGCGTTGACCGTCGGCAGGTACAGCGTCGCCAGCGTGCTGATCAGTTGCAGCACCATCAGCACCGCCACCAGCCGGCGGTACGGCCGGATGTACTGGCGCAGCAGTGCCAGAAGCATTTGGTAACTGTCGCATACGGCACGCGTCGTGGGGCGCAGCACCGCCGGGCGGTTGGGTGCGCGCGCCCCCTCTGGCAAACACATTGAAATGCCTGCTCAGGTGGCGCGTCGGTGGTTGACCCGATGGGCTGCCGCTACAGTGCATCGTGTGGACCAGCAGCAGGCTGAGCAGAAGCAGGGTAGCGGTGCGGAGTAACCTCACGGCGCTAGCCCTTGCGGCCATCACGATCTTCGCCCCGGCGGTTGCGGGCTGCTCGGGTTCCGGTGACAACAAGCCGGGCGGGACGTCCTCGTCCACGCCGGGCAACGCCGAGGGCCACCACGGACCGATGTTTCCGCAATGCGGAGGCATCAACGACCAGCAGGTTGCCGAGCTGACCAAGGTCAGCGGGCTGATCAACACGGCGCGCAATTCCGTGGGTTGCCAGTGGTTGGCCGGCGGCGGCATCCTCGGTCCGCACTTCTCGTTCTCCTGGTACCGCGGCAGCCCGATCGGGCGTGAGCGCAAGACCGAGGAGCTGTCGCGCGCCAGCGTCGACGACATCAACATCAACGGTCACAGCGGCTTCATCGCCGTCGGCAATGAGCCGAACCTGGGCGACTCGCTGTGCGAGGTGGGCATCCAGTTCCAGGACGACTTCATCGAGTGGTCGATCAGCTTCAGCCAAAAGCCCTTCCCGCCGCCGTGTGACATCGCCAAAGAACTGACTCGTCAATCGATTGCGAACTCGAAATGATGACAAGACGTGTCCGGACGGCGGTGGTCATCTTGACCGCCGCGCTGGTGATCCTGACCGGCTGTTCGAGGTCGATCGGGGGTAACGCCGTCAAGGCCGGTGCCGGCGGTGTGCCGCGCAACAACAATTCCCAGCAGCAGTACCCGAACCTGCTGAAGGAATGTGAGGTTCTGACCAGCGACATCCTGGCCAAGACCGTGGGCGCCGACCCGCTCGACATCCAGAGCACGTTCGTCGGCGCGATCTGCCGCTGGCAGGCGGCCAACCCGGCCGGCCTGATCGACATCACCCGGTTCTGGTTCGAGCAGGGCAGCCTGAGCGAAGAACGTAAGGTCGCCGACTTCCTCAAGTACAAGGTGGAAACCCGGACGATCGCCGGTGTGAGTTCGATCGTGATGCGCCCGGACGACCCGAACGGTGCCTGCGGGGTGGCCAGCGATGCCGCCGGTGTGGTCGGCTGGTGGGTCAACCCGCAGGCGCCCGGCATCGATGCCTGCGCTCAGGCCCTCAAGCTGATGGAGCTGACGCTCTCGACGAACTCCTAGCTCGTCAGCGCGGGATGTGGAAGCCGATTAACGTCGCTCCGCCCAGTTGCAGGTCTTTCCAGTCGCCGGCGACCTTCAGGATCGCGATCGCCGATGTCGGGAACTTCTCTGAAATGCGTTGCACTGCAGCCACATCGGTGCCTTCGTCGCTCGCCAGACCGAGCGCCAGCGACGACATGGTCGGTTCGTGTCCGACGACGAGCAGGGTGTCGACGGAGTCGGGAACCTTGTTGATCTCGTCGATCATCGTCCCGGTGGTGGTGTCGTAGAGGCTTTCGCGGAATTGCACGGGCGCATCGATGCCAGTGCGGTCCAGGGTCTGGCGGGTCCGGGTGGCCGTCGAGCACAGCACGGCGCCGATTCCGGGTTGATTGGCGCGCAGCCAGTCACCGCCCAGCGCCGCTTCCCGGATGCCCCGGGGTGCCAACGGCCGCTCGTGGTCCCCGACGCCGGGTGGGTATCCAGATTTCGCATGCCGCATCAGGAGCAGGGTGCGCGCGCCGTTCACGCGGCTCACGCTACGTCGTCTCCGCCGCAGAGCAGTCGCTCGGGGTGGTGGTAGGTGTTGGTGCGGGGTTGGCCGCGGTCGAGGTGGGGTGGGGGGATCCATTGGGTGTGGCCGTTGGGGT
>NZ_JBGGKR010000021.1:0-83357 GCF_041287235.1 Mycobacterium sp. pR1184 | reverse complement strand
GGTGCGCGCAAGTGCGTCGAAGAGGCGGCCAAATACCCGGACACGCAATGGCGCTTCGAATATTCGCCGGAGTCTTACAGCGGAACGGAATTGGAGTACGCCAAGCAGGTCTGCGACGCCGTCGGCGAAATCATCGCGCCAACCCCGGACAACCCGATCATCTTCAATCTGCCCGCCACCGTGGAGATGGCCACCCCCAACGTCTACGCCGACTCGATCGAGTGGATGAGCCGCAATCTGGCCAACCGGGAGTCGGTGATCCTGAGCCTGCATCCCCACAACGACCGCGGAACCGCAGTCGCCGCAGCCGAATTGGGCTATCAGGCGGGAGCCGACCGAATCGAGGGCTGCCTGTTCGGCAACGGTGAGCGCACCGGAAACGTGTGCCTGGTGACGCTTGGGCTGAACCTGTTCTCCCGCGGTGTGGACCCGCAGATCGACTTCTCCAACATCGACGAGATCCGCCGCACGGTCGAGTACTGCAACCAGCTGCCGGTGCACGAGCGGCACCCCTACGGCGGCGATCTGGTCTACACCGCGTTCTCGGGCAGCCACCAGGACGCCATCAACAAGGGCCTGGACCAGATGAAGGCGGACGCCGACGCCGCGGACACCGACGTCGAGGACATGCTCTGGCAGGTGCCGTACCTGCCGATCGACCCGCGTGACGTCGGCCGCACGTACGAGGCGGTGATCCGGGTCAACTCCCAATCCGGCAAGGGCGGGGTCGCCTACATCATGAAGGCCGACCACGGCCTGGCCCTGCCGCGACGGCTGCAGATCGAGTTCTCCCAGGTGATCCAGAAGATCGCCGACGGCGAGGGCGGGGAGGTATCTCCGAAGGAGATGTGGGACGCGTTTTCCGAGGAGTACCTGGCGCCGATCCTGCCGCTGGAAAGGATCAAGCAGCGCGTCGACGCCTCGGAGGAAGACGGCGGCACCACCCGGATCGCCGCGACCGTCAAGATCAACGGGGCGGAGACCGAGATCAGCGGTGCCGGCAACGGCCCGCTCGCCGCGTTCGTCCACGCGCTGGGCGATGTCGGGTTCGACGTCGCCGTCCTCGACTACTCCGAACACGCGATGAGCTCCGGCGACGACGCGCAGGCCGCGGCCTATGTGGAGGCGTCGGTGGGCGGCCGCACGGTGTGGGGGGTGGGCATTGCCCCGTCGATCACCACCGCGTCGCTGCGTGCCGTGGTGTCGGCGGTCAACCGCGCGTCGCGCGGCTGACAGCGGAGCGGGGCGGGCGGGCTCGCATATGGCCGCGAACCCGGCTCATGATGTCGCCGAGGTTGCCGACGTCGTCGTCTGACAGCGGATTGAACAGCAAGTCGCGTACCACCTCGATGTGCCCGGGTAGCACCTTGGCGAGACGGGCCCGGCCGGCCTCGGTGATATCGACGACGGTCGCCCGCTGATCGTGCGAACTGCCCGCGCGAGTGATGAGCCCCGCTTTCTCTAGCAATCCCGCCTGATGGGTGAGGCCGCTACGGCTGTAGACCACCCTGTCCGCCAGCTCGGTCATGGTCAGTTGCCCGTCGGCGTCGGCGAGGTGGGCCAGAATCTCGAACTGCACATAGCTGAGGTCACCTTCGGCCTGTAGCTGTTGGCGCACGGCGTACTGAAGCAGGCTGACCGCCTCGGTGAGGGCGAAGTACGTGCGCATTTGTTCGGGCTTGAGTGCTTCGACCATGCCGCGATCGTACTGCTTCGATGTCGAAGCAAAGAGACGAAGACCACAGCGCGTCCGGGATTGCTTCGACTTCGAAGCAAGTTACTGCAGGCTTCAACGTCGAAGCAACCTAGGAATGGAGGAGATCATGAAGGCAGTGCTTTACCACCGCTACGGCAGCAGCGAGGTGCTGGAGTACTCCGAGGTCCAGCGACCGACTCCGGGCGCCGGCCAAGTTCTGGTGAAAGTGGCCGGGACTTCGTTCAACCCGGTCGACGCGGGCATCCGCGGCGGCTATCTGTCCGAGGTGTACGAGATCACCTTCCCGCACGTGCCCGGTATCGACGTCGCGGGCACAGTCGCCGAACTCGGTGGTGGGGTAACAGGCTGGAACGTCGGCGACGCGGTCGTGGCGTTGCTTCCGTTAGATGCCGACGGGGCTGCCGCCGAGTACGTGCTGGCACCGGCGGAGGCTTTGGCGCCGGCGCCGCGGACCGTGGCCCTGGCGGATTCGGCCGCGCTGCCGACCGTTGGCTTGACGGCGTGGCAGGCGCTGTTCGAGATGGCGGGCCTGAAGACCGGGCAGGCCATCCTGATCAACGGGGCGGGCGGAGCGGTCGGCGGCTACGCGGTCCAGCTCGCCAAGCAAGCCGGTGCCATCGTCACCGCTACCGCATCGGCGCGCAGCGCGGACCGACTACGTGCGTACGAAGCCGACCGGATCATCGGCTACATCGACTACACGCGGACACCGATCACCGTTGCCGGGGGCCCGTTTGATGTGGTGCTCAACCTAGTGGGCACCACGCCCGAGGAAACCGCAGCCCTCGTCGGCGTGGTCGCCAACAACGGCTTCTACGTCGGCACCATGACGTCGGGGACGGAGGACACCGAGCGAAGCGTGCGTGCGCAGCGGATATTCGTCCGCAGCGACGCCGGGCAGTTGGCCGACCTGGTCAGCCGGGTAGACGCCGGACAGCTGCACATCGACGTCGCCGAGCGTCGCCCGTTGAACCAGGCCGCCGCAGTCCACGAAGCCTCCGACGCCGGCC
Organism: Mycobacterium sp. pR1184; assembly: GCF_041287235.1. NCBI lineage: Bacteria > Bacillati > Actinomycetota > Actinomycetes > Mycobacteriales > Mycobacteriaceae > Mycobacterium > Mycobacterium sp. pR1184. The sequence continues at coordinate 80,630 of NZ_JBGGKR010000021.1, read as the reverse complement.
GGCTGCCGGGCAAGACCATTCTGTTTCCCGCCGATCGATAACCCGCGACGCGACCCGCTCCGCACAACAGGTGCCGAGCGGGTCGCGTGTACGGCGGGTGGATGTGGACCTCAGCGAATTCGCCCGGAGGTGCGGGCGCCTACCCGAGACCAGACCAGCAACACGATCACAGCGCCGATAACGGACCCGATGAGTCCGGCGGGCTGAAAAAAGCCCTGCGCAGCATCCTTATGAAAGAGCACGTAGCCGAGAAAGCCACCGACGAACGAGCCGACGATGCCCAAGACCATCGTCGACAGAATCGACATCGGCTGCTTGCCGGGAACCAGCAGCCGCGCCAGTGCTCCGGCGATGAGCCCGACGACGAGGAGGGTGACGATAAATCCGATCATGATGCGAGCCTTTCGCGTTGTGCCGCAAGCGGCGTTTCGTACCTGCTTGGCCGAGCGGGCGCCCGACACATCTCCCACACAACAACCCCAAAGGGGGGTGGCACTACACCCCTAGGGAGGTAAGTTCTACGCCCATGGCCGCTCATAAAGCAGCACCGATCACGGTGGCGCTGGTCGACGACTACGACGTCGTCGTGATGGGTGTGGCCAACATGTTCGACCGATACAAAGACCGCATCGTCGTCGCCGAACTGGACTCGAACATGTCCCTCGACGACGCGGTCGACATCGTCATGTACGACTCGTTCGCCCAGCCCGAGTCGGATTACGACGAGATCGCCGAGCTGGCGGCGAATCCCCGTGCGTCCCGAGTCGTGGTGTACACGTGGAACTTTCACCCCGATCTGATTCGCCACGCGCGCGATAAGGGCGCCGATGGTTACCTGTCGAAGGCGTTGCCCGCTCGAGAACTGGTGGCGGCGTTAGAAGCGGTGCATGCCGGTGAGACCGTGATCAGCGAGGCTCCGCCGCGGGCGCGCAGCGTGCCGGGTCTCGATTGGCCCGGACGCGGTGAAGGGCTCAGCGACCGGGAGGCAGAGATCCTGGCGCTGATAACCCAGGGCAAGAGCAACGCCGAAGTGGCGCGGCTGACTTATCTCAGTCCCAACACCGTGAAGTCCTATATCCGAACCGTTTACCGCAAGATCGGTGTGGCGAGCCGGACGCAGGCGGTGCTGTGGGGAGTCGACCACGGCTTCATGCCGGACCACCATCGCATCGAACACTGGCGGGGCGGACCCTGAGGTAGCGCCGGTTAGCTCGCACGGCCGTTGCGCCGAGCTGATGCCCAGCGTCGCACCGCACTCTGCGGCGGCCGTGGGAAGTAAGGAGTCAGGTGCCGGGTCCGTTCGGTGTCTTCGTTGAGATCGTGCAGCCGGGCGGTGAGCAAGTCCTTCATCAACAGATGGCCTTGGTCGCAGCCGTCCGGCGATACCACGCGCAGCGGCCGGCCGTCGGATTCGGCGAAGACATTTGCCGCGTGCCGCAAGGTGGCCTGGGAGCTTATCGAGGCGCCCGCCGGTGTGGGCGACGCCCCGGGGCGCACCACTTCGCCGACCAGGAATGCTTCCAGCGGGTCCGTTGTGTAGTCACGGGTGAGGTGCATGCCGCTGCGGGCGATCTTCTCGGTGAGCACCGAACGCGGCAGCAACAGAACGGATATCACGTAGGCGGTCATCGTGGCGACTATCACCGGAAGCATCGCGGGCCAGGCTCGGGTGAGTTCGAGAGTGAACATGATAGCTGTCAGCGGCGCCCGCATGATGCCGCAAACCACGGCCGCCAGGCCCAACATCGCCCAGAAACCTGGAAACACGTGCGGAAACCATTGCCCGACAAGTGCTCCGAGCGCGCTGCCGATCATAAACACGGGAGCGAACACGCCACCCGAAGTTCCCGAGCCGAGCGACAACGCCCAGATTGTCGTCTTCACCAGGAGAATCCCGACGATCAGCGACAGGCCGGCGTGTCCGGACAGAAGCGCACCGATCACGTTGTAACCAACACCGAGAGCGCGCGGTTCGATCAGTCCACCCACGCCGATGATCAGACCGCCGATCGCCGGCCACCACATCCAGTGGATTGGCAGGCGCGGAAAAGCGCTCTCCGCCCAATAGACCAAGTGCGTGGCGCCGATGGCCACTGCGGCGCCGGCGATCCCGACCGCCACCGCCAAAACATCTATTTGCCAATGCACTTCGGCCATCCGTGCAGCGACTGGAAATATCGGCGCGCCGCCCATGATGAATAGCCGCGTAACAGTAGCGACAGCGACCGAACCGGCGACCGGGACCAAGCTGCGAGGCCGGAATTCGAACAGCAGCAACTCGACCGCCAACAAGATGGACGCCAACGGAGCGTTGAAGGTGGCTGCGATGCCACCGGCGGCGCCGGAGGCGAGCAAGATCTTTCGCTCATCGGCGGTCAAATGCAGGAACTGGGCGACAACCGAACCCATCGCGCCGCCGGTCATCACGATCGGCCCCTCCGCGCCGAACGGGCCGCCGGTACCGATACTGATGGCCGCCGAGAGTGGCTTTAGGACAGCAACTTTGGGTTCGACGCGGCTGCTGCCGGTGAGGATCACCTCGATCGTCTCGGGCATACCGTGGCCGCGAACCTGATCCGACCCGTACCGCGCCATCAAGCCGATCACCAAACCGCCGGCAACCGGCGCACCCAGGATCAGCCACCACGGATGCTCGTTGGCGGCGGGCGACACCAGAGCATCCGAAAATCTATGATAGAAAACAAGATTGGTGACAAGTCCGATCAACTGAACCAGACACCATGCCACCCCAGCTGACAGGGCTCCGATGACCAGCGCGATTCCGGTGATCAGCAATACCCGCCGATCGACGGCGAAATCCGCCAACGGCCCACTCACCACAGATTTCCTTACTGCCGCGACCAAAGCTTGCGCAATGCGGCGGTCCATATCGATCGGTTCCCCAAAACGCCACGCGCAGCGCTCGTTTGCGCTCCGCAATGGCCTGCCGATCGTAACGATCAGCCTCTGCCCAACGGCTGGGGAGTTACCGAGCGCCAGCTGAGAATATGCTGAATTCGCAACGATCTAGTCGGCGGTTCGAGCAGTTAGAACAGCGCGAGTTGGTCGTCGGCGCTGGCAGCGTCGACGAACTCCTCCATGCTGGTGCCGCCGATCACGGTGTCCACGCCGGCCATGAACTGCGCGTCGGACACCACCGGCACACCCAGCTGCTGGGCCTGGTAGCCCTTGCCCTGCTCGGGGGCGGCGGCGTTGCACACCACCAGTGAGGTCTCGCGGTCGACGACATCGGTGTAGGCCAGCCCGGCGTGCAGGATCCGCTCGACGAGCTCCTCGTGGGTGCGCCGCACCTCGGCAGCCAACGCCACCCGCATGCCCTGGACCAGCGGCCGGCCGCGGACATACGGCCCGGGGTTGAGATACGGGCACGGCATGCGAGAGGCCAGCGCCTTCAGCGGGCGCAGCTCGTCGTGGGTCACCCGGCCGTTGGGCCAGCGGCGCCGGGTCACGGGGCGCACCGGCAGCCAGATGTCGAGTTCGCGAGCCCGCCCCAACGCGGACGCGAGCACACCGGTCAACACCAGGGCGTCGTCGAAGGCGTCGTGCGGCCGCTCCTGGGTCACACCCCAATGCGCGGCGAGGGTCTCCAATCGCAGGTTCTCGACGCCGAGGTTGAGTCTGCGGGCCAGCTCGACCGTGCACATGACGGTGTCGACGGGCAGTGCGATGCCGGCGAGCTCGGCCTCCGCGGCCAGGAACGCGTAGTCGAACGCGACGTTGTGGGCCACCAGCGTGCGCCCGCGCAGCACCTCGATCACGTCACCGACGATGTCGCCGAACTGGGGCTGATCCTCGAGCATGGCGGCGGTCAGCCCGTGCACGTGCGTGGGACCGGGATCCACCCCGGGGTTGAGCAGGCTGACGACGGACTGTTCGACGCGGCCCCGGGCGTCGAGCCCGAGCACCGCGAGGCTGATGACCCGGGCCTGACCGGGCCGAAATCCTGAGGTCTCGACGTCGATGACGGCCCAACCCGCATCCGGATCGGTCGCGGGCCGGCCCCAGGGCGTCGGATTCGTGGGGCTCATAGACGAAGAATCGCACGTCTGACCGACATCACCGCGCCGCTGCGCGGCCGTGTCGGCGGTTAGTTGGATCCGAGCGGCCACCCTTAAACTGCGCGGGTGGTCACCACCCGCGCACGTCTGGCTCTCGCCGCAGGAGCGAGCGCGCGCTGGGCGTCGCGGATGACCGGGCGCGGCGCCGGCGCGATGATCGGCGGCCTGGTCGCGATGACGCTGGACCGATCGGTCCTGCACCAGCTCGGCGCCGGCCGGCGCACGGTCATCGTCACCGGTACCAACGGCAAGTCCACGACCACCCGGATGACCGCGGCCGCTCTCGGCACGCTGGGACCGGTCGCCACCAACGCCGAGGGCGCCAACATGGACGCCGGCCTGGTCGCCGCGTTGGCCGCCGACCGGGACGCGGGGCTCGCTGCCCTGGAAGTCGACGAGATGCACGTGCCGCACGTTTCCGATGCCGTCGAGCCCAGCGTCATCGTGCTGCTCAACCTGTCGCGCGATCAGCTGGACCGGGTCGGCGAGATCAACGTCATCGAGCGCACGCTGCGAGCGGGGCTGGCCCGCCACCCGAACGCCGTCGTGGTGGCCAACTGCGACGACGTGCTGATGACCTCGGCCGCCTACGACGCGCCGAACGTGGTGTGGGTGGCCGCCGGCGGCGCGTGGGCCAACGACTCGGTCAGCTGCCCGCGCAGCGGTGAGGTGATCGTCCGCGACCAGGGCCACTGGTACTCCACCGGCGCCGACTTCAAGCGGCCCAGCCCGCAGTGGTGGTTCGATGACGACACGCTGTACGGGCCCGACGGGCTGGCCCTGCCGATGCGGCTGGCGCTGCCCGGCGCGGTGAATCGCGGCAATGCCGCCCAGGCCGTCGCGGCCGCGGTCGCGCTGGGCGCCGAGGCCGCGGCCGCCGTCGCGGCGGTGTCGGCAGTGGACGAGGTCGCGGGCCGGTACCGGACCGTGCGGATCGGCCAGCACGACGCCCGGATCCTGCTGGCCAAGAATCCGGCCGGCTGGCAGGAGGCGCTGTCGATGGTCGACAAGCACGCGGCCGGGGTGGTCATCTCGGTCAACGGGCAGGTGCCCGACGGCGAGGATCTGTCCTGGCTGTGGGACGTACGCTTCGAGCACTTCGAAGACACTCACGTCGTGGCCGCCGGCGAACGCGGGACCGACCTGGCGGTGCGTCTGGGGTACGCCGGCGTCGAGCACACCCTGGTGCACGACACCCTGGCGGCGATCGCGTCCTGCCCGCCGGGACGCGTGGAAGTCGTCGCCAACTACACCGCCTTCCTGCAACTGCACCGGGCATTGGGACGTCATGGCTGAGTCGAACGTGCGGATCGGGCTGGTGTTGCCCGACGTGATGGGCACCTACGGTGACGGCGGCAACGCGGTGGTGCTGCGGCAACGACTGCGGCTACGGGGTATCGCCGCCGAGATCGTCGAGATCACGCTGGACGACCCGGTGCCGGAGTCACTGGACCTGTACACCCTGGGCGGCGCGGAGGACTACGCGCAGCGACTGGCCACCCGGCACCTGCTGCGGTACCCGGGCCTGCAGCGCGCCGCGCAGCGCGGCGCACCCGTGCTGTCGATCTGCGCCGCCGTCCAGGTGCTCGGGCACTGGTACGAGACGTCCTCGGGAGAGCGGGTGGACGGCGTGGGCATGCTGGACGTGACGACCTCGCCACAGCAGGCCCGCACGATCGGCGAGCTGGTGAGCAAGCCGCTGCTTGCCGGGCTGACCCAGCCGCTCACCGGCTTTGAAAACCACCGCGGCGGCACCGTGCTGGGCCCCGCCGCCGCGCCGTTGGGGGCGGTGGTCAAGGGCGCGGGCAACCGGCTCGGCGACGGCTTCGACGGCGTGATCCAGGGCAGCGTCGTCGCGACCTACATGCACGGGCCGTGCCTGGCCCGCAACCCGGAACTGGCCGACCTGCTGCTGGGCAAGGTTGCCGGCGAGCTGGCGCCGCTGGAACTGCCCGAGGTGGACCTGTTGCGCCGCGAACGACTGGCGGCGCGCTAGTGGCTGTCGTGAAGATCGCCGCCGGCGGCGCGCTGCTCGCCGCGTTCATCGCGTCGTCGGCACCGGCGCACGCCGACCCGGAAGTCCCGAGCGGCCGGTACAACGTGCTCTATCCGGACAACGGCAAAACGACCGCCTGGCTTTTCGCCCCGTGCGGATCGGACTGCACCCGGGCGACCTCGCAAGACGGCGGGACCTTCGTCATCAGCTGGGAATTCCACCTGGCGAACGGACGATGGACGCACAGCGGCACGGCCCAGGCGCCGTGCCCGAACGGCGCATCGGTCTCAGAGGTCCCCGTGACCGTCGACTACAGCTTCGATGCCGTGTCGCTTGCCGGCGAAGCCCAGACGACGGCCTCGGCCGGGTGTGGCGCGGAGCCGGGCAAGACCTTCACCAGGCCGTTCCAGTTGAGCAAGGCCGGAGGCCGGTCAGACCCGCCCTAGCTGGGCGACAAGGTTCCTTACACAAGCCCGGCAACCGCACCAAGGAAAACCACTTCGTGGTCGTCATCGGGATCGACTACGACGCCGGTGTGGTGCACCGCAACGACAGCGGCGTCCGCGCGGGCCGCGACGAGCAGGTCTCGATCGCGACGTTCGAGGAAGCGTGGTCCGCCAGCGACAACTTCGCCGTCGTGACCGCGTGACGTGCCGGGGGGTCACACCATGGACCGGCGGCCGGTGAGCGCGCGGCCCAGCGTCAACTCGTCCGCGAACTCCAAGTCGCCGCCCATCGGCAGCCCGGACGCGATCCGCGTGACCGTCAGGCCCGGAATGTCGCGCAGCACCCGGACCAGGTAGGTGGCCGTCGCCTCCCCTTCGGTGTTGGGATCGGTCGCGATGATCACCTCGGTGATGTCCACACCGTCGACCCGCTCGCCGATGCGGCCGAGCAGCTCGCGGATCCGCAGCTGATCGGGGCCCACGCCGGACAGCGGATCCAGCGCACCGCCCAGCACGTGGTAGCGACCGCGGAATTCGCGCGTGCGCTCGACGGCCTGGACGTCCTTGGGCTCCTCGACGACGCACACCAGCGAACCGTCCCGGCGCGGATCGCCGCAGATCCGGCAACGCTCGTCATCGGACACGTTGCCGCAGACCGCGCAAAAGCGGACGCCGTCGCGGACCTTCGCCAGCACGGCGGTGAGCCGGTCGATCTCCGGCGGTTCGACCGACAGCAAGTGAAAGGCAATGCGCTGCGCGCTCTTTGGCCCGATACCCGGCAGCTTGCCGAGTTCGTCGATCAGATCCTGGACCGGTCCCTCGAACATCTAGGAGTTCACAGCCCCGGCATCTGAGTCGGTGGGGCCGGCGGCGCGCTCAGGCCGGCGGTCAGCGATCCCAGCTGCTCCTGCGCCATCTTGGTGACCTGCTTGGAGGCGTCCACCATGGCGCCGACGATCAAGTCCTGCAACGTCTCGACGTCCGAGGGGTCGACGACCGAAGGATCGATCTTGACCGCGACAACCTCACCACTGCCTTTGACGATTGCCTCGACCAGCCCGCCGCCCGCTTGACCGCGGATCTCGGCGTTCGCGAGCAGTTGCTGAGCTTCCATTAGCTTTTGTTGCATCTGCTGCGCCTGAGCGAGCAGCGCCGACATATCGCCTCCGGGTTGCATGACAATCCCTTCGCATCTTGGTCTCGAGTTGGTTTCGCCTGTGGATGTCGGGCGATTCGAAACACCCAGCGTAGACCGCGCGACGTTACCTTTGCGCCGTGGACCAACGAGTGAGCAGGCGTGTCGGAATCAAGACGGCGATCAGCATGCTGGTCGCCGCGTCGACCCTAATCGTGCCGACCGCGACCGCGACCCCATCCAACATCGCCGGCATGGTCGTTTTCATCGATCCCGGCCACAACGGCGCCAACGACGCGTCCATCGGCCGGCAGGTCACCACCGGCCGTGGCGGCACCAAGGATTGCCAGACCAGCGGCACCGCGACCAACAGCGGTTACCAGGAACACACCTTCACCTGGGACACCGCGCTGCGGGTCCGCGCCGCACTGACAGCCCTCGGTGTCAGGACCGCCCTGTCCCGTGGCAACGACAACGCCCTGGGACCGTGCATCGACGAGCGCGCCAACGTGGCCAACTCGTTGCGGCCCAACGCGATCCTCAGCATCCACGCCGACGGCGGTCCACCGTCCGGGCGCGGATTCCATGTCAACTATTCCGCCCCGCCCCTCAACCAGGTGCAGGCCGGACCGTCGGTGCAGTACGCGCGGATCATGCGCGACCAGCTGCAGGCCGCCGGCATCCCGCCGTCCAACTACATCGGCCAGGGCGGGCTGTATGGACGATCCGACCTGACCGGCCTCAACCTGGCGCAATACCCGGCGATCCTGGTCGAATGCGGCAACATGAAGAACCCGGTTGATTCGGCGCTGATGGAGTCCGCGGATGGCCGGCAGAAGTATGCCGACGCACTCGTCCGGGGCGTGGCGGGCTTCCTGGCCACCCAGGGCCAGGCCCGCTGAGCGCGGCGTTCCGCGATTTCGGCTAGCGGCGAGGCGTTCCAGCCGGTAGCGTTGACGACAGTTTTCGGACCCTTGACTTGGGCGGTCAGAAGCCAGATCGCTTGCGGGCCTGGCGGTTTCGCAGCGCGGAACCGGGCTGCGCGAAACTCGCGGCTAACATCGCCCTAACATCAAGAACTTTGCCGAAACCCCTGTTGGAGCCCGTTTTGGTCCACTAGGGTTTGTTCCACTCATGTCGATTAGACGTGTGGGGAGAATCGGTGAGCAATAAACCGTCGGCGACGCCTTCGTCCAGGTCAACGACGACCATCCGCACCGCCCGGGGTGGGCTTCCGCGGACGTCGCCGCCTGTGGATAAGCGGTTCACCACAGGGCGGCCGTCGCGGTGGTCTTCGGCTGCGTCCCACGCTATCGCACCGATATACGGCCATAGAATCTGTGAAACCCGGAACCGGATAAGGCCTTCATTGCGTAAGCCTTTCGGGTAGGGGCGGTCGGATGGAATTTGACGCCCGTGGCCTCCCGCTAACCCGCCGACAATTGGATATCTGGCTCGCGCAGGAAACGGGACGCTCCGGCACCGACTGGCAGCTCGGCCTATTCATCAAAATCGAGGGCACGGTCGAGCCTGATTTGCTCAAGCAAGCAATCAGCAAAACGTTGCACGAGGCCGAACCGTGCCGCGCCGCATTCTTCGAAGTCGACGGTCAGGTTTTCCAAAAGGCGGTCGATTACCCGGATTTCGAGCTGGACTTCCACGATCTTCGCGGTTGCAGCGATCCCGTGGCCCAAGCCCGCGAGATTGCGTCGTCGATCCAGCGCACACCGATGCCGCTGGACGGCCGGCTACTCAAATTTGCGTTATTCCGCACGAAGCACGACGAATACTACTGGTCGGCCTGTTGCCACCACATAGTCATGGACGGGTTGGGCATTGCGCTCGTGGGTCGCCGAATTGCGGCTATTTACACCGCAATTGCTTCCGGCACGCCCAGCAGTCCCGCGTTCTTCGGCTCATTGCAGGACCTCGTTGAAGGCGAGCTGGAGTACGAGGCGTCCGCGGAATACCTGGAAGACCAGGCCTACTGGAACGCCAACCTGCCGACGCACAGCGGTCCGGACTACCGACTGCCGCAAGCTACCGCGCGGGCCGATCCGAATCAGCCGACCGAGCCGGTTCAACTGGATCCCTCCGTCGTCGGCCAGATCAAACAGCTGTCCAAGGCGCTGGGTGTACGTCGAACCTCGATCCTGACGGCGGCGTGTGCGCTGTTGGTGCGGGGATGCACCGGCGGTTCGGAGGTCGTGCTCGACTTCCCGGTGAGCAGGCGGGTCCACCCGGAGTCTAAATCCCTTCCCGGAATGGTGGCCGGGGTGGTGCCCCTGGTGCTGCAGACGTCACCGGGGTGCACGGTTGCCGACTTCTGCAAGCACGTCGATAAGCGCACCCGAGAAGCTTTGCGGCATCAGCGTTTTCCTGTACAGGTCCTGGGGGACGAGGGGGGCCTTCGCGGCGTCGGGCAGACGGCGAATCGAGTCGTCCTCAATTTCATCCCGTCCAGGCTCACCCTGAACTTCGCCGGAGTTCCGGCCACCGCGACGTACACCAGCTTTGGACCGATAGGCCACTTCGGGCTGTTCTTCGTCGGTGCCGGCGACGAACAGTTCGTCACCACCGCCGGTGCCGGGCAACCATATTCGAACTTCGACGTCGCAGAACTGACGCAGCGGTTGCAGCGGGTGCTGACGGTTATGGCGTCGGCACCTGAACGCGAACTCTCCTCGATCGATCTGCTGGACGACGACGAACACACCGGCGTGGACCGGTTGGGCAACCGGGAGGCGTTGACGCGGCCCGCGACCGCGGTGTCGATTCCGGCATTGTTCGCAGCACAAGTCGCGCGCACCCCCGACGCGGCAGCGGTGACCTTCGAGGGCCGCTCGCTGACCTACCGCGAACTCGACGAGAACGCCAACCGGGTGGCGCATCTGCTCGCAGACCGGGGCGCGGGGCCGGGACAGTCTGTGGCGCTGCTCTTTTCACGCTCGGCCGACGCCATCGTCGCGATCTTGGCGGTGCTGAAGACCGCAGCGGCCTACCTGCCGATCGACCCGGCTCACCCCGCGGCGCGGATCGAGTTCATGCTCGATGACGCCGCGCCGGTAGCCGCACTGACCACTACCGCGCTTGCAGGCCGGCTGGACTGCTACGACCTGGCGATCATCGACATCCACGACCCGGCGGTCTGCGCCCAACCCGCCACCGCGCCGCCCGATCCGTCACCAGATGACATCGCGCACATCATCTACACCTCCGGCACCACCGGTGTCCCCAAAGGGGTGGCCATCACCCATCACAACGTCACCGCGCAGCTCGACTCGCTGAGCGCCGGATTGCCCCCCGGACAGGTGTGGACCCAATGCCACTCCTACGCCTTCGACTTCTCGGTGTGGGAGATCTGGGCTGCGCTGCTGCACGGCGACCGGCTGGTGGTGGTCCCCGAGTTGGTGACCGGTTCGGCCGACGACTTCGGCGCACTGCTGATCGCCGAGCGGGTCAGCGTATTGACGCAGACGCCGTCGTCGGTGGCGGCGCTGTCGCCGGAAGGTCTGGGATCGGCGGCGCTGCTGATCGGCGGTGAGGCGTGCCCGGCCGAGGTGGTCGACCGGTGGGCGCCCGGACGCGTGATGATCAACGCCTACGGCCCCACCGAAACCACGATCTATGCGGCGATGAGCGCGCCCCTGACGGCGGGGAACGCGGTACCGATCGGTGCGCCGGTCTCCACGTCGGCACTGTTTGTGCTCGACGACTGGCTGCGCCCGGTGCCCGCCGGGGTGGTCGGCGAGCTGTATGTGGCCGGCAGCGGCGTCGGATACGGCTATGTGGCGCGGGCCCCGCTGACGGCATCGCGGTTCGTGGCCTGCCCCTTCGGCGGACCCGGCACCCGCATGTATCGCACCGGAGACCTGGTGCGCTGGGGTGCCGACGGACAGCTGGACTACGTCGGGCGCGCCGACGAGCAGGTAAAGATTCGCGGCTACCGCATCGAGCTCGGCGAAATCCGTTCCGCCCTAGCAGGTTTCGACGGGGTCGAGCAGGCTGCGGTGATCTCCCGCGAGGACCGCCCCGGCGAGAAGCGCTTGGTGGGCTATGTCACCGGAACCGCCGACCCGGCCGAGCTGCGCAGCGCGCTGGCCGAGCGGTTGCCCGCGTATATGGTGCCGGCCGCGGTGCTGGCGATCGACGCCTTGCCGTTGACGGTCAACGGCAAGCTCGACACCCGCGCGCTGCCGGCACCGGACTACCGCGACGTCGAGAACTACCTCGCACCGGCCACCGCGGTCGAGGAGATCGTGGCCGGTATCTATGCCCAGGTGCTGGGCGTGGAGCGGGTCGGCATCGAGGAGTCCTTCTTCGATCTGGGTGGCGACTCACTTTCTGCGATGCGGGTCATCGCCGCGATCAACACCGCCCTGGACGCCGGGCTTTCGGTGCGGGCATTGTTCGAAGCCCCGACGATCGCGCAGCTGGTACCCCGCATCGACACCGGCCAGGGACGACTGAAGCCGTTGACGGCCGCGCAGCGCCCGGCGGTGGTTCCGCTGTCGTTCGCCCAATCGCGGCTGTGGTTCCTCGACCAGCTGCAAGGTCCATCGCCGATGTACAACATCGCGGTGGCGTTGCGGCTGTCGGGCAGCCTCGACGTCGACGCGCTGGCCGCCGCGATGGCCGATGTGATCGCCAGACACGAGAGCCTGCGTACGGTGTTCCCCGCGACCGAGGACAGCCCGCGGCAACTGGTGTTGGCCGCCGACACCGCCGAGTTCGGTTGGCAGGTCGTCGATTCCAACGGCTGGCCGGCGGCTCGGCTGGATGAGGCCGTGGACGCGGCGGCGCGCTACAGCTTTGACCTGACCACCGAGATCCCACTACGGACAACGCTTTTCCGTTGCGGCGACGACGACCATCTGCTGGTCGGCGTGCTGCACCACATTGCCGCCGACGGCTGGTCGATCGCGCCACTGATGCGTGATCTGGCGCAGGCGTATGCCGCTCGGCGCCTGGACCGCGTACCGGGCTGGGCCGAATTACCGGTGCAGTACGCCGATTACACGCTGTGGCAGCACGACCAGTTCGGTGACCTTGCCGATGCCGACAGCCCGATCGCGTCGCAACTGTCCTATTGGGAAGACACGCTGGCGGGAATGCCGGAGGTGTTGCCACTTCCCACCGACCGTCCGTACCCGCCGGTGGCCGATCAGCACGGGGCCAGTGTTGCCGTGCAGTGGCCGGCCGAGCTGCAGCAGCGGATCCGCGAGGTGGCCCGTGAACACAACGCCACCAGCTTCATGGTGGTCCAGGCCGCCCTCGCGGTGCTGCTGTCCGCGATCAGCGCGAGTTCCGATGTGGCCGTGGGGTTCCCGATCGCAGGGCGCCGCGATCCCGCGCTCGACGAGCTGGTGGGCTTCTTCGTCAACACCCTGGTACTGCGGGTCGATCTGGCCGGCGATCCCACCGTCGCCGAGTTGTTGGCTCAGGTACGGCGGCGCAGCCTGGCCGCCTACGAACACCAAGACGTGCCGTTCGAGGTCCTGGTCGAGCGGCTGAACCCGGCCCGCAGCCTGGCACACCACCCACTGGTGCAGGTGATGCTGGGCTGGCAGAACACGGAGCCGGCCGAACTGGCTTTGGGCGATGTGCGAGCCACCCCTTTACCAATCGACACCCACACCGCACGAACGGATTTGGCCTTCACTCTGACCGAGAGCTTCACCACATCCGGTGAGCCGGCCGGAATCCGCGGCGCGGTGGAGTATCGCACCGACGTGTTCGACCCGGACAGCATCGAGGCGTTGATCGGGCGATTGCAGCGCGTGCTGCTCGCCATGACAACCGATGCTACCCAACGGCTCTCGTCGATTCGACTGTTGAATTCCGCCGAGCAGGCCCAGCTCGACGCGTTCGGCAATCGCGCCATACTGGCTCAGCCGCCGACCCCGACAACAGTTCCGGCGCTGTGGGCCACCCAGGTGGCCCGCGCCCCGGAGGCGGTAGCCGTAACCTTCGAGGGCCGGTCGATGACCTACCTCGAAGTCGACGCGGCCGCCAATCGGTTGGCACACCTACTGCGCTCCGAAGGTGCCGCGCCGGGACAATCTGTGGCACTGCTGTTTTCGCGCTCCGCCGAAGCGATCATCGCAATCCTGGCGGTACTCAAATCCGGGGCGGCGTACCTACCGATCGATCCCGCCCACCCGTCGGCGCGGATCGCTTTCATGGTGGCCGACGCCGCGCCGATCGCCGCGGTCACCACCGCCGAGCTGCGGCCGCGGCTGCAGAAATGCGAGCTGCGGATCATCGACGTGGACGACCCCCGCATCGACGCCCACCCCGCGACCCCGCCGCCCGGACCGTCGCCGGACGACATCGCCCACATCATCTACACCTCGGGTACCACCGGTATGCCCAAAGGTGTTGCGGTCACTCAGCACAACGTCACTCAGCTCTTCGACTCGCTCGACACCGGCCTGGAACTGTCACCCGGACAAGTGTGGACCCAATGCCACTCGTACGCCTTCGACTTCTCGGTGTGGGAGATCTGGGGCGCGCTGCTGCACGGCGGCCGATTGGTGGTGGTGCACGAAGCGGTGGCCGGCTCACCGGACGACTTCCACGCCCTGCTGGCCGCCGAACACGTCACCGTTCTCACCCAGACCCCGTCCGCCGTCGGCATGCTCTCCCCGCACGGGTTGGAATCGACCGCGCTGGTCATCGGCGCCGAACCCTGCCCGGCGGAGCTGGTGGACCGGTGGGCACGCGGCCGACTGATGATCAACGTTTACGGCCCGACCGAGACCACGATGTGGGCGGCCAAGAGTGCGCCGCTGGCAACCGGATCGGGCGTTCCGCCGATCGGGTCACCGGTATCGGGGGCCGCGTTCTTCGTGCTCGACGAGTGGTTGCGTCCGGTGCCCGTCGGCGTGGTCGGCGAGTTGTACCTGGCCGGCCGCGGGGTCGGATGCGGGTATTGGCGCCGGGGCGGGCTGACCGCGTCGCGTTTCATGGCCTGTCCGTTCGCGGGACCTGGCGCTCGGATGTATCGTACCGGCGACCTGGTGCGGTGGCGTCCCGACGGGCAACTCGACTACCTGGGCCGCGCCGACGAACAGGTCAAGATTCGCGGCTACCGCATCGAGCTCGGCGAAATACGCGCAGCCCTGGCACGTTTGGAAGGCGTGGACCAGGCCGTCGTCATCGCCCGCGAAGACCGGCCCGGCGTCAAACGCCTCGTCGGTTACATCACCGGAACCGCCGACCCCAACCTGGCCCGCGCCGCGCTGGCCGACGGTCTCCCCCCGTATATGGTTCCGTCGGCGGTGGTGGTGCTCGACGCGTTGCCGATGACGGTCAACGGCAAACTCGACACCCGCGCGTTGCCCGCGCCCGAATACCACGACGCCGATCACTACCGTGCCCCCACCGATGCCGTCGAGGAGATCCTGGCTGGGATCTACGCGCAGGTACTGGGGTTGAAGCGGGTCGGGGTCGACGAGTCGTTCTTCGACCTGGGCGGGGACAGCATCCTGTCGATGCAGGTGGTGTCCCGGGCCCGCGCGGCCGGGGTGGTGTGCCGCCCCCGGGACATTTTCGTCGAGCAGACCGTGGCCCGGCTGGCCCGAGTGGCAAGTGTCGCAACGGATGACGCCGGAGTCGTCGACGAAGGCGTGGGCGAGGTGCCGGCCACCCCGATCATCCGCTGGCTGGAGGGCGTCGCGGGTCGCGTCGAGGAGTTCAACCAGACCGTCGCCATTCAGGCCCCCGTCGCGGTGACCGAGGCCGACGTGGTGGTGGTGCTGCAAGCATTGCTGGATCGGCACGCGATGCTGCGGCTGCGCGTCGACGATGACTTCGCCGGCGGCTGGTCACTGTGGGTGCCCGAGCCGGGTTCGGTGGACGCCGCAGGTTGCCTGCGCGTCGTCGACGAGCTCACCGATGAGGTGCTGATCCAAGCGCGGGCCCGGCTGGATCCGGTCACCGGAAAGATGCTCAGCGCATTGTGGGTGGCACCGATCGGTGAGCTGGTGCTGATCATTCACCATCTGGCCGTCGACGGGGTGTCGTGGCGAATCCTGTTGGAAGACATCAACCTTGCCTGGGCACAGCATTGCGCCGAGCAAGAGGTCGCGTTGCCGGCACCGGGAACGTCGTTCGCCCGGTGGGCGTCGTGGCTCGATCAGCACGCCCGCGATCCCGACGTCGTCGCACAGACCCAGGTGTGGCGGCAAATAGCCGCGGTCCCGTCCGCACTCCCGGCACCCCGGCCCGAACTGGACACCTACGCCAGCGCAGGCCGGTTGTCGGTGGACCTCGACGTCGAGACAACCCGGATGTTGTTGGGCGAAGTGCCCGCGGCGTTTTACGCCGGCGTTCAAGACATTCTGCTGATCGCGTTCGGGTTGGCCTGCACGGAGTTTCTGGGCACCGGCCCGGTCGGCATCGACGTGGAGGGCCATGGGCGCCACGGCGAACTGGCCGGCGATATGGACTTGTCACGGACGGTGGGATGGTTCACCACCAAATATCCGGTGGCCCTGGACGGCGGGGGCTTGTCCTGGGCGCAGGTGCTCGCCGGTGCGCCCGCACTGGGCGCACTGATCAAGGACGCCAAGGAGCAACTGCGCGCGCTGCCCGACGGACTGACCTACGGGCTGCTGCGCTACCTGAATCCCGAAGTCGATCTGGACTCGGCCGACCCGTTGATCGGATTCAACTACTTCGGACGCCTGGGCGCCGGCGCCGTTGAGGTCTCCGACGACCTGTGGCTGATCGGCGAGGACGGTGTGACGGTGGCCGCCGTAGCCTCGGCGATCCCAATGCCGTTGGGGCACACCGTGGAACTCAACGCCGGCACGATCGACACGGACATCGGCCCGCGCCTGCACGCGACCTGGACCTGGGCCACCTCCGCGCTCACCGGTGAACAAGTCGGCCGGCTCAACCAAATGTGGTTCGACGCCCTGACCGGGGTATGCGCTCATGTCCGCGCCGGTGGTGGTGGTCTGACTCCATCGGATATCGCCCCGGCACGACTCAGCCAACAGCAGATCGACGAGCTGTGCCGGCGCGACCACATCGCCGACATCTTGCCGTTGACGCCGCTGCAGCAGGGCCTGCTGTTCCACGCCAATACGCATGGCACAAGCGATTTGGGCGAGCTCTACGCGGTCCAGCTGGATATCACCATCACCGGCCCGCTGGAACCCGACCGACTGCGCGCCGCGGTCGACACGGTGGTCGGCCGGCATCCCAACCTGGCCGCCCGGTTCTGCCCGGAGTTCGACGACCCGATCCAGGTCATTCCGGCCGATCCCGAATCAGCTTGGCAATACCTGGAACTCGACGGTTCCGTCGATACCGAGGACCACCTCGCGCGGCTGTGCGCTGCCGAGCGCACGGCGGTCGTCGACCTGACCGAACCGCCCGCGTTCCGGGTCGCGCTGATCCGCATCGACAACGACCTGCACCGGTTGGTGTTGACGAACCACCACATCGTGCTCGATGGCTGGTCACTGCCAATCCTGTTGCAAGAAATCTTCACCATCTATTACGGCCAGCGACTCCCGGCACCCGCGCCGTACCGCCGGTTCGTGTCCTGGCTGGCCGACCAGGATCGCGGCAGCGCCGAGACGGCGTGGCGGCAAATGTTCGCCGGGTTCGAGGTTCCCACCCTGGTGGGCCCGCCAGGTCGCGTCGGGCTCGGGCCGCGAGCGGTGGTGACGGCGCGAGTGCCCGCCGACACGACACAGGCCGTGACCGAGCTGGCGCGGCAGAATCACACCACCGTCAACACCGTCCTGCAGGCCGGCTGGGCGCAGCTGTTGATGTGGCTGACCGGCCAGCGCGACGTCGCCTTCGGCACCGCTGTCTCGGGCCGGCCGCCCGAGCTGGCCGGGTCCGATTCGATGGTCGGCCTGCTGATCAACACCGTGCCGGTGCGCGCCACCATCACCACGGCCACCACCACCTGCGACCTTCTCGACCAACTGCATCGCGCCAACAACCACACCCTCGAACACCAGCACCTGGCACTTACCGAGATCCACCACGCCGCGGGCCACGACCAACTCTTCGACACCTTGTTCGTCTACGAGAACTATCCCGTGGATCCCGCACTGTTCGGCGTCAACGGCCTGGCCGTCACCGGGTACACCGCCCGCGAAAACAACCACTACCCAATGACTTTGCAGGCGATGCCCGGCGACGAACTCGGCCTGCGGATCGAGTACGACACCGACGTCTTCACCGCCGAGGGAGTCCACACCCTCATCCGGCAGTTGCAGCGAGTCCTGGCGGCCATCACCACCGATCCCACCAGCAGGCTGTCGCTGATGGATCTACTCGACGCCGACGAACACCACCGCCTCGACGAGATCGGGAACCGAGCGGTGCTGACCCGGCCGACAACCGGGACATCGGTGCCCGCATTGTTCGCCGCACAAGCCGCACGCACCCCCGACTCGATTGCGATCACGTTCGACGGCCGCTCGATCACCTACCGCGAACTCGACGAAGAGTCCAACCGGGTGGCACACCTGCTGACCCTGCACGGGGCAGCCCCCGGACAGTGCGTGGCACTGCTGTTCTCGCGCTCGGCCGAGGCCATCGTCGCGATCTTGGCGGTGTTGAAATCCGGAGCGGCCTACCTGCCGATCGACCCGGCGCACCCCGCGGCACGGATCGAATTCATGGTGACCGACGCCGCGCCGATCGCCGCACTCACCACCACCGAGCTGCGCGCGCGAATCGAGGGGTACGTCCGGACGACCATCGATATCCGCGATCCCGCGCTCGGCGCTGCGCCCGCCAGCGCGCTACCGGTGCCGGAGCCCGACGATGTCGCCCACATCATCTACACCTCGGGCACGACCGGCGTGCCCAAAGGCGTTGCGGTCAACCATGCCAACGTCACCCAACTCTTCGACTCCCTGGAGGCCGGGCTGGAGCTGACCCCGGAGCAGGTGTGGACGCAGTTCCACTCCTACGCGTTCGACTTCTCGGTGTGGGAGATCTGGGGCGCGCTGTTGCACGGGGGGCGGCTGGTGGTGGTGCCCGAGCCGATGACCCGCTCACCCGAAGACTTCCACGACCTACTGGTCAACGAACGCGTCACGGTTCTCACCCAAACCCCGTCCGCGGTGGCCGCCCTTTCCGTCGACGGGTTGGAGTCGGCGGCACTGGTGATCGGCGCCGAACCCTGCCCACCCGAGGTGGTGGATCGATGGGCACCCGGACGGACGATGGTCAACGTCTATGGGCCAACCGAGACGACGATGTGGCTGTCTAAGAGTGCACCCCTTGCCGCGAAATCCGCTGTGGTGCCGATTGGTTCGCCGACAGCAGGAGCGGCGTTCTTCGTGCTCGATGGCTGGTTACGCCCGGTGCCCGTCGGCGTGGTCGGCGAGTTGTACCTGGCCGGGCGCGGCGTGGGATATGGGTATTGGCGCCGCGGCGGGCTGACCGCATCGCGATTCATGGCGTGTCCGTTCGGGGGCCCCGGTGCCCGCATGTATCGCACCGGCGACCTGGTGCGGTGGGGCGCCGACGGGCAGTTGCAGTATGTCGGGCGCGCCGATGAGCAGGTGAAAATTCGCGGCTACCGCATCGAGCTCGGCGAAATACGCGCGGCCCTAGCCAGTTTGGACGGCGTGGAACAGGCCGCGGTGATCGCCCGCGAGGACCGCCTCGCCACCAAGCGCCTCGTCGGCTACATCACCGGGCCCGCCGACCCGGTCCTGGTCCGTGCCCAGCTGTCCGAGTTGCTGCCGCCGTACATGGTGCCGTCGGCGGTACTGGCGGTCGATGCGTTGCCGATGACGGTCAACGGCAAGCTCGACGCCCGGGCCTTGCCGGCACCGGACTACCGCGATGCCGATCGGTACCGGGCGCCGGGCAGCGCCGTCGAGGAGATCCTGGCCGGGGTCTATGCCCAGGTGCTGAATGTGGAACGAGTCGGAGTCGACGATTCCTTCTTCGATCTCGGCGGAGACTCGCTATCGGCGATGCGGGTGATCGCCGCGATCAACACGGTTCTGGACACAGACCTCAAAGTAAGCAGGCTTTTCGACGCACCCACGGTGGCCCAGTTGGCACCCCATCTCGGCGCAGCGGCGGCCCACCGTGAGCCGCTGGTCGCTCTCGAACGACCAGCGGTGGTACCGCTGTCGTATGCCCAATCTCGGCTGTGGTTCCTCGACCAGTTGCAAGGACCGTCCGCCGTGTACAACATGGCGGTGGCACTGCGGCTGTCCGGGAGCCTCGATGTCGACGCGCTGGCTGCCGCACTGGGTGACGTGGTGGCGCGCCATGAAAGTCTGCGAACGGTGTTTTCGGCACCGGACGGTATTCCGCGACAAGTCGTGCTGGAATCCGACCGGGCCGAATTCAGTTGGCGCTTCGTGGATTCCACCCGATGGTCCGCGACTCTTTTCGACGACGCCATCGACTCCACGGTGGGCCACCGGTTCGACCTGTCTGCCGAACTCCCCCTTCGGGCCACCCTCTTCAAGCGCAGCGATCACGAGCACGTGCTGGTGGGCGTCGTGCACCATATCGCGGCCGACGGGTGGTCGATCGCTCCGCTGGTGCGCGATCTGGGCCAGGCGTATGCCGCCCGATGCCGAGGACAAGCGCCCGCGTGGACCGAATTGCCGGTGCAGTACGCCGATTACGCAATATGGCAGCACACCCGGTTCGGCGATCTGGCCGATCCGGACAGCCCGATCGCCGCCCAGCTGGCGTTCTGGCGCGATGCGCTGGCCGGGATGCCCGAGCGCATCGCACTGCCGACCGACCGGCCTTACCCGGCGGTCGCCGATCAGCGCGGGGCCACGGTGGGGTTGCGGTGGCCGGCCGAGTTGCAGCGGCGGGTACACGAGGTGGCCCGCGAACACAATGCGACGAGCTTTATGGTGGCTCAGGCGGCGTTGGCGGTGTTGCTGTCGGCGGTCAGCGCGAGTTCGGATGTCGCCGTGGGCTTTCCGATCGCCGGACGCCCCGACCCGGCACTGGACGAACTGGTGGGCTTCTTCGTCAACACCCTGGTACTGCGCGTCGACGTGACCGGCGATCCGACCGTCGCCGAGCTGCTCGCGCAGGTGCGCCAGCGCAGCCTGGCCGCCTACGAACACCAGGACGTACCGTTCGAGGTTCTGGTCGAACGGTTGAATCCGACCCGAAGCCTGGCACATCACCCGCTGATCCAGGTGATGCTGGGCTGGCAAAACGCCCAGCCCGCCGAGCTGGAACTGGGTGATGTGAAGGCCACGGCGCTCCCGATCGACACCCACACCGCGCGCATGGACTTGTCGTTCTCCTTGACCGAACTCTTCACCGCGGCCGGTGAGCCGGCCGGGATTTCCGGCACGGTCGAATATCGCACCGACGTATTCGACGCCAACAGCATCGAGGAATTGGCCGAGCGGCTGCAGCGGGTGTTGACGGCTATGACATCCGATGCGGCGCAACGCCTCTCATCGATCCAACTACTGGGTGCCGACGAGCACGCCAGGCTCGACATCTTGGGTAACCGCACGATGCTGGCGCTGCCCGCCCCGGTGGCGGTGTCGGTGCCGGAATTCTTCGGCGAGCACGCGCAGCGCACCCCGGACGCGGTAGCCATTACCTACGCGGGCAGGTCACTGAGCTATCGCGAACTCGATGAATCCGCCAACCGGCTGGCTCATCTACTGGCCGCCCGGGGTGCAGGGCCGGGACAGATTGTGGCGCTGCTGTTTTCGAGGTCGGCCGACGCTGTCGTCGCGATGCTGGCGGTGCTGAAGACGGGGGCAGCGTATCTGCCGATGGATCCGGCCCATCCCGACGCGCGGATCGGGTTCATGCTCACCGACGCCACCCCGGTCGCCGCCATCACTACCGCGGAGCTGGGGCCGCGGCTGAGCGATTACGACCTCGCGGTCATCGACGTCGATGACCCTGCCGTGGGGTCCCAGCCGGCGATTGCGCTGCCGGCGCCCTCGCCTGACGACATCGCGTACCTGATCTACACGTCGGGCACCACCGGCGTACCCAAAGGTGTTGCGGTCAGCCACCGCAACCTGGCCCACCTGGCGGTGTCCACGCCCAGCCAGCTGCCGGTGACGCAGGTATGGACGCAATGCCACTCCTACGGATTCGACTTCTCGGTCTGGGAGATCTGGGCCGCCCTGCTCGGCGGCGGACGATTGGTTGTCGTCCCCGAAGAAGTGGCGGCCTCGCCGCACGACTTCCACGCTTTGCTGCGCGCCGAACAAGTCAATGTCCTTACCCAAACCCCCTCCGCTGCAGCGGCATTGACTCCGGACGGGCTGGAGTCCGTGTCGCTGCTCCTCGGCGGCGAGGCCTGCCCCGCCGAGGTGGTGGATCAGTGGGCCCCCGGGCGCACGCTGATCAACGCCTACGGCCCCACCGAAGCCACCGTCTACGCGTCGATGAGCAATCCCCTGGTCGCGGGATCGGGCGCCGCACCCATCGGCGCGCCCGTGGCCACCGCGGCGCTGTTCGTGTTGGACCCCTGGTTGCGCCCGGTACCGGCCGGGGTGGTCGGCGAGCTGTACGTCGCGGGCACCGGGGTGGCGTGCGGATACCTGGGCCGGGCCGCATTGACGGCCTCGCGCTTTGTCGCCTGCCCGTACGGCGAACCCGGCAGCCGGATGTACCGCACCGGCGACCTGGTGCGCTGGCGCGCGGACGGGCAGCTCGACTACCTCGGCCGCGCCGACGAGCAGGTCAAAATCCGTGGCTACCGAATCGAACTCGGCGAAATCCAAACCGCCCTCGCCAGCTTCGCCGGGGTGGACCAGGCCGTCGTCGTCACCCGCGACGAGCGCACCGCCACCCGGCTCGTCGCTTACGTCACGGGCACGGCCGACCCGGCTGGCCTGCGCGCCGCGCTGGCCGAGCAGCTGCCCGCCTACATGGTCCCGTCGGCGATCGTCGTGTTGGACGCGCTGCCGCTGACCGTCAACGGAAAGCTCGACACCCGCGCGCTGCCCGCACCCGATTACGACGATGCCGGTCACTATCGCGCCCCCACGGACGCTATCGAAGAAATCCTGGCCGGCATCTACGCCCAAGTCCTCGGCCTCGAACGAGTCGGCATCGACGACTCGTTCTTCGACCTGGGCGGCGACAGCATCTTGTCGATGCAAGTGGTTGCCCGATCGCGCGCGGCCGGTGTGTTGTGCCGTCCGCGCGACATTTTCGTCGAGCAGACCGTGGCTCGGCTGGCCCGAGTGGCCAGCGTGGTCGACGACGACGCCGGTGGGGACGACGAGGGCATCGGACCGGTGGTGGCCACCCCGATCATGCGATGGCTGCGCGACGTCGACGGCCCGGTCGAGCAGTTCAACCAGACGGTCGTCGTGCAGGCACCCGCGGGTGTAACCGAGGCCGACGTGGCAATGATGTTGCAGGCCTTGCTGGATCGGCACGTAATGCTGCGGCTGCGTGTCGACGACGCGTGGTCGCTGCAGGTACGCGAGGCCGGGTCGGTCGACGCGCGGAGCTGTTTGCAATCCGTGGAAGTGCTCTCCGACGAGGTGCTGGCGCGGGCACGGGAGCGGTTGGATCCGGGCAGCGCGACGATGGTGAGCGCGCTGTGGATTACCTCGACGTCCCAGCTGGTACTGATCGCTCATCATCTGACCGTCGACGGGGTGTCGTGGCGAATCCTGTTGGAAGACCTCAATATCGCGTGGGCCCAGCACCGCAGCGGGCAGCCGATAGCACTACCGGCGCTGGGGACCTCGTTCGCCCGATGGGCTTCGCTGCTCGATGAGCACGCCCGCTCCGCGGCGGTGCTTCGACACGCGGACGCGTGGCGGCAGGTCGCGGCGGTACCCAACGCATTGCCGGCACCCCGGCCCGAACTGGACACCTACGCCAGCGCGGGACAGTTGGCGGCCGAACTGGATGCCGAGACGACCCGCATGCTGCTCACCGAGGTCCCCACGGCGTTTCACACCGGCGTACAAGACATTCTGCTGATCGCGTTCGGCCTGGCCTGGGCGGAGTTCTTGGACACCGGCGCGGCCATCGGTATCGATGTCGAAGGCCACGGCCGCCACGACGAATTGGCCGCCGGTGTCGACTTGTCCCGCACGGTGGGATGGTTCACTACGAAATACCCTGTGGCGCTGCGCATCGGCGATCTGGGCTGGGCGCAGGTGCTCGCCGGTGAGGCCGCGCTGGGTGCGGCGGTCAAGGACGCCAAGGAACAGCTGCGCGCGCTGCCCGATCCACTCAGTTACGGGCTGCTGCGCTATCTCAATCCTGACGCCGAACTGACCGGAGCCGACCCCGCGATCGCGTTCAACTACTTGGGACGACTCGGCGCTGGCGCCGCCGAGCTGTCCGAGGATCTGTGGCGGGTCAGCCGGGACGGCGCGGCGGTCGCGACCACCGCCTCGGCGATCCCAATGCCGTTGGGACACAGCGTAGAACTCAACGCGGTCACCATCGACACCGACACCGGTCCACGTCTGCAGGCGACGTGGACATGGGCGCCATCGGTGCTCGGCGGCGAGCAGGTCGACCACCTCAGCGAGTTGTGGTTCGAGGCGTTGACGGGGATCTGCGCACACGTTCGCCGAGGCGGCGGCGGGCTGACACCGTCAGATGTCGTGCCGGCCCGGCTGACCCAGCGGCAGCTTGACGAGCTGTGCCGGCAAGACCGCGTGGCCGATATCCTGCCGCTTACTCCGCTGCAGCAGGGGCTGCTCTTCCACGCCAGCGCCGCGAACGGCAACGCCGACGACCTGTACGCGATGCAGCTGGACCTCACTATCGCGGGACCGCTCGACGCGGACCGGCTGCACGAGGCCGTGCGTACGGTCATCAACCGTCACCCCAACCTGGCCGCCCGATTCTGTCGTCAGTTCGACGAACCGGTGCAGGTCTTGCTCGTCAATCCCGTTGTGCCCTGGCGGTATTACGTGCTGAGCTCCGAGGAGCGCATCCAGCAGGTCTGTGCCGCCGAACGCAAAGCGGTCTGCGATCTGACCGAACCGCCGGCATTCCGGGTGGCGTTGATCCGCACCGGCGACGACGTGCACCGCTGTGTGCTGACGAATCACCACATCGTGCTGGATGGCTGGTCATTGCCGATTCTGGCGCAGGAGATCTTCGCCAGCTACCACGGGCAGCGACTACCCGCGGCCGGGTCGTATCGGAAGTTCGTCGCCTGGCTGGCCGAACGAGACATCGACGCGGCACAGCTGGCCTGGCGAGAAGCGTTGGCCGGCTTCGACTCCCCCACGCTGGTGGGACCGCCGGGACGCGTGCGGCCCGGACGCCGCGGCACCGCCGGTTCGACTTTGTCGGAACAGACGACCCGCGCCCTGGGCGCGCTGGCCCGCGCGCATCACACCACCGTCAACACCGTGTTGCAGGCGGGCTGGGCGCAGCTGCTGATGTGGCTGACCGGCCAGCGCGACGTCGTCTTCGGCACCGCTGTCTCGGGCCGCCCGCCCGAGCTGGCCGGCTCCGATTCGATGGTCGGTCTGCTGATCAACACCGTGCCGGTGCGGGCTACCAGCACCGCGGCCACCACGACGGCCGACTTGCTGGACCAGCTGCACCGGGCCAACAACCACACCTACGATCACCAGCACCTGGCACTCACCGAAATCCAGCGCGTCGCAGGCTACGACCAGCTGTTCGACACCCTGTTCGTCTACGAGAACTACCCCATCGACACGTCGACCGTGCTGGGCAACGGGTTGGCCATCACCGCGATGGCCGCCCGGGAATTCAACCACTACCCGCTGACCCTTCAGGCGATGCCCGCCGACGAACTCGGCCTGCGTGTGGAATACGACACGGAGCTTTTCGACGCGAAAACCATTGAGGCGCTGATCGGGCGATTGCACCGGGTGCTGGCGGCCATGACCGCCGATGCCGAACAACGGCTGTCCTCGATCCAGCTGCTGGACGACGCCGAGCACGCCCTCCTCGACGAGTTGGGCAACCGGGCGGTGCTGACGCGACGCGGTCCTGCTGCCACGTCGATTCCGCAGCTGTTCACCGCGCAATCGGTGCGCACCCCCGATGCGATCGCGATCACCTGCGACGGTCACTCGATCACCTACCGCGAACTGGACGAGTCCGCCAACCGGGTGGCGCATCTGCTGGCCGATCAGGGTGCTCACCCGGGACATTCGGTGGCACTGCTCTTTTCACGCTCCGCCGAAGCCGTCGTCGCGATGCTGGCGGTACTCAAAACCGGAGCGGCGTACCTGGCGATCGACCCCGCGCATCCCGACAGCCGCATCGAATTCATGCTCACCGATGCCGCGCCCGTCGCCGCGCTCACCACCGCGGCCCTGCGGCCGCGGCTGCGCGGGCACGATCTGCCGATCATCGACATCGACGACCCCGCCGTCGATCTGCTACCCACCGGTGCGCCCGACACGACGCCGTCGCCGGAGGACGTCGCTTACCTGATCTATACCTCCGGCACCACCGGTGTCCCGAAAGGTGTTGCGGTTACTCATCGCAACCTGGCACACCTGGCCGAGTCGACGCCGGCTGCGCTGCCCGTGCCACAGGTGTGGACGCAATGTCATTCCTATGGCTTCGACTTCTCGGTATGGGAGATCTGGGCCGCGCTGCTCGGCGGTGCCCGCCTGGTGGTGGTACCCGAGGCGGTGACCAGCTCGCCACCGGACTTCCACGCCCTGATGGTGCGTGAACAGGTGAACGTGCTCACTCAAACCCCCTCGGCTGCAGCGGCATTGACTCCGCAAGGGCTGGAGTCGGTAGCGGTGCTGCTAGGCGGGGAAGCATGCCCCGCGGAGGTGGTGGATCAGTGGGCGCCCGGCCGGGTGGTGATCAATGCCTACGGCCCCACCGAAGCCACCGTGTACGCCTCGATGAGCACCCCGCTGACACCGGGCACCGCCGTCGTGCCGATCGGAGCGCCGGTATCGACCGCGGCCCTGTTCGTCCTCGACGGCTGGTTGCGCCCGGTATCGCCCGGAGTGGTCGGCGAGTTGTATGTGGCCGGGCCGGGCGTGGCTTGTGGCTATCTCGGCCGCACCGCGTTGACCGCATCCCGATTTGTCGCCTGCCCTTACGGGCAACCGGGCGATCGGATGTATCGCACCGGAGACTTGGTGCGCTGGCGCCCCGATGGGCAACTCGACTACCTGGGCCGTGCCGACGATCAGGTCAAGATCCGCGGCTACCGTGTCGAACTCGGCGAAATCCAAACGGCCCTGATCAACCTCGACGGCGTCGAACAGGCCGTGGTGATCACCCGCGAGGACCGCTTCGGCGCCAAACGGCTCGTCGGCTACATCACCGGATCCGCAGACACGGCCGCGCTGCGCAGCGCACTGGTCGAGCGGCTGCCGTCCTACATGGTGCCGTCCGCGTTGGTCGCCGTACAGACATTGCCGCGCACGCCCAACGGGAAGCTCGACATCCGTGCCCTGCCCGCACCCGAATATCAAGGCAGCGGCGGCGATTACCGCGCCCCCTCCACCGCCATCGAGGAGATCCTCGCCGGCATTTACGCGCAAGTCCTCGGTGTCGAACAGGTGGGTGTCGACGACTCATTCTTCGACCTCGGTGGTGACTCGCTGTTGGCGATGCGCCTGATCGCCACGATCAACTCCGGCCTCGACGCGGGCCTGCAGGTGCACACCCTGTTCGACGCTCCGACGATCTCCCGGCTGGCACCGCGTGTCGGGACGGGCCGAGGATGGCTGGAGCCATTGGCGGCCTGGCCGCGCCCCGCGGTGGTGCCGCTGTCCTTCGCCCAATCCCGCTTGTGGTTCCTGGATCAGCTGCAGGGGCCGTCCCCGGTCTACAACATGGCGGTCGCGTTGCGGTTGTCCGGTCACCTCGATGTCGACGCGCTGGGTGCCGCGCTCGGCGATGTGGTCGCCCGGCACGAGAGCTTGCGGACGCTGTATGTGGCGCCCGACGGCGTCCCCCAGCAGGTGGTGGTGGCCGTCGAGCGCGCCGAGTTCGCCTGGCAGGTAGTCGATGCCCGCGACTGGACCACGGCGAAGCAGAACGCCGCGTTCGAGGCCGCGGCGGGACACACCTTCGACTTGACGAGCGAGATTCCAATACGCGCAACACTTTTCCACCTCGGCCCAAACGAGCACGTCCTGGTCGGCGTGGTGCACCACATCGCCGCCGACGGCTCCTCGGTCGCCCCGCTGGTACGTGACCTGGGCGCGGCGTATGCCGCGCGGTGTGCCGGAGAACGACCGGGCTGGATGCAATTGCCGGTTCAGTACGCCGATTACACGCTATGGCAGCACGCACAGTTCGGTCGTCTTGACGACCCCGGCAGCCCCATCGCCACCCAGCTGTCCTACTGGCAAGACGCGCTGGCCGGCATTCCGGAACGCTTGACGCTCCCCACCGATCGGCCCTACCCGGCGGTGGCCGACCAGCGCGGCGCGACCGTCGACATCGAGTGGACGGCCGAATTGCAGCAGCGGGTACGCACGCTGGCCCGCGAGCAAAACGCGACCAGCTTCATGGTGGTGCAAGCCGCCCTCGCCGTGCTGCTGGCGTCCGTCAGCACGAGTTCCGATGTGGCCGTGGGCTTCCCGATCGCGGGGCGCCGGGAGGCGGCACTCGATGAGCTGGTCGGGTTCTTCGTCAACACGCTGGTGCTGCGCGTCGAGGTCGACGGCGATCCCACCGTCGCCGAGCTGCTGGCCCAGGTCCGCCAGCGCAGCCTGACCGCCTACGAACACCAGGACGTGCCCTTCGAGGTTCTCGTCGAACGCCTCAACCCTTCCCGTAGCCTCACGCATCACCCGCTGGTCCAGGTGATGTTGGGCTGGCAGAACCTGTACGGCGACGACCCGGCCGCCGCGCTGGCGCTGGGTGATGTCGAGGCCAGCCCGCTGCCGATCGACACTCATACCGCGCGAATGGATTTGGCTTTCTCACTGGTCGAACGTTGGACCCGCGCCGGTGAGCCCGCCGGCATCCGCGGGACGGTGGAGTATCGCACCGACGTATTCGACGCCGACAGCATCCACATCCTGATCCGGCGATTCGAACGGGTGCTGGACGCCGTCACCGCCGACCCGACCCGGCGGTTCTCCTCGATCCGGTTACTGGACGTCAGCGAGCGCGCCCGCCTCGACGAGATCGGCAACCGCGCGGTATTGACCCGGCCTGCCGCGGCCTCGAAGTCGGTCCCGGCACTGTTCGCCGCACATGTAGCCCGCGCACCCGAAGCGGTGGCAATCACCTTCGAGGGCGACCCGTTGACCTACCGCGGCCTCGACGAGGCCTCGAACCGGCTGGCGCACTTACTGATTGCTAACGGCGTGCGGGCTGGGCAGTGTGTGGCAGTCGTAGTGGAGCGGTCGGCCGAGGCGATCGTCGCGATGCTTGCGGTGCTGAAGACGGGTGCTGCCTACCTGGCGATCGACCCGGCGCTTCCCGACGCTCGAATCGGCTTCATGCTCACCGATGCCGCGCCGTCCGCCGCGATCACCACCCGGCAGCTGCTGCACCGCTTAGACGGTCACGACCTCGCGGTCATCAGCATCGATGACCCCGCGGTGGACATTCAGCCCAGCACGGCACTGCCGGCGCCGTCGCCCGACGAGATCGCCTACCTCGTCTACACCTCGGGTACCACCGGCACTCCCAAGGAGGTGGCGGTCACGCACCGCAATCTGGCGCACTTGGCGGAGTCGACGCCGCGAGAGCTGCCGGGTGAGCAGGTGTGGACGCAGTGCCACTCGTATGCTTTCGACTTCTCGGTGTGGGAGATCTGGGCCGCCCTGCTCGGCGGAGCCCGGCTGGTGGTAGTGCCCGAGGCGGTGACGACCGCACCGGACGACTTCCATGCCCTGCTCGTCGCCGAGCGTGTCAACGTGCTGACCCAAACTCCCTCCGCGGTAGCGGCGTTGGCACCGCAACGGCTGGAGTCGACGGCGTTGCTGCTCGGTGGCGAGCCCTGCCCGGCCGAGGTGGTGAGGCAATGGGCGCACGGTCGCGTGGTGATCAACGCCTACGGCCCCAGCGAGGCCACCGTGTACGCGTCGATGAGCGCGCCGTTGACGCCGGACACGGCGGTGGTGCCGATCGGTGCGCCGGTGTCGACGGCGGCGCTGTTTGTCCTCGATGGCTGGTTGCGCCCGGTACCCATTGGCGTGGTCGGCGAGTTGTACATCGCCGGTGACGGCGTGGCGTGCGGGTATCTCGGACGAGCCGGCCTGACGGCATCGCGGTTCGTCGCCTGCCCCTTCGGTGGATCATCTGGACAACGGATGTATCGCACCGGAGACCTGGTGCGGTGGCGCACGGACGGACAGCTCGACTACCTCGGGCGTGCCGACGAGCAGGTCAAAATCCGCGGCTACCGTATCGAGCTCGGCGAGATCCGTTCCGCGCTGGCCAGTTTGGATGGTGTGGATCAGGCGGTGGTGGTCACCCGCGAAGACCGCCCCGGCACCGCACGCCTGGTGGGCTACATCACCGGCACCGCCGACCCCGCGCAGATACGCGCGGCGCTGGCCGATCGGCTGCCGCCGTACATGATCCCGTCGGCGGTGGTGCCGATCGACGCGCTGCCGTTGACGGTGAACGGGAAACTCGACACTCGCGCCCTGCCCGCTCCGGAGTATCGCGATGTGGATCGCTACCGTGCTCCTGGCAGTGCCACCGAGGAAATCCTGGCCACGATCTACGCCGAAGTCCTCGGCCTCGAGCGGGTCGGGGTCGACGATTCCTTCTTCGATCTGGGTGGCGACAGCATCTTGTCGATGCAAGTGGTCGCGCGGGCCCGGGCGGCCGGTGTGGTGTGCCGTCCGCGCGACATTTTCGTCGAGCAGACGGTCGCGCGGCTGGCCCAGGTTGCCACGGTGGCCGACGCCAGTGCGACCGCCGATGAGGGCGTCGGGCCCGCGGTGGCCACCCCGATCATGCGCTGGCTGCTGAACACCGACGGTCCGGTCGAGGATTTCAACCAGGCATTGGTGGTGCAGGCGCCCGCCGCAGTGACCGAAGATGACGTCGTGCTCGTTCTCCAGGCGTTGCTCGATCGGCATGCCATGTTGCGGTTGCGCGTAGCCGGCGACGGCTCCCTGGAAGTACCCGAGGTCGGTTCGGCGGATGCCCGCGGGTGCCTGGCCACCGTTGACGAACTGTCTGAAACGGCGTTGATCGCGGCCCGGGCGCGGCTGAACCCGGCCGCCGGGACAATGTTGAGCGCCGTGTGGGCGAGCGCCACCAGGCAGCTGATGCTGATCATCCATCACCTGGCCGTCGATGCGGTGTCGTGGCGAATCCTGTTGGAGGACATCAACATCGCCTGGGGTCAGCAGCACAACGGGCAGCCGATCGCGCTACCCGCGGGCGGAACGTCGTTCGCCCGGTGGTCGTCACTGCTGTCCGAATATGCCCGCACCGCGCAGGTCGTCGAGCAGGCCGACGCGTGGACACGTGTGCTGGCGACCCCGTCCGCAATTCCCGCACCCAACCCCGACCTCGACACCTACGCAAGTGCCGGCCAGATGGCGGCGGAACTGGATACCGAGACCACCCGCATGCTGCTGGGGGAGGTGCCCGCGGCGTTTCACGCCGGCGTGCAAGACATTCTGCTGATCGCGTTCGCAATGGCCTGGGCAGAGTTTCTGAACATCGACTCGCCGATCGGCATCGAAGTCGAGGGCCACGGCCGACACGAGGAGCTGGCCGACGATGTGGACCTGTCGCGCATTGTGGGCTGGTTCACCACCAAATACCCGGTGGCACTGAGCGTTGACGGCCTGAACTGGGCGCAGGTGCGCGCCGGTGACCCGGCGCTGGGTGCGCTGATCAAGGATGCAAAAGAACAGCTGCGCGCGCTGCCGGACGGACTCACCTACGGGCTGCTGCGCTATCTCAACCCCGAGGTCGACTTGACCGGGCCCGACCCGGCGATTGGGTTCAACTATCTCGGGCGACTCGGCGGCGCGACCGAACTCTCCGACGACCTATGGCAGATCAGCCAAGACGGGCTCTCGATGGCGGCGGCGTCTGCTGCGATTCCAATGCCGTTGGGGCACAGCGTCGAACTCAACGCCAGCACGCTGGACACCGACACCGGACCTGCACTGCACGCCAACTGGACCTGGGCACCCTCGGCAATCGACGAGTCGCAGATCAGCCGGCTCAGCCGGCTGTGGTTCGACGCCCTGACGGGAATCTGCGCTCACGTCCAGCGCGGCGGCGGCGGACTGACCCCGTCCGACATCGTCCCGGCCCGACTGAATCAGCAGCAGATCGACGAGTTGTGCCGGCAGGATCCCACCGCCGATATCCTGCCGCTCACCCCCCTGCAGCAAGGACTGCTGTTCCACGCCAACACAATCCACGGCAATACCGACGATATCTACGCCATGCAACTCGGCATCACCATCACCGGGCCGCTGGACGCCGACCGGCTGCGCCGCGCCGTGCACACCGTGATCGGCCGCCACCCCAACCTGGCCGCCCGCTTCTGCCGTCAATTCGACGAACCGGTCCAGGTCATCCCGGCCGATCCGGTGCCGGGGTGGCAATACATCGAACTCGGCGAAGATGCGCAGTCCGTCGAGCGCGTGTGCGCGGCCGAACGAAGTGCGGTATGCAATCTGACTGAGCCGCCGGCATTCCGGGTCGCCTTGATCCACACCGCCAAGGATCGCCATCGACTGCTGCTCACCAACCACCACATCGTGTTGGATGGCTGGTCGCTACCGATCCTGGCCCAGGAGATCTTCGCCAGCTATTTCGGGCATCGACTCCCCGCACCCACGCCCTACCGCCGGTTCGTCGCTTGGCTGGCCGAGCGTGACATCGGTGCCGCGCAGACGGCCTGGCGAAAGGCGTTCGCGGGGTTCGAGATTCCCACCCTGGTGGGACCACCGGCGCGAATCGGGCTGGGGCGCAGAGGGGTCGGGACTTCTCGGGTCAGCGAACAGATGACCCAGTCGCTGAGTGACCTGGCTCGCGCACATCACACCACGCTCAACACGGTGTTGCAGGTCGGCTGGGCACAGCTGCTGATGTGGCTGACCGGTCAGCACGACGTCGCTTTCGGCACCGCGGTGTCCGGCCGTCCCACCGAGCTGCCCGGCGCAGACTCGATGGTGGGCCTGCTGATCAACACCGTCCCGGTGCGGGCCAATTGCACGCCGCTGACCACCACCGCCGACCTTCTCAATCAACTGCATCGCGCCAACAACGACACCCTCGAGCACCAGCACCTGGCGCTGTCCGAGATCCATCGCGTCACGGGTCACGACCAACTCTTCGACACGCTGTTCGTGTTCGAAAACTACCCCGTCGACGCAGCCAGCCTCGCCGGTGTCGACGGGCTGGCCATCACCGAGATGACCGCGCGCGAATACAACCACTACCCCCTGACGCTGCAAGCCATGCCCGGCAAGGAACTCGGGCTGCGCGTCGAGTACAACACCGACATTTTCGCGGCGGACAGCATCGACACCCTTATCCTGCAGCTGCACGACGTACTGCTGGCCATGACCACTGCACCCGCTCGCAGGTTGTCGTCGGTTCAGCTGTTGGACTCCGACGAGCAGGCCCTGATGGATGAGGTCGGCAACCGAGCCGTGTTGGCCCGGCGCGCGGCCGCGCCGGTGTCGATCCCCGAATTGTTCGCCGAGCACGTGCAGCGCGACCCGGACGCGGTGGCGGTGAGTTTCCGGGGACGCCAGCACAGCTATCGCGAGCTGGACGAGGCCGCCAACCGGCTGGCGCACCTGGTGGCCGGCTACGGGGCCGGCCCCGGACAATTTGTGGCACTGCTGTTTACGCGCTCACCCGAAGCCATTGTCGCGATGCTCGCGGTGCTCAAGACCGGAGCGGCCTATCTGGCGATCGACCCGGCCCTGCCCGATGCACGGATCGGGTTCATGCTCGCCGACGCCACCCCGGTTGCGGCGCTCACCACCGACGAGTTGCGCCCGCGACTGGACGGCCACGACCTATCGATCGTCGACGTCAACGACCCCGTCGTGCATACCCAGCCAGCCACCGCGCCGGTGGCACCGTCGCCCGACAATATCGCGTACCTGATCTATACATCCGGCACTACCGGTGTTCCCAAAGGTGTTGCGGTGACTCATCGCAACCTGGCCCACCTGGTCAGCTCAACCCCTACACACTTGCCGCTGGCACAGGTGTGGACGCAATGCCACTCCTACGGTTTCGACTTCTCGGTGTGGGAGGTCTGGGCCGCCCTGCTCGGCGGCGGACGCCTGGTCGTGGTACCGGAGTCGGTGGCCGCCTCACCCGAGGACTTCCACGAACTACTTGTCAATGAACGCGTCACGGTTCTCACCCAAACCCCCTCAGCCGCGGCGACATTGACACCGAGCCGATTGGGATCGGTGGCGGTGCTGCTGGGCGGTGAGGCCTGCCCCGCCGACGTCGTGGACCAATGGGCGGACGGCCGCGTGGTGATCAACGCCTACGGTCCGACCGAGGTCACCGTCTACGCCTCGATGAGTGCGCCGCTGACGGCGGGCTCGGGGACCGCACCCATCGGCGGGCCGGTTTCGACCGCCGCGCTGTTCGTGCTGGACGACTGGCTGCGTCCGGTCCCCATTGGCGTGGTCGGTGAGTTGTATGTCGCCGGCGACGGCGTGGCATGCGGATACCTGCACCGGCCGGGATTGACGGCAGCACGATTTGTGCCCTGCCCCTTCGGCGAGCGCGGGGCACGAATGTATCGCACCGGAGACCTGGTCCGTTGGCATCCCGACGGGCAGCTGGACTACGTCGGGCGCGCCGACGAGCAGGTCAAGATCCGCGGCTACCGTGTCGAGCTGGGTGAAATCCAAACTGCGCTGGCCGGTTTGGACGGCGTCGAACAGGCCGCGGCGATCACTCGCGAGTACCCGCCCGGCACCACCCGCGTGGTCGGGTATGTCACCGGAACCGCCGACCCTACCGTGCTGCGAAATGCGTTGGCGGACAAGCTTCCTGCCTACATGATCCCGGCCGCCATCGTGGCACTCGAGGCATTGCCGCTGACCACGAACGGCAAACTCGACGTCCGCGCCTTGCCGGCGCCGGACTACCACGACCGCGACAACTACCGCGCGCCCACCACTGCCGTCGAGGAAATTCTGACCGGCATCTACGCCCAAGTGCTCGGACTCGAGCACGTCGGCACCGACGACTCCTTCTTCGACCTGGGCGGCGACTCCCTCTCCGCGATGCGCCTGATCACCGCTGTCAACTCCGCTCTCGACGCCGACCTCGAAGTCCACACCCTGTTCGACGCACCCACCGTCGCGCGGTTGGCACCCCGCATCGGCAGCGACCGAACCGGCCGGCGTCAGCCGCTGGTCGCGGGCCAGCGGCCGGCTCTGATTCCGCTGTCCTTCGCGCAGTCCCGGTTGTGGTTCCTCTACCGGTTCGAGGGCGGGGTCGCGACCTACAACATGCCGACCGCGTTCCGGATCAGCGGGTCACTGGACATCGAGGCACTGGACGCGGCCCTCGACGACGTGATCGCCCGCCACGAGTCGCTGCGCACCATCTTCGTCGAGATCGACGGCGTGCCGTACCAGGAGGTGCTACCGGCCGCGCCGGGAATGTGGCGGCGCGGCCGCGATGCGGTGGTACCGCTGGCGCGACACCACATGGTCTCCGAAATGGTGGAATTGGCGAAGTACCGGTTCGATTTGTCGGCCGAGATCCCGATTCGCGCGCAGATCTACTCGGTGACTGCCGAGGAATA
The DNA here is from genome assembly GCF_041287235.1 of Mycobacterium sp. pR1184. Taxonomy (NCBI): domain Bacteria; kingdom Bacillati; phylum Actinomycetota; class Actinomycetes; order Mycobacteriales; family Mycobacteriaceae; genus Mycobacterium; species Mycobacterium sp. pR1184. Next base: position 45,289 of record NZ_JBGGKR010000021.1, on the reverse strand, counting down.
CTACGTCGGGATCGTGGTGCACCACATCGCCTTTGACGGATGGTCGCTGGCGCCGATGGTAAGGGACATCGGCGAAGCCTACCGGGCTCGACGCCAGCACCGGAACCCGCAACGGGCGCCGCTGTCGGTGCAGTACGTCGACTACACACTCTGGCAGCGCAAGCAATTCGGTGATCTGGCCGACGCCGACAGCCCGATCGCCGCGCAGCTGGCGTACTGGGAACACGCGCTGGCCGGAATGCCCGAGCGGTTGCAGCTGCCCACCGATCGGCCCTACCCGTTGGTCGCCGACTATCGCGGCTCCCACGTGGCGTTGCAGTGGCCGGCCGAGTTGCAACAGCGCATCCGCGAGACCGCCCGCGAGCACAACGCGACCAGCTTCATGGTGATTCAGGCCGCCCTGGCGGTACTGCTCTCGGCGGTCAGCGCCAGTTCCGATGTGGCGGTGGGCTTCCCGATCGCAGGGCGGCGTGACCCGGCGCTCGACGAACTGGTCGGCTTCTTCGTCAACACCCTGGTGTTGCGCGTCGAGGTGGACGGCGACCCCAGCTATGCCGAGCTGCTGGCGCAGGTCCGTCGACGCAGCCTTTCCGCCTATGAGCACCAAGACGTCCCCTTCGAGGTGCTCGTCGAGCGCATCAATCCCACCCGCTCCCTGACTCATCACCCGCTGATCCAGGTGATGCTGGCCTGGCAGAGCGCACCGGGACAGCAGGTCGACTCCGCCACCGGATTGACCCTCGATGATCTGCAGGTCGCTCAGCTGCCGATGGACACCCAAACCGCCCGAATGGATTTGGTGTTCCATCTCGCCGAGCACTGGGACGACGCCGGTGACCCGGCCGGGATCGGCGGGACGGTCGAATATCGCACCGACGTGTTCGATGCGGCGACCATCAGTGCGTTGATCGAGCGACTGCAACGGGTGTTGGTGGCCATCACCACCGACCCGACCCAGCGGCTGTCGTCGGTGGATCTCGTTGAGCCCGAAGAGTATGAGCGCCTGGACCGTTGGGGCAACCGGGCAGTGCTGAGCGGGCCCAGTTCCGACGTCGCGTCGATCCCGCTGCGCTGGGCCGAGCAAGTCGCGCGCACACCCGGTGCGCTGGCCGTCACCTTCGCCGGCCTGTCGATGACCTATCGCGAGCTCGAGGAGGACGCGAACCGGCTGGCGCATCTGCTGACCGCTCACGGGGCGGCCCCGGGACAGACTGTGGCACTGCTGTTTACCCGCTCCGCCGAGGCGATCATCGCGATCCTGGCGGTGCTGAAGACCGGGGCGGCTTACCTGGCGATCGATCCGGCCCACCCCGACGCCCGGATCGGATTCATGGTCGCCGACGCCAAGCCGGTCGCCGCGATCACCACTGCCATGCTGTCCGGCCGTCTGGACGGGCACGACCTGGCGGTCATTTCGGTCGACGATCCCCGCATCTCCGGCTACCCGAGCACCGCTCTACCCATGCCGGCCCCCGATGACACCGCGTACCTCATCTACACGTCGGGTACCACCGGCACGCCCAAGGGTGTCGCCGTCGCGCACCGCAACGTGACCCGGCTACTGCAGTCGCTGGAAGGCGAGATGGCGATGAAACAGGCCTGGACACAATGTCATTCGCTGGCCTTCGACTTCTCGGTGTGGGAGATCTGGGGTGCGCTGCTCTATGGCGGTCGGCTGGTGGTGGTGCCCGAATCGGTGGCCCGTTCGCCCGAGGACTTCCACGCGCTGCTGGTCGCCGAACGCGTCGGCGTGCTGAGCCGAACCCCGACGGCGTTCTATGCGCTGCAAACCGCCGATGCGCTCTCCCCCGAGCCCGTCGAACAGCTGGCGCTTCAAACCGTGGTGTTCGGTGGTGAAGCCCTTGAGCCACAACGTCTTCGGACGTGGCTGCAGAGGCATCCGCGCTCGCCGCGGCTGATCAACATGTACGGCATCACCGAGACGACGGTGCACGCCTCGTTCCGGGAGCTCGTCGACGGCGACGTCGGCAGCCCGGTCAGCCCCATCGGCGGGCCGCTGGCCCATCTGGCGTTTTTCGTGCTGGACAACTGGTTACGCCGCGTTCCGGCCGGCGTGGTCGGGGAGCTGTACGTCGCCGGTGCCGGCCTGGCCGACGGATACGTGCGCCGGCCGGACCTGACGGCGTCGCGGTTCCTGGCGTGCCCCTTCGGTGGGCCGGGAACACGGATGTATCGCACCGGCGACCTGGTGTCCTGGAGCGCCGAGGGGCAGTTGCGGTATGTCGGGCGCGCCGACGACCAGGTCAAGATCCGCGGCTATCGCATCGAGCTCGGCGAGATCGAGAATGCCCTGCTGGACTGCCCGCAGGTCAGCCAGGCCGTCACGATGGTGCACCACGGCAACGCCGGTGAAAACCTCGTCGCTTACCTCACCCTGCGGCGCACCAGCACCGCCGACCACGACGCCGAAATCGTCGGCCAGTGGCAAGACGTGTACGACGACCTGTACGACGGCCAGGACGCGGTGCCGCGATTCGGCATGGATTTCCGGGGCTGGAACAGCAGTTACACCGGTGAACCGATTCCGCTCGAAGAGATGCAGGAGTGGCGTGCGGCCACAGTGCACCGGATCACGGGCCTGCGGCCGAGGCGGGTACTCGAGATCGGCGCCGGTTCCGGGCTGTTGCTGTCGCAGATCGCCCCGCACTGTGAACGCTATGTCGCGACCGATATGTCGGCGGTGGCCATCGAGAACCTCGCCCGTTCGCTGGAGCAGCTGCAGATCCCGTGGCGTGATCGGGTCCAACTGCTGGCCCGGCCCGCCCACGTGACCGAGGGATTGCCTTCCGGTTACTTCGACACGATCATCGTCAACTCGGTCGTCCAGTACTTCCCGAACGCGGCATACCTGGCCGACCTGATCGGCAACGCCATGGAGTTGCTCGCGCCGGGCGGCGCACTGTTCCTCGGCGACATCCGTAACCACGCCCTGCAGGACGCCTTCCAAACCGGGGTCGCCCTGGCCCGCACCACCACCGCCGACGTTGCCGAGATCCGCCAGCGAGTACACCGGGCCGTCGTCAGCGAACCTGAATTACTCTTGGCCCCAGAGTTTTTCACCACCTGGGCCGCCGGCCACCCGTCCGCTGCCGGACTCGACATCCAGGTCAAGCGCGGCATGGCCGACAACGAACTCAACCGGTATCGCTACGACGTCGTCATCCGCAAGACCCCGGGACCCCTACGTTCCGTGGCGTCGGCGCCCAGCTGGACGTGGAGCGAATGCGCGGGCCTGCTCGGCCTGCACACCCGCCTGGCCTCGCAACGCCCCGCCGCGGTGCGCGTGACCGGAATCCCGCGGGCCGGACTGGACAGCGATGTGCGCATCGAACGCGCGCTGGCCGACGGGAGACCGTTGGCCGATGCACTCACCCCGCCCCCACCGGGCCCCGAGAGCGTCACTCCCGAACAGCTGCACCGCCTCGGGGAAAACGCCGGTTACCAGGTCGCGGTCACCTGGGGCGCCGAGCCGGGCAGCCTTGACGCCGTCTTCCTCGTCTCCGCCGATCTCCCGCTGACCGACCTCTACCTGCCCCGCCCCGAGGCCCACCAGCGCAGCGCGCACGCCAACAACCCCAACACCAACATGGAGATCAGCGCGGTGCGCCAGCGGTTGAGCGCGCGGCTACCCGAGTACATGGTGCCGGCGCAGATCGTGGTGATCGACGAGTTCCCGTTGACCTCGTCGGGCAAGATCGACAGCAAGGCGCTTCCGGCGCCGGTGTTCGCCGCCACGCCATTCCAGGCCCCGCAAACCGAGACGGAGCAGGTCATCGCGGGGATCTATGCCCAAGTCCTGGGGATCGAGCGGGTCGGCGTCGACGACTCGTTCTTCGACCTCGGCGGCGATTCGCTATCCGCGATGCGCGTGATCGCCGCGGTCAACGCGGCTCTCGACGTCCACCTTCCGGTACGCACCATGTTCTACGCCCCGTCGGTGCGAAATCTCAGTGAGCAGCTCGGCGCCCAGGACAGCGCCGCGGAGGTGGTCGGAGTCGAGGTCTTCCAGGAGGGCCCCGGCGCACCGCTGTGCTGCATTCACGACGGCCTCGGACTGAGTTGGGCCTATCGTGCGCTGGCCGAGTACCTGGATTGCCCGATCATCGGGATCAACCAGATCTCGCACGACGGCGAAGCCGAGCCGGCTTCGATTCGCGGCATCGCGGCCAACTACGCAGACCGTATCCAAGCCCGCTATCCCGACGGGCCCTACAAGCTGCTCGGTTGGTCGTTCGGCGGTGTCGTCGCCCACGAACTCGCGATCGAACTGCAGCGACGCGGACGCGTCGTCGAGAGCCTGGTGCTGATCGACCCGGTGTTCAGCGCCAACAAGTTCGTCGCGAGACTCACCGCCAACCGGGCTATCGCAAAGAATCAGACGCTGGATGAAAGCCACATCCTGGAGCACATCCTGCGGACCAATCGGATCGACATTCCCGCACAGTCCGGGCCGCTGGGATACCGGCAGGCCGCGGAATTGGTGCATCAGCACGGAGCTGGGATCCCGCTGCCGCCCCAGCAGTTGCTGGAGCTCATGGTGCACAGCGTCCAGACCAACCAGCGATACCTGCTGGACCATACGCCCGGGGTGTTCGACGGCGACGTGGTCATTTTCTCCGCCGCCCGGGGCAGAACCGACGAAAGGCGGGGAAGGTCACGGTGGCGAGGCCTTCGAACCGGGCGAGCGGCCCGGTCCCAGCAGCGGCTTTGGCGACCATATGTCGCCGGAGAAATCGCGATCTACTCGGTCGACAGCACGCATCTGGAGATGCTGACGGCCGATGCGCTGAGCACCTACGGCGAGCAACTCGGGCTCTATCTGCACACCCGGGTGAGGCAGCGCTGAGGCCTAGCCTTCGAGCTCCTTCTTCAGATTGGCCAGTACCTCACCCTGAATTTTCTTCAGTCCCAACGGGGCAAACGTCTTTTCGAAGAAGCCCTTGACCCCGCCGGCGCCCGTCCAGCTGGTTTTGACGGTCACGCTGGATCCGGGGCCCGCCGGAGCCACCGTCCAGTTGGTGATCATCGACGAGTTCGCGTCCTTCTCGATGACGCTGTGACCAGCGACGTCGACGGTCGCCTGCACGTCGCGGCTCCGCGATTTGGTGGCCTGAAGCTTCCACTTCACCACGGTGCCCTGGCCCTGGCCACCCTGCAGCACCTGGTAACCGCTGTAGTGCGAGGACAGGATCTTCGGGCGGACGGTCTGATAGTCCGCCACCGCGGCGAGCGTGGCCCCGGGCTCGACGTTGATCAAGATGGTGCTGGCTGCGCTGACCTGTGCCATCAGGCGCGACTCCTCTGTTGTGATGCCGCTCGCGAGCGGGTGCACGGGGTGTGGTCGAAGACTAGGGTATATGTGGTGCCAGGCTCTGGATCTGCACTCTCGGCTCACACGTCGGGCGTCGATCGGTTGATGGCGAGTTATCGCTCCATCCCCGTAACGTCCGTGGTCCGGCTCGCCAAGCCCACGTCAAACCTGTTCCGCGCCCGCACTAAACGCGATGCCCGCGGCCTGGATACTTCGGGACTGACCGGGGTCCTGAGTGTCGATCCCGAAGCCCGCACCGCCGATGTGGCCGGCATGTGCACCTATCAGGATTTGGTGGCCGCGACCCTCCCCTACGGCCTGTCGCCGCTGGTCGTTCCCCAACTCAAGACCATCACGCTCGGCGGTGCGGTCAGTGGCCTGGGCATCGAATCCGCGTCCTTCCGTAACGGTTTGCCCCACGAATCGGTGCTGGAAATGGATATCCTCACCGGCGCCGGTGAGTTAGTCACCGCTTCACGCGATCAGCACTGCGATCTGTTCCGGGCTTTTCCCAATTCCTACGGAACACTGGGCTATTCGACCCGGCTGCGGATCGAGCTGGAACCGATCACCCCGTTTGTGACATTGCGGCACATCCGATTTCACTCGTTGCCCGAACTGGTCGCGGCCGCCGAACGCATCATCGACACCGGCGGGCATGGCGGGATCCCGGTCGACTATCTGGACGGGGTGGTCTTCGGTCCCGACGAGAGCTACCTGTGCGTGGGCCGACGCACCACCACCCCGGGGCCGGTCAGCGACTACACCGGCAAAGACATCTACTACCAGTCGATGCGGCATGACGCCGCAGGCCCGGCGGACACCAAAGACGACCGGCTGACGATGCACGACTATTTCTGGCGCTGGGACACCGACTGGTTCTGGTGCTCACGCGCATTCGGCGTGCAGAACCCGCGGGTGCGCCGCTGGTGGCCGCGCCGCTACCGGCGCAGCAGCGTCTACTCCAAGCTCGTGGCGATGGATCGCCGTTTCGGGGTTTCCGACCGGATGCAGGCCCGCCATGGGCGTCCGGCCCGGGAGCGGGTGGTCCAGGACGTCGAGGTGCCGATCGGGCGCGCCTGCGAATTCTTGGAGTGGTTTCTGGAAAACGTGCCGATCACGCCGATCTGGTTGTGCCCGTTGCGACTTCGCGATCACGAGGGTTGGCCGCTGTACCCGATACCGGCGGAGGTCAGCTACGTCAACATCGGGTTCTGGTCCTCGGTGCCCGCCGGTGACGGTGTGGGCGTTACCAACCGGGCGATCGAGGCGAAGGTCAGTGAGCTCGACGGGCACAAGTCGTTGTACTCCGACTCCTTCTACACCCGTGAGGAATTCGACCAGCTGTACGGCGGCGAGGCCTACAAGACGGTCAAGAAGTCCTACGATCCCGACTCTCGTCTGCTCGATCTCTACGCAAAGGCGGTGCAACGGCGATGACGACAACCAAAGAGCCCGACCACTCCATTACGGGCAAGCTGAACATGGCCGAGGTGCTGGCCATCTTCACCGCAAGCGGCGGGCACCCACTCAAGTTCACCGCGTACGACGGCAGCACAGCCGGAAGCGCAGATGCCAAGCTGGGACTGGACCTTTGCTCGCCGCGCGGCACTACCTATCTGGCGACGGCGCCCGGCGAGCTCGGCATCGCCCGCGCGTACATCTCGGGAGACCTGCAGCCCATCGGCGTGCATCCGGGCGATCCCTACGAGCTGCTCCGAATGCTGGCTGACCGCGTGGACTTCAAGCGGCCGTCGGCGTGGACCTTGGCTCAGGTGGTCCGCTCGATCGGTATCGAACACCTGGTGCCGATTGCCCCGCCGGCGCTGGAAACGCCGCCGCGGTGGCGCCGGTTCGCAGAAGGCTTGCTGCACAGTAAGTCCCGCGACGCGGGAGCCATCCATCACCACTACGACGTGTCCAACACGTTCTACGAATGGGTGCTGGGGCCGTCGATGACCTACACCTGCGCGGTGTATCCGGACGCCGATGCGACGCTGGAAGAAGCCCAAGACAACAAGTACCGGCTCATCTTCGAAAAGCTCAAGCTGCAACCGGGCGACCGGTTGCTGGACGTGGGATGCGGCTGGGGCGGCATGGTTCGCTACGCCGCTCGCCACGGCGTCCGGGCCATCGGAGCGACGCTGTCGGCCGAACAGGCGAAGTGGGCCCAAAAGGCGATCGAGGACGAGGGCCTCGCCGATCTGGCCGAGGTGCGCCACTCCGACTACCGCGACGTGCTGGAGTCGGGCTTCGATGCTGTCTCGTCGATCGGGCTGACCGAACACGTCGGGGTGAAGAACTACCCCACGTATTTCAGTTTCCTCAAGTCGAAGCTGCGCACCGGCGGACTACTGCTCAACCACTGCATCACCCGTCACGACAACGAGCAGCACACGTTTGCCGGTGGTTTCACCGACCGCTACGTCTTCCCCGACGGGGAGCTGACCGGTTCGGGACGCATCATCATCGACATTCAGGACTCGGGTTTCGAGGTGTTGCACACCGAGAACTTCCGCCACCACTATGCGATGACGTTGCGCGACTGGTGCCGCAACCTCGTCGAGCACTGGGACGACGCGGTTGACGAAGTGGGCCTTGCCGTCGCCAAGGTGTGGGGCCTGTACATGGCGGCTTCACGAGTTGCGTTCGACGAGAACAACCTTCAGCTCCATCACGTGCTGGCCGCCAACGTGGAGCGGCGCGGCGCCGACGATCTGCCGCTGCGCCCGTGGTGGCGACCTTAACGAGGCTCAGACCCCGTCGATCCGGCGTGCGCCGAGCTCGTTCTGCAGCAGTTCGAGTGCGGCCTCTTCGGGGTCTCGGCGCGGTGCCGACGGGTCGCTGCGACCGGCTTCGGCCAGCATGTGTTCTTCTTCGTCACGTTGAGCGGATTCCGCAGCGGCAGCATCGGTTACGGGGGCCTCGTCCTCGACGGGTGGCGGCACGACTCTGCGACGAGGGGGCGGCGACGCGACCGGGTTACTGGGCGGCGTCGGCGGCGCGGCCGGTGCCGCCGCCGGGGAGCCGGCCTCGCAACGGACCCGCCAGTTCACGCCCAGCGCGTCCTTGAGCGCCTCCGCGATGACGTCGGCATTGCGCTGTTCGGACAGCCGCTTGGCCAACGGCGCCGACTCGTGGGTGAGCACCAGGGTGTCGCCCTCCACGGCGCGTACGGTGGCACCGGCCAGCATCACCTCGGTGGTGCGGCTGCGCTCGCGCACCTTGTCGCGCACCGTCGGCCACATCGTTCGCACCGCTGCAGCATTGAGTTCGCCTGGGGCAGAGGGTGGTTCGGAGATAGTGGCCGAAGTGTGCTCGGGGTTCGGCACCGGATCGGGAGGCGGCGCCACCACCGGTTCGGGGGCCGGCTCGCGCTCGGGTTCGGAGGGCTTGGCCGCGACCGGTGGGCGTGCGGCCGGGCGGGCAGCCGGCTCGGCAGGCGGTGGTGCGGCCGGGGGTGCGGCGATCGGCGCCGCTTCCGAGGCGGGGATGGACATGGCCAGCCGGGTCTCGATGCGCTCGACGCGTTGCAGCAGAGCCGATTCGGCGTCGCTGGCCGACGGCAAGAGCAGACGGGCACAGACCACTTCGAGCAGCAGCCGCGGCGCGGTCGCACCGCGCATCTCGCCCAAGCCCGCCTGCACCACTTCGGCGTAGCGGGTCAGCGTGCCCGCACCGATTCGGGCCGCTTGATCGCGCATGCGGTCCAGCACATCTTCCGGGGCGTCCACCACGCCGCGGCTTATCGCATCCGGAACCGCTTGCAGCACAATGAGATCGCGGAACCGCTCCAGCAGGTCGGTGGCGAAGCGGCGCGGGTCGTGGCCGGCGTCGATCACCGATTCGACCGCGCCGAACAGCGCCGCGGCGTCGCCGGCGGCCAGCGCGTCGACGGCGTCGTCGATCAGTGCGACGTCGGTGGCGCCCAGCAGCCCCAGTGCTCGCGGGTAGGTGACGTGGTTGTCGTCGGCGCCGGCCACCAGCTGATCGAGCACCGACAGTGTGTCGCGGGGCGAACCACCGCCGGCACGGATCACCAGCGGGTACACGGCGTCGTCGACGACCACACTCTCTTGTTCGCAGATCCGACCGATCAGCGAGCGCATGGTCTTGGGGGGCAACAACCGGAACGGGTAGTGATGGGTGCGCGACCGGATCGTCGGCAGCACCTTCTCCGGTTCGGTGGTGGCGAAGATGAAGATGAGGTGCTCGGGCGGTTCCTCGACGATCTTGAGCAGCGCGTTGAACCCCGCGGTCGTCACCATGTGCGCCTCGTCGACGATGAACACCCGGTAGCGCGACTGCGCCGGCGCGTAGAAGGCGCGGTCGCGCAGTTCGCGGGTGTCGTCCACGCCGCCGTGGCTGGCCGCGTCGAGTTCCACCACGTCGATGCTGCCGGGCGCGTTGGGCGCCAGCGCCTGACACGAATCGCACACCCCGCACGGGGTGGCCGTCGGCCCCTGCGCGCAGTTCAGCGACCGGGCCAGGATGCGGGCCGACGACGTCTTTCCGCAGCCGCGCGGCCCGGAGAACAGGTACGCGTGGTTGATCCGGCCGGCTTCCAGCGCGATGGACAGCGGCTCGGTGACATGCTCCTGCCCCACCACTTCGGCGAAGGTTGCCGGTCGGTACTTGCGGTAGAGAGCCACGGTCAGCAGGCTACCGGCGCGGTGCGACTAGGGCCCGGGCCGGGCGTCGAGTGTGCAGCAGCGACGTCGCGTGTGCGTCAGCGGTTTCGAGTGTGCGTCCAGGGCGGGATTTCGCCCGATTTCCCGCCATCAGCGCACACTCAAAGCCCAAAGCGCACACCCGGCGCCCTCAGCGCACACCCAACGCCATCAGCGGCCGTCAGTTCACACTGGGCGCCGGGGCGCCCAACCGCGCCTCGGAAGCGGCCAACAGCGCGCAGGTCGCCAGCCCGTCGACAGCGTCGCGCAGGTCCGGCAACGACGGGAAAGTGGGCGCGATGCGGATGTTCTTGTCCTCCGGATCCTTGCGGTACGGGAACGTCGCACCCGCCTCGGTGACGGCGATACCGGCATCCTTGGCCAGCGCAACGGTCCGGCGCGCGGTCCCGGGCCACACGTCGAGGCTGATGAAGTAGCCGCCCTTAGGCTCGGTCCAGGACGCGATCTTGGAGTCGCCGAACCGCTGCTCGAGAATCTCGAGCGTCAGGGCGAACTTCGGCGCCAGGATCTGCCGATGACGCTGCATCTGCAGGCGGACCCCGTCGGCGTCGCCGAAGAAGCGCAGGTGCCGCAGCTGGTTGATCTTGTCCGGGCCGATCGACTTCTTCGCCGCGTACTGCAGATACCAGGCGATGTTGCCCAGCGACCCGCCCAGGAAGCTGACGCCCGCGCCGGCGAAGGTGATCTTCGAGGTGGACGCGAAGACGTACGGACGGTTCGGGTTGCCGGCCGCGGCGGCCAGCCCGAGAATGTCGATCTGACTCAGGAAGTCGTGCGTCAGGGTGTGCACCGCGTACGCGTTGTCCCAGAAGATCCGGAAGTCGGGCGCCGCCGTCCGCATCTGCACCAGGCGCAGGACGGTCTCCCAGGAGTACGTCACGCCGGTCGGGTTGCCGAACACCGGCACCGTCCACATCCCCTTGATCGCCGGGTCGACGGCGACCAGCTCCTCGATCATGTCGACGTCCGGGCCGTCGTCGCGCATCGGGACCAGGATCATCTCGATGCCCATGGTCTCGGTGATCGCGAAGTGCCGGTCGTAGCCGGGCGCCGGGCAGAGAAACTTGATGCCCGGCTCGTCCTTCCAGGGCCGCTGCGAGTCCACGCCTCCGTAGAGCATCGAGAAGGCGACGAGATCGTGCATCAGCTCCAGGCTGGAGTTGTTCCCGGCGATCAGGTTGGGCACCGGGATGCCCAGCAACTCGCCGAAGATGGACCGCAGTCCGGGCAGGCCGTGCAGGCCGCCGTAGTTGCGGGTGTCGGTGCCCTCGGCATCGCGGAAGTCGTCGCCCGGCAGGCTCAGCAGCTGGTTGGACAGATCGAGCTGCTCGGGGGCGGGTTTTCCGCGGGTCAGATCCAAGTGCAGCTTCTTGGCCTGCAGTTCCGCATAGTCCTGCTGGTTGCGGGAGTGCAGCGCGGTGAGCTCGTCGGGGCTGAGGGAATCGAACGCCGCCATGGTTTTTGGAGGCCCCTTCACTGTCGAACGGAGGGTGACGGGCCGGCTCGCGGCGTAAGCGCTGGTTGCCCGGCCTAGCACATAGGGGACCCCGCGCACCCGACAGAGCCCATTGACCCTTGCTGCCTTCCGGCCCTGGGGGAGTTCACAGGATAGACGCCGCGCGGGGTCCATGGCGAGTGTAATACCTGGCTCGGGGCAGCCGATGACGGCCGACCGACATTCCACGTTGACCCAGCCGCTACCATTGCCACGGAGGATTCGCCTAGTGGCCTATGGCGCTCGCCTGGAACGCGGGTTGGGTTAACAGCCCTCGCGGGTTCAAATCCCGCATCCTCCGCAAATCGGGTCCACTCGGTTGGCAGACGCGGCCAAACGGTCGTTTGGAATCTGTTTGGCTGCCTTTAGGCTGACGTGGGCTCACCAGTATGAGGGAGGCGTATGGGGCGCAAGGTCGCCATACCGTGGCACTTGGTGTTTTCGATCGGTGCCGGCGTCCTCTATTTCCTCTGCGTGTTGCCTCGTTGGTCCGAGCTGATGGGCGACACCTCGCGCGGACTGGGGATGGCGGGCCGCATCGGCGCGGGCGCGCTGATCGCCCTGGCCGCGCTGCCTGTGGTGTTCACCCAGCTGCGGACCCGCAAGCCGGAGCTGGGCGTCCCGCAAATGGCCCTGACGCTGCGGGTCTGGTCGATCGTGGGGCATGTGCTGGCCGGGGTGCTGATCATCGGCACCGCGATCAGCGAGATCTGGCTCAGCTTGGATGCTGCCGGGCAGTATCTGTTCGGGATCTACGGCGCGGCCGCGGCGATTGCCCTGCTCGGATTTTTCGCGTTCTATCTGTCGTTTGTCGCCGAGCTGCCGCCGCCTCCGCCGAAGCCGATCAAGGCGAAGAAGCCCAAGAAGCGTCGTCTGCGCCGTAAGAAGGGTGACGAGACGGACGCCGAGGACGCCACCGAAGCCGAGGACACCGAGGCCGCCGAGGTCGACGAAGCCGAGGACACCGAGGCCGAGACCGTCACGGCCGAAGAGGCCGAGCCGGAACCAGCCGAAGAGCCCGCACCAGAATCCGTCGAGCCCACCGCCAAAGCTGTCGACGCCGTCAAAGCCGAGAAGCCGGTGACCGACGACGCCGCGGAGCCATCCGACGAGGCCGACGACGACACCGAGGAACCCCGCTCCGGGTTGCGCAACCGTCGCCCGGAGGGCAAGGGCTCGCATCGCATGCGGCGCAGGCGCACCCGCGGCGGAGTCGCGCTCGACGAGTGATCAGTCGCGGCGTTTGAGGCTTTCCACGTAGGCGGCCAGCCGCTGTTGCGTGTCGTCTGAACCCCACAGCTGGCGCACGTCGGCGTCGGTCGCGGCTCCTTGACGAATCCGCGCCACGGCCGGGGCGCGCAACTGAGCCTTCGTATCGCGATAGGCCTCGACCGGCAGCTCGCCGAGCTCGGCGGCCTCGCCCACCGCCGCCTCGATCAGATCGTCGGTGACGACGCGATGGGCCAGCCCGCGGGTGATCGCCTCGGTCCCCTGGTAGGTGCGGGCGCCGAGCAGCACCTCCTCGGCGCGATCTCCGCAGGCATAGCGCATCACTTCCAGCGCGGCGACCGGGAAAGAGACGCCGACGCGAACCTCGGCCGCACCGATACCGGCTTGGGGTCCGATCAGCCGGCGGTCGCAGGCGCATGCCAGCACACACCCGCCAGCGATCGCGGCGCCGTTGATCGCGGCAACGGTCGGCCACGGAAAGTTGAACAGCGCGTCGAACGTGTCCGACAGCGCCGGAACCAGCCGATCGGTGTAGTCACGCCCGCCTTCGACCACCCGGTTGAGGTCGACCCCCGCGGAAAATACCCGGCCGGCGCCGGTGACGACCAACGGACCGTTTCCCGACTCCTGCAGTTCACGAAAGGTTCGGGTCAGCTCGTCGAGCACGTCCACGTCGAGGGCGTTGACGCGCCCCGACGACAGGGTCAACACCCGCACCGACCCAACAGTTTGGATCTCTATCACAAGGACACTCAAGCACTCGCCGGAAGCGCTACTGCTGGTGGGTCAGCCTGGCCAGGATCACCGGAATGTCGGTGTTCTCGTCGGAGTGATAGCTCGCGCAGACGCGGTGGTAGCCGTCGGCGATCTGCAGCGGAACCCCGGTCACGATGTCGCCGCGCACCAGCAGGATCGGTGACAGCGCAATGCCTTTCTCGATCTTGGTGAGATCGGCGGCGACGTGTGGGTTATCGACGGGTAACAGGCTCAGCCGTGCGGCCCGCAGGATGTCCTTGGCCTTCTTATGCGTCACCGATCCGCTCTGCAGCCGTTTGGCGAGCTTCTTGACCGTCGGCGGATCGGCGAGTAGATCCAGGTAATCGGACGCTGCCGGAAAGTCATGTGCCTCAGGCGTTTCCAACCATTTCACGCTGGCCATCGGATCTGTCCCTTCGTCAGGTCCCCGCCGACGGAGCCTACCGGCTGCACCTGAAAATTGGGATCGGTAGCAACGCCGGAGTTCTGTACTTGCCTCATGACGACGCCAACGGGGCGACGCATGAAGGAAGGAACGACAAGTGAAACGTCTTCTCGTAGGCGCAATCGGAACGCTCGGCGTGGCAGCGACCGTAGTGGGCTGCTCGAGCGGCGGCCACTCGGCCAGCCCGGCGTCGAGCACAGCCTCCAGCGTCGCCTCCGGGAGCGGTGCTCAGGTCAAGGTCGGCGGGACCGACCTGGCGGGCGTCAACCCGGCGTCGGTGACCTGCGTGCGGCAGGGCGGCAAGATCGACATCGGCAGCGGCTCGACCGGCGGTGCGCAGCAGGCACTGGCCGTCGTGATGACCGACGAAGCGACCCCGAAGGTTGAATCGTTGGCGCTGGTGGTGGACGGCAACGCCCTGTCGGTCGCCAACAACATGGGTGCCAAGGTCGGGTCGGCCAACGTGGCGGTCGACGGCAAGACCTACACCATCACCGGGCAGGCGCAGGGCGCCGACCTGAAAAACCCGATGGCCGGGATGATCACCAAGGACTTCAGCATCAAGGTGACGTGCGGTTAATCGGTTCCACTCCGGGCGGCGGACGTGCCTCACTCACACGTCCGCCGCACCGGCCTGCCCGAGACTTATGATGCAGCCGTGTCGATCTCCGGCGAATTAGAGCGAGCACGCCGCCTGACACTGGTCGCCGACGAGACCGGCGCCCGGGACCTTTTGCTGTCCCTGGTGCCCGCGATCGAGCAGGAAGACCGTGACGAGGACATCCTGGAGGTCTTCGCTCAGCTCGGCGCTATCTACTTGGCGCGCGGCGCGAATGACGGAGTGCACGAGTGCATCCGGCGCATCCGCGACTGCCTGGCCATCTACTCCGCGATCTTGGCCGGCACGATGCCGGAAGCCGCCGCTTCGGTGACGATGCCGGCAGCCGACATTGCGCGGATGATCCGTCGCTATTCGCGACGAGCGCAGTTCCTGCAGACCGGCGTGAGGGCCGCGCTGGGCGATCACGAAGGCGCCGAGACGGCGCTGGCCGAGTTGAGCCGGTCCGACGAGACGTTTCCCGAGCTGGCCGACGAGCACGCCCGACTGATCGTGCACGCGCAGGTGTTGTGCGCGACCGCGTTGTGTGACGACGACCTGCATGT
The DNA here is from genome assembly GCF_041287235.1 of Mycobacterium sp. pR1184. Taxonomy (NCBI): domain Bacteria; kingdom Bacillati; phylum Actinomycetota; class Actinomycetes; order Mycobacteriales; family Mycobacteriaceae; genus Mycobacterium; species Mycobacterium sp. pR1184. Next base: position 30,176 of record NZ_JBGGKR010000021.1, on the reverse strand, counting down.
GCGTTCTGTTCCATTGTGGGAGAACATCATTGATGCGATCGATCGCCTGGGCGACGACGAGTTCGACGACCAGCTGCGGGTGGACGCGTCCACCGGATACGGCAGGTTCTGCGTCGAAACCGGCCGGCTGAGCGAAGCCGAACCCTGGCTGCGTCGAGCCGGAGCCCGGGCGAAGTCGCGTGGGTGGGAATTGGCCGAGGCCAGAACGCAATTGGAGCGTGCGGCGGCGCGTTGGCTGGTCAGCGATCACGCGGGGACCGAACAGCTGGTCGCCGAGGCGTATCCCGTCATCGCACGATATGAGCGGGCACACGACGTCGCGCGGTGCTGGTTGTACATGGGACTCACCCGGCTGGCATCCGGTGCACTGGAAGGCGCCGACGAATGCTGGGAGCATGCCGAGCGGCACTGGCGCGAGCTGGGCAAGCCATTGCACCTGCACCGTATTCTGTTGCAGCGCAGTTGGATAGCGATCTTCTGGAGTAAGTTCGCCGACGCTGTCGAGTTGATCGCCCAGGCCCGGGAACTGCTCGACTCCTCGCCACGCAGCAGTTGGCTGCAGTACGCCCAACTGGACAGTCATCTCGGCACGGTGTGGCGCGCGGATGCGTTGGCGGACCTCGGCTTCGACAGCTCGGGCGATCCCGACGAAACGCTGGAGGAAACCGAGGCGCGGCAGGCCGAGGGACTCGGCATCCTAAAGGGCGAGGTCGGAACTCCCGAATACTGGCGCGGCATGACCAAACTCGAACAGGCCGCCGAGCTCAAGGTCCCGGCCGCGCTCGCGGTCGACTCGGTGCGGTTTTCGATCGCCGACGCCGATGCGCGAGCGCGCTGGGCCACCAGCATTTCGGCACCCATCCTGGCCGGGGCCTTCGCCGTCGCGTACGAGTGGGAGAACACCCAACTGATCAGCGAACTCGTCGAATACCACAGCGCGCGGGGCACTTTCGACACTGACCCGCAGCGTCCGGCCATCGGCGAGTGGGCGTCCACGGGCACCGCCACGGTGCTGGTCGACGCCGACCTGGAACCGGCGCTGGCCGCGGCCGGACCGCCGGCGGCCGGCCGTTCACTCACCCGACTCGGCCCGCTGCCGCCGCTTCAGATGCAGCCGGATAGCCCACCGATCATGAGCCATTACCGCGCCCTGGCGCTGCAGCGCTACGGCCGTGACGTCACCGCCGCCGAACCCCCCTGGTCGACCTGGCCATGAGCGACCGGCTCACTTTGGTCCTGCGCTACGCCGACGTCGGGATCGCCACCTACGGCAGCCTGCGGATCATCGGACAGCCGTCGCGGACCGTCACCTGGGTGGTGGAGGAGCCGCTGCTGCTGGCGGCCATCGAAGAGCTGACCGACGCCATCCCCGAGCCGCACGACAGCGAGAGCCGTCGCGACGCCATCGAGCGTGCTTTGGCCACCGGCCCTTTCGCGAACCCGGACACCGAGCTCACCGTCGCCTACATCCTGGGCGTGCTGCTGATTTCGACGCCGGGCTGGCAACTGCTGAACGAGTGTGTGTCCTCGCCGCGTGCCGCGTTGTTCGTGGCCCCCAGCGCGCGGTTGGCCCGCGTCCCCTGGGGACTGCTCGCGGTACCGAAATCGGGTCCCAGTAAGGAGGAATTGGTGCGCGCCCGCCAGGACGCCATCACGTCCAGCGGTCGAGTGGCCGCCCGGATCCCTTGGCAGCTCGCGAATATCGGTGACCACACCGACGGCCACCGACTGATGGAGTTGGTCGACGTGCTGATGGCGGTGCCGGCCAACATCGTGCACGCGCCGCGCACCCCGGCGCGATGGGAAGCCCGCCGGGACGGTCCACCGGTGCTGGTCCTCGACCCGCGGGTGCCTGGGCAACGGCCCGACTCCGCACTCGGCTCGGTGCTCGGCAGGCCCTCAGCGGAAACGCCATTGGCTCGGCACTTCGCCGAACTGATGGGTGAGCGCGCGGTCCTGCCCGGAGTAGACGGGGCGGTCGAACTGTTCCGCCGTCCGGACGCCGACCGCGCCTGGCTGGCCGGCCTGCTGGCACGGGCGCCCAGCAGGCTGCTCTACGTCGGCCACGCGAGTTCTGCTGATGCACAACACGATCATGCCGCCCAGGCCGACCGCGCGGCCCTGCATCTGGCTTGTACGGCGGCGGCCTACGGTGACGCCGACACCATCGGGGACCATCGCCCGCTCACCGCGTCGGACCTGATGGCGCTGCGGCTGCCGATCCCGCCGCGGGTGGCCCTGCTCGCCTGCGGGTCGGGCGGGGACTACCGATTCGACGAGGCGACCGGCCTGGTCGCGGCGATGATTCTGGGCGGCGCACAGCTGGTGACCGCCACGCTGTGGTCGCTACCCACCACCGCCGCCTACCGTCAGTTCGCCGCTGACGACGTCGATGCGAACGACCCCATGTCCGATGTGGTCGTCGCCGTGGACCGCGCACACCAGGCCGATGAGGCGGGGCGCGCGGTCAATCGATGGCAGCGCGAACGGATGCGGAGCTGGCGCGACGGCGACCTGTCCGCCAATCCGCTGTATTGGGCCGCGCTGGTCACCTTCGCGGTCGACGGCGCACGCTAGCACTCAGACCGCGGCCAGCCACGACGCATGAACAGCCAGTACGTCGTCGGGCAGCGAAAGCTCCTCGCGGGCAGTGGGATCGAACGCGACCAGAACGACGAGGCCGGGCCGCAGCACCGACACGTCCAGGTCGTCCTCGCAGCGCGCCAATCGGCCGATGAACGTCTCGCCCGACACGGCGACCACTTCGATGAAAACCTGCCGTTCGCCGGCCACCGTGCGCACGGTGCCGACGCCGACAGTGCGGCCCCCGGCGTTGCCGTGCCGCCAGAATGCCAACCGGTAAAGCAATGTCATCAGCTTCTTCATGCGTCCAGGGTCGGGGCGCCGGGCGGCTACCGAACCCAACTTTTTGGCTAGGGGTATCTGTGAAATGCCCCTATCCTGTGCTGATGAGCGCGGACCCGCAGCTGGCCACCACCGTGGTCGCAGGCCATCCACGCCGGTCGGTGATCGACCAGGCGTGGCGGGCGATCGGGCTCGGCGTCGAGGTGCTCAGCAGCGACGACGGCGGACCATTGACCCGAACCGTCAAACGCATCATCGACCCGCTGGTGCTGCGGCTACGGTCCAATCCGCAGTATTCGGCACCGGTGGTCGCCCCCGACACCGCCGCTGCAATGCACGAACTGATCGTGGGCAGCGCATCCGAATTACGCTCCGCTGCAGCGTGGTTCGAGGTCCTCAAACTCGAGCGCCGCAGGCAGCGGATCCGTTCCGGAAACGCCCAGGAGCTCTATTTCCCGGTCTGCTACGAGCTGGCGGTCACCAAAGGTGCGCCGGCGCCGCAGGATCGCGAAACCGCGGCCGCCGTGCTCGGCGAGATTCACCAGGGCCGAGACCGCACCGCGATCGAAGTCTTGCATCAATACGTGGCCGGACAGGATGTCGTTGCCACGCTTGCAGATCAGCTCGAACACAGCTGGCGTGATGTCCAGGCGTCCGAGATCGTGACGGGTCCGTTCCTGGCTGAGCTGGATACGGTGCTCGGGCCGGCCCACGGCCACCGCGCCGCGACCGCACGCCAGCGGGTCTGGTCGGCCATGATCAGCGACACCACCCCGTACAACCTGGGCGCTCTGGTCCGCGTCGAATCGGCGGATGTGCCCTGGTCGATCGTGAAGCTGGGCTTGAGTTCGGTTGCACCGCAACGGCCCCCGCGCATCGCGGGCGGCGCCGATGGTGATCGTCCGCTGGATCGCAGCGTGGTGGATCGGGTGCGCGCGACGCTGCGCCGCGCCCTGGACCGCGACGCGCTGCCCGACATCCCGCTGCTTTGCGAAGAAGAGGTCGACCGCGCCTGTGCTCCGTGGGGGCTGCTCTCGGAGGACAAGCAGGCCACCCTGGTGGCCGGCATCGAGGTCGCGGTCGAGCTGGCGCCGCTGGACCGATCCGTCACCAGCCGCTATGCGCTGGCGGCACAGATCCAGGCGCGGCTGCGTAAGGAGGCGTACGTGCTGCACGCCCGGCGCTACCTCGCCGAGGGCGGCCCGATGCATCCGCGGCAACGCCAGGTGGTCGACGACCTCGCGGCGTATGCGCCGCCCTACCTGAGCCGGCTGTGGGCTCGACTGCACGGACGTGACGTCTGGCAGGAGTCCTGCGAGGACGTCGACGAGATGCGGTCCCTGCTGGAAGGTGTCGCGCGATCGGTGAGCCTCGATCACCGCCAGCGGATCAAGTCGATGCTGGAACTGCAGGTGGCCGGATGAAATTGGTTGCCGAGTCCGGTCTTTGGACCGTCGGGCCCGACACCGCCCCGACGCCGCTCGCGGCGGTGCTGGAAGTCAGCGGCGCCGTGCTGTCCTGGACGATCGACGATCCACCCGGCGATGAGCGGACCCAGATCACCTTCACCGATCTGTCGCGCGCGGACTGGCTGTGGCGCGTGTTCGGCGATGCCGGCCACGTCGCGCTGGCCGCTGCCGCGGACGCGACGGACGCCGTGACCGAGCTCGCCGGCGTCGACATCGTGCCGGGTTCGATCGACCCGCTGCGCCGGTTGGCCGTCGGGCATTGGCTGCGGCGCTGGTGGCCGGCGAGTCAGCGAGACGGCATCGCGGGCCTGGACCGCGCCCTGCTCGACCTCGAGGTCGCCCTGCTGACCGCCGGCGCGCAGGACTTCTTCGCCGACGACACGCTGGATTCGGATGTCACCGGGCTGCTGGTGCCGCATGCCGCGGCGTTGTTCACCCATATCCGCAGTGACGACGCCCGAATCGTGAACTTGGTACGCTCGGGCGCCGAGCTGGCCGACGAGGTCGGAGTGGACGACGATGCTTGGGCGGAACTAATTGCCGCCCTTGATGATTCGAGTGTGGTGTTAGCGATCCCGAGCGGCCGCCGCGACGACTACGCCCTGGCCGCTGGTGCCGACGCGGGTCCGCGCGGCACCTCGATCGCCCGGGGCGTCGCATCCATCAACTGGACCGCGGTACCCCCGGCCATCTTCGATGCGGGCGAGAGCACCGTCGACTGGAACGTCGAGACGGCGGGGGCTGTGGTGCGCGCGGCGATCGTCGGTCCGGACTTGCCGTCGGGCATCGGGGTGCGATTGCGGTCCGGCGCGATCAGCGGTGCCGGCGCCCTGGATGGCGAGGGCCGCGCGCTCCTCCCGCTGCTCGATGCGCAGGGCCGGCCGATCACCGAGTCCGCCGCCTGGGATCACGATTGGACGGCGACCGCGGTGATCGTCGGGGCCGACACGAACGAGACCCGCGAGACCCGGGACCGGATCCGCCGTTGGGCGCACGCCCGGCTGGACCGGCCGCCGGCGGACGCGTTTCTCGCCGAGATTCTGGCGTCGGAGTCCGCCTATTAAGCGTGCGAACAATTCCCTATGCTGAGCGAGTGCCAAACAACTATCGAGTCGTTCAGTGGAACACCGGAAACGTGGGCAAGAGTTCGCTCAAGTCGATCGCCGACAACCCCATGCTGGAACTGGTCGGGTGCTTCGCCTGGTCGCCGGACAAGGTGGGCAACGACGCCGGCGAACTGGTCGGCATCTCCCCGCTCGGGGTCGCGGCGACCAATGACATCGACGCGCTGCTCGCCCTCAAACCGGACTGCGTGGTCTACAACCCGATGTGGATCAACGTCGACGAGCTGGTCGCGATCCTGTCCGCCGGCGTCAACGTGGTGACCACCGCGTCGTTCATCACCGGGCACAACCTCGGCGACGGCCGCGACCGGATCCTCGAAGCCTGCGAAAGGGGCGGCGCCACCATCTTCGGGTCCGGCGTCAGCCCGGGCTTCGCCGAACTGCTCGCGATCGTCTCGTCCATGGTGTGCAACCGCGTCGACAAGGTCACCGTCAACGAGGCCGCCGACACCACCTTCTACGACTCCCCGGAGACCGAGAAGCCGGTGGGTTTCGGGCAGCCGATCGACCACCCGGACCTGCAGGCGATGGCCGCCAAGGGCACCGCCATCTTCGGCGAGGCCGTCCGGCTGGTGGCCGACGCGCTCGGTGTCGAGCTCGACGAGATCACGTGTGTGGCCGAGTTCGCCAAGACCACCGAGGACCTCGAGATGGCGTCGTGGACCATTCCGGCCGGACACGTCGCCGGCACCTACATCAGCTGGCAGGGCATCGTGAACGGCAAGACCCTGATCGACCTCAACGTCCGGTGGAAAAAGGGCCAGACGCTGGACCCCGACTGGAAGATCGAGCAGGACGGCTGGGTCATCCAGATCGACGGTCAGCCGACGGTGACGACCAAGGTCGGCTTCCTGCCGCCGCCGTACTTCGAGGCGACGACGCTCGAGGAGTTCATGGACCTCGGCCACATCATGACCGCGGTGCCCGCGATCAACGCGATTCCCGCCGTGGTCGCCGCCGCGCCCGGCATCGCCACCTACGCCGATCTACCGCTGACGCTGCCGCGCGGCTTCGCGAAGATCTAACCCTCGCCCGACGCAGCCCGGGCCGGCGCGGCCGCCCGCCGCCGGCCGGGCTTGGGATAGGTCGCACCCAACTGGGGCACCTCCAGCGGTCCTTGGTGCCGGGCGGCCTCCATCGCGGCGCGTAGCGGCCCGGCCAGCCCGGCGAACGATCCCATGTCGAACACCCGTGAGGTCAGCAACCGGTTGTGGACGTAGCCGAACGAGCCACCCACCTCAGGGTCGGCCCAGCCGAGCGTTCCGCCCAGACCCACGTGCCCAAAGCCGTGCATCAGGCCCGGCACCGGCGACTCGTGATAACCGAGGTGAAAAGGCATGGGCACCACCATGTTTGCGTCCGGCCACTTGATGCGCGCTCGCCCGGTCAGCCCGCGTGCCAATTCCTTGGACAGATACTTCTTGCCGTCGATGCGGCCGTCGTTGGCCAGCACGGCGTACACCTTGGCCAGCGCACGGCCGGTCACCACGCCGTTTGCCGCGGGGATCTCGCCGTCCAGGAACGGGGTGTCGCCCTGCATCAGCGACATGATCCCCGGGAAGTACATCGCGCCCAACGCTCCGGAGTAGCGCATATTGGCCACCCGAGGCGCGATGAAGTTGAGCACCGGGGTCCGCACGATGAGCTTCTGTGGCATCAGGATCTGCGCCGGCTGCGTCGGCGAGCCCTGCGGCGGCCGGCCCAGATGCAGACCGTCGGTGTTCAGCGGGCGCGCAACCTCCTGACGGATCAGCTCCCGCATGCCTTTGCCGGTGACCGCGCGGGCCAGCCCGGACAGCAGCCAGCCGTAGGTCAGCGCGTGATAGGCCTGCACGCCCCGCAGGTGATCGACCGGCGCGGCGGCCAGCCGAGCCTCCATGGCCAGGTGGTCCATCAACTCCGCCTTGGTGACACCCCGCAGGTGTGAAAGCCCGGCGCGATGGCGCAAGACGTCGCGCACCGTGATGTCGGCCTTTCCGTTCGCGCCGAACTCCGGCCAGTACTCCGCGACGGGATCGTCGTAGGACAGCAAGCCCCGATCGGCCAGGCGATGGATCACCGCCGACGCGACGCCTTTGGTCGCCGAGAACACCATCGCGCCGGTGTCGGCGGTCCAGGGCTGCGTGCCAGCGCGGTCCGACCACCCGGTCCAGACGTCGACGACGGGAACGCCGTCGATGTACACCGACAGTGCTCCCCCGCCGAGCCGCCGTCCCGGGAATTGCTGCGCGAACTTCTTGATGACGTTCGCGAAATGCGGATCGGCGGCCCCGGACACGCCGCGGGGCAGGCCGTCGTCGGTTACCAGCAGAGTCATGGTGCCCCCGGGCCCGGTGCGCATCGGGCAGCTACCGCCGCGGCGGCCCCTCCCCGATGAGGTGCGATTACAGGATTGAAGCTATCAGTCGAGCGGAGGCGTGAAAATCACCCGGGCAGCTCGCGCTCCGGAGGCTCGCGGCCGTCCGCGCCGGGCAAATGGTCGGGGGGCGGCTCCCCCAGATACTTCCTCAGCCGCAGCAGCTGATTGATCACGATGCCCAGGCCCAGCAGCATCAGCACTACGACTATCGCCACCACCGTTGCGGTGCTCATAGGACCATTGTGATCCATGCCACGACTGCCGGAATAACCGCTGTTTGCCAGCCATGACGCGGCATCGGGTGAACCGCGGCCGACCCAAACACGGTTCGAACCCGCTACCACCGTTTGGGAATCAACTATTCGGGGGTAGCCAGCACAAGAACCACGTCAGGCGAGAAGGGAGCGCAAGCGCATGAGTACCGAAGACAAGATCAAGAACAAAATCGAGGACCTCGGCGGCCAGGCCAAGGAAGCCCTCGGCAAGGTCACCGGCGACGACGGCACCAAGAACGAGGGCCGCGCGGACCAGGCCAAGTCCAGCCTGAAGGACGCGGGCGAGAAGGTGAAGGACGCCTTCAAGAAGTAATTGCGATTCTCGACCAGCAGGTTTACTGAAGCCAACGGTAAACCTGCTGGTCGCTTTTCTGAGGGCCTTCGTGTGTGTCCGAGCATCCGATCCGTCGATCGGCGCGCGGGTTGCCCGGAAGACACCCTGCTGCCGGCGGATCGGATTATCGTCGATTCATGCCGCTACCGATTGTCGACCCGCAGCGCCGGACCACGGCGTTCAACCGCGCCATGACGAAGTTTGCTCGTAGCGGAGCGGGAAAGTTTCTGGCACAACGGATTGCGGCGAAGACTGATCCGTGGCTGATGCGGGTCTCCCATGACAAAGTGTCCTGGGGAATGTTTGCTGTGCCGTCGGCGACACTACACATGACGGGTGCCAAAACCGGGCAGCCGCGGCAGGCTCAAATCTCTTATTTCCACGACGGCCCTGACGTAATCGCGGTCGCCTCCAACTTCGGCGGCACCACCCACCCGAATTGGTACTACAACCTCAAAGCCCATCCCGAGTGCGAATTGGGTGGGGAGCGCTTCCTGGCCACCGAGGTCACCGATCCCGCGGAATACGAGCGGCTCTACGGCCTCGCCGAACGCTCCTATCCCGGCTACAGCGACTACCGCGCCGCGACGGCGGCAATCGGCCGCCACATCCCGGTATTGCGCCTGGTGCCCAGATAGCGATTGAGAACAGATGCTTTGGGCAATCCATACCGCTACCTGCATCGAATACGGGTAAGCAAAGTCAGACCAAACACAGTGGGATACGCATGAATTTCTTGAAGGTGATCAATGGCCGGATACGCAGGCCCGTGGCGGCCGGCGCGGCGGCCGTGCTGATGGCGGCGGCCGTGCTGGTCATCGGCCACGCCCCGGCGGCCAACGCCGACTGTCCTGACGTCGAATTGGTCTTCGCCCGCGGCACCAGCGAGCCGCCCGGTGTCGGCGGCATCGGTTCCGGCTTCGTCGACGCGCTGCGCGGGCAGCTCGGCGGACGGAGCATGACGGTGTACCCGGTGAATTACCCCGCCAGCAGCGACTTCGGCAGCCCCAACTTCCCGGCGACGTTCATCGACGGCATTCGTGACGCCAGCTCGCACATCGAGTCGATGGCGGCCAGCTGCCCGAAGACCAAGGAAGTGCTCGGCGGATTCTCGCAGGGCGCGGCCGTGGCCGGCTTTGTCACCTCGTCGGCCGTGCCGCAGGGCATTTCTCCCGCTGACGTCCCGAAGCCGATGCCGGCGGACGTCGCCAACCACGTCGCCGCCGTCACGCTCTTCGGCACCCCGTCGAATCAATTCCTGGAGCACTACGGCGCGCCGGACATCGCGATTGGTCCGCTGTACCAGTCCAAGACGCTGCAGCTGTGCGCCCCGGGCGATCCCATCTGCGGCGGCGGCAGCGACGGCGCCGCGCACGCGTCGTATGTCGTGAACGGCATGACGGGCCAAGCCGCGAGCTTCGTGGCCAGCCACCTGTAGTTAACGCACTGCCGGTTGCCCCGCGGCCAGCCAGCCTTGCAGAATCGCTGCGTGCGAATTCTGATAACGGGCGGTACTGGATTTGTGGGTGGGTGGACCGCCAAGGCCATCGCGGACGCGGGGCACTCGGTGCGGTTCCTGGTACGCAACCCGGATCGGCTGCACACCTCGGTCGCGAAACTCGGCGTCGATGTGTCGGACTTCGCCGTCGGCGACATCACCGATCGTGTCTCGGTGCGCGAAGCGTTACAGGGGTGCGACGCCGTCGTGCACAGCGCCGCCCTGGTGGCGACCGATCCCCGGCAGACCAACGAGATGCTGACCACCAACATGCAGGGGGCGCAGAACGTGCTCGGCCAGGCGGTCGAGCTCGGCCTGGACCCGATCGTGCACGTGTCCAGCTTCACCGCGCTATTTCATCCCAACCTGGAGACGCTGTCGGCGGACTTACCGGTGGTCGGCGGGGCGGACGGCTACGGAAAGTCCAAGGCCCAGGTGGAGATCTACGCCCGCGGCCTGCAGGACGCGGGCGCGCCGGTGAACATCACCTATCCGGGCATGGTGCTCGGGCCGCCGGTCGGCAATCAATATGGTGAGGCCGGTCAAGGCGTGAAGTCGCTGCTGGACCTGCACGTGGTACCCGGGCGGGGAGCGGCGTGGTTGATCGTCGATGCCCGCGACCTGGCCGCGCTGCACGTGGCGCTGCTGGAACCCGGGCGCGGGCCGCGACGCTATATGGCCGGCGGGCACCGTGTCTCTGTCAGCGAGCTGGCGAGCATGTTCGGCGAGGTGGCCGACACTCCGATGGTCGCGGTTCCGGTTCCCGACACCATAATCCGCGCGGCGGGAGCGGTTCTCGATATCGCGACGCCCTACCTGCCGTTCAACACGCCGTTCACCGCGGCGGGGATGCAGTACTACACGCAGATGCCGGCGTCGGATGATTCGCCCAGCGAAAAAGAGCTCGGCATCACCTACCGGGATCCGCGCGAAACGGTGGCCGACACCATCGATGCGCTGCGCAGCGCCGACAGCTAACCGGCGTTACGAAGGCCGCGGACGAAGCCGCGCACGCCGGCGCCGACGAACGGCACGGGAGCCAGCGTGGCGATCATCGCGCTCTTGGTTCCGACGAGGGGCCCGCTGCGCAGCCCGAGCAGCAGGTCGGCGCTGTCGCTGATCAAGCCGAAGGCCGCCCAGCGCCGGAAGTCGCCGTCGCCACCGCGCAGCAACGCGGCGCAGGCACCCGACCCGATGACCAGGTCCCGAATCCCGATCGTTTGCATCAGCAGCGTCTCGGTCCCCGAGCCGGGCTTGAAGAATCGATCCGGCGCCAGCAACATGGCGGCGCCGACGCCGACGCGGGCCGCCGCGACCAATGCCAAAACCGGCGACGACGGCCGGGTCGATTCCTGTGCCACCGGTCAACCCTAACCGGGGCGCTGCACGCCGGGAAGCGTTGCTAATCGGCGGGTTTGATCTCGAGGCCGACGTGGACCTTGTCGATGCCGCCGCGCACGATCGAGTGCACGTAGAACCATGGGGCGTGATACCAATACCGCTTCAGCACGGCGCTGTAGACCCGCTGCGTCTCGGACTTCGGCAACACGCGCGCGACGCCCTCGACCTCTTCGCTCTTGGGTTTGCCCAGGGCCCCGCTCTTGGCGACCGTCACGCGCGGCGTGTTATTGATCCGCTTGGTTTTCCAGGAGCCGTCGTCGGTGATGACGAGAAGCTTGTCGCCGTCGGGCACACCCCAGATCGCCGTGGGCTTCGGACGTCCGTCCTTGGTGAATGTCGTCAACAGGAGGTACTTGGACTGGATGACGTCTTGAAAGCTCGCAGCCACGGGTGTTCCTTAAGTATGTGAATGGTTTTCCACACCATTCCCCGATCCCTAATTCCCTAATCATGGCGATCGTCAGGGCGCCCGGACCTATTCATCCAGCAAATGCGACCGGCTCGGGCGATACTGCAATCGTCTTCGACCACGCTGCCGGAAAGGGCCGACGTTGACTGGATTTCGTGTGGGTGTTGGGGACCCGATCCTCGCGGCCAGGTCCGCGGCAGATGCCTTTACCCGGGCCAATTACCTCGGCGCAGTCGCCGACCGGGTCGACTCTTTCTGGGTACCTGATCACCTCAATCAGTTGTTTCCGCGCTCGCTCTGGCAGCAAAAGTATTGCGGTGCAACCAGACTCATACCCAAGATCGATGCGGCCATGGAGCCGTGGACGATGCTCGGGCACATCGCGGCGCGCAACCGGATCGGCCGCCTCCGCTTAGGCGTAGGAGTGACCGACAGCGGCCGGCGCAACCCCGCGGTGACCGCGCAGGCCGCTGCGACGCTGCACCTGATCAGCCGGGGCAGGGCAATTCTGGGCATCGGCCCGGGCGAACGCGAGGGAAACGAACCCTACGGTGTCGACTGGTCCAAGCCCGTCGCCCGGTTCGAGGAGGCGATGGCCACCATCCGCGCACTGTGGAATTCGGGCGGCGAGCTGGTCAACAGGGATTCGCCGTTTTTCCCCCTCCGCGATGCCCTGTTCGAGCTGCCGCCCTATCGCGGCAAGTGGCCCGAGATCTGGATCGGTGCGCATGGTCCGCGGATGCTGCGTGCCGCCGGACGCTACGCCGATGCCTACTATCCGAGCTTTGCGCACCTGCCGGAGGACTACACGCAACGACTTGACGTGGTCCGCTCGGCCGCGTCCGACGCCGGTCGCGATCCCCTGTCGATCCTCCCGGCGCTTCAGGTGTTCGTCGTGACCGGCCGCAGCCGCGACGACGTCGACGAGGCCCTCGATTCCGAAGTTGTGCGGGCGTTCGGGCTGAACGCACCGGACGACGTCTTCGTTCGCCACGGCGTGCAGCACCCGCTCGGGGCGGGCTTCGCCGGTGCTCAGGATCTGGTGCCGCACGGCTGGGACGAGCAAACCGCCCTGTCCCATCAAGCCAAGATTCCGCCGCCGGTGCTGCGGGAGTTCCTACTCAACGGAACGCCCGACGAGATCATCGAGACGGTCGCGCACTGGCGTGACGCAGGAGTGCGCTACCTCGTGATGAGCAATGTAAGCCTGCTGCAGCGCAGTCTGCGTAAAGGCTTGGCATCGGTCGTCCCGTTCAAAAAGGTCGTCGGCGGCCTCAAAAAGCTCTAAATCAGCCGGCCGTCGAGATCGACTGGCTCACTGTGTAACTGTCGATTCCCTCGGTGCCCAGCTCGCGGCCGTATCCGCTGTTCTTGACGCCGCCGAACGGTGCGGCCGGGTCCATGATGTAGCCCTCGTTGACGCCGAACGTGCCGGACCTGACCCGGACCGCAACGCCGTACCCACGTTCGACGTCACCGGTGAACACCGACCCGGCCAGCCCGTATTCGGAGTCGTTGGCGATCCGAATCGCCTCATCCTCGTCGCGGTAAGAGATGACCGTCAGCACCGGGCCGAAGATCTCCTCACGCGCAATTCGCATGTCGTTGGTCGCGTCGCTGAACAGCGTCGGGCGCACATACCAACCGGTGTCGAGGCCGTCGGGCATCTCGCTGCCGCCGGTAACCACCCGCGCCCCTTCGCTTTTGCCGGATTCGATGTAGCCGCGGACCTGCGCCTGCTGACGCTGGGCCACCAGCGGACCGATCTGGGTGTCGGGATCGGCCGGGTCACCGACGGTCATCGAGGCCATACCAGCCGCCAGCGCGTCGACGAATTCGTCCTTGCGCTGGTGCGGCACCAGGATCCGGCTCAGCGCGTTGCAGACCTGCCCGCTGTTGGCCAGGCTGGCCATCTGGATGCCGGTCGCGACGGCTGTGGGGTCCGCGTCGTCGAGCACGACGGCCGCCGACTTGCCGCCCAGTTCGAGGCTGACCTGCTTGAGCCCTTCGGCACACGCCAGGGCGACGTGCCGGCCGGCCGCGGTGGAACCGGTGAACGACACCTTGTCGACGCCGGGATGCCGCACCAGCAGCTCGCCGACGTCACGGCCCCCGGGCACCACGTTGAGCACACCGGGCGGAAGATCAGCTGCCGCAACAAGATCCGCGAGCAGCTGCGCATCGAGCACCGATTCGGGCGCGGGCTTGAGCACCACCGTGCAGCCGGCCAGCAACGCCGGCACCACCTTGGTGACAGTGAGGAACTGCGGCATATTCCAGGGCACCACCGCGGCGACGACGCCCACCGGCTGCTTGCGGATCCGGATGTTCTTGCCGTACAGCCCGGGACGATCCTGGCACCACTGGTAGCCGGCCGCGAGATCGCAGAACGCCGACATCATGGTGAGCGGCAGCCGAACCTGCGCCCGCTTGGCGAAGGTGATCGGAGCTCCGATCTCGGCCGAGATCAGCGCGGCCATATCGGCTCGCCGTTCGTTGTAGAGGCCGGCCAGCCGGGTGATCGCCTCGATGCGCTCGGGCGGTTGCATGCGCGGCCACGGCCCGACGTCGAAGGCCGCCCGGGCGGCGTCGACGGCGCGGTTCACGTCCGCAGGTCCGGCACTGACCGCGTGGCCGATGACGGCCTCACTGTGCGGGGACACCACTGAGATGGAATTATGGCCGTCAATCGGCGCCGCCCATTTCCCGTCAATGAAGAGTCGGTCCCTGTCGTACATGAAACTCCTTGGATCTCTTGAGATCTGGCCCGTCAGGTATTGCGGCCGCCATTGACGCCGAGGATCTGTCCGGTGATGTAGCCGGCTTCCTCGGAAGCGAAGAAGGCGCACGCGGCGGCGATATCTTCGGGTCTGCCTACTCGTCGAACCGGGGTGCGGGCGATGTGGTCCTCTACGGTTCCGCCGAGTAGATGCCGGCTCTCGGCGCTGCGCAGCATCGGGGTGTCCACGAATCCCGGTGGCACCGCGTTGACGGTGATCCCGCTCGGCCCGTACTCGAGGGCCAGCGACTTGGTCAGCCCGTTGACGGCGGACTTCGCCGCCACGTAGTGGGCCATGAACGGTTGACCGGAATGCGTACTGGACGACGAGATGTTGATGATGCGTCCCCAGCCCGCCTCGACCATGTCCGGCAGCACCGACTGGATGGTGTTGAACACACCGTTGAGGTTGACGTCGATCACCTTCGACCATTCCTCGAACGACATGCTCAAGAACTTCTTGAAGCCCTCCACTCCGGCCGCGTTGACCAGCACCAGGATCGGGCCCAGCGCGCCGCGGATGGCCGACATCGCGGCGTCGACCTGCGCCCGATCCGTGACGTCGGCGACGTGGCCGAACCCGTCGTCGGTGGCAGAGAGATCGATGACGGCCACCTGAAATCCGTCTTTGCGCAACCTGTCGGCGCAGGCCCGGCCAATCCCCGAGGCACCGCCGGTCACCACCGCTGTTTTCGCGCTCAAGCCGTCGTCCACCTTTCCTGAGCGATCGCTCAACGGTCGGCTTCACATGCCTATCACCCGGCATCGACCACGGTCAAGCCGCTGGGCCGGCCTTCGCTTCGGGGTGCAAGCGATCGAGCGCCAGGCGCGGACGGCACGGCCCCGTGCGCCAAACCGAAGATTCGGGCGATTCAACGCTTTTCCTCGCCACACCTGCTGTGTGATATGACCGGACTGTGGCTGCATCCGAGCGACCGAAGGCGCGCGACTCCACGACGCGCGACATGCTGGTTGCCGCGACGAGTCAGGTCATGGTCGAGGAGGGTTACGCCGCAGCGACATCGCGTCGGGTGGCCGCCAAGGCCGGTGTCAAACCGGCCTTGGTGCACTACTACTTTCCGACGATGGACGAGCTGTATCTGGCCGTCTTCCGCAACGGTGCCGCCGTCTACCTGGAGCGCCAACAAACAGCATTGTCATCCGACCGCCCGCTGCACGCCTTCTGGGAAACGCTGATCGCACCCAAGGACACCCGACTGCTGCTAGAGTTCATGGGACTTGCCAACCACCGCAAGGAGATTCGCGCGGAGATCGCCGCATGGTCAGAGCGGTGGCGCGAGCAACAGATCACCGCGCTGAACTTCATCATCCGCCAGCACGACATCGACACCGACGAGTTCCCGCCGGCGGCGATCGCGGTCTTCATCGCCTCGATCGGCCGCACCCTGATCCTGGAAGAGGGACTGGGTACGTCCGGGGGCCACGACGAGGCCATCGCAGTGGTGAACCGGCTGCTGGACCGATTCGAGATGCCGGAGCCGAAGACCCGCCGCGGTCGCGACACGCAGGACTGATTCGCACCCGCGGGTGTACCGACCGGACAGGCGGGTGTGTCCTATTGCCCGCCTCGTAGCGACAACTAGGTGCGCGTGCATCGGTTGTCGCTATGAGGCGGGCAAAACCACAACCGCCACGCAGATTGCAGCGCCGGGGCTACGGCAGCACGACTCGCAGTCTCTCCCAGCCGCGCACCGTCGAGGTCGAGGCGAGTTGTGCTGTGTCGTAATCGATATCCCATTCCGGCCAGCGGTTGAGGATCTCGTCCAGCGCGACGCGACCCTCCAGCCGGGCCAGGTTCGCCCCCAGGCAGTAATGCACGCCTTTTCCGAAGGTGATGTGGGAGATATTGTCGCGGTGGATATTGAAGGTGTCCGGATCGGTGTACCGGCGCGGGTCGCGGTTGGCAGCGCCGAACAAAAGCAACATCGCGCTGCCCGCCGGAACAGTCCTCCCGTAACACTCGAAATCCTTTGCCATCCAACGGGCTACGTGCGGCCCCGTGGGTTCGAACCGCAATGTCTCATCAACAGTACGGTTCAGCAGTGAGCGGTCCTGATGGATTTCCCGACGCTGGTCCGGGTTTTCGGCGAGCACCTTGGCCAGCCATCCGATCAGCCGTCCCGTGGTCTCGTTGCCCGCGCCGGCCACCACCTGGGTGTAGTGCAGGACCTCCTTGCGGGTCAGCTTTCGGTGCACACCTTCCTCGTCGTCGAACTCAACGTTGAGCAGCGTGGTCATCAGGTCGTCGGACGGGTTCTTCGATCGCCACTCGACATAATCGGCGTAGATGCGGCCATCGGCGATGGAATCGGCGTTGGAAACCTTCAGCGGCGCCCCCGGCTTGGTGCGCAGGTTGGCGTCGTTGGCGTCGCGGACCGAAACCTGTTCGGACTCGGGAATTCCCAAGAGCATGCCGATCACTCGCATGGGCATCATCGAGGCAAGCTCGGCAATGATGTCGAACCCTGACGACCCGACGAGCGGATCCAGACAGCGCACGCAATAACGCCGGATCTGGTCTTCGAGTTCGGCCATCCGACGCGGCGTGAACACCCGTGACATCAGTCCGCGCAGCATCGTGTGTTCGGGCGGGTCCTGAAACATCATCACGCCGCGGGGCATATCGAACTTCGAGTGCACCAGTTCGAGAATGTCGCTGCGACGGTTCGAGAACGTCTGCCAGTTGGCCAATCCGTGCTCGACATCGGAATGCCTTGACACCGCCCAGAAGTCGTATTGCTCGTTGTAGTAGAGCGGAGCCTCTTCGCGCAGCCGCGCGTACGTCGGGTACGGGTCGGAGTTGATGGCAACGTCATAGGGGTCGTAGTAGACCTCGGTGTCCTCGGCGACAGTCATCGATGCTTTCCCTTACCCACCGCACCTCCACCGCATCGCGTTTGAGCGATCGCCCAAATAGGTCACGCAGGGCCATGTGTAACAGCCGCGGGACGACGACGTCAAGGGCGCTGTCGGCGTGGCTGCAGCAACATGAGCATCGGTCTGCCGCCGACGTCCAGTTCGTCATGCCGAGGCTGGCGGCTTAGCCCGCCTTCCGGGGCATCGTTGCCGGAACCGTGAAGATTGAGCACCCGGGTGTGAAGAATCCGTTAAGAACGCGGCACGCCGGCGCTGCAGACCTCAATTTGGAAGCATGACGCTGTTCGAGCTGCATCTGTCGCTCCGGCACGGATTGAGCCCGCACCTCGTTCGCGCCATCCGGTCGTTGCGCGCCGCCGGCCCGGCTATGCATCGATGGAATGACCGAGAAACCATCGCCGATGTGCGGGCCCGCGACTGTGATTGGTCTCACCGGCCGCACCGCGCCGGTTCCGTCACAATGGTGGTCAACGCTGTGAGGGGGGAATAGGCATGTCGGACATGGCTGTTGACCCACACGGTGACCATTGGCCGCCAATAGTCGACCGGACTCACGAAGGTGCAACCGCCGTGCTTCGCATTGAGAATCGCCGGACAGCGTGGAGCTCGCGGGTGCTGTCGGTGGCGGCCTGGCTACCCGCCACCCTCGTGTACGCCGCCATGCTGCTCGGGGTGTCTTTCCTGCTGACGGCACTCGGTCCGCATGTGCACGACGTCGCGGTGCGGGAGATGAGCACCAATTTGCACAATCTGGCGCGCGGCCAAATCGTCACGCTGGTCGGCAGCGCGTTCGTCAGCGACGGCGGCCACGTGCTGCTTTGGCTACCGGGCCTGGTGTGTCTGCTGGCGCTGGGCGAATTGATCTGGCGCAGTAAGGGTTTGGTCATCGCATTCGCACTCGGTCATATTGGTGCCACGTTGGTCGTAGCCGTCTGGCTCGCCACGGCGCTGACCGCGGGCTGGCTGCCGATGTCCTTGGCGCGCGCCACCGATGTGGGGATCAGCTATGGCGCCGTGTGTGTTCTGGGGGCGCTCACGGCATCGATACCGTCACGCTGGCGGCCGGTGTGGGTCGGGTGGTGGATGGGCAACGCCGTCGCGGCGGCGTTGAGCGCAGATTTCACCGCGATCGGTCACGTTGTTGCGCTGTTGCTGGGTATTGCTGTGTCGTTCCGACTGCGCTCCATCATCCGCTGGACTTTTGTGCACTCGGCATTGCTGGTGGTCGGCTCCGCGTTCGGCTACATGGTGCTCTGTGGACCGGCCGGACCGGCGCCGACAGCCGGCATGGCGGGTGCCCTGATTGCACTGGTCGCCGCCTGGATATTGCCGTCGCGCGACGGCGCACCGAGCGCATTGGCGGGCCAAGCGGGATTTGTGCCGCAACCGGCACAGTCATGACTGTTGTCTAATCGACGGCCAGCGCTGCGCTCAAGTTCCCGCCGACGATGCTGATCCTGCCGACAGGCGCCTCGCCCGTCAGGAACTCTTAGCCGCCGGTGCAGACGTAGGGGGTGCAGTCGATCGTGAGGGGCGTTGTGCACCCAGCGGTCGCGGTGGCGGCAGCGGCGAGGATCGCCGCGACGAGGAGTTTGCTCTTCAAACCGGACACAACTACTTCGTTCCTTCCTGGCCGCCCCCGGTTCGACCGCGTACTTCCCCCGACCGCAACGCTGCGATGAATTGATATCAGACTGCCAGAATAGGCCGCGGACGTCGTCGGCAATTGCACGAAATAATCAGCCGACCGGTGCGCGCCCAACGAACACTTTAATCAATTCGGTTTGTTTTTCCTGGTCAGGTCGGTGTCTCGACTCGGCTGCACTCGTTTCGGCTCGCCCGGCATTTTGGGGTAATTCGGCGGATAGGGCATATCGCCCAGGCCGCGCTCTTCGTCCGCCTCGACCATCTCCAGCAGTGGGGTCAGCGATTGGGCGACCTCGTCCATGCCGGCCCACGGGTCGGCGCGACCGGCTAGCAGATCCGGCACGGTGGCCATCGTGAAATTGTCGGGCTCCGCGCCGGCCAACTCATCCCATGTCAACGGCATCGACACGGTCGCGATCGGCGTCGGTCGCACCGAGTAGGGCGAGGCCATCGTGCGGTCCCGGGCGTTTTGGTTGAAGTCGATGAAGATGCGCTGGCCGCGTTCCTCCTTCCACCAGGACGTGGTCACCGCATCCGGCGCGCGGCGTTCGACTTCGCGTGCCAGTGCGATGCCGGCGCGGCGCACCGCGATGAAATCCCAGTCGGTGGCGATCCGGAGAAAAACGTGGATCCCGCGGCCCCCGGAGGTCTTGGGATACCCGACGAGGCCGAGCTCGTCGAGCAACGGACGCAGCACGTCCACCGCGACCGAACGCGCCTGCTCGAAACCGACACCGGGCTGGGGATCAAGGTCGATGCGCAGCTCGTCGGGGTGCTCGGTGTCAGGGCAGCGCACCTGCCAGGGATGTAGCGTGATCGTGCCCATCTGCGCCGCCCACACGATCGCGGCGGGATGCGTCACCATCAGCGCGTCGGCGGTCCGTCCGGACGGAAACGTGACCCGGCAGGTCTGCAAATAGTCGGGATGATGCTGCGGTATCCGCTTCTGATAGATCTCCTCGCCGTCGATGCCGTCCGGGAAGCGCTGCAGATGCGTAGGCCGGTTGCGCAACGCGTCCAGTATCGGGCCGCCTGCCACGGCGCGGTAGTACTCGACGAGCCGCCGCTTGGTGCCGTTCGACCCCAGCTTCGGGAAATACACCTTGTCCGGGCTGGAGAGACGTACCGAGACGCCGTCGACGTCGAGCTCTTCGGATGCCGCAGCCATCCCTCGATTCCAGCACGCCCCGCGTCAGAATGGACCAATGGAGCTTCCCGTCATGCCGCCGGTTTCGCCGATGCTGGCCAAGTCGGTCAAGGCGATACCCCCGGAAGCCTCCTATGAGCCCAAATGGGACGGCTTCCGGTCCATCTGCTTCCGGGACGCCGATCAGGTCGAACTGGGTAGCCGCAACGAGCGCCCGATGACCCGCTACTTCCCCGAGCTGATCGCCGCGGCCCAGGCCGAGTTGCCTCAGCGGTGCGTGATCGATGGTGAGATCGTCATCGCGACCGACCATGGCCTGGACTTCGAGGCGCTGCAACAGCGCATTCACCCGGCGGATTCGCGGGTGCGGATGCTGGCCGAGCAGACTCCGGCGGCATTCATCGCATTCGATCTGCTGGCCCTCGGCGACCAGGATTTCACCCGACGCCCGTTCAGTGACCGGCGCGCCGCCCTGGTCGACGCGTTGGCCGGGTCTGGGCCGTCGTTTCACGTCACGCCGGCGACCACCGCTCTCGAGACGGCGCAGCGCTGGTTCGAGGAGTTCGAGGGAGCCGGTCTCGACGGCGTCATCGCCAAGCCACTGACCATTACCTACCAGCCGGACAAGCGTGTCATGTTCAAGATCAAGCACGAGCGGACGGCCGACTGTGTGATCGCCGGTTATCGGGTGCACAAGTCCGGCGGCCCAGAAGTCCAAGCGATCGGGTCGCTGCTGCTGGGGCTCTATCAAGACGATGGACAGCTGGCATCGGTCGGCGTCATCGGCGCGTTCCCGATGGCCGAACGGCGGCGCCTCTTCACCGAATTACAGCCGCTGATAACCACTTTCGACGACCACCCGTGGAACTGGGCCGCGCACGAGGCCGGCGAGCGCACCCCGCGTAAGAACGAAACCTCGCGGTGGAACGCCGGCAAGGATCTGTCCTTCGTCCCGCTGCGACCCGAGCGGGTAGTCGAGGTCCGCTACGACCACATGGAAGGCCGGCGGTTCCGGCACACCGCGCAGTTCAGCCGGTGGCGTACCGATCGCGACCCCCGCTCGTGCACCTACGAACAGCTCGAACAGCCAGTCACCTTCAGCCTGGGCGACATCGTGCCCGGCCTGGGCTGAAAAGGCCGCGTTTTCGCGAACTCAGAGCGCATTCAGCAGCTGTTCCGCGACTGACTGTCCAGTATTTGCACAGCGACCTGGAAGCGAAAATCTGTTGCGCCTTCTAAAGCAAAGGTCGATTGTTGGTGTCTAGATAATGAACAGAGAAAGTTAAAAGATGAACACTGCGCTGTCCGTGAGGGCTGCGGCCCTAGGAACCTTGGCGGCATTCGCGCTTTCACTGGGAGGCGCGAGCCCGGTCGCACATGCGACTACAACAGACGACTTCCTCCGCACGGTGCGCACGAACGGGGTTGGACTCCACAAAACGAACGCCGACCTGATCGAGGACGCCGAGGAAGTGTGCGACATGCTCGACTACCAGGAGTCGGCCTTCCAATATCTTGACCAGCAGTCCGGCCTGAATGACCAGCAGGCCGCGATGTTCGTCGCCGCCTCGGTGAAGTACTTCTGCCCGCAGTTCACGCCCGGATAAAAATCGGCAAGCTGATAATCCACGACCACGCCCCCCGGCTTCACGGGCAGGCAAATGCCGTCGTCGTAGGTCATAATTCTTTACCGCTTGTTTGGTCCACGTGCACTACAGCCGCTTATGGTCTCCCTCCGTATTGACCTGCGGCGGAACCCGATCCTTAATGGATGGGGCGAAAGGAAGTCAACGAATGAACGCTGCGGCGGCCGCGTGCAAGCCCCTGGCAATCTTGGCGGCTATCGGACTCTTGTCGGGAGTGGCGGCCCCGGTAGCGCAGGCAACTCCAACGGATGACTTCCTCCGGCAGGTACGGGCCAATGGGATTGGCGTCAATGCACCGGACGGCTCGGTGATCGAGGATGCCAAGGAAATATGCGACATGCTCGACTATCAAGAGAACGCATACCAATACCTCAATCAGCATTCCGGGCTGGACCGGAATCAGTCCGCGTTCTTCATCGCCGCTTCGGTCACCTACTTCTGCCCGCAGTTCGCCCCCAAGCTGGGCCCCCACTAGAGCGGCGAAGCGGCTAGACCGCGACCGTCAGCTCGGATAACCCCCGCAGCGTGACGTTCGCCTTGTACCGCGGCTCGCCGTCGAGTCGCGCGTTCGGGAATCGCGCAGCCGCCTCCGACAGGGCAATGCCGGCTTCCATTCGCGCCAGCGGTGCGCCCAGACAGTAGTGCAGTCCGCGACCGAAGCCCAAGTGCCGCAACGTTCCCCGATCGGGATCGAACGTATCGGGGCGGTCGAATTCGGCAGGGTCGCGGTGTGCCGCGGCCAGCAACAACATCATCACATCACCCGCGGGCACCTCGACCTGCCCGATCAACATGTCATCGAGGGCAATTCGGCCAACCATTTGTACGGGCGGGTCGTACCGCAGGGTCTCCTCGATCACCGCCGAAACGCGGTTCGCGTCGGCGCCCAACGCCGTCCAGTGCTCCGGATCTCGCAGCATCGCCAGGACGGCATTGCCGATCAGGTTGACCGTGGTCTCGTGACCCGCGACCAGCAGCAGCAGGCAAGTCGAGACGATCTCCTCTTCCGTCAGCTGATCACCGGATTCCTCCACCGCGATCAGACCCGACATCAGGTCCTCGCCGGGCCGAGAACGACGCCGGTCGATCAGGCTGTGCAGGTACCCCCGCAACCACGTTCCGGCGTCGAGGCGCTCCTGCAAACCATCGGAGGCCGAACCGGTGAAGGTGACGAACGGATCCAGTGCTTGCGCAAGCAGTCCCGAGGCGTGGCTGAATTTCGGCTCGTCTTCCAGTGGTACGCCGAGCAGTCGGCAGATGACCGCGACCGGCAGCGGGTACGCGAAATCTTCGATGACGTCAAAGCTGCCCTTCTCGGCAATCACGTCGAGCAATCCGCCCACCAGGACGCTGATGTCGGGCCGCAGCGCATTGACCACCTTCGGCGCGAACGCCTTACTGACCAGCTTGCGCAGGCGCGTGTGGTCGGGGGGATCGAGGAACAGAAATCCCGGCGGAGGTTGCGCGGGCGGTGGCGCACCCGCAGCGGTGAGCTCCCGGATCTGCGCTGCTACCTGTTCTTGAGCGCGCGCCGACTTCATCCGGTCGCTGCTCGACGCCGGATGCCGCAACGCGTCGTCACAGTCCCGGAAGGTCGAGAAGACGGCAAGGTGCGCCTCGGGTAACAGGATCGGTCCACGGTCGCGAAACTGTGCGCACAGCGGATACGGGTTGGCTCGCGTCGCAGGGTCGAGGAATGCGAACAGCAACTTCTGCGATTCGGCCTGGTCGTCGGGTTCGGCGGGCGGCTGAATCGGCACAGTCGTCATGGCCATATTGTGCATTCCGCACCTTAGGTGGCCCTGAGAAGTGGGTGACTACGCGCTCGTCAGCAACTAGCATGTGCGGCATGAAGATGCCCCGCACTTGCGGGTTGGGTCTGGTCGCGGTTCTCCTGGCTACCCTGGCCAATGTGGCCACGGCTGCTCCGGGCTACGCCTGCGCGTGCGGCGCGATCGTCCCTCCTGTCGGCGGCCAGGCGGCCATGAACCACGAAGTCGCGCTGCTGCATTGGAACGGATCCAGCGAAACCATCGTCATGCAGCTGGCCTTGAACGCCGACACGAACAACGTCGCCCTGGTGGTGCCCACGCCGACCCCGGCAAACGTCACCGAGGGCGACAAGGCGACCTTCGCCGAGTTGGATACGCTCACTACCCCCCGAGTGCAGCAGCGCCGGCACTGGGTCCTGGGCGGGTTTGGCCAAAGCGCGCCTGCGCCACTTGACGCTGCTGCGGCCCCTCGCGGACCGACGGTCGTCAACCAGGTCCAGCTCGGGCCGCTGGAGGCCACCACGCTGGCCGGCGGCGATCTGAGCGGATTGCAAAAGTGGTTGGAAGACAACGGTTATGCCGTCCGCCCGGCGGTGTCGGCGGCGCTGGGTCCGTATGTGCGTGACGGATGGTCGTTCGTCGCGATCCGACTGACCAGTTCGAACCCCATCGTGGGGGGCCTGAACCCGGTGCGGATGACCTTCCCGTCGACGAAACTGGTCTATCCGATGCGGCTATCGGTCGCGGCGGCAGGTCCCCAACAAGTCACGGTCTTTACGCTGTCCGATCATCGACAACAGCGCACCGACCCCGATGCCGCACCTGCGGTCGGCCAGAGGGTGCAAGTCCAATTCGCCGGCAATGTCGCGGCCGAGGTACGTAACCCGCTGCTGCGCGAATTGTCCGCCGACCACGGCGGCTATCTGACCAAGCTGCAGGTGAATATCCCTAAGCCGGAACAGATCTCGTCGGATTTCACCTTTGCCAACGCGGCCAACGATGACGCGTACCGGCAAGTGATTTACGTCGACCGCAACACGGTCATCCCGGTCGAGCTGGCTGGGTTCGCGGTGTTCGTATTCGTCGTGATCGCTGTGGTGCTCATCTTCGCGATCCGCCGTCGCAGGCGACGCACTAACACCCTTCGCTGAGTCCCGCCACGTCCGGGCTAGCCATCAGCAAGTCGAGATAAGGTCGTTGTCCCTTAAGCAATTTGACGCGTGCCTGCGCCACCGGGAACCACTCGACCCGATCGACTTCGGGGAACTCGCGCACCCTGCCCGAGCCCTTCGGCCACTCCACCTCGAAGGTGTTGCTGCGCGTGTTACGGGCGTCGAGGTCGCCGCGGACGGCGAAGGCGGTGACCACTTTTCCGCTGGGTTGCTTCAGCGCACCGAGGTCGAGGCGCGGTCCGGCCGGGATCGGTACTCCGAGCTCCTCGGAAAACTCGCGCTGCGCGGCGGCCCAGGGATCCTCACCGTCGCAATACTCGCCTTTCGGAATCGACCACGCCGCGTCGTCTTTGCGGGCCCAAAACGGACCACCCGGGTGTGCGATCAGGACTTCCACCACACCGTCGCGCGCCCGGTACAGCAGCACTCCCGCACTGAATTTCGGCAACGGGCTCAGACTCCGACGGCGCGTTCCAAGTCTTTGAGCGACTCCTCCAGATGCGCGAGCAGCCGCTGTAAGTGCGGGACACTACGACGGCACCCGACCAACCCGAAATCGAGCTTGTCGGCATTGCTCACCAAGGTGATGTTCAACGCTTGGCCGTCGAGAATCGCAGACAGCGGATAGCTGCCGTCCAGGCGGGCGCCCCCGTAGTACATCTGCTCACGCGGTCCCGGAACGTTGGAGATGATGATGTTGAACGGCGGTGACGTCGAATTCACCCATCCGGGAACCGCCGACATCGCCAGCGCACTCATGTTCACCGCGGAAAGCGCCAAGGCCTGTGTCCGCGGCAGCTGGGAGAACACCGTCTTGTTCTTGTACATCGACTCGCTGATCGCCTCCAGCCGCTGGGCGGGATCCTCGATGTCGGTGGCCAGGTTGCACAGGATGGCCCCGACCAGGTTGCCGCCGGCGTCGGCCTCGTCCTCCCGGCGCAGGCTCACCGGGACCATCGACAAGAGCGGCGTTTCCGGCAGCGCGTCCTGCTCGAGCAGGTAATAACGCAACGCACCCGAACACATCGCCAGGACGACGTCGTTGAGCGTCACGCCCGCCGCGTTCTTGACGTTCTTGATGCGATCCACCGACCATGACTGCGCGGCGCACCGGCGGGCGCCGCCGATATTGACGTTGAGCATCGTGCGCGGGGCGCCGAATGGCAGCGTGAGTTGCTGTTCGAACAGCGCGGCACGGGCCAATGACAACGTCGACGGGGCAAGCGCGGCAAGGGATCCCGCCGTATGCAGCAACGAACTCAACCGCGAGGTCGGCGCGGACGTGCGCTTGAGTTTGGGTAGGCTCCAGGGGGCCCGGATCTGGGTGTCCTCGGGATCGGCCGACAGGGCGCGTTGCATCAGCTTCAGCGCCGAGACGCCGTCAATCAGTGAGTGGTGCATCTTGGTGTAGATCGCGAACCGGCCGTCCTTGAGTCCCTCGATCACGTACGCCTCCCACAGCGGACGGTGGCGATCGAGCAGGGCGCTGTGCAGCAGCGAGGTCAGCTCGAGCAGATCGCGGACTCGGCCCGGCGAGGGCAGCGCGGAGCGCCGGACGTGATAGTCGATATCGAGGTCCTTGTCGTAGGACCACCCGAGGTTGGCGATGCCGCCCAAGAAGGTCGCCGGACGCTTGAGAAAGGTGGGCTGGAAATCGCGCTGGACCACCAGACTGTCGTAGAACTCCCGCACAAACTCCGGACTGGCGCCATCCGGGGGTTCGTACAGCTGCAGACCACCGACGTGCATGGGGTGTTCACGGGATTCGCCCAGCAGAAAAATCCCGTCGGTGGGGTTCATCAGTTCCATCACCCAATTAGACCGCGATCGCGGTGCGAAGCGAAGGCACAATCCTGCACCGCTATGTCGGCGCATCTCGCGCCCGGGCTGACCGCGACGCCGCGGGTCACCCCTTTGCGTACATCGCCTCGATCTCGTTGGCGAACCGCATCCTGACGATGTTTCTCTTCACCTTCAAAGTGGGAGTGAGTTCACCGGTGAGCACGGTGAAGTCGACCGGCAAGATCCGGAACTTGCGGATCGATTCGGCATGCGACACCGCGCGATTGGCTTGTTCGACCGCGCCGCCGATCTCGCCGACCAGATCCGGGTCGTCGGTCAGGTCTGCGACAGAGTCGGTCGCGCCCTTGCCGTGGTGCTGCTTCCACACCTCGAAACCCTCGGGGTCGATCGCGATCAGGGCGGCGACGAAGGGCCTGTTGTCGCCGACCACCATCGCCTGACTGATCAGCGGGTGCGCCCGCAACTGATCTTCGAGAACGGCCGGGGCAACGTTTTTACCGCCCGCGGTGACGATGATTTCCTTTTTGCGGCCGATGATCGACAAGTAACCGTCGTCGTCCATCGTGCCGAGATCGCCGGTGTGGAACCACCCGTTGGTGATCGCCTCTCGAGTCGCCTTTTCGTTGTGCCAGTACTCGCTGAACACGACGCCACCGCGCACCAGCACCTCTCCGTCGTTGGCGATTGCCATGCTGTTGCCGGGCAACAGCTTTCCCACCGTGCCTAGACGCTCTTCGCCGATCAGGTTCACCGTGATCGCGGCACTGGTCTCGGTGAGGCCATAGCCCTCATAGATGGTCAGGCCCGCACCGCGGTAGAAGTGGCACAAGCGCTTCCCCAGCGGGGCCCCACCGGAAACCGCGGCGTGGCAGTCGCCGCCGAGCGCAGTGCGCAATTTGTGGTAGACCAACCGATCAAAAAGGGCGTGCCTGGCCCGCAACAGCGGCCCGGGGCCACCGGCATCTAGAGCCATGCTCCACTCGATCGCCGTCCGCACGGCCGCATCGAAGATGCCCCGCCGCCCGCTGTCGTGGGCCTTCAATTCCGCTGTGTTGTATACCTTTTCGAAGACACGAGGTACCGACACGACGACAGTAGGCTTGAATGCGGCCAAGGTTGGAATCAGGTGTTTGATATCGCTGGTATAGCCGATGGTGACTTTGGTGGCGAAGGCCGACATTGACAACGCGCGGGCCAATACGTGGGCCAGCGGCAAGAACACCAGCAGCCGTTGCCCCTTGCACAGCAACGTCGGGAAATACATTGCCGCACCGCGTGTCTCGTAAAGCAGATTGGAGTGCGTCAACTGGCAGCCCTTAGGCCGGCCCGTCGTGCCCGAGGTGTAGATCAGCGTCGCGGGGTCCGCGGCCCGCAATGCCGCCAGCCGCTTGTTCAGTTCGCTCACGTCGACTGATTTCCCGGAGGTGGCCAGCTCCTCGAGCGCGGATAGCCCGCCCGTCTCGAGGTGCAGGATCTTGCGCAGTGCGGGGAGTTCGGTGCTCAATTCCTTGACCAGTTGGCCGTGAGCATCGCTTTGGGTGATCACCAACACCGCACCCGAATCCTCCAGCACCCAGCGGACCTGCTCGGCCGACGAGGTGTCGTAGATGGGGACGGTGACCGCTCCCACCGAGAGGATCGCGTAGTCGAGAATCACCCACTCGTAGCAGGTAGCCGCCAGGATCGCCACGCGGTCCCCGGCGTTCACCCCCTCAGCGATCAAACCAAGCGCAGTTTCCCGGATCTGCTGAGCGGCTTGGGCGCAGGTCACATCCCGCCACGCGTCATTGACCAGACGCTGAAAGATCACATGATCGGGGTCGTCCCGCTCATGTGCGTACACGCTGGCGACGATGCTGTCGCGCTCGTCGATGCTGAAATTCGTGGGAACGCTGAATTCACGCATGATCAGACGACCCTCGAAGACAGTGGGTATCCACGAGACCCACCTCCTGGCTGTAGATATTCCTGGCCCGACGCTAACCGCACCGACCGCGGGGTTCTAGTGGCCATAGGTCCCGGCCTCGAGGGCCCATTGGACCCATAGCGTCAGCTTTCGCCAATCGACCACACCGAGGTGGCGATAAGGTCTCCGCGGTCCAGGGCGGCGGCGCGATGTTTGTGGACCTCGAGGTAGTCCTGATTCGTCACCATGTCGATGAAGGCCTGTGGCGAGGGGTATTCAACGACGAGAATCGCATCCCACCAAGGCCTTTCACCCTCACCGATCACTACCGACGGTGATCCGCCCATATAGCGGACGGCCGCACCGGCGCGTTGGAGGTGCGGTGTGACCTCGCGCCCGTATTGGGCGTAGCGCTCCAGGCCGTCCTCGGCCTTGAACTTCAGGAGGTTGATCATCACCACCGGCGCGTCAGCCGGCCGCGCGGCGAGCGCCGCGAATTGCTCGTGGGTGGGTTGCAGCTCGCTCATCTGAATCTCCCTGCCGTCGTGCGTTCACATCCGAGACGAAAGTACCGCGACTCCGTCACCGCTGAGGCGCGAAAGCGCCCACGGTCTTCCCGCGAGCACGGTCAACGCTTACAGCAGGTCGGTGATCGTTTTCAGGCCGGCCTCGTAGAGCACGCCGGGCATCATGCCGCCGTCGCATTCGATCGTGGTGCCGTTGACGAAGTCGGCCTGGCCACTGGCGAGGAAAACACAAACGCGCCCGACCTCTTCGGGTTCGCCGGCACGGCGCATCGGGACGGCGGCGAAATACTTCTCTCCGGTGGGATCGTCTTTGGGCAACACGAACGAGCGGAAGTTCTCGGTCATCGTGGGACCCAGGGCCACGCAGTTGACGCGCACCTTCGGGCCCCACTCCTCGGCCAGTGATCGGGTGAGGTGGTTGAGGCCACTCTTGGCCGCCCCGTAGGAGACCAGGGTCGGCGAGCCCGCCGGGTGCCCGGCGCCGCTGGAGATATTGATGACGCAGCCGACGCCGTCCTGGGTTGCCATCTGCCGATAGGCCCGGATGGCGAACCAGAGCGGACTGATCAGGTTCATCTGTACCGCGAACGCGTGGAACAGCGCGGTGCGTTCGTACTCGTCGTCGCTCGGCGGTGCACCCTGAATCCGTTGCACGAGTTCGGGAATGCTCTCTACATGCGGCGCGGGTACGGTGCCGCCGGCATTGTTGACGAGGATGTCGACCCGACCGTGGGTGGCGACCACGTCGGCAACGAAGGAATCGATCGAGCCGCAGTCGCCCTGATCGCAGACGCGCTGCGAGGCCCGGGGCGCCCACTCGGAGTCTGCGTCGACACCCGGGATGGTGTCCAACGGCCCGCGCGAACAGCCGATGACCGTGGCACCGGCGCGCAGCAGTTCATGCGCGATGCCGACACCGACGCCCCGGCTGGTTCCGGTGACAATCGCGATCTTGCCCTCGAGGACGCTCATGAACAGACCTTCCTACCCGGAGCCATTATTGACAGTGACTGCCAGCGGGTCATACTGTGCCATTTCGGTCGTTGGCATGTAAAGGCGTGCAATCGAAAGGACTCTCAATGACGATGTCAAGCCGCCGACTGGGTGATCGGGGGTGAGTCGGGTTGCCAGGTGCGGTTGTCGCG
>NZ_JBGGKR010000020.1:0-104820 GCF_041287235.1 Mycobacterium sp. pR1184 | reverse complement strand
CCAACTTACCCGGCAACCCACCCAGATCAGTAGCACTCTTACGACGCACCAACTCACGCGCCTTACGCGCCGCAATACGCGCCCGGGCCGATGACGCGGTCTTGGCGACGACGACCTTGGCTTCGGCAGGGTTTGCCTCGAACCAGTAGGTCAGTTTCTCGTGGCACAACTTCTGCACGTAGGAACGAACTTCGGCGTTGCCCAGGCGAGTCTTGGTCTGGCCCTCGAACTGCGGCTCGGCGAGTTTGACCGAGATCACCGCGGCCAGGCCCTCACGGATGTCATCCCCGGTGAGATTGGCGTCTTTTTCCTTCAGCAGCTTCTTGTCTTTGGCGTACTTGTTCACCACCGACGTCAACGCACTACGGAAACCCTCCTCATGCGTGCCGCCCTCATGAGTGTTGATCGTATTGGCAAAGGTATGCACCGACTCGGAGTAACCCTCGTTCCACTGCATCGCCACCTCCACTTGACGCCCCGGTTCTCCTCCGGACAATTCGATGACGCTCTGCTGGATCGGGCTCTTGGTGCGATTGATGTGCTTGACGAAATCGACCAGACCGCCCGGGTAGTGAAACCTACGCGTCTGTGCTGAATCGGTCTCGATCGCACTGGACCGTTGATCCGTCAACGTCAGCACCAGACCCTTGTTGAGAAAGGCCATCTCTTGTAGTCGTCGTGCCACCGTTTCCGCGCTGTAGAGCGTGGTCTCGAAAATGTCGGGGTCGGCCCAGAACCGCACCGTGGTGCCGGTCTGTGCGGTCTGCGCACCACGGGTCAAGACGCCCGGAACGGAATGGTCGTAGTACTGCGACCATTGATAACCGTCGCGGCAGATCTCGACCTCGAGCCGAGTGGACAGCGCGTTGACGACGGAAACCCCGACACCGTGCAGTCCACCGGAAACGCTGTAGGAATCCGAGTCGAACTTGCCGCCCGCGTGCAATTGGGTCATGACCACGTCGACGGTTGGGATTCCGGTCGCGTGCATCTCGACCGGAATCCCACGCCCGTCGTCGGTCACCTCGACACCGCCGTCGGGTAGCAGCGTGACCTCGACACGCCGGGCATGGCCCGCCATGGCTTCGTCGACACCGTTGTCGACGACCTCCCAGATCAGGTGGTGCAGGCCTCGTTCGCCGGTGGAACCGATGTACATGCCCGGCCGCTTGCGAACGACATCGAGGCCCTCCAGGATCGTAATCG
The DNA here is from genome assembly GCF_041287235.1 of Mycobacterium sp. pR1184. NCBI lineage: Bacteria > Bacillati > Actinomycetota > Actinomycetes > Mycobacteriales > Mycobacteriaceae > Mycobacterium > Mycobacterium sp. pR1184. Next base: position 103,614 of record NZ_JBGGKR010000020.1, on the reverse strand, counting down.
ATTCCGCACCATAGTCTTTCGGAACGCCCTTGCCGGCCATCCGTCGACTCGCCTAGTCGTTGCGGGCGGGGACGAAGTCGATCGGTGCGCCCGCGGGAATCAGCTGCTCGGTCTGCGCGCTCTCCTCGAAGTTACGGATGAGACGGCGGGCGTGCTGCATGACCCACCACCGGACGAAGGTTTGGTTGACCGCCTCGCGTTCCTTGGGGTCTTCGAGAAGATTGATAATGCGGGCGAAACCGAGCGGGATCTCGGGATCGTGGAAATGCTGTTGACGTTTGAAGCTGATCTTGAACTGGGACCATTTGACCGCGTGGAGCTCTTCGTTGAGCCACACCATGCAACCTTCTCGGCCGGATTCCTCAGCGCCGCCGAAGAATTCGCGTTGATCAATACCATCTATGATGCGGTCGTCGGGGATCTCGCATCCAGCCCAGCGCAACAGCGTCGGGAACATGTCGGTGACGTGCACCATCTCGTTGCTCTCCCGGACGGCGACGTTGTCCGGCCAGCGGATCAGGCACGGGGTGCGGATGCCGCCCTCGGCGGAGCTGAAGTACGAGCCATCGAAGAAACCAGCGGTACCCCGACCCAGCAGATGATCTTCCGGGCCGTTGTCTCCGGCGAAGACGACGATGGTGTCGTCCGCGATGCCCAACTCCGTCAACGTATCAAGGATGCTGCCGAAGTCGTGGTCAAGCATCAACAACGAGTCGCCCCATTCGCCGTTGCTGCTCTTGCCCTTGAACTCCTCGCGCACCACCATCGGAAAGTGCATCAACGAGTGGTTGTGATACAGGTAGAAGGGCTTACCGGCCTCGACGCTGCGCTTCATGAAAGCCTTTGCCCGCCGGTCGTATTCGGCGTCGACCTCACCCTTGAGTTTGACGGTCAACTGCTGATCGGTCGCGCGCACACCGTCCTGCTTGGTGCCGTCATACATGTAGGAGTAGCCGTCGCGATCACCGTCGTACCAAGGGTCATCCGGCCACAGGCACTCGTCGTAGGTGCGCGCCGGTCCGTACCATTCGTCGAATCCGTGGTCGGTGGGCCAGCGGCCGTCTTCGGCGCCGATGTGCCATTTGCCGTAGCAGGCCGTGGCATACCCGGCCTCGGACAAGATGTCACCCATGGTGCGCTCCCAGGCCACGATCCCGCCGTCATTGCCGCCCAGGGCGATGGTGTGATTGCCCGAGCGGATCGGGTAGCGGCCCGTCATCAGCGCTGATCGCGTCGGGGTGCATTGGGGTTCGACGACGAAGTGCGACAGTTTCAGCGCTTCGGCGGCGAAGGCGTCGATGCGGGCGGTATCGGCGCCGCGCAACATCCCGCCGCCGTAGCAACCGAGCTCGCCGAGACCGAGATTGTCGACGTGGAAATAAACGATGTTGGGTTGTTTGGGCATGGCTGTGCTACCTCTCAATCGGGGAAAGCGTTGTCGTGGTGAGGAACTGACGCTGACTACGGTGGCGGCGGTGCGTCCTCTCGCGCGGCGGTGGTGACCAGCGAGCATCTGTCACCCCGATAGCGCACGGTCTCCAAGTCGAACGGCGTGCCGTCTCGCAGATGGGTTAGGCGATGCAGCAGCAGCAGGGGTGCCCCGGTGCGGATCTGCAGGAGTTTTGCGGTATTGGCGTCCGCCGCAACAGATTCGACAGTGATCTCGGCCCAACCGAGACGCACCCCCAGTTCCTGCTCGATGAGCGCAAAGACATCTTGCTTGTCGAGGTTGGCGTCCACCGGGATGGCCCCGACCCGAAGTGAGGTGGTATCCAGTGACAACGGCAGACCGCCGACGGAACGGAGTCGCTCGATGAACAGTATCGGAGCGTTTTCCGGCAACTGAAGTTTGGCTGCCACAAACGGGGTGGCGCTGGCTTCGCGCACCGAGAGCACCTCGTTGTCCACCGGAAGCCGGTGCCCGGCCAGCGATTCCGCCAAGCCTTCCAGGCGGTCGAGGTGCTGGCGCAGTTTTGCGCCGGTAACGAATGTGCCCGAGCCCTGCACCCGGGTGATCAGCCCTTCGCCGCGCAGCAGTTCCAGAGCTTCACGGATGGCGTTGCGGCTGACCCCGAGTTCGGCGGCCAGTTCGGACTCCGACGGCAATGGCGGTCGCGCAGCAGCCAATCCGCCGTAGACGCCTTCGAGGATCTGACTGCGCAACACGTCGCGGACCCAGCGTGCGGCGTCGGCGCGCGTGCCGGCGTACTCCCGGGTGACAGGACGGGGAAAGTCCTTGGGAGGAACGTGCGGGCGCCGTGGCATGAGCTCACTGTGCCACCAAACGCGAGGGCGGCGGTTAGCGGAATGTTACGCCACTTGTCGCCGCGTTAAGCCCTAGGCCAGGTCATATGAGCTGGCGTTAGCGACATTGTTTCGCCACCGATCGGGCCCGGGGTGTCAGCCGGCGATACAGCGGAATCCGATGTGGGTGGTCGCGCTGTCCTGTGATTGCGACGAGCGCGCCGCCGGGCGGTAGCGGTGGCAGTATTCGGGCGCGCACAAATGCGAGCCACCCTTGAGCGTCTGCATGACCGATGGATCACCGGTCGCGGGCGTCGGACAGCAGCTTGGTGACGCGTTCTCCGGATCGTGGCCCGCGCTGTAGCGGGTCGTGGTCCATTCCCAGACGTTGCCGATCATGTCGACCAGACCAAAAGCGTTGGGCGCGAACGTTCCCACCGGGGAGGTGCCCACCCAGCCTCGGGCGCCGTGGTTGAGGTAGGGAAATCGGCCCTGCCAGGTGTTTGCCATGAGTTGACCGCCGGGGGCGACGTCGTCACCCCATGCGTAGGTCGACACGGCACCGGCCCGGGCGGCGTACTCCCACTGCGCTTCGCTGGGTAGCCGCCGTCCCGCCCAGGTTGCATACGCTGCGGCGTCGGGGTAGGCCACCTGCACCACGGGGTGGTCGAGTCGATCGTCGATCGTCGATCCCGGTCCGAACGGCTCTCGCCAGCAAGCACCGGGCATCCATGTCCACCATTGCCGCCAGGCACGCAGATCGACCGGTCCCGAGGTTGGTGTGAAGACGAGCGCGCCCGCGACCAACTCCTCGGGCGGCACGCCCGGGAAAGCAGCCGGGTCCAAGGCGCGCTCGGCGATAGTGAGATAGCCTGTCGCCGTTACGAATTCGATAAATTGCGCATTGGTGACCGGATGACGCTCGATCGAAAACGGCCCGACTCTCACGTTGTGCGCGGGCGCCTCCTCTGGGTAGAAGTCGTTGGACCCCATCAGGAAGTCGCCGCCGGGAAGGGCAATCAACTCGGTGAGCATGACGCCAGGCTATGCGGTCCGCCGTCCGTCCGACGGATGCCGCGATCTCGGTGTCCCCTGGCGGGGGTGAACCCAGGCCCGGCTACATGCCTGCCTTGCTGGCCATATCGATGGCGTACTGGTTCACGAAGGTGCCCGCCGGCGGATCGCCCTTGCCGCACGATCCGTCGGATTCACCGGGTCGCTTGATCCACAAGTAGGCGTCGGCATGCGCGCCCGCCGTTGAGGCGGTAGGCGCAACGCCGAGCGCCCGACCACTGGGGTTGCACCAGTTGAGCTCGGAGTCGGGGGCGGGGCCGGCACCGTTGCGTGACGTGTCGATCACGTAGTGTGAACCATTTGTGAGCCCCGAAATCGCCTCGCCGTAACCGATTTCGTCTTCGGTGGTGAAGAAGTTCGCGGTGTTGACGCTGAAGCCCCGGGCGTGGCCGACACCGGCCTGGTTGAGTCGGGCGGCCATGTCCTCGGCGCTGTGCCAGCGCAGGTGACCCGCATCGACGTAGACGGCCGCGTTCGGGTCCCGGGTGAGCGTGTCGACGGCGTAGCGGATCAAGTCGAAACGTTCCTGGCGTGCGTCACCCGATAGGCAGTCGGCCATCGCGAGCGCATCGGGTTCGACGACGACGGCTACCCGCGAGGCGCCGATGCCGGAAGCGATGCCGTCGATCCAGCCGCGATAGTCGGCGCCTGACCCGAGACCGCCCGCGGCGAAGCTGCCACAGTCGCGGTGCGGAATCCCATAGATCGACAAAACGGGGATGGCGCCGGCAGCATTCGCGTCGCCGACGTACTTCCCGACCGTGCCCGCCGATCCACCCGGCACGATCCAGTACGCCTGCGGTGTGTTGGCGACGGCGGTCAACTGGGGACTCGGCGGGTTCGCGGCCTGCGCCGCGCGCATGGCCGCCGAGGTGGGGTTGACATAGAACGGCGCACCGGCCAATGGGTTCGCGTCACTGGCCAAACGCACCGGCGGAGCGTACCGGGGACCGGCGGGCATACCCATGCCGGCAACGACCGCGACGGTCAGGACGGGGGCAATCCACCGCGCAAACGCGCCAGCAGCTGAGGACATCACCCAGAGAAATTAGCGCTTCGCGGTATGGAGCGCGAAGCCGGGTGATCTGCCCCACGGCTTGACTCGCACATGCAGGTCTACCAGTCCCACGTCTGGCGTTCGATCTCCGCGGCGGCGCGGAACAGCAACGCCTCGTCGAACTCCCGACCGACGAATTGCAGCGCCACCGGAAGCTCCTGAGCGCCACGGCCACACGACACCGAGATCGACGGCAGGCCCGCGTAGCTGAAAGGGATCGTGTATCGGCGCCCTCGGTCGAATGCATCGGTCTTTGTGTCTAGGCGCGGTGCCACCGTGGGCATTGTCGGTGTCACGAGAAGGTCGACCTCGTCGAGCGTGGAGCGCATGGGTGCCGCGTCGGAGAAGCGGCGCGCAACCGCCGCGTCGTAATCGGCCCGGGTTAGCTTCGCTGCAGCTGCCATGTCAGCACGCACGGCGGGCCCGAAGATGCTCTTGTCGGGGGCCTCGCCGTAGATGTCGCGCATCGCTTGCGCAAACTCCCAACGCAGGATCGTGAACGCGGCGGTGAAGTCGAGCATCGTCGCAAGGTTCTCGATCTTCACGGTCATGACGCGTGCGCCGAGGCGTTCGAGCACCGGCAGGATTCGGCGCACAGCCGCATCCACGTCGGGGTCGAGGCCGGCCAGGCTGAAGTTTTCGATTAGGCCGATACGTAGGCCTGCGATGCCCCGGTCAAGGCCGGCCAGGTAGTCGGTCTTCAAAGCGCGCCGCGAGTACGGATCGCGCGGGTCGTAGCCCGCCATGGCGGTGAGCATCACCGCGGTGTCGTGAACCGTGCGTCCCAGCGGGCCCGCGACGTCGAGCAACGGCGCGCGAGGAAATGCGCCGTACAGGCTGACGAGCCCATGGGTCGGCCGGATGCCGACGACACCGTTCCACGCCGCGGGCACTCGTACCGAGCCACCGGTATCGCTACCGACGCCGGCCGCCACGATGCCCGCTGCAACCGCGGCGCCTGTTCCACTCGACGATCCGCCCGCCGACCGGTCCGGACGCAGCGGGTTGTGTATGTCGCCGTAGTAGACGTTCTTGCCGTCGATACCCGCGGCGAACTCGTTGAGGTTGGTCTTGCCAATGCTGACCGCACCCGCTTGGGTCAGTTTGGCGACCACGGCCGCATCCTCGGTGGGCACGCGGTCGGCGAACACATGCGAACCGACCGACGTGAGCACACCCGCGGTGGAGTAAAGGTCCTTGATCACAATGGGGATACCGTGCAACGGGCCGCGGTCGGCGCCACGAGCAAGCTCCGCGTCAAGGCGCGCCGCCAGGTCCAGTGCTTGCCCGGCGGTGACGGTGATGAACGCATTGAGCCGCGGCTGCAGCTTCGCCGCGGCATCCAGCGCGGTGCGCGTCAACTGCACCGACGTCACCCGACCCGCGCGGAGCATCGCACCGGCCTCCGCGATCGTCCGCGGGGGACGCATCGGCACAGCGGCGGGAGTACTGGGGAGTTCTGTCACAAGGGCTGTCGCTGCGACCGTTCCTGCCGCCGCCAAACCTGCCGTCAGCAGGCGTCTGCGAGACATGCTTGCGTGGATCGCCATACGGCTCCTCGGGTGGCGGGCACCGTCACTTCATCGCCGATACCGGCCTTGAACACTGGAAGGCGCATCGCGTCGGTGTCCCTCGATCGATACCGATTACGTTCGGCACGTTGCCAATCGGATATTTCCCGGGTGTCACGCCCATATGACGGCAGCAAGCGACCAGACGCGTTGTCAATTGGAACTCAAATAGCCCTGTTGTGTTGGTGAAGTGCCCACAAGTCGAGTAGCCGACTACTCGTGCGCCGGTTCGGTGATCCGCCATAGCGTCATCAGCATCGCCACGAACTACACCAATTTCTGGAAAGTGCGGCCACCGTGGACATGACGAGCACCCCATTGGACGAATTGATCACTCCGGTCCGGCAGGACGACGGAAATCGGCAACCGGAAAAGGGCCTGGCGCTTTGCCTCTCGGGCGGCGGTTACCGGGCGATGGTCTTCCACGTCGGCGTGCTGTGGCGGCTCAACGAGGTCGGCCTGCTGCCGAAGCTCGACCGCATCTCCAGCGTCTCGGGCGGTTCCATCACCGCCGGCGTTCTGGCGAAGAACTGGGAGCAGCTGGCCTGGGACAGCAAGCAGGTCGCCGGCAACTTCGGCGAACAGTTCGTCAAGCCCGTGCGAAAGATGAGTGCAACCGCGGTCGACGTTAAAGCGGTGCTCGAAGGCATGCTGCCGTTCGGTGATTCCGCCGCGGGCCGCGTCGCGGCAGCCTATCGCAAGCACCTCTTCGGTGACACCAGCCTGCAGCAGCTACCCGACAAGCCACGGTTCATCTTCAATTCGACCAACCTGGAGTCCGGGGTGCTGCTGCGGTTCAGCAAGCCCTATCTCGCCGACTACCGCGTCGGCCGGATCATGAATCCCGACGTACCGCTGGCGGTCGCGGTCGCCGCGTCGTCGGCGTTTCCGCCCGTGTTGTCGCCGTGCACGCTGCACCTCAAGGGCCAGACCTGGATCGACGAACAAGGCAACACCCTGACCGAACCCGGCTTCCGTGACGAGATCAAGCTGACCGACGGCGGCGTATACGACAACCTCGGTTTGGAGACTGCGTGGAAGCGATACACGTCGATCATCGTCAGTGACGCCGGCGGCGAAGTCGCCGCTGACGACGATCCCCCGACGGATCCGCTCCGACAGACGGCTCGCGTACTCGACCTCATCCACAATCAAGCCCTTGCGATGCGCAAGCGGCAGGTGATCGGCTCGTTCAAATCCGGCCTGCGACAAGGCATGTACATCGGCATCCGCAGTCAGGTCGCGAAATACGGCGGGGCGGTGCTGCCGGCCAACCCCGATCGCACCCGCGCACTCGCCGAGGTGAAGACGCGGCTTGCGCCGCTGTCCGACGCCGACCAAGAACGACTTATCAACTGGGGCTACATCATCTGCGATGCCGGCCTGCGGACGCACATGTCCGGTGACCTCGTCGATCCCGAGACGACCGAACTGCCCTATCCGAACGAGGCGTTGACATGAACGGGGAAAACTCGATCTCTCGAAAGTTGGTCGATTACATCCTGGTTGGCGCCGGCTCGAGCCGACGATACCTGCAGGGCTCACCGATCTTGGGTGACGTGTGGACCGCGTACGTGCAAGACCTGAGCAAGCCGGTCGACCTGCTGATCACGTCCTACAAGGGCAGCTCGTCCAATGCCCTGGCCGCTGAAATCTTCAACCGCCTGCAAGGAATCCGTCGCGGTGTCGCTCATGACGACGACGCGAGGGTCGCGCCGGTGCAGAACTATGTGGCCGCCCGGTTGTACTTCGACGAAGTGATCCGGGTGTTGATCCCGATGACGAAGTGGTGGCTCGATCCCAAGACCCGCAACGAAATCGACGCGTGGATGAGTTCGGATCAGTCCGACGGCGAATGCGGATCCGACAAGATCGCTCAGACGGTCGCCGATGTGCGGGTGCTGGTCGACGCATGGAACAAGGGTCCCCAGAACCTCGACGAATTGTTCAAGGATCCCGCGGTCGGGATTCGCAGTCGGCGCACCGCGTTTGAGCGCTTCGTCGCGTTATGCGCGCTGGTATCGATGGTGCAGCGGCCCCCCGAGGAGACGGACCGCGAGCCGATGGCGCAAGCCACGTTGACCAAAGTCCAGAAGAGAAAGCAGGGCCTGTTGGTCGACACCAGCAACGACGACTTGCGCGAGCTCGTGGTCGGCCTGATCTCCACGGAGATGTCCCCGGCAGATGACGCAAAGGTCTGGCAGATTTCGCGCAACCGTCCGGCTTCCACGGCGATCATGAAGTCGGTGCCCGCCGTGAAGGCTGATGCTGCCCGCCGGTTGTTCGAACTCGACTGCAGCGGAATCAACTGGGCGGTGGTCGATTCCGGGATCGATACGCATCACAGCGCGTTTGGTAAGCACCCGGTCCGCAAGACATACGACTTCACCTACTATCGCGAGGTCGTCAACCTCAGCAATGTCGACGACGTCGTTCGCAAATGCAATCTCAAGGCGATCGAGATCGCGCGGAAGAACAGCCCGCTTCCGTCGAACGCGGACCGCAAGCTGAAACAGATCGCCAAGGCCGCATGCGAGGGACAGCCGATGCGGTATGACCTCATTGCGGAGTTCCTGAAACTCGGCGATGACGACACACCGCCACCACCGCCGACCAGCGAACACGGCACTCATGTCGCCGGCATCATCGCGGCCGCGGTCGACGAAGCCGGCGGAAATCTCGTCACCGGTATGTGCCCGGGTATCGGTCTCTACGACTTGCGCATCATCGGATCCGACAAAGAGGACACCGAGCTGGCGGTGATTGCGGCGTTACAGTTTGTCCGGCACACCAATGAATTGGCGGGCGAACTGCAGATCCAGGGTGTGAACATGAGCCTGTCGATCGAGCACGACGTACGCAATTACGCGTGCGGGGCGACCCCGGTCTGCATGGAGGCCGAACGACTCATCGACAGCGGTGTGGTCGTCGTCGCGGCAGCCGGTAACTTCGGCTACCAGAACATCATGGTCAACGACCAGCCGTTCAACAACTACCTCGCCTTCAGCATCACCGACCCTGGCAATGCCGAGCGCGTCATCACGGTCGGATCCACCCACCACTACAAACCTTTCACCTACGGCGTGAGCTACTTCTCCAGCCGCGGGCCCACCGGTGACGGACGACCGAAGCCAGACCTCGTCGCTCCCGGCGAGCGCATCTATTCCCCGGTGCTGGAAAATGATTGGGGCTATCTAGACGGCACCAGCATGGCCGCACCTCACGTCAGCGGCGCCGCGGCGCTACTGATGGCACGCTATCCAGAACTCGTCGGACGTCCCGACAAGATCAAGAAGATCCTCTGTGAGACCGCCACCGATCTCGGACGAGAGCGCACCTTTCAGGGTCACGGCTTACTCGACGTCCTTCGTGCATTACAGAGTCAATAAGGTGAATTCAGATGGCCAACAACGTTTTCAGTCTCGAAATTCTGCCCGCCAAGAAGGGCGACTGCCTACTGCTTCGGTACGGGCCGAAGGCGAACAAGAAGCAGAAGCTGGCGCTGATCGACGGTGGCCCCAGCGGCGTCTACACCAACCACCTCGAGCCGCGTCTGAAGCAGTTGCGCGACGAAAAGGGCGTGCCGGCCGGCGAGCCGATGCCGCTGGACTGGGTGATGCTCAGCCATGTGGACGATGACCACGCCAACGGACTGGTGCGGCTGACGGAGGAGCTCAGGGCGCTGCCGGTCAACAGGTTCGTCAAGCCACGGCGGTTGTTCCACAACACATTTGACAAGATCATCGGCAATGACGCCGCCGAGCTGAAGAAGGCCACCTCGAACGGGTACGGAACTGCATCGCTGACCGGGGACATCCCGGTCGACTTGGTGCCCGACGACGCGAAGGTCGACGCCGACACCTTCAACGACGCGCTGATGGTGCTCGCGGGCATCGAGCAGGGCATCGACCTGGCCGGCAACGCTGAGGTGCTGCAGATACAGGTAAACGATGGCGAGGGCGGGTTGATCGTCGCCAAGGATGGCGGCAAGGCGATCGACATGGGCGACGGCCTGACCTTGAACGTCATCGGGCCGATGCTGCCCGAAGTCGAGGCGCTACAAGAAGCACACCGAAAGTGGTTGGAGGAGCAGCAAAAGCACCCGAAGCCGCCGGCTGCCGCGCTGGCGGCCTACGTCGACAAGTCGGTGCCCAATCTTTCCAGCATTGTGGTGCTCGCCGAGTTCGGCGGGAAGACGATCCTGTTCACCGGCGATGCCCGCGGCGACAAGATCCTCGAGGGAATGAAACTCGTCGGACTGGGCGACGGCTTGCACGTCGATGTGTTGAAGGGCCAGCACCACGGCAGCGATAACAATTACACACAAGAATATTTCGAGAACGTCACCGCCGATCGCTATGTGTTCTCCGGCAACGGACAACACGGAAACCCCGAGCGCGAAACGCTGGACATGCTGCGCAAGGCACGGCCGGGCGAGGACTACGAGATCTACCTGACCTACGAGATCGCCGACATCGACGCGCTCCGGCAAGCGGACTGGGAAATCAAGCAGCAACGGGCCAGCCGAACCCGTAATCCCCTGCCCGATTGGTCACCTGCCAGGCAGGGTCTCGTGGCGTTCTTCGAGAAGTATCCCGACATGGCGGCCAAGGTCGTGCCGCTGGGGGGCGATGTACCCCGGCACCGCATCGATCTGTTGGGCACGCCGTAAGCGGCCGGTCACGCGGCTCGGCCAAAGTACAGCTCTTGGGTTGCGACGCAGACCAATTGGCCCCGGCGGTTGTACATTGTCGACGTCGTCAGCCCCCGTCCCGCGACACCGCTGGTCGACACCTGATCCGAGAGGACCCAGTCAGCCAGGTCGACCGGCCGGTGAAACCACAGTGCATGGTCGATGAGAGCGTTGAAGGTACTGACCGGCGTGGCCCGCCGCATGACGAGTGCCGGCTCGACCATCGTCGTTCCGGAAAGGTAGGTCAGCAGGCAGCTGTGCAGCACCTCGTCGTCGGGCACAGATCCGTTGGCGCGCCACCACATTCGCAGTCGTGGCGACGGCTCGGCCAAGTCGATGGCAAGACGCGGCGGGGGGTCGACGTAGCGCAGCTCGAAGGGCCGAGGCGCGACCCAATGACCGTCCAGTTCGTCCGCATGGGCCGCCAACTGCTGCTGCATCGACGCCAGCGATTCGGGGTCGGCGACGTCGGGCAACGGCTGCTGGTAGTCGAGCGACTCGAATGGCACGTTGAAGGACGCGAGCGCTTCGAGCAGGATCTGGCCATCCTGGCGGGCCGTGATCTTGCGGGTGGACAGCGTGCCGCCGTCACGTGCGACGTCGACGTGCAGTTCGACCGGGTTGCGGGCATCGCCGGCTCGCACGTAGTAGACATGCACGCTGTGCGCCGCACGGCCCGGCGCAGTGCGACTCGCCGCCATCAGCGCCTGGGCGGCGATGTGGCCCCCCACGATGTGATGGTCCGGGTTGTCCAGCTGGGTGGCGACGAAGTGGTGGTCGTCAACGCGTTCAACGTTGAGCGTGTCGATGACATCGGCAAGGGTGGGCCAGTCGTAACTCACTCGGGGATCTTGTCATCCGCTGCACCGGTGCAGCGCCCGGCGGTCAGGATTACTCCTCCACGTCTCCCGTCACGGCTACCAGTACGCGCCGGAATCGTTCGACCAGCTTTTCGATCGCGGTCGCGGTAAACACGCGCGTATCGAATTCGACGCGTAGACCGATTTCGTGGCCTGGCACGGCTTGCACCGACAGTGGGTAGTGGTTGTATTCGCGGTTGGTAAAGCCACTTATCTGCAACCCGTCGACGGCGGCCAACCCTGCAGTGTCGATGGGGTAGTTCTCGTACACGAACATGGTGTCGAATAGTTGAGTGTGTCCCGCCACATGGTGGATCTCGTTCAGCGGTAAGTGTTGATGGTCAAGGGTTTTCGTATAGGCGCTTTGCAGCTGTGCAAGCAGGTCGGCGATGGTGGTCTCCGCGCCGAACCTCGCCCGCACCGGGACGGTGTTGATCAGCAGGCCCACCATGGATTCCGCACCGGCCAGCTCGGTCGGCCGTCCCGACACCGCCGTGCCGAATGCCACATCGGCCTGGCCGGTCAGCGTCATCAGCAGCTGCGCCCACGCGGCCTGCAGGACGGTGCTGACGGTCGTGCGGCACGAGCGCGCCAGCTCACCCAACGCCTTGGTGGTCTCCGCGGACACCTGGAATGACGCCGTACCGCGCGGACCGATCGCGGGCCGACCCGGCGGTCCCACCAGGCTGGGAGTGTCGAACCCGTCGAAGACCTCGCGCCAGGCTGCCTGAGCAGCGGCTCGATCCCGTTCGGACAGCCACCTGACGAAGCTGCGATACGACGGGGCCGCCGGCAGCTGCGCGCCGTGATAGATGGCAAAGATTTCCCGCAGCAGGATCGGCTTCGACCACCCGTCGAGAACGATGTGGTGGTTGGTGAGTACGAACCGATACCGGTCGCCCGCGGTGCGGATGACGGCAGCGCGGAACGGCGGTTGGGCGGCTAGGTCGCAAACCGCGACACGTTCGGCAGCACAGAGCTGCTGGACCTGTTCCTCGACGTCAGCATCGGCGGGGTTCAGCTCGACGTACTGCCAGGCCAGCACCGGATCGGCGAGTAGCACCTGCACCGGTTCGCCGAAGTCCTCGACAAAGCGCGCCACCACGTTCGGGTGGCGCGTGACCACCGCGCGCACCGCCTCGCGCAAGCGCAGCGGGTCGAGGGCACCGCTCACGGTGATATCGAGCTGCACCGCGTACAGGTCGTCACTGCTCTGTGTGCTTCCGGTGAGAAACAGCAGGCCCTGCTGCAGTGGCGTCAACGGCAGCACGTCGCCGATCCGGTACTGGCGCGCCAGCTCGTCGAGGTCGCGCTGGGTGAGCGGAGCCAGCGGGAAGTCGGACGGCGTCACGCCGCCCCCTCCGCCGCGCACGTGCGCGCACATTCCGGTCAGCGCGTCGAACCAGAGCTCGCTGAGCCGGCTGACCTGCTTGTCATCCAGCGCGGAGCGCGCCCAGGTCCAATTCGCCTGCAGGTTCGGGCCGGCCTCGGTGTCCATGGTGACGGCGTTGAGCTCCACGGTGTGCGCAAGCGGCATCTCCACTGCGCCCGCAGCACCGGCCAGGGCGAAACTGTTATCGCTGAGCCGCCACAACCCGTTGGTGAGCTCGGCCGCGCCACCCAGACGACCCAGGTAGTTGAACCCGATCCCGTGGTCGGGCCAGTCCAGATCGACGTCAGGGCTCAGGTAGCGCAGCAGTCCGTAGGTCAGGCCGTCGGGCAGGGCCCGAAGCTGCTCCTTCGCGTCCTTGATGACAGCGCCCAGGCCGTCGTCCCCAGCCACCACCTGAGCCCAGGACAGCCCGCCGACCGTGAGGGCCACCGGGTATTTGGTGGTGAACCAGCCCACCGTGCGCGACAGGTCGACATGCGGAGCCAGCTCCTCTTGGCGCCCGTGCCCTTCCACATCGATGCCGATCGGGGCCCCAGTCCCCAAGAACTGCCGCCACGCCAGGCCAAACGCAATCAACAGAATGTCTTGGACGCCGGCATGAAACGCCGCCGGGACCTCACCCATCAATAGGCGGGTCGTCTCGACATCCAGTGACACCGACAACCGGCCGGCGCTGACGTAGGTGTCCGCTGGCTGTAGCGGCGGCAGCGCGGCCGGGATCCCTGCCACCTGGCCCCACGCCTCGGCCCCAGCCGTGACATCTGCGCTCTTCGCATGCTCGGCCAGCAGTGACGACCACCGGGCAAACGACGTCCCCGGTGCCGGCAGCGCCACCGGCTGTCCACCGTGATGCTGGGCCCATGCAATGTTCAAGTCTTCCAAAAGGATTCGCCACGACACACCATCGACGGCGAGGTGGTGGATGATCAACGCCAACTGCTTCGTCGACTCGGCCCACACCGCACGCATCACTGCCCCGGTATGCGGGTCCAGGCGCGACCGGGCCGCCACCAGCGCGTCGGCAGACAGCTCGTCGACGGTGTCCACGCAGCCGCCGGCGTCCACCGCCCCGGCTTCGGGCACCCACAACGACCAACCGCCTGTGCTGTCGTCGAGGCGCAATCGCAGCGTGGCATGCCGGTCCAGCAACGCCTGCAGGATCACCACCGCGTCGGCCTGCGTGACATCCTCGGGAGCTTGCACCACGACCGTCTGGTTGAACTGCTCGACGGGGCCCTTGAGGCCCTGCAACCAGCGCATGATCGGGGTGACGATGACCGAACCGGTGCCGTCGTCGACCACGCCATCGTCGTCGGCGATCACCGTGGCGACCTGCGCGAGCCGAGCCACCGTCTGTTCGACGAAAACGTCACGCGGACGGCACATTAGGCCCGCCATGCGGGCACGGGCCACGACTTGCATCGACAGGATGCTGTCGCCGCCCAGGTCGAAGAACGAGTCATCGACACCGATCCGGTCCACGCCCAATACCTGGGCATAGATGCCGGCCAGGATTTCCTCGACCGCGCCGGATGGAGCCCGGTAGTGGTCGACATCGGAGTATTCGGGTGCCGGCAGGGCGCGGATGTCGAGTTTGCCGTTGACCGTCAATGGCAGTGCCTTGAGCACCACGACCGCGGCCGGCACCATGTAGGCCGGCAACCGATCACCCAACTGGGTGCGGAGCTCAACCGGGTCGGCGTTTCCGCTGATGTAACCCACCAGCCGCTTTTCGCCGGGACGATCCTCGCGCGCGATCACCGCCACCTGATCGACCCCGTCCAGCTCTTGCAAAGCCGCCTGGATCTCACCGAGCTCGATGCGATACCCGCGGATCTTGACCTGCTCGTCAGCACGCCCGACATAGCGCAGCTGACCATCGGCACCCCACGCCACCAGGTCCCCGGTGCGATACATGCGCGCTCCGGGTTGTCCGAACGGACATGCCACAAACCGCCCCGCGCTCAGCCCCGGCCTGCGCACATACCCGGCGGCCAGCCCAGCACCGGCCACATACAGCTCGCCGACCACCCCGGCGGGCACGGGCCGCAACCATGCGTCGAGCACAAAGAACGCAAGGTGCGCCAACGGCACTCCGATGGGGCTGGCGTTGCTGTCGACGTCATCGTCGGAGATCTCGCGTAACGAGGCATGCACCGTCGTTTCGGTGATGCCATACATATTGATCAGGCGCGGCAGTCCGCGATGCCGGTTCAGCCAGGTCGTCAGACGGTTGGGTTCGAGTGCCTCTCCGCCGAACACGACGGTCTGCAAGTTCAGTTGCTCTCCCAACTCCGGGGAGATCGCATCGGCCGTCTGCAGCGCGTAAAACGCCGACGGCGTCTGGCTCAATACGCTGACCTGTTCACGAACCAGCAAGGCGTGCAAATCTTCTGGCGAGCGAGCCACCGAGTCGGGCACTATCACCAACCGCCCGCCATACAACAGCGAACCGAAGATCTCCCACACCGAAAAGTCGAACGCCAATGAATGGAACTGCGTCCACACTTGGCCCAGCGCCAACTCGGCGTCCAGCGATCCCAGTAGCCGCGTCACGTTGCAGTGCTGCACGGCAACGCCTTTGGGCGCTCCGGTCGTTCCTGAGGTGTAGATGATATAGGCGATGTCTTCGGCCGCCGGCGCCGGCAACGCGATATCGGGCTGGGTATGCACCGCGGGGTCATCGACGACGATGATCGGTAGGTCTGTTCCGTCCAACCGAGTCCGCACGTCGTCGGTGGTGACCGCCGCAGCCGGCGCCGAGTCGGCCAACACGAACTCGATCCGCGAGGCGGGCACCGTCGGATCGATCGGCACATATGCGGCCCCCGTCTTAAGCACGGCCAAGATCGTCACCACCGCGTCGGGCGTACGCGGAAGCAACACGGCCACCCGGGTACCCGGGCCCGCGTCATACTGAATTAGCAAGTGCGCCAACCGGTTAGAAGACTCGTCGATCTCGCGGTAAGTCCACGACCGATCCCCGTAGCTGATCGCCACCGCCTCCGGGGCACGGACCACCTGCACGGCGAACAGGTCAGGAATCGAGACAGCGGACAACTCCGGCTCGGCCAGCATCGCCCGGTTGCCCCACTCGCCGAGGCAGTCGTGCTCACCCCGATCGAGCAGATCGATCGACGACAACGGCCGTGCGGGATCGGCGATCATCGCCGCCAGCACCTTCTGCAGCCGATCGATCAGCCTGTCGATGGCCGCACGGTCGAATACGTCCGTGTCGAATTCGACGCGAAGGCTCAGTAGCCGGCCCGGCGTCGCCACCACCGACAGCGGATAGTGGTTGAATTCGCGGCTGTCGAACCCGGTGACCGCCAGGTCATGGGCGCCCATCAGGGCAGCGGCGTCGATCGGATAGTTCTCGTACACGAACAGCGTGTCGAACAGCTGATCGTGTCCGGTGGCACGGTGGATGTCGGGCAACGCCAGGTGCTCGTACTCGAGGGTGTCGTTGTGGTGGCGTTGCAGCTGGTCCAGCAGATCGGCGACAGTGGTCCTTGCGGTGCCGTTGGCCCGCACCGGCACCGTGTTGATCATCAGTCCGACAATGGATTCGGAGCTGTTCAGCTCGCTCGGCCGACCCGAGACCGCGCTGCCGAACGCCACATCGGCCTGGCCGGTCAGCCACATCAGCAGCTGCGCCCAGGCGCCCTGCAGCACGGTGTTCACGGTGGTGTGACACGCACGTGCCAGCTCGGTCAACGCCGCTGTGGTCTCGGCGGACATGTCGAAGGAGGCGACCTCGCGGCGTCCGGTTCGGCCGGGCGCGCCCACCAGTGTCGGGATCTCGAAATCGGCCATCGCATCTCGCCAAACCCGTTGTGCAACAACGCGGTCCTGGCTATACAGCCAAGTCACAAAGCTGCGATACGACGGAGCCGCGGGCAGCTGCGCGCCGTAGTAGCTGCCGAACACCTCGCGCATCAGGATGGGCAGCGACCAGCCATCGGCCACGATGTGGTGAATGGTGAGCACCAACCGGTAGTGCTCTGCCGCGGTGCGGATCAACACCGTCCGGAACGTCAGCTTGTCGCCCAGGTCGCGGACCGCGGCACGCTCGGCCGCGCACAGTCGCTCAATCTGCTCATCGGCGTCGCCGCCGGTGGGGTCCAGTTCAATTTCCTGCCAGCCCATAACCGGGTTGGCCGGGATAACCTGCACCGGCTCACCGAAGTCTTCGCTAAACCGGGCCAACAGGTTTGGATGCCGGTTGACGACCGTCTGTACCGCCTCGCGCAGACGGTGCGCATCGAGGGTGCCGGTGACCGTGACGCGCAGCTGCACGGTGTACAGGTCGTCGAGGTCCGCCGCGAAGCTGGTGTGGAACAGCAGGCCCTGCTGCACCGGGGTCAGGGGCAGCACGTCCTGGACGTCACCGCGGGAGCACAGTTCGTCGAGCTGCTGCTGGGTGAGACGGGCGGGGGCGACATCAGACGGAGTCGGTCCGCCCCCACCGGCTTTGACGTACGCGCAGATACCGGCGAGGGCCTCAAACCACAACCTGCTCAGCCGGCGGACCTGCTCGCCATCCAGCGCGGAGCGCGCCCACGTCCAGTTCGCCTGTAGGTGCGGGCCGTCCTCGGTGTCTACGGTGCCGGCATTGAGTTCCACTGTGTGCGCAAGCGGCAGGGGGACCGCCGCGGCCACCGCCGCAACCGACAGACTGTCCCCGTCGATCCGCCACAGCTCACCGGGCAGGTCGGCAGCGGCCCCGAGGCGGCCCAGGTAGTTGAACCCGATGACCGGCTCGGACCCGCCGAGATCAACCTCGGCGTTCAGGTAGCGCAGCAGACCATAGGTCAGCGGATCGGGCAGGGCACGCAGCTGCTCCTTGGCGTCCTTGACCAGCGTGCCAAGAGCGGCCGTGCCCGCGGTCACCTGCCTCCACGACAGGCCGCCGACCGTCAACGCGACCGGATACTTGGCGGTGAACCAGCCCACCGTGCGCGACAGGTCCACCTCGGGCGACAGCTCCTCGTGACGCCCATGGCCTTCGACGTCGATACCGATCGGCGCATCCGCGCCGCTGCCAAGAAACTCCGCGAACGCCAGCCCGAAGCCGATCAGCAATATGTCGCCGATTCCGGTGCGAAACGCCGTCGGCACCTCACCCAGCAGCAGGCGGGTTGTCTCGACGTCCAGCGAGTCCGACAACTGGCCGGCGCTCTGATAGGTATCCGCTTCGGGTTGCACCGCCGGCAGCGCGGCCGGCATCACCGTGACCTGTCGCCACGCCTGCACCTGCGCCGCTACCTCGGCGCGGTGCGCATGCCCGGCCAATAACTCCGACCACCGCGCAAACGAAGTCCCGCCGGACGGCAATGTTACGGGCTGGCCAGCACGATGCTGCGCCCAGGCAATATTGAAGTCTTCCAACAGGATTCGCCACGACACCCCGTCGACGGCCAGGTGGTGGATGAGCAATGCCAGCTGGCCGGTCGAAGTCGCCCATACCGCGCTCAGCATCAGTCCCGCCGACGGGTTCAACCACGAGCGTGCCCGCACCACCGCCACTTCCGAAAGCACGTCGACGGTATGCAGGCAGGCGCGGGCATCGACCGTCCCGGCTTCGGGTGCCTCGAGCGACCAGTTGCCGTCCCCGTCATCGTCGATGCGCAGTCGCAAGGTGGCATGCCGATCGAGCAGCGCTTGCAACACGACCACCACGTCGGCCTCGGTCACCCCGGGCGGGGCGGAAATCACCACGGTCTGGTTGAACTCGTCGATCGGGCCCTCGATGCCGTGCAGCGCGCGGATGATCGGGGTAGCCACCACGGGACCGATGCCCTCGTCGATGACGCGGACCTCGCCGTCGGCCATCGCCGCGACCCGGGCAAGCCGCCTTACCGTCTGTTCGACGAAGACGTCACGCGGACGGCACATCACCCCGGCCGCGCGTGCGCGGGCCACCACCTGCATCGACATGATGCTGTCGCCGCCGAGCTCGAAGAACGAGTCATCGATCCCGACGCGCTCGACCCCGAGAGCCTGCGCGAAGATGTCGGCCAGGATTCCTTCCACCGCATCGGCCGGGGCGCGGTACTCACCGACGGTGAATTCGGGTGCGGGCAGGGCGCGTTTGTCGAGTTTTCCGTTGAGCGTCAACGGAATTGCGGGCAACACCACAACCGCGGCGGGCACCATGTAGGCCGGGAGCCGATCCGCCAGCGCGGTGCGAATCTCGGTCGGGTCGGCGGTGCCCGTGATGTAACCGACCAGCCGCTTGTTGCCGGGACGGTCCTCGCGGGCGATGACCGCCGCCTGCTCCACTCCGTCCAGCGCAGCCAGGGCGACCTGGATTTCGCCGAGTTCGATGCGATACCCGCGGATCTTGACCTGCTCGTCGGCACGGCCCAGGTGCCGCAGCTGCCCGTCGGCGCCCCAGCACACCAGGTCGCCGGTGCGATACATGCGTGTGCCGGGGGCCCCGAACGGACACGCCACAAACCGCGATGCGGTCAGCCCGCCGCGCCGCATATACCCCAGGCCCACGCCGCGCCCGGCCAGGTAAAGATCGCCGACCACTCCGGCGGGCACCGGCTGTAACCACTTGTCCAGCACGAACATCGCCGCCCCGGGTATCGGCGACCCGATCGGCACCAGACCCTGACCCGGCGTCAGCGGCGTACTCATGGACGCACACACCGTCGCCTCGGTCGGACCGTAGGCATTGATCATCACCCGTCCGGGTGCCGCCCACCGATCCACCACGTCGGTCGGGCAGGCCTCGCCGCCCACCACCAACACCGTCGACTCCAGCCCCTCCGGTGACAGCAGCGCCACTGACGACGGGATCTGAGCCAACACGCTGACCTGCTCCGCGACCAGCAACGCGTGCAGATCGTCCGGGGAGCCTGCCACGGACTCGGGCACCACCAGCAGTCGCCTGCCCCGCAGTAGCGCACCCCAGATATCCCACACCGACAGGTCGAAGGCCGAGGAGTAGCACTGCGCCCACACCCCACCCGGCGGCAGATGTTCGTCGAGCGCCTCGATCAGCCACGTGACGTTCTGATGCGCGATGGCAACGCCTTTGGGTGTCCCGGTGGTGCCGGAGGTGTAGATGACGTAGGCGACGTCTTCGGGCGCGGGCGTCGGAAGTGAGGTGCCGGGCTGGGCCTCGATGGCGGGATCGTGCGCGTCGATGACCAGTAGGTCGGAATCGTGCAGTCGCGAGCGCAGTTCGGCCGTGGTGATCAATGCGCTCGGAGCGGCATCGGAAAGCATGACCTCGACCCGCGCGGACGCATGGCCCGGGTCGAGCGGCAGATAGGCTGCCCCGCTCTTGAGCACCGCCAGCATCGCCACGATCGCGTCGGCACACCGGGGAAACAGCAGGGCCACACACTGTCCCGGGCCAATTCCATGACCGGCCAATAGATGCGCCATCCGGTTCGCGGCTTCGTCGAGTTCCCGATACGTCATGGAGCGGCCGTCGTAGGTCACCGCTACGGCCTCGGGGATACGTGCCACGTGCTCGGCGAACACCGACGGAATCGACCCCGTCGCGGTGGCCGGCTGGGTGAGCGCCGCGCGATGCGCCCACTCGTCAAGCCGGTCCTTGTCATCCCGGTCCAGGATGTCGAGGGCCGAGATCGGCCGGTGCGGATCGGCGGCCATCTCGATCAGCACCTGCTCCAGACGCGCCGCGAGGTGGGCGACGTCGAAGCTCGAGTACGGTTGCCCGAGACCGGCCGTGCTGAGCGACAGAAAGTCGCTTGCCCCAATGAAGAAAAGCCCGAAGTGCTCCGCGGGCCCGTTGGCGGTATAGGTCGCGGTTGCCGGAGCGCCATCGAGCTCCAAGGTCAATCGGGACGGGATGAAATTGATGCCCACCCGGTTCGCCGGCTGTCTGAGGCTGTGAAGGTTGCCTTCACCGTCAAGCTGGTGAACCGGAAAACGCTGATGCTTCAACAATTCCCGGATCTGGACGTCAACGTGCTGACAAAAATCGGCGACTGATGTGTGTGGTGAAGTTTGCAAAACCAGCGGCACCACACCAGCGAGCATCCCGGGCAGCGTCTTCGACTCGGGACGCACCCGCCGGCTGACCGGGAAATCCAGCGCCACTTCTGAACCGCTTCCCGACCACGCGTGCACCAAGAGCGCGGACGCCGCCGTGATGACCGAATAACGCCGGATGCGCAGCTTTTTGGCCAGCTCTTGCATCCGGCCGACGGCGGTCGCGTCGAACTGAACCGACGCCGACGGCGAACACGGATCTCGGTCGGCGTCGAGGTGACCGAGCTGGTAATTCTGTCCCCCTTCCGGGGGAAGGTTCTTGACCCAGTACGCCTTGTCTTCCCGAAAGTCGTTGGATACTTCGTATCCCGACTCGAGATCAACCAGATCCTGCGCCGACCCGAAATAGGCTGGGGGAACGGGCGTTCCAGCGGCCATCGCCGAGTAGACGGTTGCCACCCGACGCGACATCAGCGCCATGCCCAAGCCGTCCAGAACAATGTGGTGACAGCAACCGAACAAATAGAATTCATCGCTTCGCGTCTGGAACAGGGCGAATTTGAGCAGCGCGCCGTTCAGCGCCATCGGCGTGCGCTGGATGGCCGACGCCCTGCGCCGGACTTCCGCAACCGGATCGGGGACGCCGACCAGATGATGGAACTCGAGCTCGACGTGCGGGTCCTCGATCGGCCTTTGGACCACCCGGCCGTCGATCTCGAAGAACGAGACCCTACTCGGTTCGGCCTCCGCGACCGTCTGGCGGATCGCTCGCTCGAGAAGGTCACGGTCTACCGAGCCGTCGATCTTCACCAACAGACCAAGTTGCCAGTCCGTACCGGCATCGCCCGATTCCTGCGAGAGCCAGATGTCGAGTTGTCCACGGGTCAGCGGCAGCGCGAGGCCATCACGTCCCATCGACTCCCCCAAGACTTAACCCACTCGCCCCCGTACCCCGAGTGACTGATGATCAAAATCCTGCCCCGTCGCCGACCCGTCGCGCAGGGCTTCTGCGGAATGTCCGGTCATTCTGTCGGAAGTGGTCGCGACGCCCCCGCATCCACATACACCATCCGACACGTGACTCAAACCCAAGCGAAGGTCATTAAAAGTTGCATGATCTTGACTTAGACGCAGGGTACCCGTCGTCGTCGTTAAGGGATTGATACTCAGCATAATTGACCACGGCCGGCTGGCCACCGACCCGCAAATCCGCTGGTAGGGAAATTTACCGGCACTGGATCGGAGTTCGAAACCGCATCGCGTGAGGGCGCGGCGCTCTACCGCGCCGCTGCCTATCGGCTCATTCGCCAACGCGCGGCGCAGCCCGGGACTAAGCTTGGATTCGATTCGGGGGATTCACGGTAAGCAACGCAGCTGATCTCGGGCGATCAACCTTAGCGGAGGCGCCGTAGGACGCGGTGTGCACTCGTGCCGCTGGGGAGGGGCGTCAATGAACCGACGGTCGGACTATGTCTTCACCGAGCTCAGCCAACACACTGATGACTGGGTCCCGGTAATACAAAAGTATCTCGACTTCCTGGTCACAGGCGACGGCCGCAAAGCGCATTGCCCATTTACCGAGACGATGCTGGTGAAGCGCCAATTCTACTACGACACAAGCGATCTGCTTCTAGACGAAGAGGAATTCTTCCGCGCGATAACGGAGTTGCGTGAATTTCACGCCATACATTCCGATCGCTATCTGGTCGTCGGGGTGGCATATCAGAACCGAGAAAACTTCTTCGAAGCAATCGCCGCCAATGGCGAAGTGTGGCGGCAAGCACTGCGACTCGACCTGATAGCCGCTGGTCGGACGATCGCGTGGACGCACCCGAAAAATCCGATCGGCACCCATACGGATCGGGACAAACCCGCCGATCCGCTATGGGTCAGCGATATCCCGCTTCTCATGCTCAGAAACCTCGACAAGGGCGATGAGCCGTTCATGGTGAACGCTGATTCCAAGAAAGCTTTCGTGCTGGGTATGAGGTATCACGAGACGATACCGATCGCGGTAAGCCCCACGATATGTCCGGAGCTCGAACAGCACTACAAGGTGAACGCGCTGGTGCAACTGATGAATCATGTCCGGCTGTCCACCGTCAGATCGGTATCAGCAGATTTGGACGGCGAACTCACCACGGTATTGAAAAGCGGAAAAACCTACGCGCACAGGTGGAAACCCGAACTCATGACATCGGAGGTCACCCAAAATGCCTGACCTACCGAGCACCCGGACCTGTCCAGAACTTCGACTCGAATAACGCCCGTCGGGGGAGTCCTACCCCAAATACCTGGCGACATCGCAACTCCTAGGGCCGGAGGGAGACGCGAGGTCCGCGATTCAAACAAGGTCGAGAACGCATCCCCCACTCGACCGAGCAACTTCTCACCCGCTAATCACACCTACCGCTGCGCCCTGCACGGCGAGAGCGGGAAAGTTCTCCTCCCCAAATAGGTACTGGCTACCCGAAATAGGGCCGAAACAAGGTGGTGCCACATGGTCTTCTACTCAGCGCCTCAGCGTCCTGATTCAAGCGGGCGGTCGTAGTGACAACCGCCGAAATGGCTCCCACCATACGGCCGACGAACGAGGTAAGCGCGATCCCGCGAAGCTTCCCACCTCCTAAGTTCGCGCGGCCGACCGTCGCGATGCCAACCGTGCTGCTCTGGCTTGGGTCATTCGTTGTGTGGTGGGCCGCGACGGCCGCGGTCTTCTACGGGGTGAGCCCGTGGTGGTTGCCGGTCACCGTCGTCGTGCAAGGCCTCGTCACGTTTTCGATGTTCACCGTGTTGCACGAGTCGATTCACCACGTTGTCGGCCGGCCGATCTGGATCAACCAGCTCTTCGGTCGGTTGTCGATGCCGTTCGTTTCGTTGTTCGGAACCTTTCCGGTGCTTGCGTTCATACATCACGCGCACCACCGCAACACCAACGAAAGTATCCGAGACGACCCGGACGCGTGGAGTTTGTCCGGCCCACGTTGGCAGCTGCCGTTGCGCTGGTTCACGATCGACGCGTGGTATTGCTGGTTCTATCTGACGCGGATGCGCCAGCGCCAGCGCCCGCGCAAGGAGACCCTGGGTTACGCCGCGAATGTCACCATGTCGCTTGCCCTTATCACCACCCTGATCATTCTCGGCCACGGGCGTGAGCTGGTGCTCGACTATTTCATCCCGCAGCGGATCGGGATGGGAATCCTCGCCTGGTGGTTCGACTGGCTGCCTCACCACGATCTCGTCACGACGAAGACCGACCGGTTCCGGGCCACCCGGGTGCGGATCGGTTGGGAGCGGGTCATGTGTATGTTGCTGCTGTATCAGAACTATCACCTCGTCCATCACATCCATGCGGCGATCCCGTTCTACCTGTATGTCAAAGCATGGAAGGCCAGAGAAGCCGGCTATCTGGACCGAAACGTGCCGATCAGCACCGCGTGGGGGCGCGAGATGACTCCCTCCGAGTACCGCGCGGGGCAGAGATCGGTGGCCAGGCAATCAATTAGCTAGGCTTCCAACCGATTTGAAGCATTTCGATGGACAGCTTCTTCGAACAGGTCCGCTGTCTTCGTGACGCTTTCGGCGGGCGTGGTCATCCGTTCGGCGAGTTCGCGGGCGCGAGCGGCGTAGGCCGGGGTCAGGATTAGGCGCAGATCGGCGACCAAGAAATCAGCGGTGGTCGCCGAAAAGCGCCGAGCGGTACCCACTTTGAGCCGTTTGATCTGAGCGCCCCAGTACGGCTGATCTGCCGAGCTCCACAAGATCAGCGTGGGAACTCCCGCGCGCAAGCTTGCGGCCGTCGTGCCAGATCCCCCGTGATGCACGACCGCGCGGCACACGGGGAAGATTGCCGCGTAGTTCGCCACGCTGATCAACTTGACGTGCTCGGGGTGAAGGACGCCGGCGAAATCGGTTCCGCCAAAACAGATCAGTGCTCGCTCATCCAACTCTCGACAAGCTGCACTGATCAATTCGACAGTAGCCGACGGTGATTCGACCGGGATGCTGCCGAATGCAAAGCATACGGGAGGCGTTCCGGCAGCGATCCACGATGCGACGTCTTCGTCGGCTTCGGTTGTCAGCTCCATCGTCAGGGCGCCAACGAATGGGCGGCGGTCGCCCCATCTCGCCCATTCGGCGGCCAGCCCGGTGAACAGCAGGCCGTCGTAGGCCTGAATTTCCAATGGTTTTCGTTCGGCGATTCGCTGCTCATACCGACGTGTTGGCTTCGGCAAGCCCAGCCGGGACCGCTGGGTGCTCTCCACCTTCTTCGTCGAGCACCAGAACAGCCACTCCATCGTCTTCATCACTATGCGGAACAGCGGCGCGGGCAATGACGGGACGAGCTGACCGTTGGACCGCATGGGGAAGTGATGCAGCGCGGCCAGCGGGATGTCGTAATACTCAGCGACATTAGCGGCGGCTTGCTCGAAGTTCAGGCCAGTAGACAGCAGGTCCGCGCCTTCAGCCAGCGACAGCAACGTGCTGCCCACGACGTTCCAATACCGGATTATCGGTTCCCATCCACCGCGGATCGCCTTGACCGGAGTCCGGAAGACGTCGCGCCACATGTTGCGCAGGAATTCGTCGTCGTAGAATTCCCGCACCTCGGGACCGTACGGGACCGCGGTAATCCCCGCTGATTCAACGAAACCGACGAGTTCGGGCGGTACAGCCATGATGACGTCGTGGCCCCTGCGCAGCAATTCGCGGCCCACGCCAGCAGACGGCTCGATGTCGCCACGAGTTCCATAACATGCCAGGGCAAACTTCAAAGCCGATCCCTCCCCCTCACCGATGCCGGATGTCGGCGATGAGGACGATGCTAGCGAAGCACGTCCTCGGAGAATCCGGCAGCACGACCACCGTCATCGCTTGTACCCATAGCTCAGCAGGCGGCCGTGCAGCATCTGGTCAATCGGCTGAGATCCGGCGCACCGCAACTACATTCGCAGGCACGGCCTCGGCTCGGCCGGGCCGATGCAAGTCGCGGCGCGCAGCTCATGGATTGTCGGCGCTGGGAGAAAGTTCGGCGATCAGTGTGCGGACGTGTTGAGCGATAGCGTCGCGGATGGCACGAACAATTTCGACGGGCTGACCTGCTGGGTCGTCGAGTTCCCAGTCGCGGTAGGCGATTCCGGGGAGGTGGGGACCGATGTCGCCGCAGCCCATCGTGATCACGATGTCGCTGGCCTGAACAAGTTCGGGAGTGACGAGTTGGGGGGTTGCGGCGGCGATGTCGATGCCTAGTTCAGCCATCGCCGCGATGGCACCGGGGTTGATCGTGTAGGCGCGTTCGGTCCCGGCCGAGCGAACCTCGATGCGATCGCCAGCGAGGTGGGTGAGTAAAGCGGAGGCCATTTGAGAGCGCCCGGTGTTGTGCACACAGACGAACAAGACGCTAGGTTTGGCACTCAACGGTCGGCGCTCCTGGAAATCAGCCCAGCGCTAGCCGCTGCTGGGCCAACGACAGTTTACCCCTCGCTCTGCGGGGCCAGCTCTGTCGGCGATTCGGACCCAAGCTGCTGTGCTGTCGAGACGCAACGAAGATTGACAAGGCACGCCTACCTACTTTGACAAGACTTTGGCGCGTCGCGGAGGCCTGTCAATCTTCGCTGCAAAACCCCGCTCAGCGGGAAAGCGCGTGGCTTGGTGTGGTGAGTTATCGGGCGCGGGGGCAATTCGCTGCAGGGCGGTGCGTACGCCGCTGCGTTGCAGCGAGATTCGCCTGCCCACGCTTACTAAGCCGGGAGCTGGCGCAGGGCTGATGTCACTGTGGTGTATCGCTAGCCTGCTGCGACTGGCGGCTGTTCCCAGACGGTTCGCCAGTCGTGTTCTTCGCCTTGTTTGTTGTGGTGCAGTGTTTCTGATGGTGCGCTGAGGTGGATGGCGGGGTTGGGCATGGTGAAGAAGTCGCCCTTGCCGAGTGCAGACTGGCCGGCGCCGGTGTCGACGTAGCAGTAGCCTTCGCCCGAGAGCGCCGCACCGGTGTCGGTGACCTTGAGGTAGTGCAGCGCGTTGCGGGCGGCGGCTTTGGCGCCGTTTTTCGCGAAGATCGCCGCTTTGGGCAGTGGGCGACCCGATGGTGAGGTGATGGTGGTGGTGTCGCCGATGGCGAAGATGCCGGGGTGTGACGTTTGCATGGTGGTGGCCTCGACGCTGATCCACCCGGGTTTGTCCAGTGTCACGGCAGGTTCGTGGGGCGGCACGAAGACGAGAAGGTCGAATGTGGTGACGGTGCCGTTGCGGAAGTGGATCTCGTTGCGCTCGGCGGTGATGTGTTCGACGGCGTGCTCGCCGAAGAAGTCGATGCCGTTGTCGTGGAGTAGCTGCACAAGCTCGGGCCCGGCGTAGGGTCCTGCCGACGGCATGGGGTGTTTTTCGGGGCTGTAGACCGAGATATCGGTGTTGTGGCGATTTCCGTTGTCGCGCAGTAAGTCTGCAGCCAGCAGTGACCCCTCGTAGGGTGCGACCGGGCAGCGGTACGGCTGCGCTGTCACTAGGAAGGTCAGCTTGCCGCCGGTGAATGCGTCGAGGGCTTGGTGGGCACGTTCTGCGGCTTCGGCGCTGTAGTAGTGCACGGCGGTGCCGGCGTCGACCGCCTCAGTGAGCCCGGGGATCGCGTCGATGTTGTTGCGGGCGCCGGTGGCGATGATGAGAGCGTCGAAGGCCAGGTCGGTGCCATCGGCCAGGGTGACGGTGCGCGCTTGCGGGTTGATGTTCTGCACGGTGCCGGTGACAGTGACAAGTCCGTCAAGAGAGGCGGCGCTGGGGTGGATGGGAACGCTGTCGATGTCGCGCCAGCCGCGCATCACCCAGGGCAGCGTGAAGCCCAGGAAGTGGGAGAAGTCTGTGTCGACGACGGTGATCTCGACGTCGTCGAGGCTCGCCCCGCCGTTGCGGAGTTCGGTGATGACGCTGAGTCCGCCGATGCCGGCACCGAGGATCATTAATTTCTTCGTCATGTCTGCTCCTGTGTCGGGTTGCACGAAGTGATCGAGTTGGAGTTCGCGTGGTGATCAGGCGTGGTTTCGGGGCCGTTCGAGCTGATGGAACTGCGGGGTCGCTATCAGCGCGGTGACCGCGTCGAACACCCGCAGGGTCTGCTCGGGGTCAGGTGGGGCGCTGAACACCGGTCCGAACATGGTGCGCTCCCCGATCGAGAGCAACGGGCTACCCGCAACGTCGCCGTGCGCGCGTTGACTGGCCTCGTGCGATTCACGGATCACCGCGTCCAGGGCCGAATCTTCGAGCACTGCCGCGGTGATGGTGTCTGCAGTGGCGACGCGGGCGACCTGGGCGACCAGGTCCTTATCGACGGCTGCTGAATGGTCGAAATATTGCTGCCCGAACGCGAAATAGGCGTCATAGAGCGCGTCGGGCCCGCCGTCGCGATTCACCGCGGCCATCAGCCGGCCGACCCTGCGCGAGTCCTGCATCCGCGCCTGCTGCGTGGGCGGCAAATCACGACCCTCGTTGAGTACAGCCAGGCTCATCAGCCGCAATTCGATGTCGAAACCGGCTTTGCCGGCTGCCTCGTGAAGCCAGCGTGCGGTGTTCCACGAAAACGGACACACCGGGTCCAGCCACAACACGACTGCAGCACGGTCATCCTCGGTTGATCGGACGCTAGTCATATCCACTCCTGTTCTTGGTGGGCATTTGTTCTTGGTAGGCATTGCCCCGCGGCGCGGATAGTGCGCCGCTGCAATCAGTAACGCCAGCACCTCTCGATACCATACCCCCTATGGCATATCTGGTGGAGCGCTGGGGCGGAGGCCCGGCGTACGGATGCGGTTGTCCTTGTATGGCGGGTGCGGGCGTAGCCGATTGATGGGGCCACACGCTGGCAATGTGACCGCCGCCAAACCGCAGCCCGATACCCCCGGGGTAGAACGAACTGCGGATCAATTCACCTGGAGGACCCATGGTTCACGACGCCGAACGTATGGACGCAGTACTGAGCAGACTGCGCCGCGCCCAAGGCCAACTCACCGGCGTGATCAACATGATCGAACAAGGCCGCGACTGCAAAGACGTCGTCACCCAACTCGCCGCCGTCTCACGCGCCCTCGACCGAGCCGGCTTCAAAATCGTCGCCACCGGCCTGCGTCACTGCATCACAGACAACGAACACGGCACCCAGACACCGCTCACCGAAGACGAACTCGAAAAACTCTTCCTCTCCCTCGCCTAACAGCGCGACCCGAAAGCTACTGCCGTGCAACGGTTGTGTAGACATTGCTGGCCGGTAACTCGTCAAGCGGCGGCCGATCGGTGAGTCCATGCGGGCTATTCGCTGTAGCGGGTGTGTGGTGGCGGATTCAAACGAGCTGGTTGCCGAGGGCGCGAAGGGCCCATTGGTCGATAGCGTTATCGAACGGAGTGCCGAACACGTTGAGGTCGACCGTATTCAGAACCGGGTGTCATGCGGCTCCCGCGTTCCCGGTGCCGTCGCGCATCACGCCATCCAGCATCAGCCTGATGGCGCCGAGTTCTCATCTCGCGACAGGAGCACCAAGTCGGCCGCTTCCTCGGCGTCTTTGAGGAGAGGCTCGCGCGGCGTGCGCCGGAACAGTCGTCGCACCGGGCCCCGGCGTCGAAGAACCGAGGTCATCGGATTCCTTCCCATGACCGATCCCGGCCGCGTGCATGGTATCCCTTTGCGCCAATAACTCAGCAGCACAATGTGATTCGTCTCCGTGCGGTTACCGGCCACCGCCGCCGCCCCCGCAGCCTACCCTTTACGACGCTAGCGCACGTCCGCTGCTCTGTCGTCGGGCCATCTCCTCAGTCCGTCGCGACGCGTAGCCGGTCCTGAGACTTCATTGCGGTCAGCGTGTTAAGACACTCCAAGCTACTTTGACAAAACTGCGGCGTGTCGCGGCGTCTTGTTAATCTTCGCTGCATATCGACATCAGTGCGGTCGTTACCGCGCCATGTTGGCGAAGCGCGACAGATGCAGCTGATGCGCGACGGTGACCGTCTTGGTCGGGCCGTTGCGGTGCTTGGCCAGGATGAAGTCGGCCTCTCCCCCACGCGGATCGTCACGCTCGAAAGCGTCGGGCCGGTTCAGCAGGATGACCATGTCCGCGTCCTGCTCCAGCGATCCGGACTCGCGAAGGTCGGACAGCATCGGCTTCTTGTCGGTGCGCTGCTCGGGACCACGGTTCAGCTGACTGATCGCGACGACGGGAACCTCGAGCTCCTTGGCCAACAGCTTGAGATGCCTTGAGAATTCGGACACCTCGAGCTGACGCGACTCGACCTTCTTGCCCGACGACATCAGCTGCAGATAATCGACCACGACCAGGCGCAGGTCGGCCTTCTGCTTGAGCCGACGCGCCTTGGCCCGGATCTCCATCATGGTCAGGTTCGGCGAGTCGTCGATATACAGTGGCGCCTCGCTGATTTCGCTCATCCGCCGCGCCAGCCGCGTCCAGTCGTCATCGTTCATCCGACCCGAACGCATGTCGGCGAGTTTGATTTTCGCTTCCGCCGACAGCAGCCGCATGACGATCTCGGACTTACTCATTTCCAGCGAGAAGATGACGCTGGCCATCCGGTGCTTGATCGAGCACGACCGCAAAAAATCTAATCCAAGGGTGGAGTTATGCGTCGGAACCATCGCGTTGCTCGCCAGGTACATGTGGCTGTCGTTGTCCACTTCGACGCACCGCACGGGAACCGACTCGATCCGGCGGACGTCCACAATGAAGCGTGATCCAGAGCGCTGGGTGTTGACGGCGGCCCGACGCTCCTTGTGCACCAAGGCTTTCCGCTGCAACCCAAACACCGTGTCGTCCGTGGAGAACGTCAGCGTGTAAGCGATGCTCGACGACTCGTCGCGGCCTCGCACCGGCTTCGTCGAGGTTTGGCAGCGATAGCCAAGGCTCACGACCAGCTCGGCGACATCGGACGCCAGCCGCTGGTTAGTGACCGAGAATTGGACGGCCCCGCCCGCCGTCACCGTGCCGTCCGTGTCGAGCAGGCCCGCAAGCAGAGCACGCCGCTGTGTCTCGGCCCCCCGCAGGTATTGCATCGGAATGTGCTTGTTACCAAGCACTCCCAGGGTCCGCAGTCGCGCCTGCAACGTCCCCACCGCTGAATGGCAGTTCTGGCACAAACGCAACCCGCAGGACCGCCCCCCACAGCGAACGCAGCTCGGAGCCGGCACCGGAGCAGAGACAAACCTGGCCCGGCCACCGCAGGAGCGTCCACAGGTGCGCACCTGGTTGGTCTGGGGAACGAACGGCTTGCCGCAGACCACGCACGCGCGGGGCGCCGTCTCGGCCTCGGCAGGCAACCGCAGCTGGTAGCGGTACTTAGCCGAGGACGACGGAACCGCCACGAAGCCATCGGCTTCGATGCGCATGATGATTTCGGGATCGGCCGTGGTGATCTGGGCGGCGGCACTGGTGCCGTCACCAAGCCAGGCGCCGAGAGTATATGCGGGGACTAAGAACTCGCGCTCCGGCAGGTTGAGTGCACGCGCGTTGACCACGCTATGGTTCAGTCGCCGGTCTTGAGTGTCGCAGCGCAAAGTTCCGGCGATCTCGGCCGTGGTGCGCACCGCCGCGAAGGTGCGCTGATTCTTGTAACGGTTGTAGCCCACCGCCGCCGCTTGTGCCGACTTCCTGGAGGCGCGGGTATCGGTCAACCACTGATGCTCGGCGTCGGCGACGATCACCGTCCCGTCGGAGAACTCCACCTCGTAGCACGGGCGCCCGAGCATGATTTCGGTGGCGGCCACCACCCGCGTCGGCAGCCCGTCGCCGCCGATCAGCTCGTCGCCGACCGCGACGTCACGCATGGTCGTCCAACCAGTCGGCGTGGGCAGCGGCGTGTCCAACGCCAAGGCCTTCCCGACTCCAGGTCTCGCCGCGACGATGATCATCTGCCCGGCGTGCAGACCGTTGGTCACCTCGTCGAGTTCGGTGAAACCGGTCGGCACGCCGCGCGCGACTCCGCCGTTCGAGGCGATGGCGTCGATCTCGTCCATCGTCGGCTGCAGCAGATCCTCGAGCGGAACGAAATCCTCCGAGGTTCGCCGCTCGGCGACTTCATAGATCTCCGCCTGGGCCCGGTCCACCACCTCGGCGACGTCGGCGCCCTCGGCACCGGCGTAGCCGTACTGCACGACCCGCGTTCCGGCCTCCACAAGCCGGCGCAGCAGCGCCTTCTCGGCCACGATGTCCGCGTAGTAGCCGGCATTGGCGGCGGTCGGCACGGTGGAAATCAGGGTGTGCAGATAGGGAGCTCCACCGATCCTGCGCAGCATTCCACGGCGGTCCAGTTCGGCGGCCACCGTCACGGCGTCGGCGGGCTCCCCGCGGCCGTACAAGTCCAGGATCGCGTCGTAGACGTTCTGGTGGGCGGGACGATAGAAGTCGCCGGGCCGCACCCGCTCGAGCACGTCGGCGATGGCGTCCTTGCTCAGCAGCATCCCGCCCAGCACCGACTGCTCGGCGGCCAGATCCTGCGGCGGTTGACGGCTGAACTCCTCGCTGGGTGGCGACGAGTCCATCCCGGGCGCCAGGTCATCTACGACAGCCACGGACTCACACCTCCCTCAGGTAAACATGATACGAACATACATTCGATAGGCGACACTCAACAACGTCGATCAGGGCACTCCCACTCCGGTCCCATGCGCCCGCAAAGCCTTGCGCCGGGAAGACCGTAAACGTTGCTGGCCTGCTGTTAAAAGGGCCGCTGTTCATAAGGCTGTGCATCGTGTGTGCATATCCATCGACACCTGTGTTGAGTGGGGTGTGGAGAACCTGTGGAACAAAACGCGGCACTGCGACATCCCTGCAGATAAGGGTCGTACAAGGGCGGTGGATTCGTGTGGAGAACAATCTCTTCGGCGTGTCGTCGCAGGTTACTGCGCCGGGCGTGTTGGCTTTCGGCCATATTTTCGCCGCGTTACGAGGGGGTTAAGGGGTCCACTCGGGGACGTTGCCCAAATAGTTCGCCAGGCGGACCATCCACAGGGGAACCCGGTGGTGCGCTGAGGGCACGACAAAATCCGGCGGCCGTCGATTAACGACAGCCGCCGGATATGAACGAACGGTGCTGAGTTAGCTATCCGCGACGACGTTGAGCGCAACGTCGACATTGATCTCGGGGTGCAGATGCACCGCGACCGAATGGGTGCCGACCGCCTTGATATGCGACTTGGGCAACCGAATAATGCGCTTGTCGAGATTCGGGCCGCCGGCCTTCTTGATTGCTGCGGCGACATCCCCGGCCGTCACCGAGCCGAACAACTTGCCCGAATCGGCGGCCGTCTTCACCGGCAGCGAGACCGGACCGAGTGCCTCGATCGCCGTCTTGATCTCGTTGGCGTGGCCGAGATCGCGCACGGCCTTGGTCTCGCGGGCCCGGCGGATCTCGTCGGCCTGCTTCTGTGCGCCGCGTGAGGCAACGATCGCCAGGCCACGCGGAAGGAGGAAGTTACGGCCGTACCCGTCCTTGACCTCGACAGTCTCGCCGACGGTACCGAGATGGTCGACGTCGGCCGTCAGAATCAGCTTCATCGTTTTCGTACTTTCGGTTAGGTCCGGCGGTTATCGCGCCGACGACGTGAAGGGCAGCAGAGCCACCTCGCGGGCGTTCTTCACCGCGATCGCGATGTCGCGCTGGTGCTGCACGCAGTTACCGGTGACCCGGCGGGCCCGGATTTTGCCGCGCTCACTGATGTAGGTGCGAAGCAGTGTCGTGTCCTTGTAGTCGATCGATTGCCCCTTCTTCGAGCAAAAGACGCACTTACGCGTCTTGATCGGCTTTTCCGGGGCCGGGCGCCGTTTCGTGGACTTGGGCATGTGTTTTTACTTTCCGTTTGCTACTGGTCTTGTGTGGTCCGAAGGTGTTTGACGTCAGAACGGAGGTTCTTCGTCGCCGCCGGCGAAGGAACCCGATGCGGGGGCACTGCCCCACGGGTCGTCCGCCGGTGCGCCGCCGCCCGACTGCGCAGGAGCCGACTGGCGGGATCCGCCGCCGCCGCTGCCGAATCCGCCGCCTCCGCCGCCACTGCGGCTGGCCTTGTTGACCTTGGCGGTCGCGTAGCGCAGCGAAGGCCCGATCTCGTCGACCTCAACCTCCATGACGGTGCGCTTCTCACCTTCGCGGGTTTCGAACGAGCGTTGCTTGAGCCGTCCGGTGACGATCACCCGTGATCCACGGGTGAGGCTTTCCGCGACGTTCTCCGCAGCCTCGCGCCAGATGTTGCACCGCAAGAACAGCGCCTCGCCGTCTTTCCATTCCCCGCTTTGGCGGTCGTACATCCGGGGGGTGGACGCCACGGTGAAATTCGCGACGGCAGCACCCGACGGCGTGAACCGCAGTTCAGGGTCGGCAGTCAGGTTTCCGACAACGGTGATAGTGGTGTCACCAGCCACTGGTGCCTCCTGGGTCTGTCCTGGTTCTCGGTGGTTTCGCTGAGCCTACGCAGCCGTGCCGACGGCCGGAACTCAGTGCTTGTCGGTGCGCATCACCTTGGTGCGCAACACCGACTCGTTGAGGCTCAGCTGACGGTCGAGCTCGGACACCGTGGCCGGGGCCGCCTTGAGGTCGACGACGACATAGATGCCTTCGGCGTGCTTGGCGATCTCGTAAGCCAGCCGGCGCTTGCCCCAGATGTCCACCTTGTCGACGGTTCCGCCGTCTTTGCGGACGACGTTGAGGAACGTCTCCAGGGACGGAGCAACGGTGCGCTCGTCAAGTGTGGGGTCAAGAATGACCATGATTTCGTATGGACGCATGGAAACCTCACCACCTCCTCTGGTCTAAGCGGCCACGGCCGATCCGTGGCAGGAGAGTCGCCTGCGTCGGCAACCGCCCCAGGGTACCGGACTACCAGCCGACCAGCGAAATCCGTGCAACGAATATCTCAGCCGCGGCCGAATAGGGGTGGTTACTGCCGTGCTTGCAGGTATTCGTTTGCTCGGGCCACCGTCGCCTCGTCGGCTTTGGCAAGCGCGCCTGAGTCGAACGGCGGCTGTGGGTCGTATTCGATGATCAGCTGCGCGGCCTGCGCGGCGACGCGGTCGACGAGCAGCTCGATGAGCCGCAGCGCCATATCGATCCCGCTGGACACTCCGGCGGCAGTGATGATGCGCTCCGGTCGATGCTCGACGACACGGTCCGGGACGTAGCGCGCGCCCAACTCGTTGAGCAGATCCGCGGCGCGCCAATGCGTCGTCGCCGTCAACCCGTCGAGCAGTCCGGCACCGGCGAGCAACAGCGCTCCGGTACACACCGAGGTCGTGAAGACGGTTCTCGGGTGCACCGCCTGCAACCACCCGCAGATGGTTTCGTCGTGGATCAGCTTGCGGGTCCCGATGCCACCAGGCATGACGACGACATCGGGGGCGTCGATCTCGTCGAAGGTGGCGTCGCAAGCCACGCCGAGCATGCCGTTCTCCGTGCGCACCTCGCCGCGCCGGTGCCCGATGAACGTCACGTCGATCGACGGAATGCGTTGCAACACTTCATACGGTCCGACGGCGTCGAGTGCGGTGAAGCGTGGGAACAACGGGATTGCGACCAGCATCACGCCTGCCTTTGACCGATTGTCGTCTCGAGTTCGGTAGCGGTGTCGAGCGTAGGCGCCGATACGGCCGGCCGTCGTGCCCGGGGCGGACGCAGCCAGTCCGGCAACCAGCCGGGTGGTGCATCGGGAGCACGGTCGAACGGCCCGCCGGCCGGGTCATCCACCCGCCCGTTCCACCGCACCAAATCCTCGCCGGGGCGGTAGATCTGGCGGATCACCAACGCGCACAACACAACAACGGCGATGTCACGCAACAACACCGTCGTGGTGAAAAACTGCTCCGGCAGCGAACGGTTCGGGTTCCCGTACAGGTAGTACATCCGCGGCACCCACACGACCGCGTCGATCGTCATCCACGTCAGCAGCACCCGGCGATGTGGCAACGCCAGCACCGCAAGCGGCACCAGCCACAGTGAGAATTGCGGGCTCCACACCTTGTTGGTCAACAGGAACGCGGCCACGACGAGAAACAGCAACTGCACCACGCGTGGCCGTTGCGCAGCGGTGAGCGCGATGTAAGTGATTGCCACACAACAGACGACGAACGACACGGCGACCACGGAGTTGAGCACCGCGGGCGGTTCCCAGAAGCCCAGCTTCGGATCGAAGCCTGGCCAGCCAGTGAACGACTTGACGACGTTGTACACCGAGTCCATGTCGTCGCCGCGTCGGGTGTTGAGTCGGAAGAACTCCGACCAGCCGCGCGGAAACAGCACCAGCACAGGCAGATTCACCAATGTCCAGGTCAGCACGGTGGCCAACACCGTACGAACCAGCGCACGAACACGGCCGGTACGGATTGCCAGCACCAGCATCGGCCCCAGGAACAACAGCGGATACAACTTTGCCGCCGCACCCAGCCCGATCAGCACACCGGCCAGCACCGGTTTACGTCGTGCCCAGGCGAGCAGCCCGCTCATCGCGAATCCCGTTGCGAGCGCATCGAAATTAGTGAATATCTGGAAGATCAGCAGCGGCGAGGCGGCCACCAGGGCCGCATCCCAGATGCGGCGGCCGGACAGGCCCGCAGTGGCCCACACGGTCGCCAGCCATGCCAGCGCCAACCCGAACGCGGCGATGTCGAAGAACACCACCACCTCGGCGATCACCGGAAGCGGTGCCACCTTGCTCAATGCGGTGTAGGTCTTGGCCAGCGCCATCGACACGTACTGGTAGACCCCGGTCAACACCGGATACTCCATGTAGCGCACCGCGGGCTTGCCGTCATAGCGGGTCTGCGGTGCACCGCTGGAATCGGTTTCGATCCAGCTCGACTTGTACGGAAACTTGCCCTGATTCAACAACTCCGCGCCGTACAGCGGAACCGTGTCCGAGTAACACAACTCGTAATAGGCGCGCTGATTGTCCCAATTGGCCACGCGCTGATCACCGGTTCCGGTGCCGGAACTCTGCAGGCACGCCGCCTTCGTCGACCAGCCCAGCGCCAGGAACACCAGGGCGAACACGAACATCACCCGAACCGGCGTCATCAGCCGAGCCCGGCCGATCAGCGCGTGCCGTCCCACCGGCCCGCCGACGGCATCGGCTAAGGCGGCGCCCAAAGAGTCTGTGCGGCTGGGGCAGTCGCGATTGTCCGCGCTACGCAGATCATCGGCCAGCGTGCGAGGGGAAATGGTGGCGCTCTGCTGCTGAGCGCCGGTCACGGTGGCGGTTGTCCGAATGGCGGCGGAGCCGGTTCGGGCGGTGGTGCCTGTCCCGGTGGTGGCGGCGGCGCCCCGGTGATCGTCGTCGGGGGGCCCACCGGGATGGTGATACCCGGGGCGACTTCGATCGTGGGCTGGATGACGGTCACCTGGGGTGGCGGTGGTGGCGGGGCCGGCACTCCCGCGTAGCCACCGATCTCGGTCGGCTTGGGGAAGGTCTCGTTGGGGGTGCCCTTCAGCGCGCCGTCCATCGTCGACTTCCAAATATCCGACGGCAACCCCGACCCGTAAACCTCTGCGCCAGAAGCGGTTACCAGCGGCACATTATCCTGGACCGTCCCGACCCACACTGCCGTCGACAGGGACGGGGTGTATCCGACCATCCACGCGTCCTTGTTGGCCTGGGTATCGCCCAGCTGCACCGTGCCGGTCTTGGCCGCCGACGCCCGGCCGCCCGATAGGGCATGGCCTCTCGAATAGGCGGCGATCGGTTGCATGGCCGCCGTGGTGTTGTCCGCGACCGCCTTGTCGATCCGTTGGTCGGCGCCCTTGTCGGAGGTTCCGGCGTCGAAAAGCACTTGGCCCTCGGCATTGACGACCTTTTGCACCAGGTGCGGCGGGTGGTACACGCCGGACGCGGCCAGGGTGGCATACGCCGAGGCCATGTCGACCGGTCGAGTTTGGTACTGGCCCAGCACAATTCCGTTGTTCGGCGGACCACCCTTGCCGTCCTCGGACAACGTGTGCGGGACGCCGGGGAAGCTCTTGGCGACGCCGGCCTGGTGTGCGGCGTCGGCGACGGCCGCCGGTCCGTTCTTGAGTTTGAGCATCAGCCGGTAGTAGGCGGTGTTCAGCGACATCTTCAGTGCTTCGGCGATATTGCAGGTGCCGCAGTTTTCGCCGTCGACATTGGTGATCTTGATGCCGTCGACCGTCAGCGGTGAGCTGTCGACCTGGTAGCCCAATCCGATGCCCTGCTGCAGCGCCGCGACCAACGCGAACACCTTGAACGACGATCCGGTCTGCAGCCCGGCCTGCGCGAAGTCGAAACCGTTGGCGTCCGAGCCGCCGTAGTAGGCGCGGATGGCGCCGGTGTGCGGGTCGATGGACACCACCGCCGAGCGCATGTCAGGGTCTTGTCCGTCAAGGTATTTCGAGACGGCCTTCTCCGCGGCCTGCTGAGCCTTGGGATCGATCGTGGTGGTGACCTGCAATCCCTGAGTGTTCAGGGTCTGCTCGTCGATGTTGAACAGCTCCATCAGCTCTTTGGTGACCTGACGTTCGATCAGGCCGTTAGGGCCGGTGGTCTGGTTCTGTGCGCGCGCCTGATCCGGTGGGACGGTCTGAGGGAATTGCTGTGCCGCACGATCGCTGGCCGATAACGCCTTGGTTTCCACCATGCCGTCAAGCACCCAGTTCCAGCGGGCCTCGGCACCCTTGGGATCGACGGCCGGGTCCAGCGAGGACGGCCGGCGAATCAGCGCCGCCAGCAGCGCTCCCTCGGAAACGGTCAGCTGGTCGACGGGTTTGTCGAAGTAGGCCTTGGACGCCGCCGAGATCCCGTAGGCGCCGCGCCCGAAGTAGATGATGTTCAGGTAGGCCTGCAGCACTTCGTCTTTGGACCACTCCCCCGACATCTTGGTGGCGATGACGAGTTCCTTGGCCTTGCGCAGCAGGCCCGCGAACCCGTGCTGCGCGGAGCCGACGAGCGCGTTCTTCACGTACTGCTGCGTGATCGTCGACCCGCCCTGCAGGTCGCCGTTGCCGAACAGGTTGTTCTCCACCGCGCGCGCAAAGCCGGTGAAGTCGAACCCCGGGTTCGAATAGAAGTTACGGTCCTCAGCGGCGATGACGGCCTGGCGCACGTGCACCGGCACCTGGTTGATGTTGACGTCGATCCGATTGCCCTCGGGCGGAACGATTTTCGCGATCTCCGAGCCGTCGCTGGCCAGGATGGTCGAGACCTGGTTGGTGCGGATGTTGCCCGGCTTGGGAATGTCGACAATGAAGTACGCCATCGTGAAGGTGACGATCGGCAACAGGATCAGCACGGCCGCGCTGAGATAGGCCGCGCGGCGCACCCAGCGCCAGTTGATCTGCTCGGTCCAATTCGGCGTCGCCGCCCGGTGGCTCGGCACATCGGGGCCCCCGGCATCTCCGGGCCTTCGCGGCGGAGGCGGCGGCGGAGGGCCTTCCGGCGGCCGACCGGACATCGGGCGGTCTCGCCTCGGCGGGCTCGACGACCGGCCGTCGAGCGCGGCCTTCACTTCCTCGATCGCATCGCGGGGCGCGGGCCTGGATCCCGGAGCACCCAGGGCGGCTTTGACCTCGTCGATCGGGTCGGACCGACGGGGCGAGCGGTCGTCGGCGACCGCCGGCAGGATCGTCGTCTGCCGATCGTCGGGTGGAACGCGGCGACGAGTCCCGGCATCGCCGCGATTCGCCGAGCGATCGGACTCGTCCGGACGATCGGCGTCGGGTTCCTTGCTCATACGCTCAGTCGCGGACCTGCTCGGCTCGTCGGGCGACTGATCGTGGCGCCCTTCGTTATTCAATGGCCGCGCTGGCGCCGTTGCGTGCCGTCCGCGGACCGCGGGTTCCCTTGGGAGGGCGTTCCGCGCCGAGCACATACGACTTGACTAGGTGGTTCCAGCTGCAGGTTCGACATACCTCGACCACGTGAACCGAGAACTCCGTGAACTTCAGCGCCAGCAATACCAGCTCCTCTGCGGTGCGGGCCGAACCCGACACCGCGCCCAGGTGATCACCGAACACCCAGGACACCAGCGTGAGCTGTTCCTTTCGGCAGATCGGGCACATCACCTGGCTCGTCTTGCCGTGAAACTTCGCGGCGCGCAGCAAATAGGGATTCGCATCGCAGACCTCGGTCACCCCCGTGCGGCCCGAGTAGACCTCGGCCAGCAGTGAGCGGCGCCGAAGCGCATAGTCCACCACTTGTCGCTGCAGTCGCACGTTCACCAGAGTACGTCCCCCTCCGCACCGCGGATACGCAACCGAGGCTGTCGGCACCGCTGCGCCGCGGTAACAACAGGTGACTTCTACGATCATCCGCATGGCGAAATGGCTGGGCGCACCCCTCGGCGGCGGAGTGACCACCGCGACCCGCGCCAAAGACACCGACCGGCAAGACACCTGCACGGTGCTCGACAACGCCCTGGCCGACGGCGAACTGTCCGGCGAGGAACATCGCGAGCGCGTCAGCAAGGCCACCAACGCGGTGACACTCGGCGACCTGAAGCTTCTGGTGCAGGATCTGCAGGGCAGCACCCCGGCGCGGCTGCGCGCGGCAAAGCCCACCGCCTCGCCGGCCGTTCGCTCGCGCGGCATCGCGATCGCCGCATTGGTCGTGTCGGTGTTGTTCGGCATGGGCCTCGGCTGGGGGCTGTACGGGAACACCAGCTCGCCGCTGGACTTCACCTCCGACCCGGGCGCCAAGCCCGACGGTGTCGCGGCCGTGGTGCTGACTCCGCCTAAACAACTGCAATCGCTCGGCGGGCTCACCGGTCTGCTGGAGCAGGCCCGCAAGAAATTCGGCGACACCGTCGGTTACCGGCTTCTCGTCTATCCCACCTATGCCAGCTTCTATCGCCCGGATCCGGCCGACGACCGCCAGGTGCTGGACTACGACTACCGCGGCGGCTGGGACGACCCGACCGTCTCCCCCAGGACCGACGCCAAGGCCGTCGCGGCCGACTTGGCCAAGTTCGACGTCAAGACGGCGGTCGGCATCATGCGCGGGGCCCCCGAGACGCTGGGCATCAAGCCGTCCGAGGTCAAGTCGACGTACCTGATCGTCGAACCGGCCAAGGATCCGACCGCGCCCGGATCGCTCACGCTGTCGGTGTACGTCTCCAGTGACTACGGCAGCGGTTCGATCGATTTCGCCGGTGACGGCACCGTCAAGCGGGTGAACTACCCCTCGAGCTGAATCGCCCGAGGCGCGCGCTCGCAGCGTTGACGACGCCCTCACGCGGCGTGTCGCCACCCTGGACGCACACCGCACAACATTGGCGAATCTTGGGGACAAACTGTATGCCAACACCAGGTAGTGTTGTGGCTAATATATCGAGGCGATACTATTACGCGACGCGTCGGCAGGACCTAACCAGTTATGCAAAGGAGGTGACTCGATGCTGGAGCTTGCGATCCTTGGGCTCCTGATCGAATCGCCGATGCATGGTTATGAGCTGCGCAAGCGGCTGACCGGTCTACTCGGCGCGTTCCGTGCGTTTTCGTACGGTTCGCTCTATCCGGCGCTGCGGCGCATGCAGGCGGATGGGCTGATCGCCGAGAACGCGGCGCCGGCCGGTACGCCGGTCCGGCGGGCCCGTCGGGTCTACGAGCTGACCGAGAAGGGTCGTCAGCGTTTCGGCGAGTTGGTGGCCGATACCGGTCCGCACAACTACACCGACGACGGCTTCGGGGTACACCTGGCCTTCTTCAACCGCACTCCGGCAGAGGCCCGGATGCGGATCCTGGAAGGTCGCCGCCGTCAAGTCGAGGAACGCCGTGAGGGTCTGCGTGAAGCCGTTGCGCGGGCCAGCAGCTCACTCGACCGTTACACACGTCAGCTCCACCAACTCGGGCTCGAGTCCAGCGAGCGCGAGGTCAAGTGGCTCAACGAGCTCATCGCCGCCGAGCGCGCGGCACCCGGGCTCACCGAGCAGGCATAACCACCCACGGCATTCGAGACATAGGTAATTGAAGGTAAGGAGAACGCCCTATGAGTGAGCACAACGCGCCCCAGGCGTCGACGGAGGTTCGAGTCGCCATTGTCGGCGTCGGTAACTGCGCGTCGTCGCTGGTTCAGGGCGTCCAGTACTACTACGACGCCGACCCGAACAGCACCGTGCCCGGTCTGATGCACGTGACGTTCGGCCGCTACCACGTCCGCGACGTGAAGTTCGTGGCCGCGTTCGACGTGGATGCCAAGAAGGTCGGCTTCGACCTGTCGGAGGCGATCTTCGCGTCGGAGAACAACACGATCAAGATCGCCGACGTGCCGCCGACCAATGTGACGGTCCAGCGCGGCCCGACACTGGACGGCATCGGCAAGTACTACGCCGACACCATCGAGGTCTCCGACGCCGAGGCCGTCGACGTGGTTCAGGTGCTCAAGGAGGCCAAGGTCGACGTCCTGGTGTCCTACCTGCCGGTGGGCTCCGAGGAGGCCGACAAGTTCTACGCACAGTGCGCGATCGACGCCGGCGTGGCGTTCGTCAACGCGCTGCCGGTGTTCATCGCCTCCGACCCGGTGTGGGCCAAGAAGTTCACCGACGCCGGTGTGCCGATCGTCGGTGACGACATCAAGAGCCAGGTCGGCGCGACGATCACGCACCGCGTGATGGCCAAGCTGTTCGAGGACCGCGGTGTGCAGTTGGACCGCACCATGCAGCTCAACGTCGGCGGCAACATGGACTTCCTCAACATGCTCGAGCGTGAGCGGCTGGAGTCCAAGAAGATCTCCAAGACGCAGGCCGTGACCTCAAACCTGCAGCGCGAGTTCAAGACCAAGGACGTGCACATCGGCCCGTCCGATCACGTCGGCTGGCTCGACGACCGCAAGTGGGCCTACGTGCGGCTGGAAGGCCGTGCGTTCGGCGATGTGCCGCTGAACCTGGAGTACAAGCTCGAGGTGTGGGACTCGCCGAACTCGGCCGGCGTCATCATCGACGCGGTGCGGGCAGCGAAGATCGCTAAGGACCGCGGCATCGGCGGACCGGTCGTGCCGGCA
This sequence comes from Mycobacterium sp. pR1184, assembly GCF_041287235.1. NCBI lineage: Bacteria > Bacillati > Actinomycetota > Actinomycetes > Mycobacteriales > Mycobacteriaceae > Mycobacterium > Mycobacterium sp. pR1184. The sequence continues at coordinate 60,769 of NZ_JBGGKR010000020.1, read as the reverse complement.
TCGGCCTACCTGATGAAGAGCCCCCCGAAGCAGCTGCCCGACGATGTCGCGCGGGCCCAGCTCGAAGAGTTCATCATCGGCGCCGACTAGTTCGAACGACGATGCGCGCCGCATAGCGGCGGGCTGAGGAGTCGAACCGTCGACCCAGTCGAACTGGTGCGCCGCCCTGCGGCGCGCTACGGAATCGAACGCACCGGGCAGTTCGATTCACTCATCGGGTGTGCGGTGAGGTCGCGTTTCACAACGAAACTGCGACCTCACCGCACACTCTTTTTTGTGCGTCAGTGTGCGCCGGCGGCTTTCAGTGTGTGCTCACGGCTGAACTATCCCGATATCGGCGCCCTGGCCGCACACTCGAAGCCGGGAGTGCACACTCCGTGACAGTGTGCTGTGCAGTCGCTTAGCATTACGCGCAGCACCCCTCGACGAGTCAGGCGTTGTCCCGGATGAAAGTTCAGCCCGCCGCGTTCCTGCGTACCACCCTGCCCCTGGACATGTCCCGGCTCGCCGAGCTCGACGGCGGGCGTTACCACTCGATCTGGCTGCCCGATCACATGGTCAGCTTTTGGCCGGACTCGATCTGGACGCCCGAGTTCACCGACCTCGCCACCGCGTCGCCGTCGCCGCACCGCCATCTCGACGGCCTCTCGGTAGCGGCCGCGGCCGCCGTGCTGACCGAGCGCGTCCCGCTGGTGAGCGCGGTGGTCGACACCGTGCGGCGCCACCCGTCGTTGCTCGCCCAGACCGCGCTGACCATCGACCATCTCTCGAAGGGACGCTTCATCCTCGGCCTGGGCAGCGGCGAGAGTGAGAACACGTTGCCCTACGGCTTCGACTTCTCCCACCCGGTCGGCCGTTTCGAGGAAGCCCTGACGGTCATCAGACTGCTCTGGGAAAGCGACGGCCCGATCGACTTCGAGGGACGGTTCTACACGTTGCACCACGCGCGGTTGGACACCGAGCCGTATCAAGGACGGTTCCCACCGATCTGGATCGGCGCGAGCGGCCCGCGCATGCTCGACATCGCCGGCCGGCACGCCGACGGTTGGTGGCCCGCCGGCGCGTGGACCCCCGAGCATTACGCCGAGATGCTTTCGGCGGTAAGGAGATCCGCCGAGCGCGCCGGACGCGATCCGATGGCGATCACGCCGGGCTTCATGCAGGTGTGCCTCATTGGCGCGAACGAAGACGCTCTTGCCGAGATCCTGCAGGCGCCGCTGGTCAAGGCGTTCCTGCTACAGGTATCGGCAGAGACATTGCGTGGCTTCGGGTTCGAACATCCGATGGGCCCGGGCTGGCGCGGCTTCCAGGACATCGACCCCGCAGTGCTCACCCGGGAGCGAATCCTGACGTTCCTGGACGACGTGCAACCCGAGATGCTGCTCGCCGTCGTCCCGCACGGCACTGCGCGCGAGGTCGCGAAAATCATCAAGACCTACGTGGACGCGGGACTGCGGGTGCCCAAGATCCTCGACTACGGCGCCATGGCCGGCCTGACGTATGCCGCCGCGTCGGCCGCGAATGTCCTTGCCGCAGAAGATGAACTGATGCAGCTGTGCGGAGATCTGTCGTGAGCACATACCTGGACGCCGCCGAGTTGCTGCGTGCCGCGCAAGCCGAGACGGGCCTGCACGACTACGGCGACCCGACGTTGCCGGAGCGCTTCGCCGTCGCCGCCGACCATCTCAACAGCCTCGGTATGGACGCCGCGGGCGCCGCTGCGGCCGCGCACGTATGCCACTGGCTGCTGACTTCGCGGCTGGAATTCATCGAGGACCGCAATCGCTACCCGATCGGCGACGAAGTGATCGAGGCGCCGATGTTCGTGACCGGCGAACCACGTTCGGGGACAACGCTGATGCACGCGCTGATGTCCGTCGATCCACACGGGCGGGCGCTGCGCTTCTGGGAGGTGATGTACCCGTCGCCGCCACCGGGGCTGGCCGCAGACGACGACCCGCGTCGCGCGTGGGCCGACGCCGACTGGCGCGAGATCAACGCGAAGATGCCCAAGTGGCTGCACAGCCACCCGTACAACGACATGCTGGGCGACGGCCTGCCCGAGGACGAACGCACCTGGGCCTTCGACTTCCGGGTCATGACGCCGACGGCGTGGTGGCGGGTGCCGATGCAGTCGCTGGTCGGCGGCCTGGCCACCGATGCGAGCGCGCAGTACCGGTTGCACAAGGCGATGCTGCAACAGCTCCAGTACCATCGACCGCGAAAGTACTGGGTACTCAAGGGCTTTCACGGCTTCCGACTCAAGGAGATGTTCGAGACGTACCCCGACGCCACCCTGGTCTGGCTGCACCGCGACCCGGTGCAGGTCGCGGCGTCGCGCACCATGATGATGGCTGACATCGCCGAAGGGATGGTCGGCCCGGTCGACCTGCACGCCCTGGCGAAGATGCATCTGGAGTTGACCCGCGCCGGCGTCACCAACACGATGACCGATCCTATGGTGGACGATCCCCGCATCCTGCACATCCGCTACACCGACTTCATCGCCGATCAGGTGGCGACGGTGCAGCGTTACTACGCGTTCGCCGGCCGTCGGGTCACACCGGAAGCCGAGTCGGCGATGCGCGACTACCTGGCCAACAATCGCGGCGACCGCTACGGCAAGTTCCGTTACTCCACCAAGCTGTTGATCGACATCGGCGAAGACCTCGACGCGCTGCATGCGGAATTCCGGCCGTTCCGTGAGCGATTCGGCGTCGAGATCGAGAATCGTGGCTGACGCGATGCCGGCCCACCCGCGTCTGTCCGTACACAATGTCACGTTCTACGGTGCTGAGTTGGCCGAGCTGGAGACCCACTGGGTGGAGTTGGGGGTTTCCCGGCTCAGCGTCCTGGACAGCCAGCTACTCGACCCGGAATTCCCAAAGTTGGTGCAACGCAACAACTTTGCCGTCGAGGCGGTCTATCATCTGTTCGCCGGCGGCCGCCTGACCTCCGATCCGCAGGCCGCGCAGGACGCGCTGACGCCGGTGATCGACGCCGCAGCCGGCGTCGGGGCGCGAATGATCTACGTGCTCACCGGGGGCCGGGACACCCTCACGTGGAACCGGGCCGCCGACCGGTTCCGGACGATGATCGCGCCCTGCGTCACGCATGCACAGCAGACCGGTGTGGCGTTGGCCGTCGAGAACGCCTCCAGCTTGTATGCCGACCTGCATCTGGCACACACCCTGCGCGACACCGTTACGCTGGCCGAGATGAGTGGGCTGGGTGTCTGCATCGACGTGTTTCACTGCTGGGCGGAGGGCGATTTCGACGCCATGGTGCAGCGCGCCCTGCCGCGAACCGAGCTCATCCAGCTCAGCGACTATGTACTCGGCGATCGCGCGCTGCCGGGCCGGGCGGTCCCCGGCGACGGCGCGATTCCGATCGAAGGATTCCTCGCCAACGCGCTGGCGAGCGGCTACTCGCACGGGTTCGACCTGGAACTGATCGGACCGCGAATCGAGCAGGAGGGCCGTCTCGAATCCGCCCGTCGCGCCTGCGCTGTCGTCGGGGCGATGTTGGACAGATTGACTGCGTGACAATGGCGTTCGGCGACGGTGTGGACGATGCGGCGCTGCGTTCGGCGTGGGTCGAGTTCTGCGCGCAGCTGGCGCGGGCGGGCGAACAGGTGTTCAAGGACGCCAACGCCACGTCGGGGGCGCAGCGGGTCGACGCGTTCCGCTTCCTGACGCAGAACCTGGGCCAGGCCTTCGATCTGTCGCTCGAGACCCGCGACACCGACTACCCGGTGCTGCATACGTTTTGTGGTCCAACCCGCAAGCTCGGTGGGGACTGCGCCGATTTCACCTACCAACAGGTGTGGATCAACGGGCAGTCGACCTACCGCTTGCACGGAAACCGCGGAACCGCACCGTTTTTCAACATCACCGTGCAGGGCGCGCGGATCCCCGGGCCCGGCGTGCTGCACGAGCCGTTCGGTGACACACCCGAGGCCAACCTGTCCGGGCGTCAACTGAATGTCGGCGCCAACGGTGAATTCGAGATCTACATCGGTGGACCCGAGCGCGGCCCGAACTGGCTACCCACCACCGGGCAATCGCGAAAGCTGTTCATTCGCCAGGGATTCGACGCCTGGGATGAGCTGCCCGCGCAGCTGCGGATCGAGCGGGTCGACATGGCCGACCCCAAGCCGCTGCCCAGCCCGCAGGCCATGATCGAGGCGATGGAATGGGCCGGTGATTTCGTCACCGGCCTGATGTCGGACTGGCCCGAGTTTCCGTTCACCTATGGCGGCGTCGACGCCGAGCATCCCAACGCGTTTCCGCGAGTCGGCGCACGCGAAGCAGACAGCAAGCGCGGCCGCGCCGCCGCCAACATGTATTGGGAGCTGGCGCCCGACGAGGCGCTGATCGTCGAATTCGACGCCCACGACGGACTGTGGATGTTCACCAACATGGGTGTCTTCTTCAACAGCATGGACTACCTCTACCGCCCAGTGAGCTACACCCCGAGCCGCACCGCAATAGATGCCGACGGGCGCATCCGCCTGGTCATGGCGCATCGTGATCCGAATGTCCACAACTGGGTGGACACCCAGGGCTTCCAGCGCGGGAACCTGACCTATCGCCACATGCTCGAGGGCGAGCCCGCCGTGCTGGAGACCAAAGTCGTCAAACACGACGACATCGCGAGCATGCTCCCGCCGGACACCGCCACGGTGGGCGCCGCCGAGCGCAGCGCCGCAATGTGGGAGCGATTCCACGGCATTCGGCGCCGTTACTTCCTCTAATGTCAAAGATCGTGACCGAGATCTCCGAAGACGAACTGGCCGGGCTGTCCGAATTCTCGTTGCTGTCCGAGAACGCCGAGCAGGCCGGCATCACCGGTCCGCTGCCGGACGTGGAACGGATCGAGGCCGAAACGCCACACGGCTCCATCAGCGCGCTGCGCTGGGGCGGCACTGCGCCACGGATCGTCTTCCTGCACGGTGGCGGACAGAACGCCCACACCTGGGACACCGTCATCGTCGGGCTCGGGGTGCCGGCACTGGCGGTCGACCTGCCCGGCCACGGCCATTCCGGCTGGCGCGAAGACGGCGACTATTCGCCGCAGCACAACGCCAATGCCGTGGCGCCGGTACTGCGCGACTTGGCACCTGATGCCGAACTGATCGTGGGCATGTCGCTGGGCGGGCTGACCGGGATCCGGGTCGGTGCGATCGCACCGGAGCTGGTGCGCGAACTCGTTCTCGTCGACGTCACCCCGTCGGCATTGCACCGCTACGCCGAGCTGACCACCGAGCAGCAGGGCACCGTCGCGCTGGTCCAGGGCGAGCGCGAGTTCCCCAGCTTCCAGGCCATGCTCGACCTGACGATCGCCGCGGCACCACACCGCGAGGTCAAGGCACTGCGCCGCGGTGTGTTCCACAATTCCCGACGCCTCGACAACGGGAACTGGGCATGGCGCTACGACACCATCCGCAAAGTCCCCGACTTCGGTGATCTGTGGAACGACGTCGACGCGCTGACCGCACCCGTCACGCTGGTGCGCGGTGGCTCGTCGCCCTTCGTCACCGACGAGGATGCGGCCGAACTCGCCAGCCGCGCAACGCATTTCCGTCAGGCTCACGTTGTCGAAAACTCCGGACATTCGGTGCAAAGCGATCAGCCCCGCGCACTGATCGAACTGTTGACCGGGGTCCTCAACGCACGCTGAGAGGTCGCGGCTCCTACGGTGGTCGTATGACCCATCCCGTTCGCATCGGTGTACAACTGCAGCCTCAGCACTCGCCCGAATACCGCCACATCCGCGACGCCGTGCGGCGCTGCGAGGACATGGGTGTCGACGTCGCATTCACCTGGGATCACTTCTTCCCGCTCTACGGTGATCCCGACGGCGCGCATTTCGAATGCTGGACGGTGCTGGCGGCCTGGGCCGAGCAGACATCGCGCATCGAATTCGGCGCGCTGGTGACGTGCAACTCGTACCGCAACCCCGAGCTGCTGGCCGACATGGCTCGCACCGTCGACCACATTTCCGACGGCCGGTTGATCCTGGGTATCGGATCCGGTTGGAAGGAAAAGGACTACGACGAGTACGGCTACGAATTCGGTACCGCGGGCAGCCGCCTCGACGACCTGGCCGCGGCCTTCCCGCGGATCACATCGCGGCTGGCCAAACTCAATCCCGCACCCGCCCGCGACATCCCGATACTGATCGGTGGCAAGGGTCCGCGAAAGACCCTGCGACTGGTTGCCGAGTACGGCGACATCTGGCACGGCTTCACCACGGTCGAGACCTACCCGGCCGCTGCGGCCGTGCTGGACGAGCATTGCGCCGCGGTCGGGCGCGACCCGGCCACGATCGAGCGGTCGGCCGGTGTGGAGGACAACAGCGGCGTGCGCCGCGGCGAGGGGGTCGACGGGTTGATCGCCAATGCCGAGGGGCTCACCGCGTTGGGCGTGACACTGCTGACGGTCGGCGTCAACGGTCCCGATTACGACCTCGGTGCGGCCGAGGCATTGTGCCGCTGGCGCGACGCGCGTTAATTGGGGTTCGCCTCCAATTCATCCGCCAAACACCTTAACGAATGCGCAAATACATGAGAAACTTTCCACCGCTGCTCGCTGGTGCGCAACTGCAACAGATTTGAAAGAGACTCATGCCGAAGAAATATGGGGTCAAAGAAAAGGACCAGGTTGTCAACCACATCCTGAACCTGGTGCTGACGGGCAAGCTGCGCAGCGGCGACCGCGTCGACCGCAACGAGATCGCACTCGGCTTGGGCGTCAGTCGCGTGCCGATTCAAGAAGCCCTGATTCAGCTCGAGCACGACGGCGTCGTGTCGACCCGCTATCACCGGGGCGCGTTCGTCGAGAGGTTCGACGAATCCACCGTCCTTGAGCATCACGAGCTTGACGGCATGCTCAACGCCATCGCCTCGGCTCGCGCTGCGAGTAACCCGACGCCGCGGATCCTGGGCGAACTCGATGCACTGATGCGCGCGATGCGCATCGCGAAAGACTCCCGGGTCTTTTCCGAACTCGCCGCGGAGTACCGGCGCGCCGTCAACGACGATTACGCCGGGCCTCGACTGCACGCCACCATCCGTGCCTCGCAAGACCTCATCCCCCACGCGTTCTGGTTGAGCTACCACAACAATCGCGACGACGTGCTGCCCTACTACGAGGACGAAACGGCCGCGATCCGCCGCCGTGACCCGGACGCCGCGCGGGCGGCGTGCGTCGGCCGCGCCTACCTGATGGCGCAGACCATGCTGGCCGAACTGTTCCGGCGCAGGGTTTTCGCGCCACCCGACGACGTTCGCCAGGTTGTTTCCGCGCCGCTTTCCGTTCTGGCGAAGACGGACGCGGTCTGCGCCGAGCCGTCGATGGCGCTCTAAATCGACTCTCGCCGCGACGAGTTGCCGACCGGTCGATACGGTGGCGGTGATGAACTCGTGCGAAGGCCCGCGCGCGAAGCGCGGAGCCAAGCTGTTCGGACTAACCACGACAATTTTGATCGTGGTCGGCCTGGTGCTGGCCGGACCCGCGTTCGCCGACCGAAACCAATGCGCGCCGGGCGGACCCGAGAGCGCGTCCGCCCTACCGAAAGACCTGACCACCATCGGCGGCGTCGGACGCGACGACGACCACACGACCGCCTCCGTCGAACCGCTCAGCGAGATCAACGTCAACTCGCTGGGCCTGAATTCACCCGGCGTTCTCAACGTCGGCACCCTGTCGGATGCCCCGCCCTCGGTCTGTGTTGACGCCAACGGCACCTTCAGCGGATTCGACAATCAGCTGCTGGCCGCGATGGCGAAAAAGCTGGGCCTGCAAGTCCGTTTCGCCAGCACCGATTTCTCGGCACTGCTGGCCGAAGTGGCGTCGCGGCGCTTCGACGTGGGCTCGTCATCGGTAAAAGCCACCGCTGCCCGGCGGCGTACCGTCGGGTTTACCAACGGCTACGACTTCGGCTACTACGCGCTGATCGTGCCACCCGGATCGCCGATCAAAGCCTTCAGTGATCTCGCTGCCGGGCAACGGATCGGCGTCGTCCAGGGCACCGTCGAGGAGTCCTACGTCGTCGACACCCTGCACCTGCAACCGGTGAAATACCCCGGCTTCGCCACCGTGTACGCCAGCCTCAAGACCCGCCAAATCGATGCCTGGGTAGCGCCGGCAGCCCTGGCCGCCAACGTGATGCATCCCGGCGATCCCGCGATGGTCGTGGCCAACGAGTTCAGCCCCGGCGACTTCGTCGCGTACCCGGTTGCCAACGACAACCCGGCACTGATCTCCGCGCTGAACTCCGCGCTCGACGCCGTCATCGCCGACGGCACCTGGTCGAAGCTCTACTCGGAATGGGTTCCGCGCCCGTTGCCACCGGGCTGGAAACCCGGATCCCGCGCCGCCCCGGCCCCGCACCTGCCGGACTTCGCGGCGATAGCGGCCAGCAACCACCACAAGTCGATGCACCCCCCGGCCCCGAAATCCGTACTGGCACAACTGCGCGACCAGTTCTTGGACTGGGATCTGTACAAACAAGCCGTCCCCGCGTTGCTGATGACGGGGCTGCCCAACACCTTGATCCTGACGAACAGCGCGCTGGCGATCGGGCTGGTGCTCGGCATGGTGCTGGCCATGGCGGGCTTGTCGAACTCATGGTGGCTGCGCTGGCCGGCGCGGATCTATACCGACATCTTCCGTGGTCTTCCCGAAGTCGTAATCATCTTGATCATCGGGATGGGGATCGGACCGCTCGTGGGCGGGTTGACGAACAACAACCCGTACCCGTTGGGTATCGCCGCGCTGGGACTGATGGCGGCCGCCTACATCGGCGAGATTCTGCGCTCGGGAATCCAGAGCGTCGATTCCGGCCAACTGGAGGCCGCGCGCGCACTCGGATTCAGCTATCCGGCCGCGATGCGGCTGGTCGTGGTGCCGCAAGGGGTCCGGCGGGTATTGCCCGCGCTGGTCAATCAGGCCATCGCGCTACTGAAGGGCTCGGCGCTGGTGTATTTCCTGGGTCTGGTGGCCCAGGAGCGAGAACTGTTCCAAGTGGGTCGCGACCTCAACGCGCAGACGGGCAACTTGTCGCCGTTGGTGGCCGCGGGCCTCTTCTATCTGTTATTGACTGTTCCGTTAACGCATTTGGTGAACTACATCGACGCGCGGCTGCGCCGCGGCGGCTCCAGTGACGAGTCAGAAGAGTCCGCCGCCATCTTCACCTCCACCCTCGGCCCGGGAATGACATGACCGACGCCAACGCTAGCCATGCCTCAGTCTCGTTGGAAGCCAGGGATATTCACAAAGCCCTCGGCGGGAACAAGGTCCTGCGCGGCGTCAGCTTCGAAGCCCCCGCGGGCACCACGGTGGCCGTCGTGGGACCGTCGGGCTCGGGTAAGTCGACGCTGCTGCGCGCGCTGAATCGACTCTACGAACCCGACAAGGGCGACATCCTGCTCGACGGGCACTCGGTGCTGCACGACGATCCCGACGAACTGCGTCAGCGCATCGGCATGGTGTTTCAGCATTACAACCTGTTTCCGCATCTGAGCATCCTCAAGAACGTGGCGCTGGGCCCACGCAAGTTACGCGGGCTGTCCGCGGACGAGGCCAAGGAACTCGCGCTGACTCAGCTGGAGCGAGTTGGCCTGAAGCACAAGGCCGGTGCCCGCCCCGGCATGCTGTCCGGGGGACAACAGCAACGGGTGGCGATCGCTCGGGCGTTGGCCATGGGTCCGCAGGTGATGTTCTTCGACGAGGCGACTTCCGCGCTGGATCCTGAGATGGTCAAGGGGGCATTGCAGCTCATCGCCGACCTCGGCGCCGGCGGTATGACGATGATTGTGGTCACGCACGAAATGGGTTTCGCCCGGTCGGCGTCGGACATCGTGGTATTCATGGATCGCGGCAAGGTGGTGGAATCCGGGCCACCAGAGCAGATATTCGAAGCGGCTAAGACCGAAAGACTGCAGCGATTCCTGTCCCAGGTGCTTTGACGGGCTAAAAATAGTCGCCGTAGCTACCTTGTACGCCACCCATATCGGGTTAGACTGCCGACTTATGGCGGACAGCGACTCCACCGCGGCCGAGGTGACCGAGCTTGCGGAAGGCTTGCACCGCGCGCTGTCCAAACTGTTTTCGATGCTGCGCCGCGGCGACCCCAGCGGAGTGGTCGCGGGCGAATTGACCTTGGCGCAGCTGTCGATCCTGGTCACCTTGCTCGATCAAGGCCCAATCCGGATGACGGATCTGGCCGCACACGAACGGGTGCGAACGCCCACCACGACGGTGGCGATCCGCCGGCTGGAGAAGATCGGATTGGTGAAGCGCTCGCGCGACCCGTCCGACCTGCGGGCCGTGCTGGTCGACATCACGCCGCGCGGCCGGGCCGTTCACGCCGAGTCGCTGGCTAATCGGCACGCGGCTCTGGCCGCGATGCTCAGCCAGCTCAACGAGTCCGATCTGAACATGCTGACCAAGGCGCTGGCACCGCTCGAGCGCCTGGCCTCGGGCGAGCCGACGTCGGGTCCCGCCGGCGGAGAGCCCCCCGCACGCAAGCGGGCCTGAAAGTACCTGTTTTCCAACGATATTGGTGCTGTCCGTAAACTGAGCTTCATGCCAACTGCACTCATCACTGGCGCCGGCGGAGGTATCGGTTCCGCCATCGCCACCGCGCTGGCCCCGACGCATACGCTGCTGCTGGCCGGTCGGCCCTCCGCCCGGCTCGACGCCGTCGCGCAGCGACTGGGCGCCACCACCTTCCCTCTGGACTTGACTGACATCGACGAGATCGCGGCCGCGTGCGAAATCGTGGACGCGCTCGACGTGTTGGTGCACAACGCGGGGGTGTCCGTCCCGGGCCGGGTCGCCGAGTCCCACGTCGACGAGTGGCGTGCCACCTTCAGCGTGAATGTCTTTGGGGCGGTTGCCCTTACGCTGGAACTGTTACCGGCCCTGCGCAGCGCTCGCGGTCAGGTGGTGTTCATCAACTCCGGAGCGGGGCGCGCGGTTTCACCCGGTATGGCGTCCTATTCGGCCAGCAAGTTCGCGCTGCGCGCGTTCGCCGACTCGCTGCGCATCGACGAGCCGGACCTGCGGGTCACCACGATATTTCCCGGCCGCACCGACACCGAGATGCAGCGCGACCTGGTCGCGTACGAGGGCGGTGAGTATGACGCCGACAAATTCTTGCAGCCCGAAACCGTCGCTGCCGCCGTCGCCCAAGCGGTGGCCACGCCACGCGACGGCCACGTTCACGAGGTGGTGCTGCGACCGGGCCGACGGTAATCGGCTTCAGACCACCAGGTTGACCAGCCGGCCGGCGACCACGATCACCTTGCGCGGGGTGGCCCCGGCCAGGAATGCCTGGACCTTTTCATCGCCCAGCGCGGCGGCTTTCAGCGTGGCGTCATCGGCATCGGCGGCCACCACCACCCGTCCGCGCACCTTGCCGTTGACCTGCACCGGGTACTCGACGGTGTCGGCCACCAGGTAGGCGGGGTCGGCTTCCGGGAAGGGGCCGTGCGCCAGCGACGTGGTGTGCCCCAGCCGCGACCACAACTCCTCGGCCATGTGCGGGGCCAGCGGTGCCAGCATCAGCACCAGCGGTTCGACCGCAGCGCGAGGTACCGCGTCGCGGTGCTCTTTGGTGAGGTGGTTGGTGTACTCGATCAGCTTGGCTGCGGCGGTGTTATTCCGCAGGGCCGCATAGTCTTCCGCGACACCCTCGATGGTGCGATGCAGTGCGCGCAGGGTCTCGGTGTTCAGCTGCTGCTGTTCGTCGGCCACCCGGGATTCGCCGGTGTTCTCGTCCACCACCAGCCGCCAGACCCGCTGCAAGAAACGGTGCGCGCCGATCACGTCCTTGGTCGCCCACGGCCGGGAAGCCTCCAGCGGGCCCATCGACATCTCGTACACCCGCAGGGTGTCCGCACCATACTCGTCACAGATGGTGTCCGGTGAGATCGAATTCTTCAGGCTCTTACCGATTTTGCCGAATTCCTGAAAGACCTCGATCTCGCCGTCGGGCCCCGCGTAGAAGTACTTGTTGTCCCGCTCGATCACCTCGTCGGCCGCGACATACGATCCACGCGAATCGGTGTAGGCAAACGCTTGAATGTAGCCCTGATTGACCAGCCGGCGGTACGGCTCTCGAGAACTGACGTGACCCAGGTCGTAGAGGACCTTGTGCCAGAACCTGGCATAGAGCAGGTGCAGCACGGCGTGCTCTGCTCCCCCGACATACAAGTCGACGCCGCCGGGGTCCTGCACACCGTGCTCGGCCGGGCGTGGGCCCATCCAATACGCCTCATTTTCCCTGGCGCAGAACCGTTCCGAGTTATGCGGATCGGTGTAGCGCAGTTCGTACCATGAGCTGCCGGCCCACTGCGGCATCACATTGGTATCGCGACTGTAAGGCTTGAGGCCGTCGCCCAAGTCCAGCTCGACGTGCACCCAGTCGCTCGCCTTGCCCAGCGGTGGTGACGGCTCGCTGTCGGCGTCGTCGGGGTCGAACAGTACCGGCGAATAGTCCGGGACGTCGGGCAGCTCCACCGGAAGCGCGGCCTCGTTCAGCGCGTGTGGGCGTCCGTCGTCGTCGTACACGATGGGGAACGGTTCGCCCCAATACCGCTGTCGGGCGAAAAGCCAGTCCCGCAACTTGAATTCGATTCGCGCACGGCCGCGGCCCTCGGACTCCAGCCGGGCGGTGATGGCCTCCTTGGCCGCCGCGACATCCATTCCGTCGAGGTAGCCGGAGTTCACCAACTCGCCATCGCCCACATACGCCGATTCCGAAATATCACCGCCCGCAATGACTTCGACGATCGGCAGACGGAATGTGCTGGCGAAATCCCAGTCCCGTTGATCGTGGCCCGGCACCGCCATGATGGCCCCGGTGCCGTAGCCCACCAATACATAGTCGGCGATGAACATCGGCACCGGCTTGCCGTTGGCCGGATTGGTCGCATAGCTACCCAGGAAGACGCCGGTCTTCTCCTTGCTCTCCTGACGCTCGAGATCCGACTTCGCGCCGATCGCACGCCGGTAGGCCGCGACGGCTTCCGCGGGCGTGGCGGCTCCGTACGTCCAGCTGGGGTCGACCCCGTCCGGCCAGGCGGCGGCGACGAGTTCGTCCACCAGGTCGTGCTCGGGAGCCAGCACCAGATAGGTTGCGCCGAACAAGGTGTCGGGCCGCGTGGTGAACACATCGATGTCGATGTCGGAGCCCTTGCGGTCGCCATTTTGGATGGTCGCCGAGAACAATGCCTCCGCGCCGGTGGAACGGCCGATCCAGTTGCGCTGCATGGACTTGACCTGATCGGGCCAGTCCAGCACGTCCAGGTCGTCGAGCAGCCGGTCGGAGTATGCGGTGATCCGCATCATCCACTGCCGCAACCGTTTACGGAACACCGGGAAGTTGCCGCGGTCGCTGCGGCCGTCGGAGGTGACCTCTTCGTTGGCCAGCACCGTGCCCAGGCCGGGGCACCAGTTCACCATCGAGTCCGCCCGGTACACCAGCCGGTAGCCGTCGATCACGTCGGCCCGCTCCCCCGCCGACAATGTCGCCCAGTCCCGGCCGTCGTCGAGACGACGGATACCGGAATCGAATTCGGCGACCAGTTCCGCAATGGGACGGGCCTTGGCGGCCGCGGTGTCGAACCACGCGTTGTAGATCTGCAAGAAGATCCATTGCGTCCATTTGTAGAACTCGACGTCGGTGGTCGAAAAGGATCGCCGATTGTCGTGCCCGAGGCCCAACCGACCCAGTTGCCGGCGGAAGTTGACGATGTTGGCCTCGGTCCTGGTGCGCGGATGGGTGCCGGTTTGCACCGCGTATTGCTCAGCGGGCAGCCCAAACGCATCAAAACCTAAGGCGTGCAGGACATTACGGCCGACCATCCGGAAGTAGCGCGCGTAGACGTCGGTGGCGATGTAGCCCAACGGGTGTCCGACGTGCAGACCGTCCCCCGACGGATACGGAAACATGTCCTGCACGAACAGTTTGTCGTCGGGGACCGGGGTGCCGTCGGTCGGCGCCAACGACCCCACCGGGTTGGGCACATTGAATGTCCCGAGCCGCGCCCAGTTGTCCTGCCAGGTGCCCTCAATGCTGGCAGCCAGCTCCGCCGTGTAACGGAATGGCGGCGCGTCGGACTCCGTCTGGGCATCCGCGGGGATGCTCGGCGACGAGGTGGTCGGCGGTTGGGTCACGTGAACAGCGTATAAGGACCGACTTGCCGGGCCCGCCGGCCACAGGTTGGTAAAGGTTGCGTTGCGCACAGATCAGAGGTTCATCCCAGCTCTATTTCGGCCCTGTCCAGCGCCTTTGGCCTCTGGTTACAGTCGGCCTCTATACGACGGATGCCGGTAGACCGGCCATTCGGAAGGACCGACAGAGATGACGCAGATCGCCGCCCCCTGGCACGCAGTCGCAGGCGGTTTCGCCGCCGGTGTGATCGGGTTCGCCCTGTTCTCAGGCGCGACGGCTTCGGCCGATCCTCTGGTGCCTGTTCCCCCGGGTCCTATCGTGCCGGTGCCGGCGAACCAGTACTACCCACCGGCGCCTGCTCCGGGCACAGCCAACAGCAACCGGTTCGTCCCCACCCCGCCGTCGGCGAACCCGTTCGCGCCGCCGAGCCTGGCCTCCGCGCCCATGGCACCCAACAGCATCGCGGCTCCGGCCGCGACGCCTAACGCCGCCGCGGTCGCGCCGGCGCAGCCGGCCATCACGCCGGCGGCCTCCGGAACCCTGCGCGACTACTTCCAATCGAAGGGCGTCAAGCTCGAGCCGCAGAAGCCGCAGGGCTTCAAGGCGCTCGACATCACGCTGCCGGTGCCCCCGCGCTGGACCCAGGTGCCCGACCCCAATGTGCCCGACGCGTTCGCGGTGATCGCCGACCGGCAGGGCAGCAGCGTCTACTCGTCAAACGCGCAGGTCGTGGTCTACAAGCTGGTCGGTAATTTCGATCCCCGAGAAGCCATCTCGCACGGCTACGTCGACAGTCAGAAGCTGCTGGCCTGGCAGTCGACGAACGCCTCGATGGCCGACTTCGACGGGTTCCCGTCGTCGGTGATCGAAGGCACCTACCGCGAGGGCGATATGACGCTGAACACCTCGCGCCGTCACGTCCTGGCCACCTCGGGCCACGACACGTACCTAGTGTCACTGTCGGTGACCACCGACCGGGCCGTCGCAGTCGGTGACGCGCCCGCCACCGACGCGATCATCAACGGTTTCCGGGTGACCGCGCCCGGGTCCGCCGCACCTGCCCCCGCCGCCCCGACTGCCGCACCCGTCGCGCTTCCGGCGCAAGCGGCCGCCGTCCCCGCGCAGGCGCCCGCCGTCCCCGCGCAGGCGCCCGCCGGCGTTCCCGCGCAAGCCCCCGCCCCGGTTGCGGCCCAGGCTCCCGCCGTCGCACCCGCGCAGGCTCCCGTTGGTGCGCCGGCCCGGCTTCCCGCGCAGCTGGCCGCGCCCAACCTGCCCTCCCCGCAGCCCGCGCCCAACCTGTTGGCCCTCGTACCCGGGCTTCCGCCGCTGCCGAACTTCAGTAACCTCGGCTCGCGCTAATTCGGCGCCGACACAAGGGTTGTGGAGCCCGGCGCGCGGATCGGTGACCGGCCTCGTATTGTGAGGCAATGCTGATCGCTGGGGTGGTGTGCGTATGTGCGGCGGTAGCTTCCGCCGGGTTCGGGGCTTGGTCGCTGTCTCACAACCACGCCGTCGACGGCACGCAACTGGCGTTGCGCGCAATGGCGCCGACCCAATTGGCCGCCGCGGTGATGCTGACCGCCGGTGGTGTGGTGGCACTGGCCGCATCGGCGCACACCGCGCTCGTGGTGCTGATCGTCTGCGTGGCCGGCGCGCTCGGCACGCTGGCCACAGGCTCGTGGCAGAGCGCGCGCTTCGCGCTGCGCCAGGAGGCGGCCGCACCCAGTTGCGCCGGTGCGTGCAGCGTCTGCACACAGTCCTGCCACTGACGTAATCCCCCGACGCCACGTCGTGCGACAGGCCGGCATGCTGAGGCGCTTGTCGTCGATCTTCGATCTGTTTCTGCTGGCTCTGGCCACCACCGTCGCGATTGCCTCCCTGTTCCCTGCCCGCGGCGATGCCGCCCAGGTGGCGTCAATCGCCGCCGAGTCCGCGATCGCGCTGCTGTTCTTCCTGTACGGCGCCCGACTGTCGCCGCAGCAGGCCTGGCACGGCGTGCGGCAATGGCGTTTGCACCTGCTGGTGCTGGCCACGACGTTCGTGCTGTTCCCGTTGCTGGGGCTGGCCGCTCGGGCCTTGGTGCCCTCGGTCCTGACGATGGACCTCTACAACGGCCTGCTGTTCCTGTGCCTGGTCCCGTCGACCGTGCAGTCGTCGATCGCCTTCACTTCGATTGCGCGGGGCCATGTTTCGGCCGCGATTGTCAGCGCGTCGCTGTCGAACATCCTCGGCATCGTGTTGACCCCGCTGCTGGTGGTGTCGCTGATGAACACCAGCGGCGCGGTCCACGTGGACGGCGGCTCGATCCGCGACATCGTCGTGCAGCTGTTGCTGCCGTTCGGCGCCGGCCAGCTGGCACGGCCCTGGATCGCAGGATTGATCCGTCGCTATGCGGCGGTGCTCAAGGTCGTCGACCGGGGATCCATCCTGCTGGTCGTGTACACGGCCTTCTCGATGGGCGTGGTCGAGGGCATCTGGTTCAGTGTCGACGTGTGGCGCCTGATCCTGGTTGCCTTGGTCGCGGCGGGACTGCTCGCCATCGTGCTGGCCGCCACCACGCTGACCGGCCGAATCGCGCGGCTGGACCGTGCCGATGCAATCGTGCTGCTGTTCTGTGGCTCGAAGAAGAGCCTGGCGTCTGGGCTGCCGATGGCGCTGGTGTTCTTCCCGGGCAACATCGTGGGCCTGACGATGTTGCCGCTGATGATCTTCCACCAGATCCAGCTGGTGGTGTGCGCGGTGATCGCCGCCAGACTCGCGCGGGAGGCCGACCAGACGTCGGCGCCGTCGGAGGTGGGGGAGCAGCCCTAGTTTCGGCTGACGTCGATCGGGTGGGTGGCCAGCAACGACAGGGGCCACGGCTGCCGGCGCAGAACCTGGCCCCACAAGTCTTCGTTCGCCCCGACCAGAACATCAGATGGCAACGCGGACAATACAATCCAGTCGTCGCGCTCGATCTCGCCCTCGAGCTGACCGATGGTCCAGCCCGAGTATCCGGCGTAGATCCGGACACCCTCGATCAGCGGGGCGATCAGGTCGGGCTCGGCGTCGAGGTCGACCATCACGATCCGTCCCGCGACATGTCGCAAACCCGGCACACCCTGTGGGTCCGCTCCGATCCTCAGCGCCGCCAGACACAGGGCGGCATCGCGCTTCACCGGGCCACCGATGAACATCGTCTTCGGCTTGGCGGCGAGTTTGGCCCACTGCGGCAACACGTTGTAGACCGCGGTCTCGCTGGACCGGTTGAGAACCACGCCCAGCGTGCCACCGTCGTTGTGCTCGACGATGTAAATGACGCTGCGCCGAAACGTCGGTTCGAGGAGATCGGTATTGGCCAGCAGCAAAGTGCCCGCACGCACCCGCTGAGCAGCGGGTGCGATGTAGTCTTCGGGATCTTCCGGCTGGGGCATCAGTCCATCATCGCACTCCCGTAGCATCGCTCGGCACAAGCAAACGCCGGGCGTAAATATTTGTACTGTTATTACTGCGGCATCGCGTGCGATGTCTTTGTCCAGCCCAATCGTGGAAGTCGGTTCTGTGTTCCAAACCCGGATGCCCTCGCGTGCACCCGTCGAACTCTGGCAGTCGGTGCGCGCCATGCCGGATTTCCGGCGGGTGATTCAGGTGCGCATGGCGAGCCAGTTCGGTGATGGGCTTTTCCAGGCGACGGTGGCCGGCGCGCTGCTGTTCAATCCGGACCGGGCGGCCGATCCTCTGTCGATCGCGTTCGCATTCGCGGTGCTGTTCTTGCCCTATTCGCTACTGGGTCCGTTCGCCGGGGCGCTGATGGACCGGTGGGACCGACGCTGGGTGCTGGTCGGCGCCAATGTGTGCCGGATGGTCCTGATCCTGGTGATCGGCACGATTCTCGCGGTGCGGGCCGGTGAGATGCCGCTGCTGCTCGGTGCCTTGTTGTTCAACGGCTTTTCCCGGTTCGTAGCCTCGGGCTTGTCGGCGTCGCTGCCGCACGTGGTGCCGCGCGAGCAGGTGGTCACGATGAACTCGCTCGCCACCGCCTCCGGCGCCATCGCGGCCTTCTTCGGCGCCAACTTCATGCTGATACCGCGCTGGTTTGTCGGCGGCAGCGATCGAGGCGCATCCGTCATCATCTTCATGGCGTTGATTCCGGTGCTAGGCGCGCTGCTGCTGTCCCTGCGGTTCGGCCCGCGGGTGCTGGGACCGGATGACACCAAGCGGGCGATCCACGGATCGGTTATATATGCGGTGATCACCGGATGGTTGCACGGTGCGCGCACGGTGGTGTCTACGCCGACGGTCGCTGCCGCGTTGTCCGGATTGGCGTCACACCGAATGGTGGTCGGTATCAACTCGCTGGTGATCCTGTTGCTGGCGCATCACACGAAAAACCCCGCGGTCGGCGGGCTGGGGATCGCGCTGGTGTTCTTCGCCGCATCGGGGCTCGGGTCGTTCATCGCCACGGTGCTGACCCCACCGACGGTGCGGCGCTGGGGACGCTATGCGGCCGCGAACGGCGCATTGGCCGCGGCCGCGCTGGTCCAACTGGCCGGAGTGGGGCTGACACTGCCGGTCATGGTGGGATGCAGCTTCTTCCTCGGCATCACCGGCCAAATGATCAAGCTGTGCGCCGACTCGGCGATGCAGATGGATGTCGACGACGCGCTGCGCGGCCATGTGTTCGCGGTGCAGGATGCGCTGTTCTGGGTGTCGTTCATCGTCTCGATCACGGTGGCCGCGATGTTGATCCCCGCCGACGGGCATGCGCCGACGTTCGTATTGTTCGGTTCGGCGATCTACCTGGCCGGGCTCGTCGTGCACAGTGTCATCGGCAGGCGTGGTCAGCCGGCGAACAGTCGTTAGGAGGTCAGGATGGCTGATGCGGGTCCGATGGTGGCCGATCTGCGTGCCGAAAGCGACGATCTCGACACGCTGGTGGCGCCGCTGACCGAGGCGCGCTGGTCCGACCCGACGCCCTCGCCGGGCTGGACCGTCGCACACCAGATCGCGCACCTGTTGTGGACCGACCGGGTCGCACTGCTCTCGGTCACCGACGAGCCGGGGTTCGCCGAGGTGCTGGCCGGCGCGATGCAGAACCCCCTCGGCTTTGTCGACGCGGGCGCCGAGGACCTGGCGGCCACGCCTCCGGCGGAACTGCTCAGCGATTGGCGGGCAACCCGCGGCCGGCTGCACGACGCGCTGCTCACCGCCGAGGAAAGCCGGAAGCTGCCGTGGTTCGGACCGCCGATGAGCCCCGCGTCGATGGCCACCGCCCGGTTGATGGAGACCTGGGCACACGGACTGGACGTCGCCGACGCGCTCGGCGTCAAGCGAGCGCCCACCGCCCGTCTGCGCTCGATCGCCCATCTGGGGGTGCGCACTCGCGATTACGCGTTCGCGGTCAACGAGCTCACTCCGCCGGCCGAGCCGTTCCTGGTCGAGCTGCGTGCGCCCGGCGGCGACGTCTGGTCCTGGGGGCCGGCCGATGCGGCCCAACGGGTCACCGGAGCGGCCGAGGATTTCTGCTTCTTGGTCACGCAGCGCCGGCCGCTGAGCGCTCTCGACCTCACCGCACACGGGCCCGACGCCCAACGCTGGCTGGAGATCGCGCAGGCATTCGCCGGCCCACCCGGGCCCGGTCGATAGCCGAGAGTAAAGCCGACGCTAGGTCTCGTCGGGCGGTTCGCCGCCGCCTACGACGACACGAGCGCGCGTGACATCCTTATCGGCTTGGCCTTCCTTGCCGTGCCCGAGCATGCCGGCCGGAGACATCGGCATCGGCGAGCCCCCCATGCCGCTGCTGGTCGGAGAGGTAGGCGGGCGCAACTCGGACGCGTTCAGCACGCCGGCGCGCAAGCTGGTCGGTCGCCCGCCGGCTTCGGGTTCGAAGCTGCTGGTGGGGCGGGTGTAGCTGGTCAGGCCGGCGCCCGGGAAACCGCCTCCACCGCCCACGCCGCCGCCTCCGGCCGCGCCGCCAAGCGGACTGGTCGCTCCGGCCAGCACGGCTGGCTCGGCAGCGACACCAGCCGCGCCCGCATTGCCCGCACCGGCCGAGGAAAACGCGCCCGTCAACGACTGCATCAGCCCTTGCGGCATGCTGGCCATCCCCTGAAACGCATCCATCGGAGCCTTGACCACCTCTTGCAGCTGACCGGTCAGGCCGGAGATCATCTGCAGCGGCTGCTGCATCATCGAACTGAGCTGGCTCCCGCCTTCGGCGGGTGCCGCCGCTGCCTGGCCCGCGCCCTGCGTCGCCTGACTCCCTGCCTGCATCGCGCCATTCATCCCGCTCTGGGCCGCCGCCTGCGCCACGGCCGATGCGGCCACCGCGGGCGCGGCTGGTGAGGCGCCCATCGGTGCCAGGGGTGGTGGAACGGCCAACGCCGCGACGAGTGTCGCCAGTGTGCTGGAGTACGCCCAACCGATGGCCGAGTTAGTCGGCCAGTGATGCCCGTAGTACTCGGCGTCCCGCTCGCCCATCGGCATGGTGTTCTGCCCGAACCAGTTGGTATGGGCCAAGACGACCCACTCGAACCGGTTGGTCGTCGACACGACGGACGGGACGACCGTGGACCGCGCGAGCATGAAGGCCTCGACTGCGGCCGTCGTGACGCCGATCTTCTCCGCGGTCCAGCCCATCAGCGTTTGCAGGCCGGTGTTGAGACCGGTCGAGGTGATCATCGAGGCGATCGCGCCCGCACCCTGCCAGTGCGCGGCCGTGGCCACCGCGTTGGCGCTGGAAAGACCGGCCGCGACTCCGTTATTGGTGGTCTCGGTGACCCACACCGCATTATTGGCGAGGACCGAGGCCGGGTTGCCTGCCTCGAAGATCTGAGCGACGATCTCGGGCGGACCATTGAACCTAGGGTCGGCCATGCTGGCTGCTTAAGCAGAAACAGCGCTCGCGGCCGCGTTGGCCATATCGGTGCCGACGCCAGTGGCAGACGCAAGACCCTGCGCGCCGGAGAAGGCGGCCCGTTGCCCGGCGTGCTCGGCCGCGGTCGCCAAGTAAGCCGCACCGGCCGCGTTCAGCGCGGCGGCGAATTCGATGGAATCGGCATCCGGCGCCATCGGCAGCACACCAACCAGCGCCGCCGAGCCGGCTGCTGTGGTGGCCGCCATCTCCTGGCTGAGTGCTCCTTCGGTGGCCGCCGACAAGTCGACGGCGCCCGGCACCATATCAAACAGACCGCTCATTGTGACCCTCCGTATTTGCGAATGCCCGGTTTCAACCGTGAGGGGTATACCCCCTTTTGGCTGGCTCCCCACCAGGCAAGTTGTGTCCGTCGAAACATCGCGGAATGGATCGATTCTATGGGGGTCTGCAGCAGCTGTCGATTCACCTTTTCGGCACCCCCGGCCGATCCCTCAGATTCGGCCTATTCCGGAGTTCCTACCAGCACACCTTCGATCGCACCATCGGTGGTGACGAGCAGGCCGCGCCCCGGCGGTAGTTGCTGAGCGCTGACCCTGGCGAATACCTTTACCGTCGCGGGGTCGTTGTCCATGAATAGGGTCGGCGCTCGCGAACTCGTCATCTTCTGCAGGAATGGATTGGTCACCGAGACCCCGGCCCAGTTTCCGGGCAAGCGCGACGCAATCACGTGCAGGCCTATCTCTCGACTGCGCTCGATCAGTCCCCACAACGGAGCGCTCGCGCCCGCCTTGCCGATCGCCCCGTGTGGGCGCAGTTCCTGCTCGTCGTCGATCAGAAGGAAATGGTGCGGGCCCTCCCACGTACTGCGGCTCAGCAACTCTTCTTGACTCAGACCGGAGGGAGGAAGCCGGTCGCGCATCAGCGCCGCCAACTCCTCGATCACGGTATCGATGTCGTCGGCGGTGTAGGCGTACGCCCGTACGTGCGGTCCCCGAATTTTGCCGATCAGCGACGTCTTGGGATCGATGATGGTGATCTGCGCCTGCTCGGGACTAAACCGGCTCATGACCGCCTGACCGAAGGCAGCCAGCGTCGTCGTCTTGCCGCACAACTGCCGACCCAGCACCAACATGCTGGGCACCGTTCGCGTCGGCAAATACGTTGGCTGCAAAGCGCTTTCGCCGATGGCGAAGGGAACATTGAACGGATCGGCTGCCACATCGGTCTGCGCGAACGCCTCGATGATCTGGGCGAGCTGAATTTGTTCGGGCAACCGCGCCAGCTTCTCCAGCCTGCCCACACCGGTCACTTCGGCAATGACCGCACCGAGTTGCCGGGTCGTCACCCGTTCACCGGCGGCCGAGATGATCTCCGGTACGCCGACCAGCAACTCGTGGCCTTCACGGGTGACGCCGAACCCGGGTCGATCCAGCGTGTTGCGCGCGGCCTTTCGGCGCTCGAGGCCCTCGCCCATTTGGGTTTCGTCCGGGTTGCTCAGCCGCAGCTGGATGCGGGCATTCGACACGTTGACCAGCGCCTGCTTTTGCCCTACCAGCCACGCGGTGGCAGTCGTCGCGACATGGACCCCGTACGAGAGGCCCTGGCGTGCGATCGACACCACCCGGTCTCCCATCGCAGCATCCTTGTCGTACAGGTCGCTGAAGTTGTCGACGACGAGGAAGACGTCGCCGAACTTGTCGGCCGGATCAGTGCTGCCTTCCCGCTCGGTCCCGAATCGCCGTTCCCGAAACTCTGAGATGTCGATCTGGTACTGCTTGAACGCTGCCTCGCGCGCGAGGATCAAGCCTTCGATCGACGCGACGGTCCTCGAGACGCCCTCCTTGTCCGTTTGGCTGACGACGGACGCCACGTGCGGTAGCTCTTCGACGGGATACAGCGAAGCGCCGATGCAGAAGAACGTCACCCGCTCGGGCCGATACATCAATGCGGCCGAGGTGATCAGCGACATCAGCGTGGTCGATTTGCCGCGCTGAGCGGTCGCCACCACCATGATGTTGTCCATCTCGGCGTCGATGGCGTGCACCCGCTGCGCGTGGTCTTCGGGGATGTCGACAACGCCCACCGGGAACACCAGACCGGGGTTGTCGCCGTAGTCGACGTACCACGGCTTGCGCCGCCAGCTCGCCACCAGCACGTCCATCGTCTCACTGACTTCCAAAGGCGGCAGCCATATTTGGTGGGGCGGACGCGCACTGTGCGACATCAGCGACTCGCGGATCACGTCGACCAGTTTCTTCTTCCGGAATCCGTCGGAGTGGAACAGGAACTCGTCGGGCTCCTCGGGCTCGTCCGCGACGGCCAACGCTTCGCTGTCGGCTTCACTGAGCGGCTGGTAGGCCCAGGTGAGCGCCCGTGGTTGCGAAAAGCTCATCGCCACAGTCTTATTCACGTTGACCGCCCGCTTGGGTACCACGAACGGGGCGGATACATAGAAGCACCGGAACTGCTCGAGGTCGCGTGGGCCAACCTTGAGCAGGGCGTAACCGTTCTCCTTCGACGGCAGATGCAGGGCCGCGTCGCTACCGATCACGTCGCGGGAGTCCTCCGCGGTCTCCGCACGCAGGGCTACCCGAAAGGCGATGTTGCTCTTGACTTTGCTGAGCGACGACAGATCCAGCCGCTGACCGCCAAGCGTGAAGAAGACGTTACAGCCGCGGCCCTCTTGCCCGATGTGGATGACCAGATCGATCCATTCCGGATGATGAATGAACAATTCGAGGTATTCGTCGATGATCACCAGCAGAATCGGCACGGGCTCCAGGTCGCGGCCGGCGAGGCGCATTTCTTCGTACTCGTTGGCGTCGCGGGCCCCGGCTTGGTTGAAAAGCCGGTACCGCCGTGCGATCTCGCCGTTGACAGCCTTGCGCATTCGCTCGGCTAGATGACGGTCGTCCTTGCCCAGGTTGGACAGCGAACCCGCGACGTGGGGGAACCCCTGTAGATCCTGGGCCGCGGATTCGAACTTCATGTCGACGAAAATCACGATGAACGTCTCGGGGGAGTGCGTCAACGCGATCCCGGTGCACAGCGAAAGGAAGTATTCCGACTTGCCGGAACCGGACGTTCCGATCACCACCGAGTGGAATCCGAAACCACCAAAGTCTTTGGCGCGCAGGATAATCTGTTGCAGCTCACCGCCTTGCTTGACACCCACCGGCATCATCGCCCATTTGTGGTCGCCGCGACCGCGGCTCTCGCCCCAGAGGCGGTCGACGTCGAGTTCGCGGGGGTCGCTGATGCCCAGCGCGCGCAACAATTCGCCGCCTTGGCTGTCGGTTTCCGACAGGTCTCCGGCGCTCATCGGGGACCAGCGGGCGAGTGCCCGCGCGTACCGGTTGGCGGTGCTTTCGGCGAGCATGTCCGCCACGGCGTAAAACGTGCCGCGGTGGGTGAGTCTGCCTTCCCGCAGCACGAAACGTTCACTGTCGTCGCTGAATCCGACGCCGAGACCGGCCCGGGTGGCCAGCCGCAACACCGTGATACCGGCCATGCCCTTCTGCCCGGTGACGCCCTCCCATTGCTCGGGGGTGCCGACGTTGTCGTCGACAATCACCCAGTGCGGCCCCAGCGCCAGACCGGGGCTGGACTCGATCGGCGATGGCATGGACGTCGGGCTCATGCCGACCGGCGGTGTCCACGGTCCGCGGCCCTTGCGGTGCAGCTCGGCGTCGAGCGCCTCTTCTAGTTCGGTGGGGGAAGTGAAGATCAACCGGCGCAGTCCGCACGCGTCGAACATCTCGTCGTGCTGGTTGTGCGGCAGCCACACCAGCCAGGACCACAATTCGGGGTGGCGGGTGACCACCATGACTTTGAGATCGCTGGAGCTGTGGTAGACGGCTAGCGAGCACAGGATCGAACGGGCCAGGCTGTGCAGTTCGCCCGGATCGTCGCCGACGAAGCTGAAGCCGGGTTTGGACCGCAGGCTCAGCACCTTGCCGATTCCGCGGATCTTGCTCTGCTCGAGAATGAAATCTCTTAGTGCACCGCCGGTTACGGGTTCGAGCTCTTCGCCGATCGGAACATCGGGCCACTGCAGCGACACCGCGGATTCGCTGGCTTGCTGGATCCCGATCCCCAGCCGGACGTCGAGGAAGTCCGGGTCGGCAGGGCGCCGTTCCCACATCCGCGGTCCACCGATCACGGTGTCGAGCTGCTGCGGATCGCCATGCACGAACAGCTGGCTGCGTCGCTGATCCTGAGCGGCGCGTTGCACTTCGTCGCGGTCGTCGTCGAGCTGACGCAGGTAGGCCCGGCGCTGCTTTTCTTGTTCGCCCCAACTGATTCGGCGCCCGCGCCCCAAACGCCCGCTGAACATCAGCGTGCCGAACCCGACCAGACCGATCATCGGGAAGAAGCCTGACTGGAGGGATCGAATCCCGGACGCGTACATCACCACGAGCGTGCCGATGATTCCGACCAGCAACGCGGGAACCGCGATCATCAGCAGGATGTTGCGGGGCTCACGTTCGGGCAGTGCCAGGGGTGCGGCGACGGCGATGCGCACCGGCGGAACATTCGGCGCGGGCTTGCGGCTGCCGCGGACGAAACCTCGTTTGGACATCGTTGTCTAACCCCCGACTGGCAGCTCGTTGAGATCGGGAATCGGCGCCACAGCACCGCCTCCCGAGACGGCGTCGCGCGCCACCAGCGCAGCGTCACGACCGATCGCGGGCCCGGGCGCGAAAGTGCGCACGATCGGCCAGGGCGCTTGCACCGCAAGCTTTGGATCCAGCCCCAGCGCCTGCAAGGTGGCGTGGTCGGATTGGATCCCGTACCGAACACCCTGCGGTGAAATCCAATACAGGCTCTCGCGGCTGTCGGCCGTCGCGACGCCGCTGGTTGTCGTCACGAAGTTCGCCGCACCCGGTAGCATCAAAGTCTGTTGCGCCTCAGCAGAATTGGGGTCACGATCGTCGCGAACCAGGCTTACCACCCGGGAATCCATGCCGATCGAAACCGGCAACCCGCGGCCGCTGAAGACCGTAATCCGAGCCTGCGGGTCACCCGATTGCTTCTCCCAGCCCACGCACGTTGCCGGATTGGCAGACGTGTCAACGAATTCCAGCTTTTCAGAGGGGTAGTAGTCGACATCGAGCACGTCGACCACCGGGATTTGAATCAGCTTGTCGGGAGCGACCAGGGTGGGTGTCGTCGCGCCTTCCGAATCCGCAGTCCGTAACAGGTCGGCGACGAAGCTGGTGATCTTCTGGATACCGTCGGGCAGCAGCACATAGAAGCCGTTGACGGCGCCGCTCGCGTCGCGGGTTTCCAGGACCCTGCCCACAATGGAACCGGGTAGCCATCGCGATGGCGTGCCACGGCCCGGAATGACCGGCAGCACAATGGGTTCCGTTGACGGCATTGCGTCGAACAGAGCGTTGGAGATTTCGATCGGATAGGTCACACCGGGATCGAGACCGAGGTTGAATGTCACCGACCGGTCCGCCGGATCGATGCGGGACCGCTGCCCGTGCCAGATCACATAGGTTGCACCTTTGTGCGTTGCCAGGATGGCCTGCTTCGGGCGCATCGGTTCCGACCGGCCAATGGGGGAGAGCTGCCCGGCAATGGCGGTCACCACTGGCGCGGTTCCGCTACCGCGGGGGGCTGCGGCGTCGCAGACCGACCATGCCGATTCGGCGCTGGACGTGATCGGCAAGCTGTCGGGTGCCCCGGGAATGCCGATGATCGGGCCCGTCGGGTACTTGGCGATCTCGCTTGCTCTGACCCATGTCGGGGCGCCGGCAGTGCCGACCGCCAGCCGGGCCGAGGTCAAGTTGAGCGCCGGGTAGAGCCGCCCGTTGATCTTCGCGTAGACCGCACCGGTGTCGCGGTCGCCGATGATCGACGCCTGGCCGACCAGGCCCGAGGGCTTCATGACATGGAGCAGCGCCATCCACCCGACACCGATCAGGACGAGCACGATCGACAGCGCCACGGCCGCTTGCTGTTTGCGGTCGTCGTGCTTCATCCGGACCGAGAACCGGGTGATCGCGGCGCGCAGCCGCCGGTTGTAGAACAGGTGCCCCGAATTCTGATCCCGGTTGGACAGATTGAGTGGCACGGTCATTCTCCTTCAGGCGGTCGGATGCAGGACCGCTGCATCGACACCGACATCAATGCAGCTCGCCGCCGTACCTGGCCCGATTCTCGGCTTCTGCCTCCTCGCGAATCGCCGCGATCGCGAGGTTGAGCCTGTCCGCCAATTCGGCGTGGCCGTAACCGGTCATTACGCCAGGATGCAGCGACAACTCGACCAACCTGCCGTCGGAGTTCGTCACGGCGCGAATATCCCCCAAGTCCACGCTGTACGTGACCGTCTCGGCTTGCGCGACAAGGGCTTCCCACTTGTCAGCTGCCTCGCTCAGCTCACGCAGAACCGCTTCGACGAGATCCTTGTCGCTCAGATTCGTGCGACCGCCCGACCCCGCCACCCTGTCAGTATCATCGACCCCTCCAACCAGCGTCAATTCACAATCTGACGAGTGCCTTGGCAGGCGTGAATGAAGGAGCGTCCGTCAATCCTCGCAGTGGCGTTCGTAATCCCAGCGCTCCAGCCAGGCGGAGAGGTGGTGAATGCCGATGCTCATCACGATCAGTACGACGCCTTCAACGACCATCAGAAGTTCGTTCACAGCCGCTCCATCTCTCGGGCCATCGCGGCCTGCTCGAAGTACCTCGTCCGCCGTGGCGGGTAGTGGCGACACGGCTCATGCTCGACACTGACGCTCATGATCAGTCGTTGCCAGAGCGTGGTGGGCCAGGGACGCGGTGCAGTGCGGGGCCGCGGATCGGCGACGACGGCGGCGGTGGCGAACACGACCTGGCGTTCGGTGATGAGGACGGGGTCAGGGATCACACCGTGCCGCGCGTGTGTGGGTGCAGCGGTATCACGAAGCAGCGCCGCTGTTTTCGAGATGGCTAGCATTTCGATCACCTGAGAGGGGTTTGCGCCCGGTGGGTCCGGCCGTCAATCGAAATCTATGGAGTCAGCGGCGTTGAGCGCATGCGTAGTCGACTACCTGTCTTGCTCTTGCCACGGCGTGCCCGCGATAGCGGCGGCGCGCGGCGGTCAGGACTCGGCGTTCCACTGGCTGACCGGGGGTTCGTCGAGCTTCTGGAACCATGCCAGGTGATAGTTCGCCGATGTCGTGTCGCCGGCGACGCTGCTTTCGGTGGCAGCCAGCAACAGACAGTTGAGCAACAGTGCGGGCACGACGTCCGGGTACTGGCTCAGCAACTGATAGCGGGCGGTCTCGAGATGCACACGCAGCAGGTCGGCTTCCTCTTCCACGACGCCGGTCCCCGACGTGGCGGCTTTCGCCAGGGTATGCACCAACCGGGGAAGCCCGTCGCGCCAGTGTGTGACTCGACCCAGCTCCCATCCCAGATCTTCGACGGGCGGCAGTTCGCGCGCCTGCACTGAAGATTCTGTCGGCGGGAAGTCCGTCGCCCGGCCGACTCGATCGCCGGGCGTGTAGGTCGCGGTCCGGGTCGCCTCGCCGAGCAGGGCGGAGGCTTTGCCCCGGCGGCGACCGGGTGCCAGCAACCGCACGCCCACCGGCAGCGCGATGCCCGGCGGGATCCAGCCGTGCGCGAGGTCGGTGACCAGCAGCGTCGTGCCGTCCGCGAGATCGCCGACCGCCCAGTTCAGCCCGGGTTCTTGGCGGACCACGTAGGAGAGCAGCCGGTGCAATCGTTCCGAATCGGATTCGACGGCGGCGGGAACCGCAGGTGGTGCTGGCATGTGCGCGGGTTCGGGTTCCGGCTCCGGCTGGATGACGGCCTCGGGTTCCGGTTCCGGCTCGGGTTCAAGCTCGGGCTCGCGGACCGCCTCGGGTTCCGGCTCCGGCTCGGCGACGGCCTCGGGTTCCGGTTCCGGTTCCGGTTCCGGCCCGGGCTCGCTGACGGGCTCGGTTTCCGGCTCCGGCTGGCGGACGGCCTCAGGTTCCGGTTCCGGCTCGGGCTCGCTGACGGGCTCGGGTTCCGGCTGGCGGACGGCCTCGGGTTCCGGCGCCGGCTGGCGGACGGCCTCGGGCTCAGGCTCCGGCTCGCTGACGGGCTCGGTTTCCGGCTCCGGCTGGCGGACGGCCTCGGGCTCAGGCTCTGGCTCGGCGACGGCCTCGAGTTCCGGTTCCGGTTCCGGCTCGGGCTCGCTGACGGGCTCGGGTTCCGGCTCCGGCTGGATGACGGCCTCGGGTTCCGGTTCCGGCTCGGGTTCAAGCTCGGGCTCGCGGACCGCCTCGGGTTCCGGCTCCGGCTCGGCGACGGCCTCGGGTTCCGGTTCCGGCTCGGCTTCAAGCTCGGGCTCGCTGACGGGCTCGGGTTCCGGCTGGCGGACGGCCTCGGGTTCCAGCTCCGGCGCCGGCTCGGGCTGCCTGACGGCAGGTTCCACCGGCGGCACCAACTTCTCCGCCGCCGAGACTTCCCGCCACAGCGGAACCGCGACGTCCACCGTGGGCTCGCGGGACGGAGCTCGATGCCGGCCACCCGAAGCGTCGTCGTCATCGGCGGAAACCTCGGTCAACGGCTCCTCAACAGGTACCGCGGGCTCGGCGGGGATGACCGGTATGACCTGTGTCTGATCGAGCGTCCGGGGCCTGATTTCGGGCTCCGTCACCGGGACCACCGGGATGACCTCGGTTTCGGCGGTCGCCGAGGCGGCGACATTGGGTTCGGCCGGCGGTACCGCCGGGATGACTTGCGTCTTTTCCAAGTCGGCCGTGCTGAAACGTCGCGCGACCTGCGCGGTTTGACGTCGCGCGCGCGTCTGCGCCTTCATCAACTCCAGCTGGCGAATCGTCGACTCGACGCGACGCACGGCGCGGGCACGCGCTTCGTCGATAACGCGGGCTTCTGCCGCCCGCCGGCCCACATCGGTGAGTCCCGCTCGCTTGACCATCCCCAACTGCTTGTTGGCGCTAGCGGTGATTCGCTGCAGATCTTTCTCGAGATACTCTGCGAGAGTGGCGGTTTCGTCTGTCGCCGTCGACAGTTCGGCAGGCCAAAGCCCACCGATCACCCATGGGGTGCAATCGACAGGAGAGCTGAAGGCCGGCATCGACAATGATTCCCGGGTAGCTCTCCGGAGGCGCTGGCGCGCCGTCTTTCGACCGAAGATCGCCACCGGGCCAGACTACCGACATATGCCGAACGCTCTTTACCAAAGGTGAATTGTGCGGGTGTGAAGGGCTCGGTAGCGTATGGCCATGGTTGATTCTGCGCTGCAGCAGCAACTCGATGAGGTGCGCACCCTGCTCGGTCGCGCCCGAGAGTTGTTTGGCGCCAACCCCATCGAGCCACCAACGGATATCGCCCCCGATCCCGACGCCGTCAAAACCTGGCTGATCTGAACGCGGGACGGTTAGTCGGTGCCGTCGCGGCGGCGCAGCTTGTGCGCCAACAGCTTCTCGATCGCCGCATCGAGATCGTTCGGGGTGGGGACCTCCGCCGACGGGGTGTGCCCGGCCGCCACGATCTCGTGACGAACCTCCAGTAACGCCTTCAGCCAGGACACATCCGCGGTCAACAGGATGCCCTGCGCCAGGGTCGCCGCGTCGGTATCCATCGCCTCTTCGCTCAACGCCACGCTGTGCATGTATCCGCCGCGGCACGAGCGGACCAGGATGTGCCCACTCGGGTGAACAGTGTCGAACGCGGGATTGGCGTCGGTCATCGACCGCCGTCGACGATGCGGCCGAGTTCGCCGGCTGCGTCTTGCTCATGCTGATCCCAGGTCCGGGCCGTCACGGCCAGATTGTGCGCCATCTCGGCGTGGTCGTCGGCCTGTTGCTCGTAGCACTGGCGTCGCAGTTCGAGCAGTTCACGTCCGGCATCGCGAAGTTCACCGAAGATGGGCCCCAACGAGTCCAGGCTCTCCTGGATAGCGGCATGCGACGACGGCACGGTGCGCAGGTAGTCGGAGGTCTCTTGGTGATGCGCAGCCGCTTCACGTAAGTGCGCGGGCACCACATGGATTCGATCTGCCATCCGCTTTCTCCTGTTTCTGCGCCGCCGGCCGGTCCGGCGAGTTCACTATTATCCAGTGGTCGGCGTGGCCGCCGGCCGGGTCGGTGTCGGTGCCTCGGTTGTGGCCGGCGTGGTCGCCGTCACGGCAGGCGGATGCTCCCAGCCTAGAAAGCTCGGGCCGCTTACGGTGGCGATGTGCTGAATCTGGCCATCGAGGAGTGCCTTGGTGTGGCCGAGGGCCAGCGCATGGCGATCGGTGAAAATTCCGACATCTCCGGGCACGACCTGCACCGGATCAATCGGATTGGCGACCGCGGTTCCAGGGGCGGGAATGGTGATTCCCTGCTGATGGAATGCATCGGGGATCGACGCACCGCCCACCGCGGCCTCGATGGCCGCCGCCAGCTGCGGGCTGGCCGCCGTCACCGTGTCACCGTCGGGCAGGGTCACCGTCGTAGGACCCGCTGCCGGCGATTCGGCGGTCGGCGCATCCTCACCGTGCTCATCGTCTTTGCGTTCCTCCGGGTCATCCGATTGGTGATCGGCGGGGTTCGTATCCGGGTCTGCGTCGTCCAGGCCCGTCTGAGCCGGATCGGATTCGCTGCCATCCTGACGCCAGGGCATCGGCATCCCACCCGGCGTCCCCCAACCACCCATCGAACCTGTTCCCGGCGCAGAGCCCAGTCCAAGATTGGGAATGCTCGGCATCGCCGACGGCATCGGAGGCGCCGGCGCACTTTCGACCGGCCCTGGTCCCGGATCCCCGGTCAACAGGCCAGGGTCGTCGGCCAGCAGCGAATCCAGTAGCGGATCATCCCCGGCCCCGGCTGGGTCGGCTGCCGGGACGGGCGAGGCAACCGAAGCCGGCCGGGTTTCGCCGGCAACAGTCGGCACGCTCTTCGAGGCGTCGTAGAGCGAGGTCCACGCGGCCATCAGTGCTGACTTCGACGTGTCGTCGAGGCTGGCGGTCAGCACCACCGCGCGGATGTCCCGCAGCTTGCCAATCAGGAAGCGTTGAAAGTCGCGCGCGCCCGCCGGGGTATCCAGATCCGATCGGGTTTGCACCGCGGCCTCGGTCTCGCGTTGCAAGGCGCTCAGCGCTTCAGCTCCTTCGACCGTCTTCAGGTGGGCGTTCATGATGGCCGAAATTACTTGCAAGTCTAGCTGGGAACTGGACGAATTCTGGTGTGCCAGAGCAGCTTCGGCGCCCGCGATGGCCTCGGCGGCGGCTCCCTCAGTTCGCTGCGGCGCTGCGGCGGGC
This sequence comes from Mycobacterium sp. pR1184, assembly GCF_041287235.1. Taxonomy (NCBI): domain Bacteria; kingdom Bacillati; phylum Actinomycetota; class Actinomycetes; order Mycobacteriales; family Mycobacteriaceae; genus Mycobacterium; species Mycobacterium sp. pR1184. The sequence goes on along the minus strand of NZ_JBGGKR010000020.1, from coordinate 28,475 downwards.
GGTGCCGCTGGGGAGCCGAACAGGACCGGGTGCTGTCGGCGGATCTTGGCCAGAATCGTGTCGAGCTGTTCTGGATGTGTCGTGGGAGTGATCACCGCGGTCAGCTCCGTTGGGGTCAACCCCGCCTGCCACGCATTCGGATCGCCGGTCCGGTCGCGCACGACTCGGACCGTGGCAAGCAGTTCGTCATACGTCGACATCGCCTAGCCAGACGACGCTGCGGCCCAACGCGGGCGGTGTCGCGACCCCTCCATGCCGGGTGACAGTACTGAGGCCCTGAGCTGTCGACAATTCACCGCGATGAGGCTGTGGATGAATGGCCGGGGGCTATCCCGCGGAGACGCCGTATTCTCCGCGTAGGCGTTCCAGCACAGCAGTTTTCGCACGGTCAAGCTCGCGCGCGTCCGCCACGACCGCCGCGATCTCACGTTGCTTGGCGACCAGAAACTTCTGAAACTCCCTCGCCCCCAAGGGTGTATCGATTCCCAGGCTCTGCTGCTGCGGAATGGCACGCTCGATCTCGTCGCCGATCGCATCCAGACGCCTGATGCTCTCCCGCATCGCGGCGTGTGCGCTGGCAAGCACGTCCACCAGCACACGGTCTGCCTCGGCAACCGAGTCGTGCCGGGTCGCCATCGCCGACTGCCGCGCCTGAATGGCGGCTAGCGAAGGGCCAGTCTGTTCCGACATAGGCTCAACCTAATCTCATATCGGCCGACGAATCGCGACGTAGTCGCCCAACCGGCTGATCCGAACCGAAGCGCCCGAATAGGGGGCCTCGACGACGAGATTGTTGCCGATCGCCATCTGCACGTGTCCGGTGTGCGGGAAGACGAGATCGCCGGGCCTGACTTGCGAACGGGGCACTGGAATCCCGTCGTTGATCTGCTCATACGTGGTGCGGTCCAGATGAATTCCTGCCCGCGCGTATGCCCACTGCACCAGCCCGGAACAGTCGAACTGATCGGGGCCGGTCGCGCCCCACACATACGGGCGACCCAGTCGAGAAAGCGCCGCGCGCACCGCGATTCCCGCACGACTACTCGGCAAAGGCAGTCGCAGTCCGCGCTGGTGCAGCATTCGGTAGCGCAGTGTCCGCAGCGCCGCCGAATGCCGGCGGGCACGGATCCGGGCGGTCAACACGTGTGCGCGCTGGGCGCGAAGGCGTGCTGCTCGACGACGCATCGCGTCCCGCTGGGCCATCGGCGCCATCTGGGGAACAGCGGCATCTGCGCGGGCTTCGTCGAGGACGTTCTTGGTCAGCTCACGGGCTTCGGTCCGGTCGCGGTGCGCGGCGGCGATGACGTCCGCGGCCGCGGCATCCGTGCGCGCCGCCGAGAGCAGCGCTTGGTGGCCCCGGTTAGCTCGAGCTTGGTAAGTGTCATGTCCCACAAGGGTATTCACCGGCGATGCCGACACCACGTGGACAGGCGCAACCAGCTGCGGCTGCCGGATGGCGCCCGCGAACAATTGGTGAGCTCGGCTCAACGCCTCAATATCGCTTGCGGTCATCGGTCCCCCTCGCCGTTGCCCTGATCAACGCTGTCCTCGCTCGTCGACCGCACCGCGTCGGCGAAGGCACGGACGCGGGGAAGTACCCCCGCCGGGATCACCCCGCGGTTGCGGATGTCCCACATCTCGTCACTGCTCACACCGAGCAGCGCCGCGATGATCGCGTCCGGCAGCGACGACTGCGCACAGGCCTGGTCAAACCGCGCGCTCAAACTGGTCGGCATCCGCCTGAGCAGCGCGCTGCGCGTTTCCTCGAGCGCCCGCAGATGCTCCATCAGCCGGTCGGTCGAGTCCGCACCGGCGTTCACGGCCACCCGCCAGGAGCTGGCGGCCAGCATCTCGGCCTTCACGCACTGCGCGATCACAGAGAGAATATACGTCTCATATTCGTTTGATGTCGTCGCCGGCAGCCGATCGATGACAGATTTGAGCGCATCGAGCTGAGCTTCGGCATATCCTTCCAGCACTTCGGTGTCGCTGTGGCGGTCGACAACCACGGCCCCGGACCGCGGCGGCGACATCGGTTCGGGGGGCTGCGCGGCGATCAACCGGGCCAGCTCGGCATCGGGATCAGCGGCAACCAACAGTCGCGAGTAGGTGCCGGGTGGCAGACCCAGGCCGTTTTCAACCTTCTGAACAGTGCTTTTATGGGCCTTGCGGGCACCGCGCTCCAGATAGCTCAAGCCCATGATGCTCACGCCGGTCGCGGCCGCAAGCTCCGCCAGGGACCAGTCACGCGACTCACGCAATGCCCGGATGGCCGCACCTGCCGATTCACGGCTCACCCGCTGGCTCCGGCCATAGGCCGGATATTACACAGCTGGTCGCCTATCGCTATGTATATACGCTTTTATCACGTTTCTCTTGCGCCGACCCAGTTCCTGTGTATACGCTTTCGTATACGTTTCGCCCTTTAGCCGAGGAGACTGACATGGGCCACCCCTGCGCAACCGATCCGGAACTGTGGTTCGGCTACCCCGATGACGACAATGGTGATGGCGCTGCCAAGGCGCGTGCCTATGAGCGCTCCGCCACCGAAGCCCGTATTCAATGCCTGCGGCGTTGCCCGTTGGCACAGCAGCGACGGTGCGCGCAGTACGCGATCGCACACCGCGAGGAATACGGAGTGTGGGCGGGCGTCAAGCTTCCCGGGGGCCAGTACCGCAAACGCGACCAGCTGGCTCGAGCCCACGACGTCTTGCGGCGCATCGCCTCCGGCGAGATCAACTCCCGCCAGCTGCCCGAGAACGCGGCGTTGCTGGCACGCAGCGAGCACGAAGCCATCCCGGTGCCCGCGGTGGTGCTGCACCTGCCGATCGCACAGGTTGGCCCGCGGTCAGCCGCCTGACCGGTGCAGCGCGCCCGTGAACGTTTGTTCACCGAGTCGACCGGGTAGTCGACCGCGACGGAACATCAGACCGTCGACCGGGAGGCGCAGCATGACTTTCGACCTGACACCGACGGCCGCGCAGCACGACCTTGCCCGGCGGACGCACGAATTCTCCGAGTCCGTGATCCGCCCGGTCGCGCTCGAGTACGACCAGCGGCAGGAGTTTCCCTGGCCGGTCCTCGAGGAAGCGGCCGAACGCGGCTTCTACAGTCCGCTGTTCTACCGCGACCTGATCGGTGATCGCACCGGTCTGTCCCTGCCGATGTTCATGGAGGAGTTGTTCTGGGGCTGCGCCGGAATCGGCTTGGCGATCGTGATGCCGGCGCTGGCTCTTTCGGCGATCGGCCAGGCCGCATCGCCCGAACAGATGCTGCAGTGGGCGCCCGAATGTTTCGGCACCCCAGGCGATCTCAAGCTCGCTGCACTGGCGATCTCAGAACCCGAGGGCGGCAGCGATGTGCGCAATCTTCGCACCCGGGCACGCCGCGACGGCGACGACTGGATCATCGACGGGCACAAGATGTGGATCGGCAACGGCGGCATCGCCAACGTGCACGTCGTCAATGCCGTCGTCGACGAAGAGCTCGGCCACCGCGGCCAGGCCCTCTTCGTGGTGCCGGGTGGCACCCCCGGACTGGAACTGGTGCGCAAGCTCGACAAGCTGGGCTGCCGTGCATCCCACACCGCGGAGTTGCGGTTCAACAGCGTTCGCGTTCCTGGCGCCAATCTGCTTGGTGGAGAAGAGAAGCTGGAGCACAAACTCGCGAAGGCACGCGAGGTCGTCGCGGGGGGACGGCGCTCGGGCTCGGCGACGCTGGGCACTTTCGAACAGACCCGTCCGATGGTCGCGGCCCAGGCGATCGGCATCGCGCGCGCGGCATTGGAGTACGCGACGGCCTACGCCACGGAGCGCGAGGCGTTCGGCGGACCGATCATCGACAACCAGGGCATCGCGTTTCCGCTGGCCGACCTGGCCACCCAGATCGATGCGGCCCGCCTGCTGACCTGGCGGGCTTCCTGGATGGCGGCCAACGAAGTCCCCTTCGAGCGCGGCGAGGGCTCGATGGCCAAGCTCGCCGCCAGCGAGGTCGCGATCAAGGCCACCGAGCGCGCGATCCAAACCATGGGAGGCTGGGGGTACATCACCGATCACCCCGTCGAGAAGTGGTATCGAGATGCCAAGCTGTACACCATCTTTGAGGGCACCAGCGAGATTCAGCGGATGGTCATCTCAAACGCGCTGGGCGCCGCCGTGGGCACCCCGCCGCTGCACGTCGTGCTGGAACCTTCCGGCGGGCCGCTGAACCGGATCTTCGGCCGGGGAGCCCCGTTGCGGTCCCGCGCCGCCGACGCCGCGCTATCGGTCAAGGATCAGGTCCCCGAGCCCATCATGCGGGTGGCCATGCGGATGATGCGGCCGCCGGGCAGGTAAACCGTCGAGCACGGGTACCGTCGCCGTATCCGCCCCACAACGAAGGGTGCACGGTGAGCAATCTCGAGCACGCGCCGGCCGAAGTCGCCTGCAGCGCTTCAGGGGTTGTGGGGACCGAGGTGCTACATCCGCGGGAGGTTCCGCTCGGCGGGCCACGGGCCATCCGGGTGCAACGCACCCTGCCGCAGCGACAGCGGTCGCTGATCGGAGCCTGGTGCTTTATCGACCATTACGGCCCCGTCCGGGCCCGCATGGATGTACCCCCTCATCCGCACACGGGACTACAGACGGTCAGTTGGCTGTTCAGTGGGGAAGTGGAACACCGCGACAGTGCAGGCGTGCACGCCTTCGTCCGGCCCGGCGAGTTGAATCTGATGACCGCGGGTGCCGGAATTTGCCATTCCGAGGTGTCGGTCGACTCGGACGGTGTTCTGCACGGAGTGCAGCTGTGGGTCGCCCTGCCCGATTCCGATCGCGGCACCGGACGTGGCTTCGCCCACTACGTGCCCGAGCCCGTCTCGCTGGCGGGTGCGCAAGCGCGGGTGTTCCTGGGCGAACTGGCCGGCAGCCGGTCTCCGGTGCATACATTCACCCCGCTACTCGGAGCCCAGATCGATCTCGACGCGGACGCCGAACTGCACCTCGACGTCGGGCCGGCGTTCGAGCACGGCGTGCTCTGCGATGCCGGAACCGTGGCGATGGGCGGAACGACCTTGCCCGTCGGCTCGCTCGGCTATCAAGGCCCGGGCAGCGCCGCTGTGCACCTGCGCAATGTTGGGCACCAGCCGGCGCGGGTAGTGCTGTTGGGGGGCGCGCCCTTTACCGAAGAGCTGCTGATGTGGTGGAACTTCGTCGGGCGCACCCACGACGAGATCGTCGGGTTTCGCCGGCTGTGGGAGGACGCCGACGCACGCTTCGGCGTCGTCGACGGCTACCGGGGGACGGTCACGCGACTGCCGGCCCCACCGCTACCGGCCGCCCGGCTACGGCCACGACCAATACCGAACGAACCGCCTGGAAAGGAACCGACATGACGACGACAGATAAGACCGGCGCGCAGGTCACCGTGACCGAAGGACATCAGACGTACGCCATTGCCGTCGAAGGCAAGACGGTCGGCCACGCCGATTACGCCGACCGCGGCGAGCAGCGCGTTTTCTACCACACCGTCGTCGACCCGGAATTCGGCGGACGCGGTCTGGCGACCATCCTCGTCGAGGAGGCCCTGAACGGGGCCCGGGACGCCGGCAAACGAATCGTCCCGGTGTGCTCGATGGTCGAGAGCGTGCTCAAGAAGCACCCCGAATTCGACGAGGTCACCGACCCCGTGACCGCCGAGGTCCGAGGCTGGGCCCAAACCCAGCCGAGCAGCTAGCCAGCCGCCGGTCACGACGGCCCATCGGCGGCTTTACTGGAGGCGAACCTCCGGCACGGCCACTGTCAACTCGCAGCTAAATTCCGGTCGGCGCTGTTGGCGGCCCATGCGATTTCGACGGACAATGCCACGTGACTTAACGTGTTATCGCAGGGGAGCTGGGTGAATCGGGTACTCCCTTAGCTAGACATTGAAGCGGCGGCAGTAGTTGCGGACCTCCCAGCTAACTCACAGTCTCCGTGAGCAAAATGATGGACTCAGGCGGCCAGGCCAGGTCATGGCGTCGCGTTCGTTTGCCGTTTACCCACACGGCGCGCGCCGGGCCTGCTCGATCGGAGGGAAAATTGGACTTCGGGGTACTGCCGCCAGAGATCAACTCCGCGCGCATCTACGCCGGACCTGGCTCCGGACCGATGCTTGCCGCGGCGTCGGCCTGGGAGACCCTGGCCGCGGAGCTGTACTCGACAGCAACCTCCTACCAGGCGGCGATAGCTGAGCTGACCGCTGGACCCTGGCTGGGTCCGGCGGCAGCAACCATGGCCGCCGCCGTCGCTCCGTATGTGGCCTGGTTGAGAACCGCTGGCGAGCAGGCCGAGCAGACGGGCAACCAGGCCATCGCGGCGGCCGCGGCCTACGAGGCCGCGTTCGCGGAGACGGTGCCGCCGCCGGTGGTCGCCGCGAATCGCACCCTGCTGGCAGCGCTGGTCGCGACGAACTTCTTCGGGCAGAACACGAGCGCGATCGCGACGACCGAAGCGCAGTACAGCGAAATGTGGGCTCAGGACACCAGCGCCATGCAGACCTACGCGACCTCCTCGGCATCGGCTACATCACTGACGCCGTTCGAGTCGCCGTCGTCGAGCACCAGCGCCGACGGGACCGCCTACCAAGCCGACGCGGTCGCCCAAGCCGCCGGTACCAGCGTCGGCAACGCACAGCAGAACGTCCAGCAGGCCATCTCCGCCGTCCCCAACGCGCTGATCAACCTGGCCAGTCCCACCGACGCCTTTGGCTTCGGCGGACGGGACTTGCTCGGCCTGCTCGCGGACCTGAGCGCCGTTTTTCTCGATCCGGAAATCGGGGCGGCCGGACTCGCGGCGGACACCTCGCTAGGGACGACGGCGCTGCCCTACGACGTGGGCGGATATTGGACCGGTGTGCACACCGACGACATCGTCAGCGGCTGGGCCGGTGTACAACCATGGCCGGGCAACGCGCCGGCACCGCCGACGTCCTTTCCAGTGCTCACCGAACCGGCATCGACGGTTTCCGGGCAATTCCGCCACGCGCCCTCGGTCGGACGGCTGTCGGTGCCGCCGGCATGGGTGGCCGCGGCCCCGGAATTACGCGCGATGGCCACAGCACTGCCCGCTGCGACCGTCGGCGCCGCCGCCCAGGCCACCGGCTCCAGCGCGGGAAGCCTGTTCAGCCAGATGGCCCTGGCGAGCATGGCCGGGCGCGCTATGGCCGGCACCACCGGCGGAGCCGGTGCTCGAACCCAGGAGCGCGTCGGGATACCCGGGCGCAAACCAAAGGATTCCAAACCCGCGATCGAAGCGGCCCAGATTCCAGCGGGTGGCCCGATCACGAGCATCGCCGCCGAGCTGCGCGAGCTGGCCTCCCTGCGTGACGCCGGAATTCTCACCCAAGACGAATTCATCGAGCAGAAGCAGCGCCTGCTGCCGCGTGATCCTTAACGCTAGGCCGAGCTCAAATGCGCACTAGCGTCGTGTAACTCATTGCGGCGCAGCGCCATTGGCGTTACTGCGAGGACGTCGCCGCCTTCGACGACCGCCCGGGTGATGGGCGTGAGGGCCCCGAACAACGCCTCCACCTCGTCGTCGCTGAGTGCGTCGAGCGCCGACAGACCGAGCGCATCGGTGCTCGATTCGACGTGGTCTTTGAGTTCGGCGCCGGCCGCGGTGAGCGAGCCGTCCTCGTTGAGCAGCCCGCGCTCGGCCAGCCGCTGCTCGAGGTGCCGCCATTCGGTCTCGTCGTAATCGCGAGTGCGCGCGATGTAGTCGCGCGGGACGCGGTCGGCCGCGGCATGCAGCACATTGCATTCCCGACCCGAGATGCCCGCGGCGGTCAGTACCGCCACATGGCCGTCACCGCGGTGCTCACGCAACAGCGTGGTCGCATGCCACAGCGCGTCGAGCGGATTGTCCGGCCACGGCAGCGCGCGGTTCGCGGCGAACAGCGGCCGCCCGTCGACACCCGCCTGGCGCGCCGCCTTTCCCGCTAATTCCGCTGCGACACTGACGTTTTCGTCTTCTTGCAGCCCGTAGCGGCGCAGCGCCGCGACCGCTGAGTCCCGCCGGGCCCGCAACGCGGCATCCGGGTCGGCGATCTGCCAGGCCGCCGGCAAGGCCTTGGCCACCCGCTGGGGAGCGAAGTTGTGGAAGATCGCGGTCACCAGCTCGGGCGGGGCCATGCCCAGCGGGGCGGACCGGGCCGCGAAGTAGCCCATCCAGAAGCCCCGGTATCCCAGGTCGTCGAGTGCTGCCCGCGCCTCCGGGGCGAAGTACGTCACCGCGTGCACCGGCTCGAAACGGTCGTAGAAGCGTCGCGCCAGCTCTGGTTTTCTGCGCATGGTTGCAGTGAAGCACCCCGAAGGAACGCGGCCGATCCCGGTCCTTACGTGGGACCGGGAAGCTCGCCCAGCGCGGCGAGTTCGGCGTGTACTTGGCCGATCGCGGATTTGTACTGCTCGTCGCTGAGGGTCTTCGCGTAGTAGCGGTCATTGCGCAGTTGATACTGCTGGGCGCGCAGGTCGCGGATGCGTTCGAGGCGGGCGGTGTCGTCCGCGGAAAAGGTGAGCTCCTGCAAGGAGATTCGGCCCGCGAGAACTTCTTCGACCTCGCAGAGTTGATAGCCGCATCGTGCCAGGAATTCGAAATACACCTTGCAGTAATCGCGTTGGCCGCCTTGCCAGCTGCGGTTCGCGGTATTCCATTCGAAAGCGGCGAGCACCGTCGCCATGATCACCGCCGCGGGCCGACTGTCGACATCGACCAGCGTCTCCAAGTCCTCGTATTCGGCGTCGTCGGTTCCCAGCAGCGCGGCCGCGACCTTCATGCTGGCGGGGCAGTGCAGCCTGGCGAGGAAATGAAAACTGCGGGCGACGAAGACTTCGGAACCGGGCGGCGGCGGTGCCGCCCAGACGATGTTGTCGCGAATCCAGTCCCGTCGCGCGCCAGCGACGGCAGCGGCTCGCCGATCCAGTTCACGGAGCAGAACCCAGTCGCGCTTGGCCTCGGCAGCAGCTTCGGATTCCAGTTTCACCGGTTGAGAACCGGTGTAGGTGCTGCTGGCCGTCACCTCGCTAAGAGCAAGCGGGCGCCCCATGTCCCAGGTCATATACCTGGCACGGACATCGAGTTCCACGGAATTGGCGCGTCGGACCAAATCGCCCAATGTCGTTGTACCGGGCACCAATCGGCAGATCTGGTCCTCCTGACGCAGGTCGTCGCGCGTGTAGATCAGGCCGATGTCGCTGCGGCGGTTCAACTCATCGGTGTTGACGCTGACAGACCATCCGGCGGGCCCGGCAACCCCCGGGATGTAGTGCGCCGAGATCTCGACCAGCAGGTCGTCGACGGTCGCTTCGTCGGGGAAAATCCAAAATTCTCGATGGGATTCGACGTCGTCTCCCATCGCCACCGAGCTGCGGTCGATCGTGACCTTGACGGTGTCGGTCATGGCTCAAGTTCTACTGATCGCGACGCCGACCGGGTAGTCACCCGATCGCTAATCGCGGTCGACGGGTGGCAGTTGGGAAAGGCCACGACCCCTCGCGGAGTTCGTGGCCTTTGCGCCTGCGGTTTCATCCAACCGCTGTGGTGGGCGAAGGGGGACTTGAACCCCCACGTCCCGAAGGACACTGGCACCTGAAGCCAGCGCGTCTGCCATTCCGCCACTCGCCCGGGGAAAACAACCGATGGACCATATCACTGTAGTGGCCGTTCGCCCTAACCGCTCCGGTGACCGGGCCAGCCTGTTCGGCGCCGGCGGTCGTGCCGCGGTATCGGTTTGACCTGCATCGATGCGATTCTCAGAATTCTCACGGTGACGCAGCCTCGCCGTGTCCCGATAACATGCATGGGTGATGCGACACGCGGGCAAGTGGTTTGCCTTGCGCCGGCGATATACCGCGACAAGTGCGGGCGAGCGCTGAACCATGGGTAGCCAACGGGGGCTCGCTGCCCGGATCGAGCGCAAGCTGGAGTCGACTGTCGGCGACGCGTTTGCCCGCATGTTCGGGGGTTCGATCGTCCCTCAGGAGGTTGAGGCGCTATTGCGCCGTGAAGCCGAGGACGGTCTGCAGCCGCTTCGTGGGAATCACCTTTTGGCGCCTAACGAATACGTCATTACCCTCGGTGTGCACGACTTCGAGAAGGTGGGCGCCGATCCGGATCTCACGTCGGGCGCATTCGGTAGATACCTGGCCGACTATATCCATGAACAGGGGTGGGAAACGTATGGTGATGTCGTCGTTCGGTTCGAGCAATTGCCGAACCTGCATACCGGACAGTTTCGCGCCCGCGGTTCTGTCAACCCCGATGTCGAGCCCCGCCCGAAGTTCAATGACCCCGCCCGGCGACAATCAAGTCAGGCGTTCAGCGCAGAACCAGGAGTACCACCAATGACTGACAACTCGAGCTACCGCGGTCAGGGGCAGGGGCGTCCCGGCGACGAGTATTACGACGAGCGTTACGGACGTCCGCAAGACGACCCGCGCGGCGGGCAGGAGCCCCAGGCCGGGCACGACCCTCGCGGCGGATATCCGCAGGAGCAGGGTGGCTACCCGCCGCAGGGCGGTTACCAGGCGCCTCGCCACCCTGAGCAGGGCGGCTACCCCGACCAGCGCGGCGGGTACCCCGAGCAGGGCGGCTACCCGCCGCAGGGCGGGGGCTATCCCGACCAAGGCGGCTATCCGCAGCAGGGCGGCTATCCCGGCCCGGGCGGCTACCCGGAACAGGGTCGCGGCTACGACCAGGGCCAGGCCGGCTACCCGCCGTCGTACGAGCAGCGTCCGCCTGCCGGTGGCGGCTATGGCGGCCAGGGTTACGACCAGGGCGGTCAGGCTTACGACCAAGGCGGGCAAGGTTATGACCAGGGCTACCGCCCGGGCGGTGGCTATGGTCAGCCCGGCGGTGGCCAGGCGGGCTACGGCGCGGGTTATAGCGAGTACGGTCGCGGCCCGGCTCGTCCCGAAGAAGGCGGCTATGCGCCCCCAGGCGCCCCCAGCGCTCCCGAACAGCCGCGACCGTCCTATCCCGAGCAGGGCGGCGGATACGACCAGGGCTACCCGCAGGGTGGCCCGGGTTACGGCGGCCAGCAGGAGTACGGCGGCGGGGACTACACGCAGTACGCGGAGAACGTTCCGGCCGGTGGGTATGGCCAGCAGGCCGGAGCCGGATACCCGGAAACCGCCCATCGCGATTACGAGTACGGCCAGCAGGGCGAGTACGGCCAGCAGGCCGACTACGGTCAGCCGGCCGGCGGCGGCTACGGCGGTTACGGCCAGGGTGGTTATGGGTCGGCCGGGGCGGCGGTCACGCTGCAGCTCGACGACGGCAGCGGCCGTACCTACCAGCTGCGCGACGGCTCCAACATCGTCGGTCGCGGACAAGATGCCCAGTTCCGGTTGCCAGACACCGGTGTGTCACGGCGCCACTTGGAAATCCGCTGGGACGGCCAGGTAGCGCTGCTGTCCGACCTCAACTCCACCAACGGCACGACTGTGAACAACGCGCCGGTACAGGAGTGGCAGCTGGCCGACGGCGACGTGATCCGTTTGGGCCACTCGGAGATCATCGTTCGGATCCACTGAACGCACCGGGCATAAGCTGCCGTGCTTCGCCCCGCGTCGACCGCCCTCCAAGTATCGTGACGTTGCTTGGTTTCATGAGGTGCGGCGCCAGGACGGAAAGGACGCCAGATGCAGGGACTGGTACTGCAGCTGACGCGCGCCGGATTCTTGATGCTGTTATGGGTATTCATCTGGTCCGTTCTGCGGATCTTGAAGACTGACATCTACGCACCAACCGGTGCGGTCATGGTTCGCCGCGGTTTGGTATTGCGCGGCACGTTGCTGCCATCCCGCCAGCGCCGCCATGCCGCCCGCTATCTGGTGGTGACCGAAGGAGCGTTGGCAGGTGCACGCATCACGCTCAGCGGGCAGCCGGTGTTGATCGGACGCGCGGACGACTCGACGCTGGTGCTGACCGACGACTACGCCTCGACGCGGCACGCCCGGCTGTCTCAGCGCGGCTCCGAATGGTATGTCGAGGATCTAGGATCGACCAACGGCACTTACCTTGACAGGGCGAAGGTGACCACTGCGGTACGAGTTCCCATCGGAACGCCGATTCGGATCGGCAAGACGGCAATCGAGCTGCGCCCGTGACCCGCGACGACGACGATGACGCCGGCGTAGCCGGGGTCATGGGGGCGCGCCCCCAACGGGAGATACCCCCACCCGCTCGCGGGGGAGAGTGGCGCCCGTGACCTTGGTCCTGCGATATGCCGCGCGCAGCGACCGCGGCCTGGTACGCGCCAATAACGAAGACTCGGTCTATGCCGGCGCTCGACTTCTGGCCCTGGCCGACGGCATGGGCGGCCATGCGGCCGGCGAGGTCGCGTCCCAGCTGGTGATCGCCGCGTTAGCTCACCTCGACGATGACGAACCCGGTGGCGACCTGCTCGCCAAGCTCGATGCGGCAGTGCGCGCCGGCAATTCGGCCATCGCCGCACAGGTAGAGATGGAGCCCGACCTCGAAGGGATGGGCACCACGCTGACCGCAATCCTGTTTGCGGGCAACCGGCTTGGGCTGGTGCACATCGGAGACTCGCGCGGCTACATGCTCCGCGACGGCGAGCTGACCCAGATCACCAAGGACGACACCTTCGTCCAGACCTTGGTCGACGAGGGGCGGATCACCAAGGAAGAGGCGCACAGCCACCCGCAGCGATCGCTGATCATGCGGGCGCTGACCGGCCACGAGGTCGAGCCCACCTTGACGATGCGCGAGGCCCGCGCCGGTGACCGCTACCTGCTCTGTTCCGACGGGCTGTCCGATCCGGTCAGCGACGAGACCATCCACGAGGCACTGCAGATTCCCGACGTCGCCGAAAGTGCTTACCGCCTCATCGAATTGGCGCTGCGTGGCGGCGGTCCCGACAACGTGACGGTGGTGGTCGCCGATGTCGTCGACTACGACTACGGCCAGACGCAACCGATTCTTGCCGGTGCGGTATCCGGTGAGGAAGATCAGCTGACGCTGCCCAACACCTCGGCGGGCCGGGCTTCTGCGATCGGTCCCCGCAAAGAGGCCGCCAAACGCGTTGTGCCGCAAGAGGAGCCCGCGCCCCGGCCACGCTTTGCGTGGCGCCGGATGGTGATCGTCGTGACGCTGGTGGTTCTGCTGGAACTCACCGGCCTGGCCATCGGGCGGGCCATCATCCGGAGTAACTACTACGTCGCCGAAAACGACGGCGCGGTCTCGATCATGAAGGGCATTCAGGGCTCACTGCTGGGCATGTCCCTGCACGAACCCTATTTGGTGGGCTGTCTGAACGCACGCAACGACCTGTCGATCATCAGTTTCAGTCAATCCGGTGGCCATCCCGACTGCCGGCTCATGCAGTTGCAGGATCTGCGCCCCGCCGCACGCGCGCAAGTGTTGGCCGGGCTGCCGGCCGGGACGCTCGATGAGGCCGAATCGCAGCTGAAGGAGTTGTCGGCCAACAACCTCCTGCCGCCCTGCCCGCCGCCGCGCGCGACGTCGCCGCCCGCGTCGCCGAGCCCGGCGACCAGCGGGACGACACCGCCGAGCGCCCCCGTGCCCACCACGCCTACCAGCGGCCCCCCACCCAGCAGCACAGCTCCGAGTACCGCCCCCGCCAGTACCCCGCCAGCAGCGCCTGCGACCCCGTCGCCCACGACCACTTCCCCGGCGGTGACTACGCTCCCGCCACCCCCACCTCAGCCGGGCATCGACTGCCGGGCGGCTGCATGACCACCCAGGTCCAACCGCCGGTCACGGTGACGCCGCCGCTGCGGACCCGGCGCAACTCCGAGTTCCTGTTGTTGTGCTTCGCCGCGGTGATCACCGTCGCCGCGTTGCTGATCGTCGACGCCAACCAGGAGCGCGGCCTGCGCTGGGGTGTGGTCAGCTACGGGCTGGCCTTCCTGGCCTTGTTCGGTGGCGCGCACCTGGCCATTAGGCGTTTCGCGCCCTACACCGACCCGCTGCTGCTGCCAATTGTGGCGCTGCTCAATGGACTTGGCTTGGTGATGATCCATCGACTCGACCTGGTCGGCAACGAGCTCAGCGGTCGTCATCACCCGAGCGCAACCCAGCAGATGCTGTGGACCCTGGTCAGTGTTGCCGCGTTCGCGCTCGTCGTCACGTTCCTCAAAGACCATCGGCAGCTCGCGCGCTATGGCTACATCTTTGGGCTCACTGGTCTGGTCTTCTTGGCGATCCCCGCCCTGCTGCCGGCCTCGCTGTCCGAGCAGAACGGCGCCAAGATCTGGATTCGCTTGCCCGGCTTCTCGATTCAGCCTGCCGAGTTCTCCAAGATTCTGCTGCTGATCTTCTTCTCCGCGGTGCTGGTCGCCAAACGCAGCCTGTTCACCAGCGTCGGTAAGCACCTGATGGGAATGACCCTGCCCCGCCCGCGGGACCTCGCGCCACTGTTGGCGGCGTGGGTGACCTCGATCGGTGTGATGGTCTTCGAGAAAGACCTCGGCACTTCGCTACTGCTGTACGCGTCGTTTCTGGTGGTGGTCTACTTGGCTACCCAGCGCTTCAGCTGGGTGATCATCGGCCTGGTGCTGTTCGCCGCGGGAAGCGTTGTGGCGTATTTCATTTTCGCGCATGTACGGACGCGCGTGCAGATGTGGTGGGACCCGTTCTCCGACCCCGACGGCAGCGGCTACCAAATCGTGCAGTCACTTTTCAGCTTTGCTACCGGGGGCATCTTCGGGACCGGTCTGGGCAACGGCCAGCCCGACACGGTGCCGGCCGCGTCCACCGATTTCATCATCGCCGCCTTCGGTGAAGAGCTCGGACTGGTCGGGCTGGCCAGCATCTTGATGCTGTACACCATCGTGATCGTCCGGGGCATGCGCACGGCGATCGCGACCCGCGACAGCTTCGGCAAGCTGCTGGCCGCGGGTCTGGCATCGACGCTGGCGATCCAGCTGTTCATCGTCGTCGGCGGCGTCACCCAGCTCATTCCGCTAACCGGCCTGACCACGCCGTGGATGTCCTACGGCGGATCCTCGCTGCTGGCCAATTACGTGCTGTTGGCCGTCCTGGCGCGGATCTCACACAGCGCCCGACACCCGTTGCGATCCCGCCCGCGCGATACGTCGCCGATCGCGGCGGCCGGCACCGAGGTGATCCAGAAGGTATGAACACCTCTCTCCGCCGGATCTCGATGACCGTGATGGCGTTGATCGTGCTCCTCCTTCTCAACGCCACCATGACCCAGGTGTTCGCCGCCGACGGGTTGCGAGCCGACCCACGCAATCAGCGGGTCCTGCTCGACGAGTACTCGCGTCAGCGCGGCCAGATCATCGCGGGTGGCCAGTTGCTGGCCTACTCGGTGGCCACCGACAGCCGGTTCCGGTTCCTGCGCGTGTACCCCAACCCCGCGGTATATGCGCCGATCACCGGCTTCTATTCGCTGCGCTATTCGAGCTCCGGTCTGGAGCGCGCCGAGGACTCGCTGCTCAACGGTTCCGACGAGCGGCTGTTCGGGCGCCGGCTGGCCGACTTCTTCACCGGCCGCGATCCCCGCGGCGGCAATGTCGACACCACGATCAACCCCCGGATGCAGCAGGCGGCCTGGGACGGGATGCAGCAGGGTTGCGGCGGCCCGGCGTGCAAGGGAGCGGTGGTGGCCCTAGAGCCGTCCACCGGCAAGATCCTGGCCATGGTGTCCTCGCCGTCGTATGACCCCAACCTGCTGGCGTCGCACGACGCCGAGGTGCAGGCCCAGGCGTGGCAGCGGCTGCGCGACGATCCGGACAACCCGCTCACGAACCGGGCGATCTCGGAGACCTACCCACCGGGGTCGACCTTCAAGGTGATCACCACCGCGGCGGCGCTGCAGGCCGGCGCCAAGGACGATGAGCAGTTGACGGCGGCGCCGACGATCCCGCTGCCCAACAGCACCGCGACGCTGGAGAACTACGGCGGCACGCCGTGTGGCGACCAACCGACCGTGTCGCTGAGCGAAGCCTTCGCCAAGTCGTGCAACACCGCATTTGTCCAGCTGGGCATCCTTACCGGGTCCGAGGCGCTGCGGAGCATGGCGCATTCGTTCGGCCTGGATTCCAGCCCGAGCGTCATTCCGCTTCAGGTGGCGGAATCGACGGTTGGGATAATCGCGGATGCCGCCGCTCTCGGGATGTCTAGCATCGGGCAGAAGGACGTGGCGCTGACTCCGCTACAGAATGCGGAGATCGCCGCGACCATCGCGAACGACGGCGTGACGATGCAGCCTTACCTGGTCGAGAGCCTCAAAGGACCGGACTTGGCCAACATCAGCACGACTGCGCCCTATCAGCAGCGCCGCGCGGTATCCCCGCAGATCGCCGCTAAGCTGACAGAGCTCATGGTCGGTGCCGAGAAGGCTGCACAGCAGAAAGGGGCCATTCCCGGCGTGCAGATCGCATCCAAGACCGGTACCGCAGAGCATGGCGCCGACCCGCGCAACACTCCGCCGCACGCGTGGTACATCGCGTTCGCGCCCGCGCAGGCGCCGAAGGTTGCCGTGGCCGTGCTCGTGGAGAACGGTGCCGACCGCCTCTCCGCGACCGGCGGTGCGCTCGCGGCGCCGATCGGACGGGCCGTCATCCAGGCCGCATTGCAGGGGGGCCCATGAGCCCGCGAGTTGGAGTGACGCTGTCGGGCAGGTACCGGCTGCAGCGCCTCATCGCCACCGGCGGCATGGGCCAGGTCTGGGAGGCGGTGGACAGCCGGCTGGGCCGGCGGGTGGCCGTCAAGGTCCTCAAGGCGGAGTTCTCTCAGGACCCCGAGTTCATCGAGCGGTTCCGCGCCGAGGCGCGTACGACCGCGATGCTCAATCACCCGGGTATCGCCGCCGTGCACGACTACGGGGAAAGCCAGATGGACGGCGAGGGCCGCACCGCCTATCTGGTGATGGAGCTGGTCAATGGTGAGCCGCTGAACTCGGTGCTCAAGCGCACCGGCCGGCTGTCGCTGCGGCACGCACTGGACATGCTCGAGCAGACGGGCCGTGCGCTGCAGATCGCGCACGCGGCCGGGCTGGTACACCGCGACGTCAAACCCGGCAACATCCTGATCACCCCGACCGGCCAGGTGAAGATCACCGACTTCGGTATCGCCAAGGCCGTCGACGCCGCGCCGGTCACCCAGACCGGCATGGTGATGGGCACCGCTCAATACATCGCGCCCGAACAGGCGCTGGGCCACGACGCCACCCCGTCCAGCGACGTGTACTCCTTGGGAGTTGTTGGCTACGAAGTGGTTTCAGGAAAGAGACCGTTTACCGGTGACGGCGCCCTGACGGTCGCGATGAAGCACATCAAGGAGCCTCCGCCGCCGCTGCCGCCCGAGCTTCCGCCCAACGTGCGCGAACTCATCGAGATCACGCTGGTGAAGAACCCCGGCATGCGCTACCGCAGCGGCGGACCGTTCGCCGACGCCGTGGCCGCGGTCCGCGCCGGGCGCCGTCCACCGCGGCCCAGCCAGTCACCGCCGCCCGGACGGGCCGCGCCGGCGGCCATACCGTCGAGCCCGCAGACGCGTACGACCGCCGCACCCAGTGCACGAGGCGGTGCGCCCAGCCGGTCGCGGCCGGCCACGAGCAGTCGTCGTCCACCACCGGCCCGTCGCACCTTTTCGTCGGGTCAGCGCGCACTGCTGTGGGCAGCCGGCGTGCTGGGCGCCCTCGCCATCATCATCGCGGTGCTGATCGTCATCAATTCCCGTGGCGACACCCAGCAACAGCCTCCGCCTCCGACGGTCACCGACACCGGGACGCCGCCGGCGAGCAAGACCCCCAGCGGTTCCGGCCCGAGTTTGCGGCTGGATTGGACGGATCGCGGCGCGATAAGTAATTCTGGATTCCACAGCAGGCCACCCGAACTGAGCTGGGCTACCCCCTCAACGCCCAGCCGGTCGACGGCCCGACACGAGACAACGCAATGACCACCCCGCAACACCTGTCCGACCGTTACGAACTGGGCGACATCCTCGGTTTCGGCGGTATGTCGGAGGTTCACTTAGCCCGCGACGTCCGTTTGCATCGCGACGTCGCGGTCAAGGTGCTGCGCGCCGATCTGGCCCGCGATCCGAGCTTCTACTTGCGCTTCCGTCGCGAGGCGCAAAACGCCGCGGCGCTCAACCACCCGGCGATCGTCGCCGTCTACGACACCGGCGAGGCTGAGACGCCCGCGGGTCCGCTGCCCTACATCGTGATGGAGTACGTCGACGGTGTCACGCTGCGCGACATCGTGCACAACGACGGCCCCCTGCCGCCACGCCGCGCGATCGAGATCATCGCCGACGCGTGCCAGGCCCTGAACTTCAGCCACCAGAACGGCATCATCCACCGCGACGTCAAGCCGGCGAACATCATGATCAGCACGACCAACGCGGTCAAGGTGATGGACTTCGGCATCGCGCGCGCGATCGCCGACAGCGGCAACAGCGTCACCCAGACCGCGGCCGTGATCGGTACCGCGCAGTACCTCTCGCCGGAGCAGGCTCGTGGCGATTCTGTCGACGCCCGCTCCGATGTGTACTCGCTGGGCTGTGTACTTTACGAAATCCTCACGGGCGAGCCACCTTTCACTGGTGACTCACCGGTTTCGGTTGCCTACCAACATGTCCGGGAAGATCCGGTGCCGCCGTCGAAACGGCACGCGGGCATTTCCCCCGACCTCGACGCCGTGGTGCTCAAGGCGTTGGCCAAGAACCCGGACAACCGGTATCAGACCGCGGCGGAGATGCGTGCCGACCTGGTTCGCGTGCACAACGGGGAGCCCCCGGAAGCCCCGAAGGTGCTGACCGACGCCGAGCGGACCTCGCTGATGGCCTCGACCGGACCCGGCCACGGGGGTCCGCGCAGCGACCCGCTGCCTCGCCAACGGCTCACCGAGGCCGACCCGGATCGGATGGGCGGTCCGATCGGTCGCTGGGTCGTCGCGGTCGCCGTGCTGGCAGTGCTCACGATTGTCGTCGTCATCGGATTCAACACGTTCGGCGGCTCGACCCGCGACGTCCAGGTGCCCGACATGCGAGGCCAGGTGTCCGCCGATGCCGTTGCGGCCCTGCAGAATCGGGGCTTCAAGACCCGCACGTTGCAGAAGCCCGACTCGTCGATCCCGCCCGACCATGTGATCAGCACCGACCCCGGCGCCAACGCATCGGTGGCGGCGGGCGACGAGATCACGATCAACGTGTCGACCGGACCCGAACAGCGCGAAGTTCCCGACGTGTCCTCGATGAGTTACTCCGACGCGGTGGGCAAGCTGAAGGCCGCCGGGTTCACCAAGTTCAAGCAGGCGAACTCGCCGTCGACCCCGGAGCTGCTGGGCAAGGTGATCGGCACCAACCCGCCTGCCAATCAGACGTCGGCGATCACCAACGTGATCACCGTGATCGTGGGCTCTGGACCCGAGACCAAGCAGGTCCCCGACGTCGCCGGTCAGACCGTCGACATCGCGCAGAAGAACCTCACCGTCTACGGCTTCACCAAGCTCACCCAGACGGCGGTGGACAGCCCGCGGCCCGCCGGCGAGGTGATCGGGACCAATCCGCCCAAGGGACAGACGGTTCCGGTGGACTCGATCATCGAGCTGCAGGTGTCCAAGGGCAATCAGTTCCTGATGCCCGACCTGACCGGCATGTTCTGGACCGACGCCGAGCCGCGGTTACGCGCGCTGGGCTGGACCGGGGTCCTGGACAAGGGCGCCGACGTCGACGCCGGCGGCTCTCAGTCTCACAAGGTGGTGTATCAGAACCCGCCCGCCGGCGCCGGAGTCAACCGGGACGGCATCATCACGCTGAAGTTCGGTCAGTAGCCGCCGGTTCGGCCGGGAAAAACGGCCGCACCGCGGAACGAACCTCGTTCTCGAGCCGGCGGATCAGGGTGTCGTCGCGCGACCATCCGCAATCGGCCAGCCAGTTGGCCAGCATCCGGTGACCGCCCTCGGTGAGGATCGACTCCGGATGGAACTGCACACCGTGGATCGGCAGCTCGGTATGACGCACCGCCATGATGACACCGCTGCGGGTGTGGGCCGTCACCTCGAGCACCGGCGGCAGCGATTCGGGCAGTATGGTCAGCGAATGGTACCGGGTCGCGGTAAAGGGATCCGGAAGCCCTTGCAGCACACCGGCATTCGTGTGATAGACACTGCTGGTCTTGCCGTGCAGTAGTTCGGGCGCGCGGTCGACGGTGGCGCCGAACGCGACGCCGATGGCCTGGTGCCCAAGGCAGACGCCGAGCAGCGGGGTGGCCGCCGCGGCACACGCGCGAACCAGGTCGATCGAGGCGCCCGCACGTTCCGGTGTGCCCGGCCCGGGGCTGAGCAGCACACCGTCGAACTGCGCGGCGATCGCGGCTTGATCGGAGAGCCTGGCGTCGTCGTTGCGCCACACGTCAGCCTCGACTCCGAGTTGCCCCAAGTACTGGACGAGGTTGAACACGAAGCTGTCGTAGTTGTCGACAACCAGGATGCGCATCGTGTCAGGTTACCGCCCTGCCGACCACTGGTCAGTGGGCCCTCAGTAGCCGACCGGTCCGGCCGGCTGCGCAAAATGCGTCCGGACCGGTTCGGTGTGGCCGGCGATCTGCACGTCGGGCTTGACGTCCTCGTGGTAGCCGAGCCCGAACCGGACGACGTACTGCTTGTAGAGGATCACCAGGGGAGCGGCGGCCAGGGCCGCCTGCATCGCCGCCGCGTTACCGATCGCGGTGACCGTGTAGGGCGGGCTGTAGGTGCGGCCGTTCAGCAGCAGCGTGTTGCCGACGCAACGCGGCACCGACGACGCGATGAGCCGTTGATCCTGCATCTGGATCGCCTCCGCGCCGGCGCTCCACAGCGCGTTGAGTACGGCCTGGATGTCTTGTTGATGCACTACCAGGTCATCGGGGGAG
The DNA here is from genome assembly GCF_041287235.1 of Mycobacterium sp. pR1184. Taxonomy (NCBI): domain Bacteria; kingdom Bacillati; phylum Actinomycetota; class Actinomycetes; order Mycobacteriales; family Mycobacteriaceae; genus Mycobacterium; species Mycobacterium sp. pR1184. Next base: position 7,595 of record NZ_JBGGKR010000020.1, on the reverse strand, counting down.
GCATCCCGGGGGAAGCGGCCGTTGGCGTCACGCTGGGCGTCATCGAGCGTCACCACCAGGCCGGGCCCGTGCACCGGGGTCATGTCCGCCTCGGCTGCCAACTCGGCCGAACGACGCAGCATCGCCGCCAAAGCGGCATCGGAAGACCGCAGATGCGTCGATTCGATCTTGCTTTCCAGTTCGTCGCGTTCGGCCTTGAGGCGATTCACCGAGGATTGGGTCTCGCGCACCAGATCGACCAGTCGGGGTGCATCGCTGCGGCGAATCTCGGCACCACCGGACACCCCATGGGTGGCCGCCAGCAGTAGTCCGGCCAGCAGGCAAACCAAGGGGACACCGAAGCGCCACGGTGACCGGCCGGTCGGCATCATCGAGTCTCCAATTTCCTGGTCGGGGGGCCAGGTGGGTTAATCTCGTAGCCAAGTCCCGCGGGTAGCTACAACCGCTATCGTTGCACCCCGTCCCGCTCACCGTGATCCCGAGGTAATCATGCCCAAGTCCAAGGTCCGCAAGAAGAACGACTTCACCGTCAGCGCGGTCAGCCGGACGCCGGTGAAAGTGAAGGTCGGACCGTCCAGCGTGTGGTTCGTCGCGCTGTTCGTGAGCCTGATGCTGATCGGTCTGGTTTGGCTGATGGTGTTCCAGTTGGCCGCCGTCGGAAGTCAGGCACCGACCGCCCTCAACTGGATGGCACATCTCGGTCCGTGGAACTACGCGATCGCGTTCGCTTTCATGATCACCGGTTTGTTGCTCACGATGCGCTGGCACTAACCAAGATCAAATGACGAATGAATTCATCTCGGGGTCGATCCGCGGCTGAGCCAGCAACCTTGTGAGTACCCAATCACACGCGTGTGATTTATCCCCACTGTTGATAGCTGATGTGGATAACTGCATCGGCAGTGGTGGGAGGGGTTAAGCACGACATGCAGCAAACACGATGGGAGCCGCGCGCGGCGGGAGTCGCTGGTTGTGGCCTCGGCGGGTTGTTCATGGCTATCGCCAGTGTGACCGTGGTCACAGAACCGCCCGGGCGCGTCCTAGTAGGGATTGCCGGGGCGGGTCTGCTCTTGTTTGCGGGCGCGACGTGGCGCGCGCGCCCGAAGCTGGCAATTACCCCCGCCGGTCTGGTGATTCGGGGATGGTTCCGATCGCAGGTATTACAGCACTCCGACATCAAGATCATCCGGATCACCGAGTTCCGTCGCATGGGGCGCAAGGTGCGGTTCCTGGAAGTGGAAACCTCCGACGACAGCCTGGTGCTGTTTTCCCGCTGGGACCTCGGCACCGAGCCGCTGGACGTGCTCGATGCGCTTACCGACGCCGGCTACGCCGGTCGCAACGGAGCCCGGCCGGCGTAGCCAGAAACGGTCTAGGAGATCGTGATCGACTCGATGACGACCGGTTCGGTCGGACGGTCGTTGCCGTCGGTGGGTGTCGTCGCGATCGCGTCGACCACCTTCTGCGACTCGGGCTCGGTCACCTCGCCGAAGATGGTGTGGCGCCGGTTCAGGTGCGGCGTCTGCCCGACGGTGATGAAGAACTGCGATCCGTTGGTGCCCGGGCCTGCGTTGGCCATCGCCAGCAAGTAGGGCTTGTCGAACTGCAGCTCGGGGTGGAACTCGTCGGCGAACTGGTAGCCCGGGCCGCCGCGGCCGGTACCGGTCGGATCGCCACCCTGGATCATGAAGCCCTGGATCACTCTGTGAAAGACCGCGCCATCGTAGAACGGACCGGAAGGACTGCCCGACGCGTTTTGGGTCGAGTACTCCTTGGTGCCCTGCGCCAGGCCGACGAAGTTGGCGACGGTCTTGGGGGCGTGGTTTCCAAACAGGGCGATCTTGATGTCGCCGCGGTTGGTGTGCAGTGTGGCAGTGGCAGTCTGATTCGGGCTGTTGGTCACGACACCAAAGTCTGCCACTCCTCGCAGACCCGCCCGCACCGGGTGTCGCTCGACGCAAGCCGGTGGCCGAAAATCCTGCCGGCACGCGGCAATAGGAGCGCCGGTGTTCTCATGGTGGCAGTCTGTAGGTTCCACGACCCGGCACGGAAAGGCGGCAGATGAACGCGAAGGCGGAATCCCAGCTGACCCCTAGGCAGCGACTGTCCCGGGGCCTGGCTTATTCGGCGATAGGACCGGTGGACGTCGCGCGCGGTGCCATTGGTGTGGGGGCCCACTCCGTGCAGTCGGCGGCATCGGAGCTGCACCGCCGCTACCGCGAGGGCCAGCTGGCTCGCGACATCGCCGCGGCGCAGGAATCCCTCGCCCAGGAACTGGCCGCCGCGCAGGAGGTGGTTTCGAACCTGCCGCAGGCACTGCAGGACGCACGCAAATCCCAACGCCGGCGGGGCAAGCGGCCGTTGCTGATCGCGGGCGTCGCGGTCGTGGTGCTGGCCGGTGGCGCGGCCGCATTCAGCATCGTCCGGCGCTCAACCCGCCGCGAGAATCCCGAGCCGTCGCCGCGGCCGCCGAGTGTGGACGTGCAGCCACGCCCGTAACGCGGTCTGACCGTAAGGGCCAATATTCACCAATTGCACTGTCTCCGTTCGCCATCCGTTGCGACGGGCTGTCTGGCTAACCACCGTTGTCAGATTTACCGTTTCGCACAGGGGGCCGATATGAACGGAGCTGTCAATTATGTCTCGTCTTCGCACCAAGATTGTGGTCGCCGCAGTACTGTCTGTCGCCGCCCTGGCCGTTGCCGGATGCGGTTCCACGGTCGCGGGCACCACGGGGGCTAATACGGGGGTCGCGGCCTAGCAACAGCCTTGCCGACTCCGGGCGGCACCGTGCTATCGGTGCGGTGCCGCTTGGTGTTGAATCGCCTGTGCGCCCAAAGAATTCGGGCCATCCGAGTTAGCGGATTTCGGTCCGCGTGGCGATCCCGGCTGTGGCCAGTGACTAAACCGGGACAACGACGGGATCGCCTGCGAATCGCACCAGGTGACTTAGATCCTTAGTCGTCGATGTGGGTCGGCGGCTGCCCCAGCGGCACCGGCTGAGCCGGGTCGACCGGGTAGCACTCGGGCGGCGGGGTTACGTCCTCGATCACGCCCCGACCGCCGAAGACCGGGTAACTGGGGGCCTGATGGCACCGCTCGAAGATCCCGTTCGGACCTACCGGCTTATCGCAGTAAGACTCGCCCGGGATGAGGGTGCCCTGACAGCCCGCCGACGCGGGCGGAGCCATTGCGATGCCAATTCCAATTCCGCTGACTGTTAGTGCCGCTCCCAGCGCCGCGGTTCCGGCGACGCGCGCTGATTTCATCATGAGCCGCACGATACAGCTAATAGTCCCGGCTGTCGCCTCGCCTGGCGAAGGAGTTTAGGTAGTCAGAGCAAACGACGCGAAGCTCTGCGATCCACCCGGACAGGCGGCGAACATGCATGGGGGAGTCGGCAATTCGGCGCCACATTCGAACTACTGAGTTCCACCCCGCGCACCGGACCAAGATGGTCCCGCAACAACCGAGCGCCTTTTCAATTTCTGGCACCGACGAGAATACGACCACCGGGCGAACACAATTTGAATTTGTGGAGCCTAGGGGAATCGAACCCCTGACACCTGCCTTGCAAAGGCAGTGCTCTACCAACTGAGCTAAGGCCCCTCGCCAATAGGTGTGGGATCAACTGCCACGTGCCAGACCTCGACCCCGCGGCGCGACCACACTGCCGCCGACACCAAGGCAATCAGCGCCAACGGCAATGCAAGTCTCACACAACGTCTTGACGGGCACATGGTTGTGGGCCTAGGAGGACTCGAACCTCCGACCTCTTCGTTATCAGCGAAGCGCTCTAACCGCCTGAGCTATAGGCCCGTACACGCGTACGGCCGAGCGACGAGATTACCGCAATCGTCGCCCCACCCCAAAACCCGCACTAATCCCGGTCTGCCAACGTCACTTCGACGCCCCCGATCAGATCGGTCGTCAGGTTGTAGACGAACGCCCCGATCGTGGCCATCGCCGTCAACAACACGATGTTGACCAAGCCGATCAGCACAGCGCCGCCGAAGATCGTCCCGCTCGACACGAGTTCGCCGCTGCTGCCGCTGGTGTTGTTCAGCAAGTCACCGACGTTGCTGTTGAGCTTGGCCCACACACCCATGCCGCCGAGCACAAGGTAAAGGAACGCGACGGCGATCATCCACACGAAGAACAGCGCCACCGAAAGCATCAGAGACACCTTCAAGGTGCTCCACGGATCGATCCGGCGGATCTGCATGCTGGCCCGGACCGGGCCCCCGCGTCGCCGCGACACCTGAATCAGGCTGTCCCGATTCTCGCGCGACTCCGTACTCGTCGAGCGCCCCGAGCCGGCCGGCTGCGACGGCTCCGAGCTGCGCTCCGGCGTGCTGCGCTGCGAACCGCGCGGAATCCCGCCGGACAGGTCCGGCAATTCGCTGGCATAAGCCTCGTGGGCCGGGCCGTCACCACGGTTCGGTGCGTCGAAGTCGTCCCGCCGCGACGGGGCTTGCCCTGCGGCGTTGCCGCCGGAGATGAAGCGGTTCACGCGGGCGTCGACACCCGCGGGCGGGCCCTGCGGCCGCGACTCCGTCGACGGTTCGCCCGGACGATTCCCGGGATTGGCGGCCCGGGCCGCTCCGCGCTGCCACGGCGGGGTTTCCCCGCCCTCCTGGGCGCGACCCGCCTGGCCGGCCGTCCCGCGCGGGTGCGCACCGGCACGCTCGCCCGATACGTCCCCGTTCTGGCTGTCACCCTTCTTGGGGGCACCCGGCTCGCTCGGTGAGGTCACCCCGACTCCTTACCTCTGCTGCCTGGGCCGCCCGGTCGGTGGCCCCCGCATTGTCTCTGGTCGGGCTGAGTCTAATTGCCCGTGCCCGGCGGCAGTCCTTCGGCGGGCGACTGCCGACCCGAACTAGCTCTCCGACTCCCCGGCGCCGCCGACTTCCTCGATGTCGTCCTCCGCGCTTTCCTCGGCGTTGCGGGCGATGGCCAGCAGGGTGTTGTCCTCACCCAGGTTCATCAACCGCACGCCCTTGGTCTGGCGTCCGGCCTTGCGAACCTGACGCGCCGTGGTGCGGATGACACCGCCGCCCGAAGTGATCGCGTACAACTCGCTGTCGTCATCGACGATCAACGCCCCCACCAGCCTGCCACGCCGGACGTCGTACTGGACCGTGAGGACTCCCTTGCCGCCGCGGCCCTGCACCGGGTACTCCTCGATCGCGGTGCGCTTGGCGTAACCCCCGGAGGTGGCGACCAGCAGATAGGTGTCCTCGCGAATCACGTTGAGCGACAACAGATAGTCGTCCTCGTTGAAGCGCATGCCCTGCACACCGGAGGTGGCGCGGCCCATCGGCCGCAGCGCCTCGTCGGTGGCCGAGAAGCGGATCGATTGACCCAGCGCCGAGACCAGCAGCAGATCTTCCTCCGCCGAGCAAAGCACGGCGCCGACCAACTCATCGCCGTCGCGCAGGTTGACGGCGACGATGCCACCGGAGCGGTTGGAGTCGAAGTCGGTCAGCTTGGACTTCTTGACCAATCCGTTGCGGGTGGCCAGCACCAAGTACGGCGCATCTTCGTAGCTGCGGATCTGGATGACCTGCGCGATGCGCTCCTCGGGCTGGAAGGCCAGCAGGTTGGCGACGTGTTGACCGCGCGCGGTCCGCGACGCCTCGGGCAGCTCGTAGGCCTTGGCCCGGTACACCCGCCCCTGTGTGGTGAAGAACAGGATCCAGTCGTGCGTCGAGGACACGAAGAAGTGCGCGACGATGTCGTCCTGCTTGAGCCCGGCACCCTGCACACCCTTCCCGCCGCGCTTCTGGCTGCGGTACAGGTCGGTCTTGGTGCGCTTGGCGTAGCCGGTCTCGGTGATCGTGACGACGACGTCCTCGCGGGCGATCAGGTCCTCGTCGTTGACATCGCCGTCGGCCGCCACGATCCGGGTGCGACGGTCGTCGCCGTGCTTCTCGACGATCTCGGCAAGCTCGTCGCGCACGATGCCGCGCTGGCGCTCCGGCTTGGCCAGGATGTCCTCCAGGTCGGCGATCTCGGCCTCGATCTTGGCCAAGTCGTCGACGATCCGCTGGCGCTCCAGGGCGGCCAGGCGCCGCAGCTGCATGTCGAGGATCGCCTGGGCCTGGATCTCGTCGATGTCCAGCAGCTCGATCAGGCCGGCCCGCGCGATGTCGACGGTCTCCGACGCACGGATCAGCGCGATGACTTCGTCCAGTGCGTCGAGGGCTTTGACCAAACCGCGCAAGATGTGCGCGCGTTCGTTGGCCTTGCGCAGCCGGTAGGTGGTGCGCCGGATGATGACGTCGAGTTGGTGGGCGACGTAGTAGCGGATCATCTGGTCGAGCCGCAGCGTGCGCGGCACTCCGTCGACGATCGACAACATGTTTGCGCCGAAGCTGGTCTGCAGCTGGGTGTGCTTGTACAGGTTGTTCAGCACCACCTTGGCCACGGCGTCGCGCTTGATTTCGACGACGATGCGCAGGCCGACGCGGTCACTGGACTGATCCTCGATGTTGGAGATGCCGGCCAGCTTGCCGTCGCGGACCTGCTCGGCGATCGAGGTGATGAAGTTGTCGTGGTTGACCTGATACGGCAGCTCGGTGATCACCAGCGAGGTGCGGCCGCGTGAATCCTCTTCCACCTCAACGACTCCGCGCATCCGGATCGACCCGCGGCCGGTGGTGTAGGCGTCGTGGATGCCTTGGGATCCGACGATCAGACCGTGGGTCGGGAAGTCCGGGCCCTTGACCCGCTCGCAGACCGCGGTGAGGGTCGCCTCTTCGTCGGCCTCGTGGTTGTCCAGGCACCAGTAGACGGCTTCGGCCAACTCGCGCAGGTTGTGCGGCGGGATGTTGGTCGCCATGCCGACCGCGATGCCGCCCGACCCGTTGGCCAGCAGGTTGGGGAACCGGCTGGGCAGGACGGTTGGCTCCTGCACCCGGCCGTCGTAGTTGGGGATGAAATCGACTGTCTCCTCGTCGATTTCGCGCAACATTTCCATCGCCAGGGGAGTCAGGCGCGCCTCGGTGTACCGCATGGCGGCCGGCGGGTCGTTGCCTGGCGAGCCGAAGTTGCCCTGGCCGTCGACCAGCGGGTAGCGCAGCGACCACGGCTGCGCCATCCGCACCAGGGTGTCGTAGATCGACGAGTCGCCGTGGGGGTGGTAGTTGCCCATCGTCTCGGCCACCGACCGCGCCGACTTCGCGTGGCCGCGGTCGGGGCGGAAGCCCGAGTCGTACATCGCGTAGAGCACCCGGCGGTGCACCGGCTTGAGGCCGTCGCGCACCTCGGGCAGCGCGCGGCCGACGATCACGCTCATCGCGTAGTCGATGTAGCTGCGCTGCATCTCCTGCTGAATGTCGACCGGTTCGATCCGGTCCAGGGAGTCGTCCCCCGGCGGCAGCGTGGTGTCAGTCATGTATTCCTCGTTGGTCGGTCACCGATGAACGTGGGTTAAACGTCTAGGAAGCGAACGTCTTTGGCGTTGCGGGTGATGAAGCTGCGGCGTGCGTCGACGTCCTCGCCCATCAGGATGGAAAACAGCTCGTCGGCCGCGGCGGCGTCGTCGAGGGTGATCTGGCGCAGCACCCGCACGGTCGGGTCCATCGTGGTCT
>NZ_JBGGKR010000019.1:0-114420 GCF_041287235.1 Mycobacterium sp. pR1184 | reverse complement strand
CGCCGACGCCCGCGCCCCGACGGCCCGCGCCGTCACCCGCGCGTCCCGCGGCCCCGTCGCCCGGGCAGCCGAAACCGCCGTCGCCCGGTGGTCAGGCGCCCGCCCAGCAGCCGCCGTCGCCCGGTGCGACTCCCGGCCCGCGACCGGGTCCGATGCCGAAGCCGGCGGCGCGTACGCCGCGCGTCGGCAACAACCCCTTCTCGTCGGCGCAGCCCGTCGACCGGCCCATTCCGCGTCCGCAGGCGCCGCGCCCTGGTGCGCCCCGGCCCGGCGCGCCGCGGCCGGGCGGCGCCTCGCCCGGCAGCATGCCGCCGCGTCCCGGTGGTAGCAGCGGCGGCGGCGGATTCCGCGGCGCGCGTCCGGGTGGCGGTGCCCGTCCCGGTGGCGGCGGTCGGCCCGGTGGCCCCGGTGGCGGTGGCGGTGGCGGTAACTACCGCGGCGGCGGTGGCGGCGTCGGTGCCGCGCCCGGCGGCGGCGGTGGCTTCCACGGTCGTCCCGGCGGCGGCGGCGGTCCTGGCGGCGGCGGTGGCCGTCCCGGCCAGCGTGGCGGTGCGGCCGGTGCGTTCGGTCGCCCCGGTGGCGCGCCCCGGCGTGGTCGTAAGTCGAAGCGGGCGAAACGCGCCGAGTACGAGAACATGCAGGCCCCGGTCGTCGGTGGGGTGCGGTTGCCGCACGGTAACGGCGAGACCATCCGGCTGGCCCGTGGCGCGTCGCTGAGCGACTTCGCCGACAAGATCAACGCCAACCCGGCTTCGCTGGTGCAGGCGCTGTTCAATCTCGGCGAGATGGTGACCGCGACCCAGTCGGTCGGCGACGAGACGCTCGAGCTGCTCGGCAGCGAGATGAACTACGTCGTCCAGGTCGTCAGTCCCGAGGACGAAGACCGTGAGCTGCTGGAATCGTTCGACCTCACCTACGGCGAGGACGAGGGCGGCGAGGACGATCTGCAGACCCGTCCGCCGGTGGTGACCGTCATGGGTCACGTCGACCACGGTAAAACCCGACTGCTGGACACCATTCGAAACGCCAGCGTCCGCGAGGGCGAGGCCGGTGGCATCACCCAGCACATCGGCGCCTACCAGGTCGGGGTCGACTTCGAGGGCACCGAGCGGCTGATCACCTTCATCGACACCCCGGGTCACGAGGCGTTCACCGCCATGCGTGCCCGTGGTGCCAAGGCCACCGACATCGCGATCCTGGTGGTCGCCGCCGACGACGGCGTGATGCCGCAGACGGTCGAGGCGATCAACCACGCGCAGGCGGCCGACGTGCCAATCGTGGTGGCGGTCAACAAGATTGACAAGGAAGGCGCCGATCCGGCCAAGATCCGCGGCCAGCTCACCGAATACGGTTTGGTGGCAGAGGATTTCGGTGGCGACACGATGTTCGTCGACATCTCAGCCAAGCAGGGCACCAACATCGAGGCCCTCGAGGAGGCGGTGCTGCTGACCGCCGATGCCGCCCTGGACCTGCGGGCCAACCCCGACATGGAGGCCCAGGGTGTGGCGATCGAAGCGCACCTGGACCGCGGCCGCGGACCGGTGGCCACCGTGCTGATCCAGCGCGGCACGCTGCGCGTCGGTGACTCGATCGTCGCCGGCGACGCCTACGGCCGGGTTCGGCGGATGGTCGACGAGCACGGCGAGGACGTCCACGAGGCGCTGCCGTCGCGGCCGGTGCAGGTCATCGGTTTCACGTCGGTGCCCGGCGCCGGTGACAACCTGCTGGTCGTCGACGAGGACCGCATCGCCCGCCAGATCGCCGACCGGCGCAGCGCCCGCAAGCGCAACGCGCTGGCGGCACGTTCGCGCAAGCGGATCAGCCTGGAGGACCTGGACTCGGCGCTGAAGGAAACCAGCCAGCTGAACCTGATCCTCAAGGGCGACAACGCCGGTACCGTCGAGGCCCTCGAAGAGGCCCTGATGGGAATCGAGATCGACGACGAGGTGGAACTGCGCGTCATCGACCGCGGCGTCGGTGGCATCACCGAGACCAACGTCAACCTGGCGTCGGCCTCGGACGCGGTGATCATCGGCTTCAACGTGCGTGCCGAGGGCAAGGCGACCGAGTTGGCCAACCGTGAAGGCGTGGACATCCGCTACTACTCGGTGATCTACCAGGCCATCGACGAGATCGAGAAGGCCCTGCGCGGCATGCTCAAGCCGATCTACGAGGAGAACCAGCTGGGCCGTGCCGAGATCCGCGCGATCTTCCGGTCCTCCAAGGTCGGTGTCATCGCCGGCTGCCTGATCACCTCCGGCGTCGTGCGGCGCAACGCCAAGGCCCGGTTGTTGCGCGACAACATTGTGGTCGCCGACAACCTGACGATCTCCTCGCTGCGTCGCGAGAAGGACGACGTCACCGAGGTTCGCGACGGCTTCGAATGCGGTATGACGCTGACCTATTCCGATATCAAGGAAGGCGACATCATCGAGTCCTTCGAGCTCGTCGAGAAGGAACGCGCCTGATGGCAGACCCGGCACGGGCGCGCCGGCTGGCCAAGAGGATCAACACCATCGTCGCCTCGGCGATCGAATTCGAGATCAAGGATCCCAGGCTCGACGGGGTGACCATCGTTGACACCAAGGTGACCGCCGACCTGCACGACGCGACGGTGTTCTACACCGTGATGGGACCCACGCTGGACGACGAGCCCGACTACGAGGGCGCGGCTGCCGCGCTGGACCGGGCCAAGGGCACGTTGCGCACCATGGTCGGCGCGGGCACTGGTGTGCGGTTCACTCCCACGCTGACGTTCACCCGGGACACGACGACGGACACCGTGGCGCGGATGGACGAGCTGTTGGCGCGCGCCCGTGCGGCCGACGCCGACGTAGCGCGGGTTCGGGTGGGGGCCAAGCCGGCGGGGGAGGCCGATCCCTACCGCGACATCGCCACGGGAGCGGCGGACGCTGAGGACCGCGGTGACGACCATCGACCCCAAGACTGAGCTGGCCCGCCCCCCGATCGCGGGGGTGCGCCTGGACGCGGTCGGTGCCGCCGAGTTGCTTTCGGCGGCAACGACAATCGGGGTGATCTGCCATGTCCATCCCGACGCCGACACCATCGGCGCGGGCTTGGCGCTGGCCACTGTGCTCGACCGGACCGACAAAGACGTCGAGGTCAGCTTCGCCGCACCGGCCACACTGCCGGAGTCGTTGCGTTCGCTGCCCGGGTGCCAGCTGCTGGTGAGCCCCGACGCGATGCGCCGGGACGTCGATTTGGTTGTGACGGTGGATGTTCCGAGCCGCAAGAGGCTGGGCGCGCTCGGCGACGCGTTCGGCCCGGACCAACCGCTGCTGGTGATCGACCACCACGCCTCCAACGAGATGTTCGGTACCGCGAATTACGTTGACCCGTCCGCGGATTCGACGACGCTGTTGGTGGCCGAACTGCTCGACGCCTGGGGCAAGCCGATCGACCGAGACGTCGCGCACTGCATCTATGCCGGGCTGACCACCGACACCGGCTCGTTCCGCTGGGCCAGTGCCCGAGCGTTCCGGCTGGCCGCCCGGCTGGTCGAGCTCGGTGTGGACAACGCCAAGATCAGCCGCACGCTGATGGACACCCACCCGTTCGTGTGGCTGCCGCTGCTGTCGCGGGTGCTCGGGTCGGCACAACTGGTGCCGGACGCGGTGCAGGGGCGCGGACTGGTGTATGCGGTCGTCGGCAACGAGGACTGGACCACCTCACGTCCGGAGGAAGTCGAGAGCATCGTCGACATCGTGCGCACCACGCAGCAGGCCGAGGTCGCCGCGGTGTTCAAAGAGGTTGACCCGCAACAGTGGTCGGTGTCGATGCGGGCCAAGGCCGATGTCGACCTGGCAGCGGTGGCGTCGGTCTTCGGTGGCGGTGGCCACCGGCTGGCCGCCGGATATTCGACCACCGGGTCGATCGACGAAGTGGTGGCCTCGCTGCGCGCGGCGCTTGGCTAGGCCGGGCTAGAACGCCCAGCTTCCCACCGACTGCAGCACGAATCCGTGGTCTCCGTTGGTGGTGTCCAGACAGGCGATGACGTTGTCGGCACTCACCGCGCAGGTGACGTTGAGGTACGACAATTTCTGCCCGGCGGCCAACGGCTTACCGGCATAGGGCAAGGCGGCCGGGTTGCCGCCGCATCCGCCGTAGGTCATCCGGCTCAACTCGTAGCCGGGTCCCTTGAAGTTCACCGCGCCCTCCACGCAGTCCCCCGGCCTCGGATGGCCACCGCCGGGAAATGTGATGTCGTCTATTCCCGGCACTTCGCCATTGCACCGAATATCTTGCGACTGCGGCGGCGCGGGCGCCGGTCCGCCATAAAAGTCGCACGCCACCGAATTCGGCGTTGAGAAACTTATCCGCGGCGCGTTGCCCGGCAGCGCCGTCGTGACATAACCGTCCGCCGGCACCGGGGTGAATCCGTCCAGATTGGGAAAACGAGGTGGCGGCTGCGCGGTCGCGTGCTGCCCGGATGCGATCACGGATGCGATGAACAGCGTCAGGACGCAAAGAGCTCGCATTGTGAGGTCGACGACATTGCGCATCTTGGGATCGTATTGGCAATTGACGCCGCTGGCGATCATCGGTCATTTATCTCGCAGTGGGTAAAGCATTCACCCACAGGCCCATGTTGATCAGAAAGCACACCACGACAATGGTCAGCCCGAGTGCGGGCCACTTCCACATCCAGGTTCCGCGCAGACCGGCAACGAGTGTTCCGCAGGCCGCCACCAGCAGCGCGACACCGACCCCGGCCACCATGATCAGCGCCCCGGTCCAGGTGTTGTGGACGACGTGGGACAGCTCGGTGCTATCGCAGCGACCATTGCAATCGGCCATCGTCGACCCCAGCAGGCCCGGGACAACCACTATCGAACTGCTCGCCACCAGCTGTCCGGCAAATAGCAGGACGGTCGCGACGATGTCGGCGGTTGAGCGCCGGCGAGCCGCCGCGGTGCGGCGAGGATCCGGTTGTCGGGACATGGCCGGCTGCCGCTAGCGCACCTGCGCCCGCCCGCGTTGCAGCACCGCCTCGCGATTGGCGGCGATGTCGTCACCGGTGGTCCGAAATGCCCTGGCTGCCATGGCTTCCAGCCACAGGCCCTCGCTGGTCTGTGCCTCGTCGATGCGGTGGTAGGAGGCCAGCAATGCCCGTACGGCGTCCTGGTTGTTGCCGACGATCGAGGCGGCGACCTGACGCGCGGTGCCCAGCAGTTGGTCGTGCGGCACCACCTCGGTGGCCAGCCCGGCCCGCAGCGCGTCGGCGGCCGACAGGTAGTCGCCGGTCATGCTCATCCGCCGGGCCAGATTCACGCCGACTTTCTGGGGCAGTCGCACGGACAGTCCCCAGGTGGGCAGCAGTCCCACCCGGGCGTGCGTGTCGGCGAAGCGGGCCTGCTCTGAGGCGATCACGATGTCGCAGTACAGGACGAGCTCCAGCCCGCCGGTCACCGCTGCCCCGTTGATCGCGCCGATCACCGGCTTGGTCATCGACGGCCACCGCGGCGAGATGTCGGGCAGTGCCGTCGAATCGCCCAGTTCCTTGAGATCCAGCCCGGCGCAGAACACCGGATCGGTCCCGGTGAGGATGACGACGTCGACGTCGTCGTCGGTTTCGGCGTCGGTCAGCGCCGCGAAGAACCGATCCCGCAGCGCCGAGGACAGTGCATTGCGGGATTGTGGACGGTTCAGCGTCAGGGTGCGCACCCGCTCGTCGGTGGAGATCAGCAGGATGTCGTCGGTCATGGCTTCACCGTAGAGGGTCGCAACAGACACCGGCCGCGGTACCTCAGATGCCGGCGCGCTCCAGCTCGGCCAGTCGCGCCTCCAGTTCGGCCAGCCGGGCGCGCAGCGCGCGCTCGTCGTTGCGGCGTTCGGTGACCTCACGCATGATCGCCGAGATTCCCACCGTATGGCCGTCCCGCTGCAACAGGGCGACACTGAATTCGATGGAAAGCCGGTGTCCATCCTGGTGCGTCGCCGGCACGCTCAGCAGCTTGTCTCCATAGCGCGTCTGACCGGTGGCCATCGTTTTGTGATAGCCGTCCCAGTGACGTTTTTGCAGCTTCTCCGGGATGATGATGTCCAGGCTTTGCCCGATCGCATCCCGCGCCGAATAGCCGAACATTCGGTGCGCCCCGCTGTTCCACAGCCGGATGATCCCGTCGGCGTCGCACACCACGATCGCCTCGGGACTCGCGCTCAGCACCATCTGAGCAATCCAATCGGGGTCTGTATTCGTGCCGTCCACTTTTCGTCCTTCCCTGTGACGCTGTCGGCGGTGGGTGATCGCCTACTGGCGAGTAGTCTACTGAATAATGCATACTGCATACAGTTGGGACTACGGGATGCGATTGCCGCGAGGTTGGCAGGCAAGGAGGCCTTGATGCTGCTACGTCAACTCGAATACTTCGTTGCGGTTTCGCGCGAACGACACTTTGCGCGAGCGGCCGAGTCCTGCTTCGTCTCCCAGCCCGCACTCTCTGCGTCCATCGCCAAGCTGGAGCGCGAGCTCAACGTCACGTTGATCAACCGGGGCCGCAATTTCGAGGGTCTCACCGCGGAGGGGGAGCGGCTTGTCGTGTGGGCCAAGAGAATTCTCGCGGTGCATGACGGGCTGGTCGCGGAGGCGGCCGCGTTGCGGTCCGGCATTTCCGGGGTATTGCGGCTGGGAGTCGGACCGACCGTATCGATGACGACGGCGCTGCCGATCGCGGCTTTCTGTTCACTTCATCCGTTGGCCCGGGTGCGGGTTCGATCCCACTTTCCCGCAGCGGAATTGGTGCGCCAGCTTCGCTCTTTCGAGCTCGACGCCGCGATCGCCCATTTCGATCTGCGGGAGCATTCCGACCTGGAACTTGTTCCGCTCTATGAGGAGCAGTGTGTGCTCATGGTGTCGGGAAAGCAGCTCGCGCCGTCGGAGAGCGCCATTACCTGGGTGGAGGCGGCCACGCTGCCCCTCGCGCTGCTCGCCCCGGAGGCCGGGTTTCGTCATTGCATCGACAGCGTATTCGCCGATGTCGGCGCAACGGTGCAACCGCAGATCGAGACCGACTCGATGGCCTCGCTCTACGCTCACGTCGCCACCGGCGCATGGGCAAGTATCGTGCCGCACACCTGGTTTCGCGCCATGCCGGCGACCGGTGCAATGCGGGGATTGCGCCTGGTGGATCCAGAGCAGCGGGCACCGATTGCGATCGCGATTCATGGTTGCGCGCCGGGTTCGTCGGCGGCAAGGGCGTTCTTGAACGTCGCGGTCGGAACCCCCCTCGGCCCTGAGGACTTTACCTACTCGGGCCGCGATCCGGGCGGTGAATTCGACCCGGAGTCGCAGATCGCGGTGGCAAGCGCATCGGTCAGGGGATCCTTCGTGGCGTGATCGCGCCGAGTGTCGGATACTTCCGCGCCGCGGTACACCGTGATAACCCGCGCTTATCGCTTGAGTGCTACCAGGTCTTGGACGTGCCGCGAAGGATCGTGAAAAGTGAAGAGCATTAACGACATACGACAAAGGCAGTTGCTGCCGGAAAGGGTGCTCGTGACGACGCCGGCTACCACCGAAGACCCCGATGCCAACGACGTGGGGGCTCTGACCGATGGAATTCATTTGGTGGTCGACGCGCTTCGGCTCAACGATGTGGACACCATCTACGGGCTCGTCGGCATTCCCATTACCGACTTGGCGCGTACCGCACAGGCATCGGGCATCCGCTACATAGGTTTTCGGCATGAGAGTGCCGCCGGTCACGCCGCGGCGGCAGCCGGCTTCCTCACCCAGAAACCCGGAATCTGCTTGACGGTATCGGCGCCGGGATTCCTCAATGGACTTGTCGCGCTGGCCAACGCCACCACCAATTGCTTTCCAATGGTTCAGATTTCGGGGTCTAGTGAACGTCATCTCGTCGATCTGCAGCGCGGCGATTACGAGGAGATGGACCAGCTGGCGGCGGCCAGGCCCTTTGTGAAGGCGGCTTACCGAGTGTCTCGCGCCGAGGACATCGGGCGTGGGGTGGCGCGAGCGATTCGGACCGCGGCCTCCGGGCGTCCCGGCGGCGTTTATCTGGACATCCCGGCGGCGGTGCTGGGCGAGGTCGTCGACCGTAAATCCGCTGCCGAGACGCTATGGCGGGTAGTCGATCCGGCGCCGCGGCAACTGCCCGATCTCGAATCGGTGGACGCGGCCGTCGAACTGCTTGCCGGCGCGCAGCGGCCACTGATCGTCCTGGGTAAGGGCGCTGCTTACGCGCAGGCCGACGAGCAGATCACGGAGTTCGTGGAAACCACGGGCATTCCATACCTTCCGATGTCCATGGCCAAAGGTCTGCTTCCCGACGACCACGCCCAGTCGGCAGCGACGGCGCGATCACTGGCGCTGCGGCGCGCCGACGTCGTGCTGCTGGTCGGTGCTCGATTGAATTGGCTGCTCGGGCACGGGGAGGCGCCGCAGTGGAATCCCGATGCGAAGTTCATTCAGGTCGATATCGAGGCCAGCGAGATGGACAGCAACCAACCGATTGCCGCTCCTCTGGTCGGTGACATCGGTTCGGTAATGCAGGCTTTGGTGGAGCGATCCAAGCTCGGGCAAATCAGCACCTCGCCCCAGTGGCGTGCCGAACTGTCGGCCAAGGCGGCGCAGAACGTCGCCAAGATGGCCGACCGGCTCGCCGCCGCGCGCGTCGCCCATCCGATGAAATTCCTGGGTGCGCTGCAAGCCATACGCGATGTCCTGCACGATAATTCGCGAGTATGCCTGGTCAACGAAGGTGCTAACGCTCTGGACCTGACGCGCAACACCATCGGGATGTACCGACCGCGCCGCCGTCTGGACAGCGGCACCTGGGGTGTGATGGGCATTGGCCTGGGTTACGCGATCGCGGCTGCCGTGGAGACTGGCGAACCCGTGGTGGCAATCGAAGGCGACAGCGCATTCGGTTTCAGCGGAATGGAATTGGAGACGATCTGCCGCTACAAGCTGCCCATCGTCATCGTCATCCTCAACAACGGCGGCGTGTACCGCGGCGATGAGGCCTCAGGATCCGATGATCCCGCCCCGACGGCACTGACGGCCCATCACGAATTCATGATCAAGGCCTTTGGTGGCACCGGATACCGTGCCGAAACGCCCGAGGAGGTCGCCGCGGCGTTGCGAGAAGCTCTGGCCTCCGGCCGGCCGGCGTTGATCGATTGCCTGATCGATCCGTCCGACGGGACCGAGAGCGGCAACATCGCCCACCTCAACCCCAAAGGAATTACCAACGCGGGCTGAAAATGCGGGGGATACCTGCCTACCGGCAAGACGCCGATACAAGACAACCGGAAAGTACCGAAAAGAAAGGAAATATGTAATGGCCAATCTGCCCCTGTCTGGGATCAAGGTCATCGACTTCACGGGCGTTCAAGCGGGTCCGGCTTGCACGCAGATGCTGGCCTGGTTTGGAGCCGATGTCTTGAAGGTGGAGCGCACCAGTGGCGGTGATGTGACGCGTAATCAATTGCGCGACATCCCGGATCTCGACGCGCTGTACTTCACCATGCTTAACAGCAACAAGCGCTCCCTGGCCATCAACACCAAGTCGCCGCAGGGGCTCGAGGTGATGGAGAAGCTGATCCGCCAAGCCGACGTGCTGGTGGAGAACTTCGCACCTGGCGCGATGGACCGGATGGGCCTGTCCTGGGAGAAGTTGCAAACCTGGAATCCCCGCCTGATTTTCGGATCAGTCAAGGGATTCAATGACGACTCCTCGTGGAGCGATCTCAAGGTTTACGAGAACGTCGCGCAGTGCGCCGGCGGCAACGCGTCCACTACCGGATTCTGGGATGGCCCGCCGACGGTCAGCGGTGCCGCGCTGGGCGACTCCAACACCGGAATGCATCTGCTGATCGGCATCCTGACCGCTCTGATCGCGCGGGACAAGACCGGCGAGGGCCAGAAGGTGTCGGCCTCGATGCAAGATTCCGTGCTGAATCTGTGCCGGGTCAAACTGCGTGACCAGCAGCGCCTCGAGCGGGTGGGCTACTTGGAGGAATACCCCCAGTACCCCAACGGCACTTTCGGCGACGCCGTGCCGCGGGGTGGCAACGCCGGTGGGGGCGGGCAGCCGGGCTGGGTGCTCAAGTGCAAGGGATGGGAGACCGACCCGAACGCTTACATCTATTTCACGATCCAGGAGCAGAACTGGGTTCGGACGGCAGAAGCCATCGGTCGGCCGGAATGGGCGCAGGACCCCGGCTACAGCACCGCACTGGCCCGGCAGGACAAGATCTTCGAAATCTTCGCCGAAATCGAAAAGTGGCTGGCGGACAAGACCAAGTACGAGGCCGTCGACATCTTGCGCAAGTGGGAAGTCCCGTGTGCCCCGGTGTTCTCGATGAAGGAGCTGGCCGCTGACCCCGACCTCCGCAAGAGCGGCAGTGTCGTCGAGGTGGAGCAGAAGGGTCGCGGCACGTACCTGACGGTCGGCAGCCCGATCAAGTTCTCCTCGTTCAAGCCCGAGATCAAGGGCGCTCCGTTGCTCGGCGAGCACACCGACGAGGTGCTGGCCGAACTCGGTTACGACACCGACACCATCTCCCAGTGGCGGCGCAGCGCGATAGTCGTCTAGGGAAAAATACGCCGTGCGCTTGAGCGCTCCCCAAATCGCCGGGTCGCGGCGGGGATGGCCCCAGGGATCACATCCCTGGGGCCATCTCGTATTTGGTTCGATCAGTTCGGCAGACGGCACACCGGATAACCCGGACGCTGCAGCCGCCGGGGTGCGATCGCAGCGCACAGACAAACCAATCCGCCTGTGACGAAGGCGATTCCCAGCCGCCCGGAGGACAGCAACAGCGCAGGCATACCGACTCCGATCAAACCGCCGAACATTTTCGCGCTGTACACCAGCCCGAAGTTGGCGACAGCGTTGCATTCTCCGAAGTAGTCGGCAACCAGATTGATGAGCAACGAATAGAACGCTCCGCCCGCCAGTCCACTGAGCGCGGCGAACACGATGAGGCTCACCGCGGACGCTGCGGACGCCGAGAACGCCAGACCCAACAGTGCGAAGCCCTCGACTCCCAGTGCCAGACTTAAGGTTTGACGCCTGCCGAGTCGGTCCGAGCAGCGACTGGCAATAGCGCGCCCACTACCGTTGACCAGAGCCAGCACACCGACTGCTGCTGCACCGGCCGCCAGCGGCAAGCCGTGAGCGATGGCGATGCTCGGGATGTAGACGATGGTCAGCAGTGCCGCCGCCGAAGCCACTACCGCAATGAGGTAGGTCAGCACGAAAGCGAACGTCCGTGCGGTCTCGCTAGGCGAATACTGCCGAATTGCCGGAGCATTGCCTAATAGACTGCGGTTCATATGCTTGTCGAAGGCCCACCGTCTCGGGTCGATTCCGGCCGGCCACCAGTCGGCGGGTGCGTCGTGAAAGAAGGCTCCGCACATCGCCACAATGATCAGAACGCAAAGGCCGACGACGGTGAACACGGCGCCGGCGTTGCCGGGGTGCAGGCCGACGGCAAACAAGACGACAAATGGGACCGCGCCGCAACCGAACGCACCTGAAACCAGTGAGACTTTCGTGCCGCGCTGCTCCGGATACCAGCGCGCGACCGTGGACAGGCAAGTGGCATAGACGATCCCCGCGCCGCTGCCGCACACCACCGAATAGCCCAATACGGCGGCCCCGAAATGATCGGTCCACGCAAGTGTCAGCGGACCGATCGCTGCCAGAGGGCCGCCGATGAACATGGCGGTCGACGGCCCAATCCTCAAGCGCCGCCGCAGTGGTGGGGTAGCGGCGGCGGCCCCGGCCTGGAAGACCACCCATAACGCCAGCACCCAATAGCTGCTGGCAGCGACGGGCTGGCCCGGTTGCTGCACGGCTAAGACGGCTACCCCGTACCCGAATTGCAGCAGGCTGATGCCGGCCATCGCGAGCCATGGCAGCCAGATCATCCAGCTTCTCGAGCGCGACATGATGTCTTGCGGTCGTTCGCCGATACGGTATGAGCAGCCGTGTGCTCGAATCTGCAGGACCGCGATTCCGTCTCCTCCGGACATATCAAACTCCTTTGCATACAGTATGCAACGGTTGTACCCCGGATGGACCATGTCTGTCCAGGGGTTGACGAGCAAACCCTGCGCAGTGACTCAGTTGGCGTGAACATGCCTGAAGCAACGCAATTCGGCAAACGTTTTTGCGACAACAACTCCCGCCGCTGACGTCCATTGACTTCAAGTAGGAGTGCTTACAAGCGATCTCGCTCTGGACAATCGGCCGGAATTTGGTGACACTTGTCGTATACCGTATACAATCTGCACTCAGCGCTCAGCTCAGTCCGACCGTTGCAGCCCAATTCACTGCTGCGGAGCGCCTCGTTGTGCGGGGTATCGGCAGGCCGGGTAGGCGCTCATTCACTCGATGCCGGCAACTCAATCTTTGGCCCACGACCACAATTTCAGGAGATCTCATGGGAAAGGCATTAGACGGCATTCGGGTGCTCGACATGACTCATGTTCAGTCCGGTCCTTCGGCGACGCAGATGCTCGCCTGGCTGGGCGCCGACGTCATCAAGCTCGAGACGCCGAACGGCGGGGACGTCACCCGTAGCCAGTTACGCGACCTTCCCGACGTGGACAGCCTCTACTTCACGATGCTGAACTGCAACAAGCGCAGTGTGACCGTGAACCTGAAAAGCGAAGACGGCAAGGACATCTTCAGCCGGCTGGTGGCACGGTCGGACGTCCTGGTGGAGAACTTCGGACCCGGTGTGGTCGACCGGCTCGGTTTCGGTTGGGAGCGATTGCGCGACATCAACCCGGCGTTGATCTATGCCTCGATCAAAGGGTTCGGCCCGGGAAAGTACGTCGACTTCAAGGCCTACGAAATCATCGCTCAGGCGATGGGTGGGGCAATGGCCACAACGGGTTTCGAGGACGGCCCACCGACCGCTACGGGTGCGCAAATCGGCGACTCGGGCACCGGGATTCACCTGGTTGCCGCGATTCTGGCCGCATTGTTTCAGCGCACCAACACCGGCCGCGGGCAGCGTGTCGAGGTGGCAATGCAGGCCGCGGTGCTCAACCTGTGCCGGGTGAAGCTGCGCGATCAACAGCGGCTCGCCCACGGGCCGCTGCACGAATACCCCAATGAACGCTTCGGTGACGAGGTACCGCGGGCGGGCAATGCATCCGGGGGAGGCCAGCCAGGATGGGCCGTCCGCACCAAGGGGGGCGGACCCAACGATTACATCTACGTCATCGTCCAGCCTGCCGGATGGGCGCCACTGGCACGCCTGATCGGGCGACCCGACCTCGCCGATCATCCGGACTGGGTCCGGCCGGAAGATCGACTTCCCAAGCTGGACAAGGTCTTCGCGCTGATCGAGGACTGGAGCCAACGGCACACCAAATGGGAGGCAATGGAGGCACTCAATGCTCTCAATGTTCCCTGCGGGCCGGTGCTGAGCACCAAGGAGCTGATCGAGGATCAGACCCTGGCCGAGCTGGATGCGATCGTCACCGTCGAGCATCCCGAGCGCGGAACATTCAAGACCGTCGGCAGTCCGCTGCGGCTTTCCGACTCACGCGTCGAGGTGGTGCGCTCACCGCTGCTGGGTGAGCACACCCGGGAGATCTGTCTGGATCTTGGCTACTCGCCGGATCAGTTGCAGCGCTTCAAGAGTGCCGGAGTGATCTGAGCGGGTAGCGCTGAGAAGGACCCGGTCGTGGGAATCGGCCGCGCACCGCCATAAGCCGCACGGGCCAGATACCGGGCCCGACGAAGAACTCAGCCATCAGCTCGCGACGCACGCCGCCGCGAGCCGTCCCTCCTTGCCCATCTTCCGAAAGTGAGTCAACGATGTCCTCAACTCTCGCAACATATCGCGAGGTGACCGATGCAAACGGTCGCGTCTACCGCATCGGCGAAACCGATCGAGATCTGCTCGGCAGATCCCGAGCGTCCATGGTCTGGCTTCCGTGGATCGCGATGATGGCGGTCAGCGTCTTCGAATACGGCTACGGCGCAGCCGCTGACACCTTGCGCCATGCTCATGGCTGGACCCTTTCGCAGACCTTCTGGCTGCTCTCGATCTGGGCGGTGTTTCAGGCCGCCGTTGCCTACCCCGCCGGCCGGCTCAGGGAGAAAGGCGTCACCTCCGCGCGCTCCACGATGTTGGCCGCAGCCGTGCTGTCGGCAGTCGGGTTCGTCGCCGTGGCACACAGCAGCAATCTGATCGTGGCCTTCCTCGGCTTCGCCGTGTGTGGCGGCTGCGGCGTCGGGTTGGTGTATTCGACGGGCATCACGATCGTCGGCAAGTGGTACCCCGAACGGCGCGGCGCCAAAACGGGCTTCGTCTGCGGCGGGTTCGCTTACGGCGCAGTGCCATTCATATTTATTTTCAGTTATGCGCTCAATCCCAACACCTATGTATGGGTGCTCGACCTGGTAGGCGCTTTCATGCTGGTGGTTGTCGCGGTATGCGGCGCGTATTTCCAAGATCCGCCGAAGAACTGGTGGCCGGCCGATGTCGACCCGCTGCAGCACGCTGCGGCCAGCTCCAACGCCAGAAGCCTCAGGAAGAACCCGCCTGCCGTTCGTCAGTACGGCCCGATGGAAGCCGTCAAAACGGGCATGCTCCCGCTGATGTGGTTGTCGTTGGGGATCACGACCGGTGTCTCGCTGTTCGGCATCAGTTACATGGTTCCGTTCGCCAAACACCTCGGCTTCGGTGCGATGATCGTGGCGTCTTCGGCGGGGGCGCTTTCGATCATCAACGGCGTCGGTCGCACGGCGACCGGATTCGTCTCGGACCGGATCGGCCGTAAGCAGACGTTGCTGGTTGTGTTGCTGGTGTCGGTCGTCGCGCTGATCGGTCTGCTCTACACGGGGCTTGCCAAAAACGAAATCGCCTTCATCTTCTTTGCCGTCCTGGTCGGCTTCGGCGGTGGTGCCTTCTACCCGCTGTTCGCGACGTTGACCACCGACTACTTCGGCGAGAACAACAACGCGAGCAACTACGGCATCGTCTACAGTGCCAAGCTGGTCGGCTCCATCATGGGAATTGGAGTGGGCGCCAGTGTGATTGACGCGTGGGGCTACACCGGTGCCTACTGGGTGGCCGCGGCGAGCGCGTTACTCTCGGCCGCCACCGCGGCGCTGTTGCGCCAGCCAGGACGCCGGACAACGGATCTGACGGTTTCCCGGGTGGTGGGTCAGGCCACGCCCTCGGCGCCGTCGGCCGCCTCTTGACGTCGCTGATGGTAAATCTCGCGGGTCCGCTCGGTGTGGCGGCGCATCAGGTCTCCGGCACGCTTGCCGCTACGTCCGGCGATAGCCTCGATCAGCTCGGCGTGCTCATCCCAGGCATCTTTGCCTCGGGCTAGAGCGATGGGTTGGTAGTACCAACGCACCCGACGGCCGACCTGGCCGATGAGGTTGGCCAGCACGCTATTGGCCGACATGGCAACGATATAGGAGTGGAAGGCATCGTTGGCGGTGACAAGACCTTCCTTGTCGCCGCCGGCGAGTGCTTTCTCGCCGCTTCGGTGCAGGTCCCAGAGATGTTCCACCTGTGGAGGTTTGGCAGCGCGGGCCGCTAACCGGGCCGACTCGGCCTCGAGTAGGGTGCGCACACCCAACAACTCGTCGGCTTCGGCGTCGGTTGGCACGTGCACAAATGCGCCCAACGCGGGACGAAGATCGACCCACCCCTCGCTTTGCAAGCGCTGTAATGCCTCGCGAATCGGCTGGCGGCTCACTCCGAGTTGGGCGGCTAATTCGTTCTCGACCAGATGTTGGCCGGGGCGCAGCTCGCGGGTGATGATCAGCTCCATCAACGCCTCGTAGGCTGCCTCGCGCAGCGGGGCGGGACGTTCTAGCTTCATCCGCGACCCAGCTTTGCTGGCTACGCCGTTGCTGGCCATGGAGTTCCCGCTCCCATCCTGGTCAACCGATAGTTATCGTCGTGACGATTTCGTACACAGCATACAATCCACAAGGCCGCAGTTCGCGCATTCGACCCTGTGAAGTACGCAGCATATTCCAAGCCCAGGTGCTGGCGCTCACAAGATTGCATACACGATACCGAGGCGGCTCGGCGTCGGGGCAGCGGGGTGGGCGCCGTGGTCGCACAACGGCAACGGGGTTGGCGAGCAATCGATCTGCTCACCAACCCCGTGCCCAGCGCCGCCGGCCAGGCGGCGCCTGCTGCCTTCGCTAGGCCGCGCCCGACTTCGCAGTCGCGGTGTACGACCGTGCGCCGACACCGGCCAGCGCACCCCCGTCGACGATCAGGTACTCGTCGCGGATCGGCTTGCCGCCGAAGTAGCACTCCAGGATTTCTCTGGTGCCGGCCGCATATCGGGCCTGCGCCGACAGTGTGGAACCCGAGATATGCGGTGTCATGCCCTGGTAGGGCATGCTGCGCCACGGGTGGTCGGCCGGTGCCGGTTGTGGGTACCACACGTCGCCGGCGTAGCCCGCCAGTTGACCGCTCTTCAGCGCCCGCACGATGGCGTCCTGGTCACAGATCAGCGCTCGCGCCGTATTGATCAGGTAGGCACCACGTTTCATCGTTCCCAGCAGCTTGTCGTCGAACAGTCCCCGGGTCTCGGGATGCAGGGGCGCGTTGATCGTGACGACGTCGAGGTTCGGCACCATGTCCTGCACGCTGGGGTGGAAGGTCAGGTTCAGTTCCTTTTCCACCTCTGCCGGCAGCCGGTGCTTGTCCGTGTAATGCAGGTGCACGTCGAACGGCGCGAGTCGGCGCAGCACGGCCAGACCGATGCGGCCGGCAGCGACCGTGCCGACGTGCATGCCCTCCAGGTCGTAGGACCGCTGCACGCAGTCGGCGATGTTCCACCCGCCGTCGAGGACCCATTGATGCGAGGGCAGGTAGTTGCGGACCTGCGACAGAATCATCATCACGACGTGCTCGGCGACGCTGATGCTGTTGCAGAAGGTGACCTCCGCGACCGTGATGCCATGATCGATCGCCGCATCCAGGTCGTAGTGGTCCGAGCCGATGCCGGCGGTGACCGCCAACTTGAGTTTCCGGGCGCGCGCGATCCGCTCGGCGGTCAAATATGCCGGCCAAAATGGCTGTGAGATAACCACTTCGGCGTCGGCAAGGTGGCGGTCGAACTCCGAGTTCGGCCCTTCTTTGTCCGAGGTCACCACCAGCTCGTGACCGAGGCTCTCGAGGTATTTGCGTAGTCCGAGTTCGCCGGAGACGCTGCCCAGCAGCGCGCCCGGGGTGAAATCAATGGCCGACGGTGTCGGCAGCGTCTGCCCGTCCGGGTAACGGTCCAAGTTCGGCAGGCCGTCGCGCGGGAACTCGGTGGGATACCCCGTTACCGGGTCGTCGTAAAGCACACACACCACTTTGGACATGGACTCGATTCCTTTCTTACCGCCGATCCTCGGCGCTTCTCCTGCCGCCCCGCTGATGTGGCGGTCAAGTCTGGGCCATGCGGCCGTGTCGTCACAAAACCTTGAGTTCCTGGGTGATTTCGTCGACGGATGCCTTCGCATCGCCGAACAACATTGAGGTTTTCTGGTTGAAATACAGCTCGTTCTCGATGCCGGCGAAGCCGGGATTCATGGAGCGCTTGAGCACGATGACGGACTTGGCCTGATCCACGTCCAGGATGGGCATGCCGTAGATCGGTGAGGCTGGATTCGACCGTGCCGCAGGATTTGTCACGTCGTTCGCGCCGATTACCAGGGCCACATCGGTACGGGGGAATTCGCCGTTGATGTCGTCCATTTCTTTGAGCTGCTCGTAGGGCACGTCGGCCTCGGCGAGCAACACGTTCATGTGTCCGGGCATGCGGCCGGCCACCGGATGGATCGCATGTCGAACCTGCACACCGCGTCCCTCCAGCAGGCCGGCCATCTCACGCACCGCATGCTGGGCCTGTGCGACGGCCATCCCGTAACCGGGCACGATGATCACCTGGCTGGCATAGCCCATCTGCAATGCGGCGTCGGCCGCGCTGGTCTGCCGCACCGATTGGTCGGCGGATCCGCCGTGGCCGCTGGCTTCGGCGCCGGTGGCACCGAAACCACCGGCGACGATGGCGGGGATGGAGCGGTTCATCGCCTTGGCCATCAGGTTGGTCAGGATGGTTCCCGACGCGCCGACGATCATTCCCGCGACGATCATCGCCGTGTTGTCCAGCCCGAGTCCGGTTGCCGCCGCGGAGAGTCCGGTCAGCGCGTTGAGCAGTGAGATCACCACCGGCATATCGGCTCCGCCGATGGGCAGCACCACCATGACGCCCAGCGCGGCCGCGAAGACGAATATCCCGACGAACATCAGGGGTGCTCGATAGCCCGAGCCGATGGCCCCCGCGCAGCCGATGGCGGCCAGCAGCAGCACCAGATTGAGTGGCTGCTGCGCACGGCCCAGTCCAATTGGCCTGCCGGGCAGCACTTCTTGTAGCTTTCCGAACGCGATCAGCGATCCCCAGAACGAAAGCGATCCAACAATGGCGGCGAACAGCGACGCGATGGTTACGTAGGCCGCCGTCCCGGCGTAGCCGTGCGTGTCGCGAAACTCCACCCAGGAGACCAGGGCCACCGCGCCGCCGCCCACGCCATTGAACAGCGCCACCATCTGCGGCATCGCGGTCATCTTGACCCGTTTCGCGGCGGGAACGCCGATGATCGATCCGAGGGCCAGCCCGAACGTGATCAACAACCAGTTACCGGTGCCCGGTGTCAGCAGGGTGGCCACGATGGCGATCGTCATACCGACGCCGGCAGTCACATTGCCGCGCGCCGCGGTTCGCGGTCCGGTCAGGCCCGTCAGGCCAAGGATGAACAGTGCGAACGCGACGATGTATGCAACCGCGATGAGTTCATTCACGAACTGACGCAACCTTTCCGGGCTGGGCGTTGGGTTTCTTCTTGAACATGCTGAGCATGCGGTCGGTGACTAAGAAGCCGCCGACCACGTTGATCGCACCGAAGGCAATGGCGACGACCAGCAACAGCCGGTCGAATGTGTCGGTGGCCGACTGCCCCAGCAGCACCAGACCGGCAAGCAGGACGATGCCGTGAATGGCGTTGGTACCGGACATAAGTGGGGTGTGCAGGGTATTGGGTACTTTGGAGATCACCGCGAAACCGACGAAGCCCGCCAGGGTGATGATCGCGAGGTTGGCCACGAGTGTCATCGGATCTCCGTCAGTTCGTTGGACTTGGTGACACAGCACGCGCCGAGAATCTCGTCGGACAGATCGGGCGTCGACGCGCCGTCGAGCAGGTGTTCCAGCAGCGCCGAAATGTTGCGTGCGTAAAGTTCACTGGCGTGCTCGGGCATGCTGGCCGGAAGGTTCAGCGGCGCGGTGATCGTGACGTCGTGGCGCCGCACCGTCTCTCCCGGCACGGCGAGTTCGCAGTTGCCCCCCGCCTCGCCCGCGAGGTCGACGACCACGCTGCCGCTGCGCATCCGGCTCACCGCGTCGGCGGTCACCAGTCGGGGTGCGGGACGGCCGGGGACCAGAGCGGTGGTGATGACCACGTCGAATCCGGGAATGGCGTCGGTCAATCGGCGTTGCTGCTCGTCTTGCTCGGCAGGCGTCAGGGCGCGCGCGTACCCGCCCTCGCCGGCCGCCATGACGCCGAGGTCGAGCCAGCTGGCGCCCAGAGATCGCACCTGCTCGGCGACCTCGGGGCGCACGTCGAACCCGGTGGTGCGCGCGCCCAGGCGTTTGGCCGTGGCCAGCGCCTGCAGTCCGGCGACTCCGACTCCGAGCACCAAAACCGTTGCGGGCTTTACCGTTCCGGCGGCCGTCGTCATCATCGGGAAAAAGCGTGTCGAGTGTTGCGCCGCGCAGAGCACGGCCCGGTATCCGGCGACGTTGGCCTGGGAGGAAAGGGCATCCATGGTCTGGGCCCGTGATATCCGGGGCACTGCCTCCATGGCGAAGGCCGTGACGCCGGCCCGTCGTAGTTGCTCGCCGAGCTCGGGCCGGGTACGCGGTGCCAGGAAACCGATCAGTCGGCTGCCCTGCCTCAACCGGCCGATCTCGGCGTCGGTCGGGGGATTGACCTTGACCACGACGTCTGCCGACCAGGGATCACCGATGACGGCACCGGCTTTGCGGTAGTCCTCGTCGCGAATCAAGGCGCCGTCGCCGGCCCCGGTTTCGACGACGAGGTGGTGGCCGGC
This sequence comes from Mycobacterium sp. pR1184, assembly GCF_041287235.1. Classification (NCBI taxonomy): domain Bacteria; kingdom Bacillati; phylum Actinomycetota; class Actinomycetes; order Mycobacteriales; family Mycobacteriaceae; genus Mycobacterium; species Mycobacterium sp. pR1184. Next base: position 94,272 of record NZ_JBGGKR010000019.1, on the reverse strand, counting down.
GGCCCGTAAGCGGCCGACGACGCCGGGCACTAGTGCGACTCGGCTTTCGCCAGGGGCGATTTCGCGAGGCACTCCGATAGCAGACATATCTCTCTTCCCTGGATTGGCCGGAAGGTGCGCTTCGGCACCGGCAGCGCGATGGGTACAACATACCCAGATCGCATACTGTATGCAATAATAATGACGTTCCTGCCCACACCGTTGGGCGACTCACTGCATGCGGGAAGCGACAGGAGACTTGATGAGAATTGCAGTCGTGGGTGCCGGAGCTATCGGCGCTTATTGGGGCGCCTCGCTCTACCGTGGCGGCGCCGACGTTCACCTGATCGCGAGAAACGACAACCTGCGAGCCATCCAACGAAACGGTGTGCGGGTGCGCAGCCCGCGCGGCGACTTCGTGGCGCATCCCGCTGCGACGGACTCGCCGGCCGAGGTCGGCCCGGTCGACTACGTCTTCTTGGGGCTCAAAGCGCACAGCTATCCGACCTGCGGTCCGCTGGTCGAGCCCCTGCTCGGTCCGGATACCGCGATCGTGGCCGCGCAGAACGGCATTCCATGGTGGTACTTCCACCAACTGCCGGGTCCATATCAAGGGCACCGGATCGAAGCCGTCGATCCCGGCGGCGCCACCAGCGCCGTGCTGTCTCCGGAGCGAGCGATTGGCTGCGTGGTGTATCCGGCGACCGTTCTGGAGGCTCCCGGGGTGGTTCGTCACCTCGAAGGCACCCGCTTTTCGATCGGCGAGCCCTCCGGCGAGATCTCCGCGCGGTGTAGGGCGTTGAGCGATGCGATGGTCGCCGGTGCGCTGAAGTGCCCTGTGGAGCCGGACCTGCGCAACGACATCTGGATAAAGCTGATGGGCAACGTGGCGTTCAATCCGCTCAGTGCGTTGACCAGATCGACGATGGTGCAGATGTGCCAGGACCCGAACACCCGGCGGGTGGTGACCGCGCTGATGGAGGAAACCCTGGACATCGCCGCGAGATTGGGCAGCACGCCGGATATCTCGATCGAGACGCGGTTGCGGGGCGCCGAGAAGGTGGGCCACCACAAGACCTCCATGCTGCAGGACCTCGAAGCGGGTAAGCCGTTGGAACTCGACGCGATCGTGACCGCGGTGGTAGAGCTCGCCGACCTGACCAAAGCGACCGCACCGACGCTTCGCACGGTCCACGCCGCCACCGAGCTGCTCGCCCGTACCGCTGGCGTGACACCGCCACGCGGTACCGCGTATTCGCCTCAACAACCTCAAGCCGTCCTGCGCTGAGGGAAAGGAAACCTGGGATGCGTACCACCAAGATCGTCTGCACGCTGGGGCCCGCGACGGCCACAGCGCCCCGTCTGACCGAACTCGTCGATGCCGGAATGGACGTCGCGCGTTTGAATTTCAGCCATGGCACGCATGCGGAACATTCGGCGTACTACGACCTGGTCCGCCAGATCGCGGGTCAGCGTCGCCGCGCGGTGCAGGTGCTGGCGGACCTGCAGGGGCCGAAGATCAGGCTGGGCCGGTTCGCCAGTGGGCCGGTGGTCTGGAGCACCGGGGAGAAAGTCGCGATTACCACCGACGCCTGTCCCGGCGATCACGACCGAGTCTCCACGACCTACCGTGGTCTGGCATCGGATGTCAGAACCGGCGATCGGCTGCTCGTCGACGACGGCCGAATCGACCTGGCAGTGGTGGAGATCAATGGCGCCGACATCGGGTGTGAGGTGATCCATGGCGGACCGGTCAGCGACAACAAGGGTATCTCCCTGCCCGGTGTCGCCGTCAGCGCTCCGACCTTGTCCGACAAAGACATTGACGATCTGAAGTTCGCGCTGGAGCTGGGCGTGGACATGGTCGCCATGTCGTTCGTGCGTGCGCCGGAGGAGGCGCGGCTGGCCCATGCCGTGATGGGCGAGGTCGGCCGGCGGGTGCCCGTGATCGCCAAATTGGAAAAACCGGAGGCAGTCAGGTGCCTGCCGGCGATCGTCGACGCCTTCGACGGCTTGATGGTGGCCCGCGGCGACCTCGGCGTCGAGATGCCACTAGAGCAAATACCGTTGGTGCAAAAGCGGGTCATCCGGTTGTGTCGCGATGCCGCCAAGCCGGTGATCGTGGCCACGCACATGCTCGACTCGATGGTCTCCGATCGGCGGCCGACCCGGGCGGAGGTCTCCGATGTGGCCAATGCGGTTCTCGACGGCGCCGACGCGGTGATGCTTTCCGCGGAAACCAGCGTCGGGGCATACCCGGCTCACACCGTGACCACCATGGCGCGCATCGTCGAAGAAGCCGAGGCCGCGATCGACCGTGGTGAAGCGCCGCAGTGGACCGGCCGTTCGGACCGTCGTCGCGACTTCCTGGCCGACCTGGTACTGGCCGCGGCGCGGCTGGTGCGTCGGCGGCTGAGGGTGGTTGCGATGCGTCACGCCGTCGCCGGCGCGGCGCCGTCCACCGTTCTCACCTAAAAGCTAAGGGGGACAAAGTATGTCATTCGTCAACGTCCAGCCGGCGGCACTGGCCGGTGCGGCATCGCAACTTGGTGCGATCGGCGCGTCGATGGATTCCCAGCGCGCGGCCGCTGCCGGCCCGACCGCCGGGGTGGTTCCGGCGGCCGCCGACGAGGTGTCGGCGATCGTCGCAGCTCAATTCACGATGCACGCGCAGCTGTATCGGTCCATCAGCGCCCAAGGCGCTGCGGTGCACGAAATGCTGGTTTCGGCCTTTGCGGCCAGTGCCGAGTCTTACGCCGCGACTGAGGCGGCGAACACGATCGGTGCGGGTTGACGAGTGCTCAGCCGGCGGCACCTTTGTCGAACTCCGAGGCGATCTCACGAGCCACCCGCTTCAGCAGCGGGGTGACCGTTGCCGCCGACTTCAACGTGACCCGGGCCGCGGGGCCGGAGATCGAGATGGCCGTCAGCGACGGGGCGTCGGGCACCGGGACGGCGAAGCAGCGCACGCCGATTTCCTGCTCGCCCTCGTCGAGGGCATAGCCCCGGGCACGACACGACGTGATGTCCTGCAGCAGTGCGTCGGCCGTCGTATGCGAGCGGGGGGTCGACGCCGGCATGCCGGTCCGGCCCACCAGGGCCCGCACTGCCTCATCGGGCAATTGCATCAGCAGTGCTTTGCCCACCCCGGTGCAATGCGGGTAGACCCGCCGGCCTACCTCGGTGAACATCCGCATGGAGTGCGGCGAGGGTACCTGGGCGACGTAGACGGCCATGTCGTTGTCCAGCACGGCCATGTTCGCGGTCTCGCCGGTTCGGTCGACCAATTCGCTCAGCTGGACACGCGACCACATGCCGACGAGTTGTCCCGCACTCTCGCCTAAACGAATCAGCTTGGGCCCTAACGAATAATGCCGATTGGGAAGCTGTCGAAGGTATCCCATGCAAAGCAACGTACGTGCCAGTCGGTGCATGGTGGGCTGCGGCAGGTTAGCCCGGGTGGCGAGCTCGGCGAGCGAAGCCGTCCCGCCCATCGCGGCGAGAATCTCCAGCAGCCCGAATGCCCGCTCGACCGACTGGACTCCGCCGGTGCGGTCGCTCATCGGGTCAACGTGAACTAGTCGTACAGCAATGCCGCGGTGGGCGAGTCATCGATGGTGGCGGCCAGCTCGTTGTGTTCGGTGATGTTGTCGATCTCGGTTCCCATCGCGATGTTCGTGATTCGCTCCAGGAATACCTCGACCACCACTGGAACTTTGTGTTCGCGTGCGAGTTGCTGGGCCCGGGTGAGCGCGGTCGCGATCAGGGCCGGATCGGTGACCTGAATTGCCTTACAGCCCAATCCTTCCACCACTTGCCGGTGATCGACGCCGTATCCCTTGGGTAGATCGGTATCACCCGATTCCTGGGCGTTGATGTTGTCGAAGGCCAAGGAAACGAAGTAGTTCATGTCGAAATTGAGTTGAGCTTGCCGGATCAGCCCGAGGTAGGAGTTGTTGACCACGACATGGACGTAGGGCAGGTTGAACTGCGCCCCGACGGCGAGTTCCTCGATCAGGAACTGGAAGTCGTAGTCGCCCGACAGCCCCACCACGATGGCGGAGGGGTCGGCTGCGACCACTCCGAGGGCGGCGGGCACCGTCCAACCCAGTGGCCCGGCCTGACCGCAGTTGATCCAGTGCCGCGACTTGAAGACCTGTAGAAATTGACCGCCCGCGATCTGGGAGAGCCCAATTGCGGTGACATAGCGGACATCACGCCCGAAGACCCGGTTCATCTCCTGGTAGACCCGTTGAGGTTTGATGGGGATGTCGTCGAAGTGGGTCTTGCGGTGCATCGTCTTCTTGCGGTCGAGACAGTCGCGCGCCCAACCGGACCAGTCCGGCAGGGTGCCGGCGCAGCGCCGCTCGGCGGCCCCGGCGACCAGCAGCTCGAGGGCCGCCTTGGCGTCGGAGACGATGCCGAGGTCGGGGCAGAACACCCGGCCGATCTGGGTGGGTTCGATGTCGATGTGCACAAAGCGCCGCCCGCGCCGGTAGGTGTCGAGCCCCCCGGTGTGGCGGTTGGCCCACCGGTTACCGATACCCATGACGAAGTCCGACTCGAGCAGGGTGGCATTGCCGTACCGGTGGGCGGTCTGTAATCCGACCATCCCGGCGGCCAGCTCATGATCGTCGGGGATGGTGCCCCATCCCATCAACGTCGGCACCACCGGAACATGCAGCAGTTCGGCCAGCTCGACCAGCAGCTCGGCGGCGTCGGCGTTGATGACCCCACCGCCGGCGATGATCAGGGGCCGCTGCGCGGCGACCAGCATGTCGAGCGCTTTGTCGATCTGCGTGCGGGTGGCCCTCGGTTTGTAGACCGGAAGGGGCGTGTAAGCCTCTGGATCGAAATCAATTTCGGCCAGTTGAACATCGATGGGCAGGTCGATCAATACCGGGCCGGGTCGGCCCGAGCGCATCAAATGGAATGCCTGCGCGAAGGCGCCGGGAACCTGGCCGGGCTCGAGCACCGTCATGGCCATCTTCGTCACGGGAGCCGCTATCGCCGCGATGTCGACCGCCTGAAAGTCTTCTTTGTGCAGCTTGTTGACCGGAGCCTGACCGGTGATCGCCAGGATGGGTATGGAATCGGCGCTGGCCGAATACAATCCGGTGACCATGTCGGTGCCCGCGGGACCGGAGGTTCCGATACACACGCCGATATTGCCCGCTGCCGCACGGGTATACCCTTCGGCCATGTGGCTGGCACCCTCGACATGGCGGGCCAGCACATGCCGGATCCCGCCATGCGCGCGCATCGCCGAATAGAACGGATTGATCGCCGCGCCGGGTAAACCGAATGCTTGTGTGGCACCCTCTATTTCAAGGATTCTGACTGCCGCGTCGACGGTGCGCATCCGGGTCATCGGGTCTGGCCTTCCTGCAATCCCGAGAGGCGTTCGACGCCACGCAGCAAGCCGGAGTGGTCCAGCGCACCGTCCCCGTTGGCCAGGGCGGAGGCCATCAGTTGCGCGACGACGACGCCAAGCGGTATGGCCGCACCGGCCGTACGGGCCGCACCGGTGACGATGCCCATATCTTTGTGGTGCAGCTCGATCCGGAATCCGGGATCGAAGTTGCGGGTCAACATTTTTGGCGCCTTCTGGTCGAGCACCGCCGATCCGGCCAGCCCGCCGCCCAACACCTTGACCGCCGCGTCCAGGTCGACGCCGTAAGCGCGAAGAAACGTGATGGCCTCCGCGAGAAGTTCGATGTTGCCCGCGACGATCAGCTGATTGGCGGCCTTGACCGTCTGACCCGCCCCATTGGGGCCGACATGAACGATCGTCTTGCCCACGACCTCGAGAAAGGGTTTGGCAGCGGCGAAGTCGTCCTCGGTGGCTCCGACCATGATCGATAAGGACGCGTTCTTGGCACCGGGTTCACCGCCGGACACCGGCGCGTCGATCAGCCGCAGTCCCCGTTCGGTGGCCTGGGCGGCCAGGTCCGCGGTGACGTCGGGGCGAATGGAGGAGAAGTCGATCACCAAGGTCGACGGTTGCGCGTGGGCGAAAACGCCGTCGTCGGAGAGCAACACGCTCTGCACATCGGGTGAGTCGGGCACCATCACCGCCACCACCTCGGCGTCCTTGACGGCCTCGGCAATTGAGTGCGCCTCGGTTCCGCCCGCCTCGACCAGCGCCGCGGCGCGACCGGGCGACCGGTTGTATCCGAACACGGTGTGGCCGGCGCGGGCGAGATGACAGGCCATCGGATTACCCATGATCCCCAGCCCGATAAAGCCGATCCTCGTCACCGGTTCCTCGTTCCTGTCAGTGTTTTCAATGATTCGATGTTGAAGCCGCCACGACCCCGCTCGGCCGGGGGCAGCCAGTCGAAGGTGTCGGGCCGAGAAGCCTTGTATTCCAGGCCGATGTAACCGCTGTATTGCGGCCCCAGCATCGAGAAGTAGTCGCCGAGTGGAATTTCACCGGTTCCCGGCTCCCCACGACCGGGCGCATCGGCGATCTGAATGTGCCCGATGAGTTCGTGGTTGGACAGCAGCGCGTGGACCACGTCGTCGTTGTTGACATACAGGTGGTACAGGTCGGCCAACAGGCGCAGGTTGGTGGTACCCGACTCCGCGTTCACGCGGTTGATGACCCGGACGGCGTCGTCCGCGGTCTCGAGAGGGTAGCGCGGCGCGCCGCTGACGGGCTCGACGAGCACCGTCGCGCCGATGCGCTCGGCGGCTTGCGCGGCATAGGCGAGGTTCGCGGCTGCCACCTCGTCTTGCACGTCGGGCGCTACGTTCTCGATGCGATTGCCGTACAAGGCGTTGAAGGCGCGCGTGCCCAAAATTTCGGCGATGTCGATGGCAACGCGCACGGTGTCGCGGAATTCAGTGGTCAGGGCGGGATCCGACAGGATGCCTCGGTCGCCGCCGGCCATGTAGCCGGCGAAGAAGTTCAGTCCGGACAGCTGCACCCCCGCCTGCTCGATGGCGCGGACGAAGGCCTGCACGTCCGCCACGGGCGGCGCCGCCTCGATGAACGGCCACCAGAACTCCACAGCTTCGAAACCGGCGGCCCGAGCCGCCGCCGGGCGTTCCAGCACCGGCAAGTCGGTGAAAAGAATCGAGCAATTCACCGTATACGTGGCAGCAGCCATTGATGTCCTTCCTTCGTCGTGAAGAACAGATTCCGGATCGTGGAATCACCCCATCGAATTACGAAATTAAGTCAAGGCGACGCGATCGGCCCCTGTCAAGAAACGGCGCGACGCTGGAAACGCGAATTGTCAACGTTGATAAGTCATTTCGATTAACGCTGGGAGTAGCGTTTACGGCGCTTTGACAGAAAAGCGTCGCGTGTGCCAGGTTGTCCGTCAGTCCAGCGCGCGGCTCGACAGTGATGGGATGGCTTCGGTGATGAGGGGCAACGTCGTGTTGGCGCCGGACAAGTTCAAGGGCTCGCTGACCGCACAGCAGGCCGCCCACGCGATGGCGCAGGGGGTGCGCCGGTCAAACCCCGGGTTGACCCCCGTGCTGTGCGCCGTGGCCGACGGGGGAGAAGGCACCCTCGACGCGGTCCTGGCGGCCGGATTCGAACGAGTCGAAGCCCACGCCTGTGGACCGACCGGTGTGCCGGTGCGCACCGCGTATGCCCGCAAGGGCACTCGGGCCGTCATCGAGATGGCCGATATCTGTGGCCTGCAACGGCTTCCAGGCGCTGAGCTTGCGCCGGCGACGGCGTCGAGCTACGGACTGGGCACGGTGGTGCGCCAAGCACTTGACGACGGATGCCGCGACATCGTCATCACCGTCGGCGGGAGCGCCAGCACCGACGGCGGCGCCGGGATGTTGATGGCATTGGGCGCCGAAATCGTGGACCACCGAGGCCATCCGCTTGCATCGGGCGCCGGCGGGCTCGCCGACGTCGGTCATGTCGATCTGAGCCGATTGCATCCATTACTTCAAGCGGCCACCGTCACACTGGCCGCCGACGTGGACAGTCCGTTGTGCGGGCCGTTCGGAGCCGCCGAGGTCTACGGGCCACAAAAAGGATTGCTGGCCAACGATATTCCACACATCGACCGTAACCTCACCCGATGGGCAGACGTCGTCGGCACCGTGGTGGGCGCCGATTTCCGAGACGCGCCGGGGGCCGGAGCGGCGGGCGGAGTGGGCTTCGCCGCGCTCGCCGTGCTGCACGCACGCATGAGATCTGGCATCGACATGATCCTCGAGCTCGTAGAGCTCGATCAAAGGTTGCCGGGTGCCACGGTGGTCGTCACCGGCGAGGGGCGCCTCGATCATCAATCGTTACGCGGCAAGGCACCGGTGGGTGTGTGCCGTCGCGCGCACACCTACGGCATACCGACCTTCGCTATCGCCGGGGTGTCGACCCTGACCGGCGCTGCGGCCCGAGCGGCGGGCTTCACGGCGGTGCGCACACTCAACGAACTCGAGCCCGATCTCTCTCGGTGTACCGAGAATGCCGCCGACCTACTGTCGCTGGCCACCGAACGGCTGATTCGGGAGAGCACCGAATCACTGATCAGGCCGGGCTGATACCCAGAATCGATCAGACGGCAGCCCTCGGACTGACGTGCTCGATCCGACGCCTTACTATCGATGCATACAGTATTCCGCGGTGATGGCGCTCACGACCGAAACGAGGTCCCCTTCATGGCCACCCTGCTGCTACACCATCCCAGTTTCGCCGACCACAACACCGCGCGCGGTCACCCCGAGCGCCCGGATCGTTATCGCGCGGTGGAAGCCGTGCTGAGTCAGCCGCACTTCGACCCGCTGGTGCGGCAGCACGCCGAGCCGGCCGATCTCGCGGCGACCCGCTATGTGCATTCCGACCGTTACGTGGACGAGCTGGACGCCGCGCGCCCGGCCGAAGGCCACGTGTATCTGGACGGCGGCGACACGATGATGGACCCATCGACGTGGCAAGTGGTGCTGCGCGGGGTGGGTGGCACGCTACAGGCGATCGACGGCGTGCTGACCGGACAGGCCCAGAACGCGTTCGTCGCATGCCGGCCCCCGGGTCATCACGCCGAAACCGAACGGGCGATGGGCTTTTGCCTGTTCAACAACATCAGCATCGGCGCACGGTATGCACAGCACAAATACGGGGTGACACGCGTGGCCATCGCTGACTTCGACGTGCACCATGGCAACGGCACGCAGCAGATCTTCTACTCCGATGCCGACGTGCTGTATGCGTCCACCCATCAGATGCCGCTGTTCCCGGGCACCGGCGCGGTAGCGGAGACGGGAGTCGGCAATATCTTCAACGCCCCGCTGCGGGCCGGCGACGGTGGGGCGCAGCTACGCGAAGCCTTTCAGCAGCGGATACTGCCGGCGCTCGACCGCTTCGCACCGGAGCTCATTTTGGTGTCCGCCGGATTCGACGCACACCATCGTGACCCCCTCGGCTCACTGACGATGACCGCCGACGACTTCGGCTGGGCGACGCGGGAACTGATGAATCTGGCCGAAAAGCATTGTGATGCAAGGTTGGTAGCGGTACTAGAAGGCGGCTACGACCTTCAAGGGCTAACGGACTCTGTCGCGGCCCACGTCGGCGAGCTGATGAAGGGTTAGTGCGCGTGCCGAGGGTCAGGCCACGGGTTGCGATCGCAGTGACTGCTCCGCAACTTCTTCAGCGTTGGGGACCACGAACCGGGCTTGATTGAGTCTGAGGAAACGGCCGTCGATCGCGTACTGACCGATGGCATAGGCTTCGACGTGCACGGTCGACTCGTCAACTTTGTGGACCCGCAGCACCAAACGGGCGGCATAGCGGTTCCAGAAGCGGAATTCTTCGAGAGTAAAGACTTCACCGTGTGTCACATCTGTGCGCGCGATCGCGACAAGCTCCGCGAACTCGGCTCGAGTCAACGTCTTTCCATTGTCCCGGTGCTCGTAGTCCTGGGCGAAGAATGCGTTCATCACGTCGTCGACGGCGCGGTGCCGGCAGAAGAGCAGTTCGCGTAACGCGTCGGCAAATGATGGCCGTATCATCGGATCACCTCCGGTCGCGTTCGCGGCGTTGCTCCTTAAATGTACCCACCGCCGAGAAGGTTGGGATTGGGCTGCTATGACGAATAGTGAAGGACCCCATCAGTTTTACGAATACCGTGCGCCTCTGCCCAGCCTCACCCGCCGATTGGCGATCGCGGGACAAGCGCGGAGCGCACGCCCACCCGGTGGGCGCCGGCGTCGCGGTACACCATGCCCCCGTGACGATGAGCGCCTCCGTGCGAAGAACCGTGGTGTGCCGCCGGCGCAACAGTATGTGAGCCCGCATTATCGGCACCCGCCGAGAGCGCAGGGGCCCAACTCGGCGGTACCGATAACGTTCCCAGTTGGGCGGCTTGACCGAGCCCGGCCGTCGGTTCGCCGCCGATTCCACCCCAAAACGGGTCAGCGAGCGGATCGATCGATTCGAGCGTGCCGATCTCGGCCGGAATTGCCTCCTCTGCCCCCAAAAGTGAATCGCCACCGACTAATTCGAGACCGGAGCCGGCCAGATCGAGAGCGAATCCACTGATATCGGTGCTCAGACCGAATCCGTCGGAACCGAAACCCAGTGCACTGGTCCCGATTTCGGGCGCGCTGCTGCCGTCGACGTCGGCGAGCCGGACCATCGTGCTCGCCAGCTGCGAGCCCGCCTGCATGCCGGCGCCCGTGCCGGTCGAGACGCTTTGAGTGGAGGTCTTCGCCGTTCGCGACAGCATCGCGAATGGGGCGGAAATTCCCGACGATGCCAGCGGCACCCCTTCGCCCGGTGCCGACGTGCCGGCGCCCCGGTCACCGCCGGGACCACCCGGCTGCGGGGGAGGGGAGAACGCGCAAAGGCGCAGAGCACTAGCGGAATTGGCGGCGTAGCCGTACATCGCGGTGGTGTCCTTGGCCCACATTTCGCTGTACTCGGCCTCGGCGATCATGATGGCGGGGGTGTTCTGGCCCAGCAGGTTGCCGGCGATCAGTGCGGTAAACCGGAGTCGGTTAGCGGCAATCACCGGTGGTGGCACCGTCATCGCATAAGCCGTTTCGTACGCGTTCGCCGCGATGGTGGCCTGGGTGGCGACCTCCTCGCAGTGGGTCGCGACGGTCCGCACCCATCCGGCGTAAGGCAGGACAGCCGCCGCCATGGCTGCCGACGAGGGTCCCGACCACGATTCGTTGATCAGCGCGACGGCTACGGCTTCACAGCTGGCGGCGGCGAGGTGCATCTCAACGGCCAATTCCGCCCATCCGGTGGAGGCGGCCAGCAACGTCGCCGGCCCCGGGCCCGAATACATCCGGCCGGAATTGACCTCCGGTGGCAGTACCGCAAAATCCATGTCGTGTCCCGTCTTGCCGTCATGCGGTGTGATGCGCCGCGCGCGGGGATGGTCGATTGCTGACTGTATACAGTATGTGACGGTGGACTTTGCTGTCCATGGGTCGCGACGCCGACAATCCCGCCTATCGTTGAGACATGTGCCGGAACATCACCGAACTGCGCGGTTTGCAGCCTTCGGCCACGGCTGAGGAGATCGCGGCGGCCGCGCGCCAGTATGTGCGCAAAGTCAGCGGCATCACCCGCCCCTCGGCGGCCAACGTCGAGGCGTTCGAGGCTGCGGTCGCCGAGGTCACGCAGACGACGACGCGCTTGCTGGAGTCGCTGCCGCCGCGGCGCCAACCGCCCAAGACGGTCCCCCCGTTGCGTCGGCCCGAGGTCGTCGCCCGCCTCGCCGCGACGAAATGACGCTGACCGCAACGACGCCCGCGCTCAAGGAGTGGAGCGCGGCTGTGCACGCATTGCTGCTCGGCCGCCAGTATGTGCTGTTACGCAAGGGCGGCATCGGGGAGAAGCGGTTCAAAGTCGCGTCCGGGGAGTTCTTGCTGTTCCCAACGGTTGCGCACAGCCACGCCGAGCGGGTACGGCCAGAGCATCGCGACCTGCTGGCCGCCGCGGCGAGCGACAGCACCGAGGATCAGCTGGTGATCCGTGCGGCGGCGAAAGTAGTTGCGGCACTTGAGGTTAACCGGCCAGAGCGGCTCGGTGAGATCGAGGATCTGCACATCTGGACCGCCGAATCGGTGCGGGCCGACCGGCTTGATTTCCGGCCCAAGCACAAACTCGCCGCGCTGGTGGTGTCGGTGAGCCCGCTGGTCGAGCCGATACGCCTGACCCGCACGCCCGAGTACGGCGGCTGCACCAGCTGGGTGCAGCTGCCCATGCGGGGCGCCGGTGTCGCGCCGATCCACGACCCCGTTCATGACGAAGCCGTGCTAACCGACGTCGCCGCCCGGGTTCGCGACGCCGTTGGCTGACAGGTCGGGCGGGCCGATCGGAAGCAGCAGCCTGGAGCGCCCGTAAGCGACGCTGTGGGTGGCCGGTTTCAGATGCCGCGCCGTCAACGTCGGCTCGCCCGTGCCCGGGTTGCGCGCGTAGCGGGGCGACCAGCTACCGGTGATGAGCAGCCGGATCCGCGATCCGGCGCGGAAGCGGTGCGCGATCGGGTCGAGTTCGATCGTGACGGTCTTCGCCGCCCCGGACAGCCGCCAGTAGCCATCGCTGACGTTGCGCGACCGGCCCTTGGCGTCGACCTCGCTGACCCGGACGAACAGGTCGGCGTTCGGATTGTTTGAGCGGTGCGCCAGCTCGACGACCGGGTTTCCGTATACATACAGATCGCGCAGCAGGGTCGCGCTGTTGAAGGTCAGCACGTCGTCGCGCAACGCGAGGCGACTGTCGTCGCGGTAGCCGCCGATCGGGGACAGCAGCCCGCCGCCGATGGTCGGCGTCGGGTGGGCGGGGTCGTAGCGGAAGGTCGCCGGCGGCAGCTTCGGCAGGTCGTTGGGCGACGTCTCGTCCAGGTAGCGGCCGGGCCGCAGGTAGAGGGCACGCTGCGACGTGGCGGGCGGCCAGTCCGGCAGGTTGCGCCAGCCCTGGCCGGTGACACAGACGCGAACCCTGCCAGGGCGCCCGAGCGACGCGGTGCCCGCCAGATGGGTGTCCAGCCAGTCCAGCGTTTCACGCAGGCTGGTCCGCAGCCCCTTGGTGAGCAGCTCGGTGTGTGTCCAGGGGCCGATCGTCATCGCGACGTCGACGCCGCGGCGGCGCAGGTGGCCATATTGCTGCACCGTTTGCCGCACGAAGACGTCCTGCCAGCCGCCGAGCAACAGCACCGGCACCTGCGCGCGATCCAGGGCGGAGCCGAACCGCAGCCGTTGCCAGAACGGGTGATCCGGGTCGGCGTTTTCCACCCATGACTCGAACCACGGCGCCCCGGTTCCCAGCATCCGGCGGGCCGACGCGCCGAATGGCGCCGCGGCGACCGCCTTCGCGATTCGTCGCGGCGCTCGCATTTGCCGGATGCCCGACCTGAGGCGAATCGGGTCTTCCTGGTGGGCAACGAGATCACTCCAGCCCAGGAAGTCGCTGACCGCGAACGACCCGGTGCCGTAGACCGAGTCCGCGAAATCGTGCGGGCCCGCGGTGATCACCGCCGCGGCCAGCTGGGGCGGCGGCTCCTGCAATATCGCCCATTGGGTGAACCCCAGATAGGACGGTCCCATCGTGGCGAAGCTGCCGGTGAACCAGGGCTGTTCGACCAACCAGGCGACCGTGTCGGCGCCGTCGGTGGCCTCGTTGACCATCGGTTCGAATACGCCGGCGGAACCGAACGTCCCGCGCACACTTTGCAGCACCACGTGGTAGCCCCGCGCGGCGTAAGGCCGGGCGAACAACAGGGAGAACGGAAATCCGCGCCCGTAGGGTCCGCGGACCAGCACGGTGCCGGCCGGGTTGGACGTGGCCGGTGCGTAGTGATCGGCGACCAGCTTCACCCCGTCGCGCATCGGGACTTCGACTCGGTTCACGCTGTAGCCGGTGGTGGCCGGCCGCAGACCCAGCAGCCTGCCCGCGGCGTTGACGCCGGCCTGGGTCAGGCCGTGCAGCGCGGGTTCGGCGGGTCGCGTCGATGTCATGCTCACGCTCATCAGGTTAAGGCCGAGCGGCAGTGCTTATTGACGCCGACGCGAATTCATTTCGGCCACAAAAAATCGTGCTCAGCGGCGCGGCTAGAACTTGTAGTACGGCGTCAGGTCGTTGGCCCGCGCCACGTTGGTCGACGGGCAGTCGACCTCGGGGTTGGAGTAGACCGTCGAGTAGAACAGCGCCTGCTGCAGCACGCCGTAGCTGGTCTTGAACGCCACCATGCAGGAGAAGAACCAGTAGCTGTTGTGATAGGTCGGCTTCAGTACCCAGTACGTCGCGGCGCGGTGTCCCTGGATCGTGGTCTCGAGGGCGTCGGGGGGCAGGGACTGCTCATAGGTGCGCCAGATGATGGGCTCGACTGCGAGCTGATAGTTGCCGGCGTCGAATTGGCAGCGCAGGCCGTCTTGGGGTTCGGGCGGGGTGAACGCCAGCCCGAGCCGCTGCAGCGCGTCGAATGGGATGTCTCGGCAGGGATCGAACGGGCTCGGGTCGGTGGTGGCGATGATCGGGCTCTTCATCGTTGTCATCGGCTGCGCCGTCGACCGCAGATCGACGGAGTTGCCGCCGCCGGTTGGTGCGGGCGGCGCGCTGTGCCACCCCAGCACGACCGCTGTCATCACCGCACCGAGCGCCCCGAGCAGGCGCACCTTGGTAAACATGACACCCCCCTAGCCTCGGCCGTCCCTTTTGCCGGGAGTTTACAAGTCACGTGCGCGAGGTCACAGCCAAACCTGAACTTGTTCTAATCGGCAGGTGGCAAGGGCCGCAATCATGGGTCCCGAGCCGCAGCGGGACGGGATCGCCGCGCCGGGTCGTTAGGCTGGTTAGTCGTGGTAGGGAAAGAATCGGGGCAGGACTCGACCAACGGGGGACAGCCGACCCCCCAACCGACGCTGTGGGCCGTCTCCGACTTGCACACCGGCCACATGGGCAATAAGCCGGTCACCGAATCGCTGTATCCGTCGTCGCCGGATGATTGGCTGATCGTCGCGGGCGACGTTGCCGAGCGCACCGATGAGATCCGGTGGGCCCTTGACCTGCTGCGACGCCGGTTCGCCAAAGTGATCTGGGTGCCTGGCAACCACGAGCTGTGGACCACCAATCGCGATCCCAACCAGGTCTTCGGCAAGGCCCGCTACGACTACCTGGTCAACATGTGCGACGAGATGGGCGTGATCACGCCGGAACATCCCTACCCGGTGTGGACCGAGCGCGGCGGCCCCGCGACGATCGTGCCGATGTTCTTGCTCTACGACTACACCTTCTTGCCCGACGGGGCGCTGAGCAAAGCCCAGGGCCTGGAAATCGCGCGCGAGAACAATGTGGTGGCCACCGATGAATTCCTGCTCTCCTGCGAGCCGTACCCCACCCGCGACGCCTGGTGTCGTGAGCGGGTGGACACCACCCGGGCCCGCCTGGAGCAACTCGACTGGATGACACCGACCGTTCTGGTGAACCACTTCCCGTTGGTGCGCGACCCCTGCGACGCGTTGTTCTATCCGGAGTTCTCGCTGTGGTGCGGGACCACCAAGACCGCCGACTGGCACACCCGCTACAACGCCGTCTGCTCGGTCTACGGCCACCTGCACATCCCGCGGACCACGTGGTACGACGACGTGCGCTTCGAGGAGGTGTCGGTGGGCTACCCGCGAGAGTGGCGGCGCCGCAAGCCGTACAGCTGGCTGCGCCAGATCCTTCCCGATCCGAAATACGCGCCCGGCTACCTCAACGATTTCGGCGGTCATTTCGTGATAACCCCCGAGATGAAGGCGCAGTCCGAGCAGTTCCGGGAAAAATTGCGGCAGCGGCAGTCGCGATGACGGCCGGCCTTTTGGTGTCGTCGGTATTGCCGCCGACCGATCAGATGGCGTACTCGGAGGTGTATTCCGACCCGCCCGGCCTGGAGCCGTTGCCAGAGGAGGAGCCGCTGGTCGCCAAGTCGGTAGCCAAGCGGCGCAACGAGTTCGTCACCGTGCGGTACTGCGCCCGGATCGCGCTGGGCGAGCTGGGCGTGGCGCCGGTGCCGATCCTCAAGGGCGACAAGGGCGAACCCTGCTGGCCCGAGGGCGTGGTCGGCAGCCTCACCCACTGCGCGGGGTACCGCGGTGCGGTGGTGGCGCGCAGTGCCGCGGTGCGGTCGGTAGGTATCGACGCCGAGCCGCACGACGTCTTGCCCGATGGCGTGCTGGATGCGATCAGTCTGGCGCCGGAGCGCAGCGAAATTCCGCAGGCGATGCCGGATGGTCTGCATTGGGATCGAATCTTGTTCTGCGCCAAGGAAGCAACGTACAAGGCGTGGTTCCCGCTGACTAAGCGATGGCTGGGTTTCGAAGATGCCCACATCAGCTTCGAGGCCGACGGCCCGGCGGCGGGCACGTTCGTCTCGCGGATCCTGATCGATCCCGAGGCGCTGTCGGGTCCGCCGCTGACGACGCTGCGGGGCCGCTGGTCGGTCGAGCGAGATCTCGTGCTGACCGCGATCGTGTTATGAACCAAAGCCCCACCGGTCCGGGATTGGTCGTCGTCGACAAGCCCGCCGGAATGACCAGCCACGACGTGGTGGGACGCTGCCGGCGCATCTTTTCCACCCGTCGGGTCGGCCACGCGGGGACGCTGGACCCGATGGCCACCGGTGTGCTGGTAATCGGAGTCGACCGCGCCACCAAGATCCTCGGCCTGTTGACGGCATCGGAGAAGTCGTATGCGGCCACCATCCGCCTGGGTCAGACCACCACCACCGAGGACGCCGAAGGTGAACTGCTGCAAACTATTTCGGCCGCACATGTGACGGATCAGGCCATCGCCGAAGCGATCGCCGGGCTGCGTGGCGACATCGAGCAGGTGCCGTCGGCGGTCAGCGCGATCAAGGTCGACGGCAAGCGCGCGTACCAACGGGTCCGCGAGGGCGAGACGGTCGAGCTCAAGGCCCGTCCGGTGCGCATCGATCGGTTCGAGGTGTCGGCGACGCGGCGCCATGGCGACGTGATCGATCTCGACGTCGACGTCGACTGCTCGTCGGGGACCTATGTCCGCGCGCTGGCCCGCGACCTTGGCACCGCGCTCGGGGTGGGTGGGCACCTGACGGCGTTGCGGCGCAGCCGGGTGGGGCGCTTCGCGCTGGACCAGTCGCTCACCCTCGACGAACTCGCCCAGCAGCCGCGGCTGAGCTGGACGTTGGACGAGGCGTGCCTGCTGGTGTTCCCGCGCCGCGTGCTGACGGCCGAGGAGGCCGAGGCGACCAGCCACGGCCGGCCGTTGCCGCCGGCCGGAATCGACGGTGTCTATGCCGCCGTCGATGACGGCGGCCGGGTGATCGCGCTGCTGCGCGACGAGGGTTCGCGGACCAAGTCGGTGGTGGTGTTGCGCCCGGCGACGATGCAGAACGGCACGTTCTGAGGAGGAGTCGGGCAATCAGACGGCGCCCGGCCACGCTGTAGCGCCTCAGAGCCGGCCGAGCAGTTCGGCCTTCTTCGCGGCGAATTCGTCGTCGGAGAGGATGCCGCGCTCGTGTAACCCTGCCAGCGATTCGATGGCGGCAACGATGGCCGCGGCGTCGGTGGGCCCGCCTGCGGCGGCGGTCGGCGCGGGTGTTTCGGGCGCGGATGTTTCGGGCGTGGGTGTTTCGGCGGGTTGCCCACCGAGCTCACGCAGACTGAGCACGCCGAACGTGCCGAGCTGGCTGGTGAAGCCGACCGAGCTGATCCCGCCGCCCTGCTGCTGTTGTACGCCGCCGATTTGGTGCTCACCGGTATCGAAAACCCTTGTCACGCCGCCGATCTCGATCACCAACCGCCGAGTGGACGGAAAGAACGCGTAGCGCACGTCGTTCTGCGCGCCCACCGCACTCGGGACGCCGAGATCGGCCGGCCACCAGTTGTTCGCCGAGAATCCGATCTGGGACTGCGTGGTCGAGGCGGGAAAGACCGTGGTGGTCGCGAGCAACTGGACCAACTCGTTACACAGCGCGTCGACACGTGCCTTGAGCGCGTTGTCGAACATGTCGCCGACCATCGTCATGCCGCCCCGCATCCATTGCCCGCTGCCGCCGAGTTCGGGGATGTTGAACTGGGCCATGGTGCCGCTGCCGGCGCGCAGGGCGAACAACATCGACAGCACCGCGTCGCGGGAAAGTCCGTGACGCGCGGCGATCTCGCCCACGGCTTTGGTGGCTTCGGGTGTGACCGTTGCGTTCATGCTCCGAGCCTACGCAAACTCGGGGGAACGAGCAGGGGACGATGACGTCGCGGTAAGTTCCAGTCGTGAGTGAAGACAGGGTTCGGGTGCGTGTCGCAGACGGTGGCGTAGCCACGGTGACGATGGTGCGCAGCGACAAACACAATGCGCTTGACCAAGCCATGTTCGAAGGCTTGATGAATGCCGCAGATCAACTGGCACAAGATAATTCGGTTCGCGTGGTCGTTCTGCACGGCGAGGGGAAGAGCTTCTGCTCGGGCCTGGACATCGCGAGCTTTATGTCCGGACAGGGCGGCACCGGCGTACTGCTGGAACGCGACGGCGACCGGCTGGCCAACTTCGCGCAGCGCGTGGCTTACGACTGGTCGCTGGTGCCGGCGCCGGTCATCGCCGCGATTCACGGAAACTGCTTCGGCGGCGGACTGCAGATCGCGCTGGGCACCGACATCCGGATCGCCACACCGGACGCGAAGCTGTCCGTGATGGAGGTCAAGTGGGGGCTGGTACCCGATATGGGCATCACGCAGTCACTGCCGCGACTGGTCCGTATCGACGTTGCCAAGGAGTTGACGTTCACCGGCCGTGTGCTGCCCGGCAGCGAGGCTTTGGCGCTCGGCCTGGTCACCCGAATCAGTGATGATCCGTTGGCTTCCGCGCTGGCGCTGGCCGACGACATCGCGCGGAAATCCCCGGACGCCGTGCGGGCTGCCAAGCGTCTCTACGACCAGACGTGGGTCAGCGACGACGCCGCCGGCGCGCTCAAACTCGAATCCGAGCTGCAGGTCGGCCTGATCGGCAAACCCAATCAGCTCGCCGCGGTGGTGGCCGGAATGTCGGGGGAGGACCCAGTCTTCGTCGACCCCGCTTGACCCGCTGGCTAAGCTCCGGACTAGACGGGTGTCAACTGGCCCACCTCTCCGGAAGGCTCGCTATGTCCAACAGGGTTTACGTCATCGGCGTCGGCATGACGAAGTTCGAGAAGCCGGGCCGCCGTGAGGGCTGGGACTACCCGGACATGGCGCGCGAATCGGGCACCAACGCGCTGGCCGACGCGGGCATCGACTACAGCGACGTCGAGCAGGGCTATGTCGGCTACGTCTACGGTGAGTCCACCTCCGGGCAGCGCGCCCTCTACGAACTGGGCCTGACCGGTATTCCGATCGTCAACGTCAACAACAACTGTTCCACCGGCTCCACCGCACTGTTCCTGGCCGCGCAGGCGATTCGCGGCGGGTTGGCCGACTGCACGATCGCGCTGGGGTTCGAGAAGATGAAGCCCGGATCGCTGGCGGCGACCTACGACGACCGCACCAACCCGATGGACAGGCACATCAAGGCGATGGCCGAGATCAGCGAGTTCGCCTTCCCGGCGGCGCCGTGGATGTTCGGCGCGGCGGGCCGCGAGCACATGTTGCAATACGGCAGCACCGCCGAGCACTTCGCCAAGATCGGCTACAAGAACCACAAGCACTCGGTGAACAACCCGTTCGCGCAGTTCCAGGACGAGTACACCCTCGACGACATCCTGGCCGCCAAGATGATCTACGAACCGCTGACCAAGCTGCAGTGCTCGCCGACCTCGGACGGCTCGGGCGCGGCGATCCTGGCCTCGGAGGGCTTCGTCGACCGGCACGGGCTGGGGAGCCAGGCGGTCGAGATCGTCGGGCAGGCCATGACCACCGACTTCAAGTCCACCTTCGACGGCAGTGCCAAAGGCTTGATCGGCTACGACATGAATGTGCAAGCGGCACAACGAGTTTACGATCAGTCGGGTCTCGGCCCGGAGGACTTCCAGGTGATCGAGCTGCACGACTGCTTCTCGGCCAACGAGCTGCTGCTCTACGAAGCCCTGGGGCTATGCGGTCCCGGCGAGGCGCCGAAGCTGATCGACAACGGCGACACCACCTACGGCGGACGCTGGGTGGTCAATCCGTCCGGCGGCCTGATCTCCAAGGGCCACCCGCTGGGCGCTACCGGGCTGGCGCAGTGCGCCGAGCTGACCTGGCAGCTGCGGGGCCAGGCCGACAAGCGTCAGGTCGACAACGTCAGTGCCGCACTGCAACACAACATCGGGCTGGGTGGCGCCGCCGTCGTCACCGCATACCAGCGGGCCGAGCGCTGAGCATGATCGAATGGTCCGAGACCGATCTGATGATGCGGGATGCCGTTCGTCAGTTCGTGGACAAGGAGATCCGCCCGCATATCGACGAACTGGAAACCGGTGCGCTGTCGCCGTATCCGATCGCGCGCAAGTTCTTCAGCCAGTTCGGCCTGGACGCGATGGCCGCCGAGTCGGTCAAGAAGATGCTGGACCGCGAGCGCGCCAAGGCCAACGGTGAAACCAGGAGTGAAAAGCGGGACGGCGCAGACGATTCCGGTGGCCTGGGCGGTCAGCAGTCGATGGTCGCGGTGCTGGTGTCCGAAATCGCGCGGGTCAGCATCGGATTGCTGAGCACCGCGTCGGTCAGCCTCGGTCTGGGCGCGGCGACGATCATGAGCCGCGGCACCCTGGCCCAGAAAGAGCGCTGGTTGCCCGAGCTGATGACGCTGGAAAAGATTGCGGCGTGGGCGATTACCGAGCCGGACTCCGGCTCGGACGCGTTCGGCGGCATGAAGACCTACGTCAAGCGCGACGGGCAGGACTACATCCTCAACGGGCAGAAGACGTTCATCACCAACGGGCCCTACGCCGACGTGCTGGTCGTGTACGCGAAGCTCGATGAAGGCGACGCGGCACCGGACAAGCAAGACAAGCGCAACCGCCCGGTGCTGGTGTTCGTGCTCGACGCGGGGATGGAAGGCCTGACGCAGGGCAAGCCGTTCAAGAAGATGGGCATGATGTCCTCCCCGACCGGGGAGCTGTTCTTCGACAATGTGCGGCTGACCCCGGACCGGCTGCTCGGCGAGAGCGAACAGCAGAGCGACGGCCGCGAAAGCGCGCGCGACAATTTCGCCGCCGAGCGGATCGGGATCGCGATGATGGCGATGGGCATCATCGACGAATGCCACCGGCTCTGTGTGGATTACGCGAAGACCCGCACGCTGTGGGGCAAGAACATCGGGCAGTTTCAGCTGATCCAGCTCAAGTTGGCGAAAATGGAAATCGCCCGGATGAACGTGCAGAACATGGTGTTCATGACGATCGAGCGTCAACAGGCCGGTAAACCCCTGACGCTGGCCGAGGCGTCGGCGGTCAAGCTGTACTCCTCGGAGACGGCTACCGAGGTGGCGATGGAGGCCGTGCAGTTGTTCGGCGGCAACGGTTACATGGCCGAATACCGCGTCGAGCAGCTGGCCCGCGACGCCAAGTCGCTGATGATTTACGCCGGCAGCAACGAGGTCCAGGTCACCCACATCGCCAAGGGTCTGCTGACCGGCTGAGCCGGATGGCGACGACCCTCCCCCGCAAGCGGGAGGTGCCCCCAATCGCCCGGCTGCGCCGCGCTCGCGATCGTCGCTAGGGCACCACCCAGATCGCCCGGGCGGCCGGACTGCCCAGATCGACGGTGGTCTCGGCGCCGTCGGCCGCTTCGATCGCGACCGAGATCATGCCGGCGAATTCGCGGCGGGTCACCACGCGCACCTGCGAGTCGAGGTTGATCCCGACGCTGTCGAAATACCGCAGCATCTCCGGGTCCTTGTCGGAGATGCGGGCCACCGTGATGGTTTCGTCCTCGCTGCACGCCCACAGCTGGCGCACCGGCCGGGTGGGCACCTGGCCGTCGGAGGCCGGGATCGGGTCGCCGTGCGGGTCGCGGCGCGGGAAACCCAGTTTGGCGTCGATGCGGTCCACCAGCCGATTCGATACCGCGTGCTCGAGCACCTCGGCCTCGTCGTGCACCTCGTCCCAGCCGTAGCCGAGCTCGCTGACCAGGAAGGTCTCCAGGAGCCGGTGTCGCCGCACCACTTCGAGCGCCGCGCGCCGGCCGGCTTCGGTCAGGGTCACGGCGCCGTACTTCGCGTGGTCGACCAGACCCTGCTCGGCGAGCTTGCGGATCGATTCCGAGGCCGTGCTGGCCGAGACGCCGATACGGTCGGCCAGCATCTTGGTGCTGACCTTTTCCACCGACCACTCCTGGGCATTCCAAATGACCTTGAGATAGTCCTGGCCGACCGCGGTGAGACCGCCGGCCTCTTCGTCAGCCCTCACAAACAAAAAGTTTAGGCAATCTAGGTCCGGTCTGGCGTGGTGACCGGCCCGGCCGGTGTCGCCGTGCCGAAAACACGGCCCCCCGGTAGTGGCGGAATCGGGATCCTACGGCGCGTCGGGCCGCAGCGCACCGTAGGCTTGCGATCGTGCAGCGGTGGCGCGGCCAAGACGAGATTCCCACTGACTGGGGCCGATGCGTGCTCACGATCGGGGTGTTCGACGGTGTGCACCGCGGTCATGCGGAGTTGATTGCGCACGCGGTGAAAGCCGGACGGGCACGCAGCGTGCCGGCCGTGCTGATGACGTTCGATCCGCATCCGATGGAAGTCGTCTATCCGGGCAGTCACCCGGCGCAGCTGACCACGCTGACCCGGCGCGCCGAGCTTGTCGAGGAGTTGGGTGTCGACGTCTTCCTCGTGATGCCGTTCACCACGGATTTCATGAAGCTCACGCCGGAGCGCTACGTGCACGAGTTGCTCGTGGAGAACCTGCATGTCGTCGAGGTCGTGGTGGGGGAGAACTTCACCTTCGGCAAGAAGGCGCTAGGCACGGTCGACACCCTGCGCAAGGCCGGTGACCGGTTCGGATTCGCCGTGGAGTCGATGTCGCTGCTGTCCGAGCATCACAGCAACGAGAACGTGACGTTCTCGTCGACCTACATCCGTTCCTGCGTGGACGCCGGCGACATGGTGGCGGCCACCGAGGCGCTGGGCCGTCCGCACCGTGTCGAAGGCGTCGTCGTCCGCGGTCACGGGCGGGGCGCCGAACTGGGCTTTCCCACCGCCAACGTCGCCCCGCCGATGTACTCGGCGATCCCGGCCGACGGCGTGTACGCGGCCTGGTTCACCGTGCTCGGGCACGGACCGGTGACCGGCACCGTTGTCCCGGGGGAGCGCTACCAGGCCGCGGTCTCGGTGGGCACCAACCCGACGTTCTCCGGGCGTACCCGCACCGTCGAGGCGTTCGTGCTGGACTCCGAGGCCGACCTCTACGGCCAGCACGTGGCGGTGGACTTCGTGGCCCGGTTGCGCGGCCAGCTCAAGTTCGACTCCGTCCGCGATCTTGTCGTGGCCATGGGTAACGACACCGACAAGGCCCGCCAGATCCTGTCGTCCTAGCCGCCCGACGCCACCAGGTCGTCGATCTGGTTGATGGCCGCCGTGGCGCCCTCGATCACGCCCATGTCCAGCACCGTCTGCAGCGCCTCGGCCGACTCGTAGGTGGTGACGTAGGTGGCGCGGGTTCCGCCGCTGTGTTCGGTGAAGGTGAAGACGTTCGTCGCCACCGGCAGCTCGGGGTTGGGGTTGAAGTCCAGGTCGGCGAAGCCGTCGGTGAAAGTGAAGCTCCTCGGTTCGTCGACGGCGGTGATCTGCCAGTAGCCGGCGTGCTTATCGCCGTCCGGGCCGGTCATGAAGTACGTCACGCGGCCGCCGGGCCGCAGGTCGTGGTCGACCACGGTCGCCGGGTACGCCGGCGGACCCCACACCTTCTCCAGCTGACGCGGATCGGCGTAGACCTGCCAAATCCGGGTCACCGGCGCGGCGAAGTCGGCCGTGATGGTGAGAGTGAGGGCGTCCGGGTCGTGCTGAACGTCGGTCACAGGCATGGTGTGTTCTCCCTAGTTGTCGTCGGATGAGATGAGTTCGTCGACACGTGCCACGTGGCCGCGCCAGATCTGCTCCAACTCGCCGAGCATCGATGCCACCGACCGCACCGCAGTCACCTCACCACTGGCCAACTGCTCGCGACCGCTGCGACGCTTGGTGAGCAGGCCCGCCTTCTCCAGCACGGTGACGTGTTTCTGCACAGCGGCGAAGCTCATCTCGTACTTCCCTGCGAGCGCGGACACCGAATGCTCCCCGGCCAGCGCACGGCGCAGGATGTCGCGCCGCGTGCGGTCGGCCAAGGCGTGGAACAGGGCGTCGGCCCGGTCCTCCTCGTCCACGATCACCCCCCTAACATACAACCAATCGGTTGTATGTTGTCAAAGGCGAGCTGCTGACCTGCCGCGATTTAGATGCGGACCGGTCCCGCTGCTAGACTCGGCCACCGATGCGTGAGCTGCAGTCCGCGGCGGCCACGTTGGACCCTTTCCTCGCGGGACCGAATTGATGGAGTTAATTTCGTGGCGCTTACCGCCGAGCAGAAAAAAGAAATCCTGGGCCAGTACGGCCTGCACGACACCGACACCGGATCGCCGGAGGCGCAGATCGCGCTGCTGACCAAGCGGATCTCCGACCTCACCGAGCACCTCAAGGTGCACAAGCACGACCACCACTCGCGGCGCGGCTTGCTGCTGCTGGTTGGTCGCCGGCGCCGGCTGATCAAGTACATCTCGCAGATCGACGTCGAGCGCTACCGCTCGCTGATCGATCGGCTGGGCCTGCGTCGCTGACGCAGCGCCCACCCCACATCACTCTGGCGGGCTAAGTTCGCCCATGTAGAGTGGATGCGTTCTGGGCCTGTCTGGCCCGAGCAAATGGTGCGGTCCACGCAGATCCGCGTGTGCCGTTCCAGCGTGTCACGACGGGAGCAGCCCAGTCTGTATCGGGCGGTCTTCGGTAGTGGCAGCCGGGCTCTCCGGATCTGGGGCAGGTCGGCCGCTTCGATCGATGGCCGTAGCCGTATTCAGACTCTCTTTCAGGGAAGCTCCTGACCCGCTGCGGGTCGCGTGTGACGACGCGAAACAGCTGAATAACTCAGAGAGGCTGTACGGACACCTATGTCTGTAGCTCAAATTGATGAAGGCGTGTTCGAATCGACCGCCACAATCGACAACGGGACCTTCGGTACCCGCACCATTCGGTTCGAGACCGGCCGGCTGGCCCTACAGGCCGCCGGTGCCGTGGTCGCCTACCTCGACGACGAGAACATGCTGCTGTCGGCCACGACCGCCAGCAAGGCACCCAAGGAGCACTTCGACTTCTTCCCGCTGACGGTCGACGTCGAGGAGCGGATGTACGCCGCCGGGCGCATCCCCGGTTCGTTCTTCCGTCGCGAGGGCCGGCCGTCCACCGACGCGATCCTGACCTGCCGGCTGATCGACCGCCCGCTGCGGCCGTCGTTCATCTCCGGCCTGCGCAACGAGATCCAGGTCGTCGTCACGATCCTGAGCCTGGACCCCAACGACCTGTACGACGTGCTGGCGATCAACGCCGCGTCGGCGTCCACCCAGATCAGCGGGCTGCCGTTCTCCGGCCCCGTCGGAGCCGTGCGGGTCGCGCTGATCGACGGCCAGTGGGTCGCGTTCCCGACCGTCGAGCAGCTCGAGCGGGCCGTGTTCGACATGGTCGTGGCCGGCCGCCTCGTCGGCACCGACGCCGACGGCAAGCCCGACGTCGCCATCATGATGGTCGAGGCCGAGGCCACCGAAAGGCTCATCGAGCTCGTCGAGGGCGGCGCGCAGGCGCCGACGGAAACCGTTGTGGCCGAAGGCCTGGAGTCCGCAAAGCCTTTCATCGCCACGCTGTGCACCGCTCAGCAGGAGCTGGCCGACGCGACCGCCAAGCCCATCGGTGACTACCCGACGTTCCCGGACTACGCCGAAGACGTCTACTACGCGGTCGCCTCGGTGGCCACCGACGAGTTGGCCAAAGCCTTGACCATCGGCGGCAAGGCCGAGCGCGACGCGCGCACCGACGAGCTCAAGGCCGAGGTGGCCGAGCGGCTCGCCGAGACCTACGAGGGCCGCGAGAAAGAGGTCAGCGCCGCGTTCCGCTCGCTGACCAAGAAGCTGGTGCGCCAGCGCATCCTGACCGATCACTTCCGCATCGACGGCCGCGGCATCACCGACATCCGCGCCCTGTCGGCCGAGGTGGCCGTCGTGCCGCGGGCACACGGCAGCGCGCTGTTCGAGCGGGGTGAGACCCAGATCCTGGGCGTGACCACGCTGGACATGGTCAAGATGGCCCAGCAGATCGACTCGCTCGGGCCGGAAACCTCCAAGCGCTACATGCACCACTACAACTTCCCGCCGTTCTCCACCGGCGAGACGGGCCGCGTCGGTTCGCCGAAGCGGCGTGAGATCGGGCACGGCGCCCTGGCCGAGCGGGCGCTGATCCCGGTGCTGCCCAGCGTCGAGGAATTCCCCTACGCGATCCGTCAGGTGTCGGAAGCGTTGGGCTCCAACGGTTCGACGTCGATGGGGTCGGTCTGCGCGTCCACGCTGGCGTTGCTGAACGCGGGGGTTCCGCTGAAGGCGCCGGTGGCCGGCATCGCGATGGGCCTGGTCTCCGACGACGTCGAGGTGGACGGCAAGACCGAGCGCCGCTTCGTCACCTTGACCGACATCCTGGGTGCCGAGGACGCATTCGGCGACATGGACTTCAAGTGCGCCGGCACCAAGGACTACGTCACCGCGCTGCAGTTGGACACCAAGCTCGACGGGATCCCGTCGCAGGTGCTCGCGGGTGCGCTGGCCCAGGCCAAGGACGCGCGGCTGACCATCCTCGAGGTGATGGCCGAGGCCATCGACGCCCCCGACGAGATGAGCCCGTATGCGCCGCGGGTGACCACCATCAAGGTGCCGGTCGACAAGATCGGTGAGGTCATCGGGCCCAAGGGCAAGGTCATCAACGCGATCACCGAGGAGACCGGCGCTCAGATCTCCATCGAGGACGACGGCACCGTGTTCGTCGGTGCCACCGATGGTCCCTCGGCGCAGGCCGCGATCGACCGCATCAACGCGATCGCCAACCCGCAGCTGCCGACGGTGGGCGAGCGATTCCTCGGAACCGTGGTCAAGACAACGGATTTCGGTGCCTTCGTATCGCTGCTGCCGGGCCGCGATGGTCTGGTGCACATCTCCAAGCTCGGTAAGGGCAAGCGCATCGCCAAGGTCGAGGACGTGGTGAACGTCGGAGACAAGTTGCGCGTGGAGATCGCCGACATCGACAAGCGGGGCAAGATCTCGCTGGTCCTGGTCGAGGAAGACAGCGCAGCAGCACCCGCTGCCGATTCCCCGGAGACCGCGCCGGCCGATGCCGCGACAGCCAGCAGCTGACTTACCCGGGGCGCGCCCCGGTCGAGTGGGTGCCCTGCGGCGGGGCAAGCACGCCGCCGAGGCTGAGCCCGCGCTGCAGGCCACTGTGCGACGCACCATGTTGCCGGGTGGTTTGCGGGTGGTCACCGAATACCTGCCCGCGGTGCGGTCCGCGTCGGTCGGGGTGTGGGTCGGTGTCGGGTCGAGGGACGAGGGCGCGACCGTCGCCGGTGCGGCGCACTTCCTGGAGCACCTGCTGTTCAAGTCGACGCCGACGCGCACCGCGGTCGACATCGCCCAAGCGATGGACGCGGTCGGCGGCGAGCTGAACGCGTTCACCGCCAAGGAGCACACCTGCTACTACGCGCACGTGCTCGACAGTGATCTCGCGCTGGCCGTCGACCTGGTCGCCGACGTGGTCCTCAACGGCCGCTGCGCCGTCGAAGACGTCGAGCTCGAACGTGACGTGGTCCTCGAGGAAATCGCGATGCGCGACGACGACCCCGAAGACGCGCTGGGGGATATGTTCCTCGCGGCGCTCTTCGGCGATCATCCGGTCGGGCGCCCGGTTATCGGTACCGCGCAATCGGTGTCGGCGATGACCCGCGCGCAGCTGCACTCCTTCCACATGCGGCGCTATACGCCGGAGCGGATGGTGGTCGCGGTGGCCGGCAACGTCGACCACGACGAGGTGGTCGCCTTGGTGCGCCGGCACTTCGGGTCCCGTTTGGTGCGTGGGCGCCAGCCCATTTCGCCGCGCAAGGGCACTGGACGCGTGAACGGCCAACCGGGATTGTCGATGGCTAAACGCGACGCCGAGCAGACCCACGTCTTGCTGGGCGTGCGCACGCCCGGACGCGGTTGGGAACACCGGTGGGCGCTGTCGGTGCTGCACACCGCGCTGGGCGGCGGGCTGAGCTCCCGGCTGTTCCAAGAGGTTCGCGAGCTGCGCGGGCTGGCCTATTCGGTCTACTCCTCGGTCGACATGTTCTCCGACAGCGGTGCGCTGTCGGTCTATGCAGCCTGCCTGCCCGAGCGGTTCGCCGACGTGATGCGCGTGACCACCGAGGTGCTCGAATCGGTGGCCCGCGACGGCATCACCGAGGCGGAGTGCCGCATCGCCAAGGGCTCCATGCGTGGCGGGATCGTCCTCGGCCTGGAAGACTCCAGTTCTCGTATGAGCCGCATCGGTCGTAGCGAATTGAACTATGGCAAGCACCGCAGCATCGAGCACACCCTGCGGAAGATCGACGACGTTACCGTCGACGAGGTCAACGCGGTGGCCGGCCAGCTGCTGACCAAGCGCTACGGTGCCGCGGTGCTGGGCCCGTATGCGTCGAAACGATCACTGCCGCAACAACTTCGGGCAATGGTACGGTAGCTGCGTGTTCGCCTTATTACTTGCGCCGTGCCGGCGCTCGCCGTCGCCGGATTAGCCAGATGGTGCTGGGGTTTTGGGATATCGCCGTGCCCATCGTGGGCGCGCCGATGGCGGGCGGACCTGGCAGCCCGGCATTGGCGGCGGCGGTGTCCAACGCGGGCGGACTTGGTTTCGTTCCGGCCGGATATGTCAGTGCCGAGCAGTTTGCGCAGGATCTCGCCGCGGCGCGCGCCGCCACCACCGGCCCGCTCGGGGTGAACCTGCTTGTGCCGCAACCCAGTGTCGCCGACTGGGTGGCGTTGGACTACTACGCGGAAGCCCTCGAAGCGATCGCCGAGCACTACCAGGTTTATGTGGGCCGGCCCGAATTCGGGCACGACGACGACTGGGCGCGCAAGCTCGAAGTCGTCGCCGACCTCCGCCCGGAACTGGTGTCGTTCACCTACGGTGTGCCGTCGCCGGATGTGATCCGGCGCTTCGGTGCTCTCGGGCTGTTGGTGATGGTGACCGTGACGTCGCTTTACGAGGCCGGAGTGGCCGTCGCCGCCGGTGCGGACAGCCTGGTGGTCCAGGGTCCGGATGCCGGCGGGAATCGCGCCACCTTCGCGCCCGACATGGATCCCGGCAGCGAGTCACTGCACCAACTGATCGACCGCATCCACCGGGCCCATCGCGACGTCCCGATCATCGCCGCGGGAGGCCTGGGCACCGCCGAGGACGTCGCGGGGGTGTTGCGCCGGGGCGCGGTGGCCGCGCAGGTCGGCACCGCGCTGCTGCTCAGCGACGAAGCCGGCACCAGCACCGCGCAACGTGTCGCCATGAAGAATCAACTCTTTGCCAAGACCATCGTCACGCGCGCGTTCTCGGGCCGGTATGCGCGCAGCCTGGAGAACGAATTCATTCGCCTGTTCGACAACGTGGCGCCGCTGGGCTATCCCGAGGTGAACCAGATGACGCTGCCGATTCGGGAGGCGGCGACCGAGCGGGAAGATCCGCAGGGCATGAGCCTCTGGGCGGGAACGTCTTTCCGCGAGGCGCAGGCGGGTCCGGTGGCCGACATCGTCGCGAGTCTGACTCCCGACGACTAGCCGAGCGTGCCAGAACTAACCCGCCGGCGGTTGTTGGTGGCCGCGATGGTGGCCCCGGCGTCCAGTGCGTGCGCAACCGCGCACGCCGAGCCGCCGCCGCCGCTCTACGGTCGTCTCGCCGAGCTCGAGCGCCAATACGACGCCTACGTCGGACTTTTCGCGACAGATCTGGAGTCGGGACGCACGTGCGCACATCGCGACGAGGACCCCTTCGCAATGTGCTCGACGTTCAAGGCCTATGCTGCGGCGCGGGTGCTGCAGATGGCACAGCGCGGCGAATTGGACTTGCAGCGACCGATTTTCATCGATCCCGCCGCGTTACTGCCCAACTCGCCGGTGACCGCACCGCAGGCCGGCCACACCATGCCGCTGGCGCAACTGTGCGCGGCCGCGTTGCAGCACAGCGACAATGTGGCCGCCAACCTGCTGCTGTCGCAGATCGGCGGACCGCCCGCCGTCACCGACTTCGCTCGCTCCATCGGAGACGAGCGCACCCGGCTCGATCGGTGGGAGATCGAATTGAACACGGCGATCCCCGGCGACCCGCGTGATACCAGCACCCCGCGGGCGCTAGGCACCGGAGTGCAAAACCTGCTCACCGGAACGGTTCTCGGTGATGCGCAGCGCCGTCAGCTGGAACACTGGATGCGCGACAATGTGACCTCGAGCATGCGGGTGGGCCTGCCGCCGGGGTGGACCAGCGCAGACAAGACCGGCACCGGGGACTATGGCAGCACCAATGACGTCGGCATGGTCTACGGTCCGGCCGGGCAGCGCGCGTTGCTGTCGGTGATGACGCGTTCGCAGTCGGCGAACTCCAACGCCGATGCGCTGCGGCCGCTGATCGTCGACGTGACGAAATCGGTGCTGGGATGGCTGACCGGGCGGGGCTGAACGTCAGGCCAGCACGCCGGCCGGGTCGGTGAACGGCAGGCTCAGGTCGGCGGCCACCCGTTCGGACAGCAGCGCGCCTTCGTGTGTCGAAAGGCCTTTTGCCAGAGCCGGATCCGACCGGCAGGCCTGCTGCCAGCCCTGGTCGGCGAGCCGGAGCACGTACGGCATCGTCGCGTTGGTCAGCGCGTAGGTCGAGGTCTTGGGGACCGCGCTGGGCATGTTGGCCACGCAGTAGAACAGCGCGTCGTGCACCGTGAACGTCGGGTCGTCGTGGGTGGTGGGCCGCGAATCCTCGAAGCACCCGCCCTGGTCGATGGAGATGTCCACCAGTACGGCGCCTGTTTTCATCTGTGCGACAAGCGAATTCGAGACCAGCTTCGGCGCCTTGGAGCCGGGCACCAGCACGGCCCCGATCACCAGATCGGCGTGCCGGACCGCGCCCTCGAGCTCATAGGTCGACGAGTGACGAGTCTGGATGCGGCCGGTGAACTCGGCGTCGAGTAGTCGCAGCTTGTCGATGTTGAGGTCGAGCACCCGGACACTGGCCCCCATGCCACTGGCCACCCGTGCCGCGTTGTAGCCGGCCGTGCCGGCGCCGATGACCACGACGTCGGCGGGCTTGACGCCCGGCACCCCGCCCATCAACGCGCCGCGTCCACCCTGCGTGCGCATCAGGTGATACGCGCCGATCTGAGCCGACAACCGGCCCGCGACTTCGCTCATCGGGGCCAGCAGCGGCAGTGCGCCGTCGGCGGTCTGCACGGTCTCGTAGGCGATCGACGTCGTGCCGGCAGTCAAGAGCGCGCCGGTGCAGGCGCGCGACGCGGCCAGATGCAGATAGGTGAACAGCACCTGCCCGGAGCGCAGCAGCGCATACTCGGCGGGCATCGGTTCCTTGACCTTGAGCACCAGGTCGGCATCGGCCCACACCTGCTGGGCGGAGCTGAGCAGCTGTGCACCCGCAGCCTTGAATTCCATGTCGGTGATTGCCGACCCTTCGCCGGCACCGGCCTGAACCAGCACCTCGTGGCCGCGGTGCGTCAGTTCGGCGACGCCTGCCGGGGTGATGGCCACCCTGAACTCGTTGTTTTTGGTCTCGGTGGGAATGCCGACTCGCATTCCTCATTGTGAAGAACGTTCGACCAAGCGGCAAACAGGCTGATGTTAATTCCATAAGATCGGCGCATGACTGATAAGTCAACGGATCTTACGGGTGCGGCGGCAGGGAGGCCGAAGGATTTTCGGCCCGCTGATCTCGATGCAGTGGACCACAAAATTCTGAGCCTGCTGCACGCCGACGCTCGGATGACCAACAACGCGCTGGCCGAGGCGGTCGGCATCGCGGCGTCCACGTGTCACGGGCGGGTACGGCGGCTCATCGACCTCGGCGTGATCCGCGGTTTCTTCACCGACATCGATCCGGTCGCGGTGGGAATGCCGCTGCAGGCGATGATCTCGGTGACCCTGCAATCCCACGCGCGCGGCAAGATCCGCAGCTTCATCCACCAGATCCGGGGGCGCCGCCAGGTGATGGACGTCTACTTCCTCGCGGGTGCGGACGATTTCATTCTGCATGTCGCCGCCCGCGATACCGAGGACCTGCGTTCCTTCGTGGTGGAGAACCTCAACGCGGACGCCGATGTCGCCGGGACCCAGACCTCGTTGATCTTCGAGCATCTGCGTGGAGCAGCGCCGATCTAGGCTTACGATCTGCCGATGAGCGACCCGTGCGTGTCGGCCAGTGTCCAAATCGACGCCCGCCCCGATGTGGTCTATTCGCTCATTACTGACCTACCGACGTTGACCTCGCTGGCCGAAGAGGCGGTCGCGATGCGGTGGTGTAAAGGCGACGCGGCGTGTCAGGGGGCGGTGTTCGCCGGCCGTAACGAAAACGGAAGCCGACGGTGGAACACGAGGTGCACCGTCACCGACGCCGAGCCGGGCCGGCAGTTCGCGTTCGACGTGCGGCACACCGTCTTTCCGATTGCGCGCTGGCAATACGACATCGTCGCGTCCGAGGGTGGCTGCCTGGTCACCGAAAGCACCTGGGATCGGCGGCCCGGCTGGTTCCGCAAGCTCTCCGGCAGGGCGACCGGGGTCACCGACCGGGTGGCCGCCAACACCAAGAACATCGAGCTCACGCTGCAACGCCTCAAGCAGCGTGCCGAAGTCGGGTAGCTTTCGCGAGAAACCCGGTACCGGCGGTTTCGCATAGTGTGCGGCGAACCTATACTTGCCATGCCCGATGTTCTCCGAGACGACTGTCGGCCGGAGTAAACGCTGAGGTAGGGGGCCGTATGTTCACCGTCGACGACCAGGCCGCGGGTCCGCACGACTCGTCGCTGGACCACGAGCGCCTGGTTCTCGAGGCGCGTGATGTGGCCTTCGACTGGGCGACGTTGCCGGTGCACTACGTCCCCGACGAGCCGTTCACCACCCACATGCTCAACGTCTTGCACTTGCTGCTGCCCGCGGGCGAGGAGTTTTTCGTCGAGGTGTTCAAGCGCGCGCTGCCGCTGATCCGGGACGACCAGCTGCGGCTGGATGTGCAGGGCTTCATCGGCCAGGAGGCGGTGCACTCGCAGGCGCACTCGGGTGTGCTCGCCCGGTTCGAGGCCCGCGGCATCGACGTCACCCCCTACACCGGCCAGGTCAGGTGGATCTTCGAGAAGGTGCTGGGACGAAGGCCCGGGTGGAGCAAACGGCGCCAGGACAGCTGGCTGCTCGAGCAGGTCTCGTTCGTCTCCGCGATCGAGCACTACACCGCGATCTTGGGTGAGTGGATCCTGAACACCCCGGCACACGACGCGATCGGAACCGATCCGGTGATGCTGGACATGCTGCGCTGGCACGGCGCCGAAGAAGTCGAGCACAAGGCGGTGGCCTTCGACACGATGAAGCATCTGCAGGCCGGGTATTGGCGGCAGGTACGCGCGCAGTTGGTCGTCTCTCCCGCGATGTTGCTGCTGTGGATCCGGGGCGTGCGCTACCTGTATTCGGTGGACCCGCTGCTGTCGCCGGGCACCAAGCCGCGCTGGCGTGATTACGTCAGAGCAGTCCGCCGCGGCCTGCTGCCCGGCCCGCTACGATTCCTGCGTGGTATCGCCGATTACTACCGGCCGGGCTTCCACCCCTCGCAACTGGGCGGGCTTGGGCAAGCAGTCGACTATCTGGCCGTCTCTCCCGCAGCGAGGGCATCGCACTGATCTATGACCATTGACTTCGGATTCACCGCGTCCAACGGTGTGGCGCTGGCCGTCCATCGTTACACCGAGATCGACCCGGCGCGCCCGACCATCCTTGCCATTCACGGCTGGCCCGATAACCACCACGTCTGGGACCCGATCGCCGAGGAGTTCGCGCGAAACTACGCCGGGCGATACAACTTCGTGGCCTACGACGTCCGCGGGGCCGGCGAATCATCGCGTCCGGCAAAGCAATCCGGGTATGCCTTCGAGCATCTGGTGTCCGATCTCGGCGCGGTGATCGACAGCCTGGGGGTCGAGAAGGTCCACCTGCTGGCCCACGACTGGGGCTCGATCCAGGCCTGGGCGGCCATCACCGACGAATCGATGATGGACAAGATCGCGTCGTTCACCTCGATCTCGGGACCGCATCTGCAGTACGCGGGCAGGTTCTTGCGCTCGGCGCGCAACCCGCGGGGGCTGGCCCAGGTGGCGGGCCAGCTGATGGCTTCGACCTACATCGGCTTCTTCCTGTGCCCGGGCGTGCCGGAAGCGGCGTTTCATTCCGGAATCGGCGTCAAAGTCGTTGAGGCCGTGGAACGCATCGGCCGATCGAGCACGCGCAGTCAACGTCGCGCGACGCCGCGGTCGACCGCGGACTATGTCAACGGGTTGAACCTGTACCGGGCCAACATGCCCGCGCCGATGTTGATGCCCGGACCCGAACTACCGAAGACCAACGTCGCGGTCCAGGTGCTGGTGCCGCGCATGGACCTCTTCGTGACTCCCGCGCTGCAGCGCTTCACCGGCGCGATTCCCGCTGGGGGCAGGGTGGTTTCGATCGAAGGCGGTCACTGGGTGGTGACGTCTCGTCCCGATGTGGTGGCCCGGCTCACCAGCGAGTGGATCGATCGCAGCCTCGGCGGCGCGGCCCCGGCCGGCGAGCCGCAGGTGCACGGCGGACCGCACGAGATACCGGGCAAGCTCGTGTTGATCACCGGCGCGGGTGCCGGCATCGGCCGGGCCACCGCGGTGGAATTGGCCCGTCACGGTGCTCGCAAGGTGATCATCGTCGATCGAAACCTTGATGCGGCCAATGAGACCGCGGACACTGTTCGTGCCGCGTGCGCCGAGGCCGTGGTGTACCAGGCTGACGTCAGCGACGAAGCGTCGATGAATGACCTTGCCGCCCAAGTCCTCAACGACCACGGCGTGGTCGACATCCTGGTGAACAACGCCGGCATCGGTATGGCGGGCCGGTTCCTGGAGACCAGCCCCGGAAACTGGGAGGACATCATCGGGGTCAACCTGCGTGGTGTCATCACCGGTAGCAGGGCCTTCGGCGCGCAGATGGTCGAGCGTGGCGAGGGCGGGACGATCATCAACGTGGCCTCGGCCTCGGCGTACCTGCCGTCGAAATCCATGGTCGCCTACAGCACCACGAAGGCGGCGGTGCTGGGGTTCAGCGAATCGCTGCGCGCCGACTTCGCCGACGAGGGCATTGCCGTCACCGCTGTGTGTCCCGGATTCGTCAACACCGATATCGCCAAAAACACTGTCTACGCCGGGATGTCGGATGCCGAGCAGGAGCGGGCCCGGGAAAAAGCCGGCGCGGCTTACCGGCGCCGCAACTTCACCCCGCAAGCCGTGGCCGAGGCGATCGTCAAGGCCGTCAAGACCGGCCCCGCGGTGTTACCGGTCGCCGCCGAGTCCAGAATCGGCTACGCGATGCGCCGGATCAGTCCGGGCGCCGTGCGGCTGCTCGCCCGGTTGGACATTCGGCCGACGTAAGCATGGTGGGGGATTTGCCTGTGCGGGACAGTGTTTGGGCCAGTAGGCCCGCCGATCTTTACGGTCGGCGCGACCGCGACCGTCTCGGCGCGGTGTTGTGGGGGATCCGGGTGTTGTTCGATGGATTCAGCTCGGTATCGCGGTGGGAGCCGTCCCGGGTCAACCCGGTGCGGCGCACCCGCGCCGCCGTTGTGACCAAGCGTGAACTCGTCGCACCCGATGTCGTCGCGCTGACGATGGCCGACCCGGACGGCGGGTTGCTCCCGTCCTGGACGCCCGGCGGGCACATCGACGTGGTGCTGCCCTCGGGCCGGCGCCGCCAGTACTCGCTGTGCGGTCCGCCCGGCCGGCGCACCGACTACCGCATCGCGGTACGCCGGATTGCCGACGGCGGAGGCGGTTCGATTGAAATGCACGACACGTTCGACGTCGGCTCCACATGTGAGTTCGAAGGCCCGCGCAACGCCTTCTATCTCGGTTCGGCCGAGCGCGACGTGCTGTTCGTGATCGGCGGCATCGGCGTGACGCCGATTCTGCCGATGATCCAGGTCGCTCAGCAACGCGGAATCAATTGGCGCGCAATCTATGCCGGGCGCAGCAGGGAATACATGCCATTGCTCGACGAAGTGATGGCGCTGGCCCCGGACCGGGTAACCGTCTGGGCCGACGACGAACACGGCCGCTGTGCCGCCGTCGACGACCTGCTCGTCGGTGCCGGGCCGCTGACGGCCGTCTACGTGTGCGGCCCAACCGGGATGCTCGAGGCGGTTCGCGTAGCCCGCAACGAACACGCCGACGCGCCTTTGCATTACGAGCGATTCAGTCCGCCACCCGTCATCGACGGCGTTGCATTCGAACTCGAGCTCGCGCGGTCACAGCGGCTGCTCGATGTTCCGGCCAATCGGTCCGCGCTGGACGTGATGAGAGACCTCGACCCGACCACGCCGTACTCCTGCCAGCAGGGCTTTTGCGGGACATGCAAGGTCACCGTGCTTACCGGAGAGGTCGAGCACCGCGGGCGCACGGCGGTCGGCGGCGACGAGATGCTCGTCTGTGTGTCGCGGGCGAAAGCCGGCCGGCTCGTCATCGACGCCTGAGCGCTCAGCCTCCCGATCGATGGCGTCGGTAGCCCACATGGCGCACCGTTACCCCTGGCAGCGGCTGCCAGACGAGGGTACGGTCGTCAAGTTTAAAGTTGTTGTCTTCGTAGAATTTTCGCGCCGTGTCATTCTTTTCCGCACACCACAGAACCACGTCGCCCGACGGGTTGGCGTTCACGGCCTTGTTCAGCAGTCGCACGCCGACTCCGAGCCCCTTGGCATCGTCTGTGGTGTAGAGGGCGTCGATTTGCAGGTCATCGCTGCTAGCGGACTCAGGCCCGAAGACCGTCATCCCCAACAGCTTGCCGCGGGCCTCGGCAACCCACATGCTCCATCCCGGTTGATTGAGCGCTTCCGGGTACTTCACCGTGGCCCACAATTGCGGCGTCGCGATCAGGTCGAGCAGGTAATCGTCCAGGATGCCGGCGAACGACCGCCGCCACACCGGATAGTGCATCGCCGCCACCTTCTCGAAATCGCCCGGTCCGGCCCTGCGGATCTTGACGTCCTTCGATTTCACAGGGCCACCTTAAGGTCAATCCGCCCGGGAATGCTCAAGGTAGGCGACCAGGGCATTCGTCAGACCTCGCCGCGCCATGTCCAGGTCGGCATAGGAGCCCAGTTGACGCTCGGACACCAGGCCGCGCATCGCGCCCGGGATCAGCGCGGCCACTTCCCGGACCCGGTCCGGATCGACGTCGAGCCCGGCGAAGGCGTTCTGGCAGGTTTCCAGCCAGCTCTTGCCCCAGGAGAACAACTCGGCGGCGGTGCGCGGGTACAGGCGCTCCAGCTCGGCGGGGTCGCGGGGCAGGGCGGCGCGCAGATTTTCGATCGCGCGCGAATCCGGTGATGCCAGACCGCGGTACAACGTTTCGATGATGGCGCTGACACGCTCGCGCAGTGGGGCGTTCGGTTGGACCGGTGTCGACAGTGACGAAAACGTCGCGGCCCGGCGCTCGGCGGTGCGGTGCAGCACGGCCGCCCAGAACCCGTCGGTGTCGCCGAACTGGTATTGCACCGCGCCCCAGGTGGCGCCGATGTCCTTGGCGATGCGGTTGGCCGACACCGACCCCGGCTCGCCCGAGCCCAGCGATCGCAGTGCGGCTTCGAGCATGTTCTCGCGAGTTGCGCTGCCGCGCCGGTTCGGCCGCCGGCCCACGATGCCGGCCTCCGAAACGTGCCTGGTAGCCCGCTGCGCCATCGGCCGATCCTAATTGATTGTTTGCACGCAGCGGCCGTGCGGACTAGGTTTTCATAGAGGGTACTTTGATTATTGACTGGCGCCGCTATCATTCGTTGCGAGGAGGACAGCTCTGATGGCCAAGCCGCCGTTGTCGATGAAACCGACCGGATGGTTCCAGGTCGCCTGGTCCGAGGAGATCGGCGTCGGGGACGTCCACAAGATGAAGTACTTCGACCAGGAAATGGTCGCCTGGCGGGCTGACTCCGGCCAGCTCACCGTCATGAACGCCTATTGCGAGCACTTGGGTGCGCATCTGGGTTACGGCGGCAAGGTCGTCGGCGAGGTGTTGCAGTGCCCGTTCCACGGCTGGCAGTGGAGCAACGAGGGTCGCAACGTGTGCATTCCGTATCAGGACCGCCCTAATCGCGGCCGCCGGGTGCGCACCTATCCCGTGGTGGAGCGCAATGAGTCGGTCTACATCTGGCACGACGTCGACCGTCGCGAACCGTTCTTCGACGCCCCGGACGTGTTCGCCGCGTTCGGCGACGGCAGTAGTGCCGACGGCTACTACCCGCAGCAGCGGTTGTACCGCGCCGGCCTGGAGTTGCACCCGCAGTACGTGCTGGAAAACGGGGTGGACTTCGCACACTTCAAGTACGTGCACAACACGCCGATCGTGCCGGTGTTCACTCGCCACGACTTCGGCGAACCGGTGTCTTTCGTGGACTTCACCATCACCTTCGAGGGCGACGACGGGCAGCGGATCGAGGATGTCAACAGCGGCGTCGAGGCGATCAACGGCGGGCTGGGGATCGCGGTGACCAAGAGTTGGGGCATGGTCGACAACCGCACCATCTCGGCGATCACCCCGGTCGACGAGTGCACGTCCGATGTCCGGTTCATGGTGTACATCGGCCGCACGCCGCACAAGGATCCGGTCCGCGCCGAGATGAAGGCCCAGGAGTTCGGCCGAGAAGTCATCCGGCAGTTCGAGCAGGACATCGAAATCTGGCAACACCAGCGCTATTCGGATCCGCCCGCGCTCGCCACCGACGAATACGAAGGCTTTACGGCAATCCGTAAGTGGGCCAAGCAGTTCTATCCCGACGGCATCGGTGGCAGCGCCGCCGAAGTGTACGCAGCATCCCAGAAAGGCTGATTGCATGAATGCACCCGCTGGACCGATCCGCGTCTTCCAAGTCGGAAGTGGAAACGTCGGGTCGGAGATGATCAGGCGGATCGCGACCCAGCCCGATCTTGAACTCATTGGTGTGCATGCCTATTCGCCGGAGAAAGTCGGGAGGGACACCGGCGAGTTCGCCGGCGTGGGGGCCAACGGGGTGAAGTTCACCGGCAGCATCGAGGAAATCGTCGCCGCCAAGCCCGACGTGCTGACGTTCCACGGCGTGTTCCCCGACGAGGATCTCTACTTGCAGGTGCTTGAGGCGGGCATCGATATTGTCACCACCGCGGACTGGATCACCGGGTGGCACCGCGACACCAACCATCCGCACCCGTCCGGCAAGTTGGTAAGCCAGTTGCTGGCCGAGGCGTGCGAGAAGGGCGGCGCCACCTTCTACGGCACCGGGATGAACCCGGGGCTCAACCAGATTCTGGGTGTGGTGTGCTCGGCCGACGTCGCCGACATCGAAAACGTCACCACGATCGAGTCCGTCGATGTGTCGTGTCACCACTCCAAGGACACCTGGATCGAGGTGGGTTACGGCCTGCCGGTTGATGATCCGTCGATCCCGGCCAAGCTGGAGAAGTACACCCGCGTGTTCGCCGACAGTGTGCTGATGATGGCCGATTGCTTCGACGTCACACTCGACGAGGTCAAGTTCAGCTACGAGTTGGGCGCATGCACAAAGGATGTCGACCTGGGCTGGTACATCCTGCCCAAGGGTTCGCTGGGCGGCAACTACATCAAGTACCAGGGCATGGTGGACGGGGTGCCCCGCGTGGAGACGCACCTGGAATGGCAGATGACCCCGCACACCGATCCGCACTGGGATATCAAGGGCTGCTACATCACCCAGATCAAGGGTGACCCGTGTATCTACAACAAGCACATGATTTTCCCGAAGCCCGGCGTCGACCTGTCCAACCCGGACAACTTCGCCTCCATCGGCATGACGGTGACCGGCATGCCCGCCCTGGCCTCGATCAGGTCGGTGGTGGCGGCGCCGCCCGGGCTGATCACCAGTGCCGACCTTCCGCTGCGCGCATTCGCCGGGCGGTTCAAGCTGTAGCGTCATCGCCCACAATTCGCTCCGGGTGGTGGTAGTCGTTGGTGTGCGCGCCGAGGTCGAACTGCGGCGGCGGGATCCATTCGGTGCGGCCGTTGGCTAATCTCCTTGTTCGCCAACCCATTCCGGCGAGCTTGTGGTGGGGCCTACAAGCGAACGTGAGGTTGTCGACATCGGTCGCGCCGCCGGCGGCCCACTCGTCGATGTGGTGGACTTCGCACCAATAGCCAGGCGCGTCGCAACCCGGGTGCGTGCAGCCGCGGTCTCTGGCGTACAGGACCACGCGTTGGTCCGGTGTGGCGACTCGGCGCGATCGGCCGAGATACAGTGGCCGACTTTGATGGTCGTCGAATACAGCAAGGTAATGGTAGGCGTGGCTGGCCATCCGGATCACGTCTCGCATGGGCAGCAGCGTTCCGCCGCCGGTCACCGCCCGGCCCGAGCCCGCCGTCAGCTCCTGCAGCGTGGTCGACACGATGATGCTGACCGGCAGTCCGTTGTGCTGACCGAGTTTTGGGTCGCCCAACTGGCCGCGGACCAGAACACTGAGCGCATCGTGCTGACGCTGACCCGGCGTTCGCGTGTCTTGGCTGACGGCTTCCTCGGCGGGTTCGGCAGTGGTGCAAGGGTATTCGTCATCGGGGTTGCACATGCCGGGCGCGGCGAAGCGTGCGAACCACGCGTCGAGACTGGCGCGCAATTCCGGTGACGCGATGAGTTTTCCGATACTCATCCCGTCGCTGCGTTGGCCGCACCACGCGAAGCCGCGTTGGCGGGCGCGGTCGGAGTCGGAGAACTTCCCGTCGGGATTGATGTGCAGCGCGATCCGGTGTGCCGCCCTTTGCAGCTGATCGGGGCGCAGCTTGGTGGCTTGCCAGGCAAGAAATCGCTCCGCGTTCTCGACGGTATCGGCGGGCGTCGCCTCCGGGAGGTCGCGGACGAACGTCTGAATTACCCGCAGGTGTTGCGCGTCGAGTTTGCCTTCCCGCCAAACCGCGGCGGTCGCGGGCAACTCGGGTGGCAATTCTTGACCGGTGAGAGTGATGCGGGCAGACAGCTGTTCGGCGTCCTTGACCCGTCGGCGAGCTTCGGCGGAACTAATCCGCAGCCGATCGGCGATGACCTGGTGGATTGGTCCGCCCACGGCGGCCGGTTCCTCCTTGCACAGGCTCGCAATGATGTCGTGGCTCAACGCGATCTGCCGTCGGCGCGAGGCTTCCATCTCTTCGAGCAGTCGCAGCCGGACGATCGGGCTCAACACGTCGAGGTTCAGGCCGCGTATCGCGGCGTCGCCGGCGGTCAGCGCGGCCACCGCGGCGGCCACCTTCGCGGGGACCTCGATCGAATACATGTTCGAATGTTATCGGTGGTTATCGCGCGCCGGCTAAGGCAAAAACCGAGGCTGTGGACAAACGTCCAACTGTGGACAAAGCCATAACAACGGCCCGTCTAGGGTGAACACCATGCGGGTAGGTGTGCTGGGAGCCAAAGGCAAGGTCGGGTCGGCGATGGTGGCGGGTGTGCAGGCCGCCGAGGATCTGACGTTGTCCGCCGAGGTCGACGCCGGCGACCCGATGAGCCTGCTGATCGATCACGACACCGAGG
This sequence comes from Mycobacterium sp. pR1184, assembly GCF_041287235.1. NCBI lineage: Bacteria > Bacillati > Actinomycetota > Actinomycetes > Mycobacteriales > Mycobacteriaceae > Mycobacterium > Mycobacterium sp. pR1184. The sequence goes on along the minus strand of NZ_JBGGKR010000019.1, from coordinate 52,538 downwards.
TCGTGATCGATTTCACCCACCCCGACGTGGTGATGGGCAACCTGGAGTTCTTGATCGGCAACGGGATTCACGCCGTGGTCGGCACCACCGGCTTCACCGCCGAGCGGCTGGAACAGGTGGAGTCGTGGCTGGCCGACAGCCCCGAAACCTCCGTGCTGATCGCGCCGAATTTCGCGATCGGGGCGGTGCTGTCCATGCACTTCGCGAAACAGGCCGCGCCGTTTTTCGACTCCGCAGAGGTCGTTGAGCTGCATCACCCGCACAAGGCAGATGCGCCGTCGGGGACGGCAACTCGAACCGCCAAGTTGATCGCCGAGTCTCGGAAAGGCTTGCCGCCCAACCCCGATGCCACCAGTACCGGCCTGCCCGGGGCCCGCGGCGCCGACGTCGACGGAATTCCGGTGCACTCGGTGCGGCTGGCCGGTCTGGTCGCACACCAGGAGGTGTTGTTCGGCACGGAGGGGGAGACGCTGACCATCCGCCACGACAGCCTGGATCGCACGTCGTTTGTGCCGGGCGTGCTGCTGGCGGTGCGCCGAGTGCGGGAACGTCCCGGGCTGACGGTGGGGCTGGAGCCCCTGCTCAACCTGCAATGAGCAGGTTGCTGCGCACGCAATTACTGATCGCGTTCCTGTGCGCGGCGATGTTGCTGTACTTCGCGCTGCTGGGGCGCGTGGCCGTCGCGATGATCGCCTCGGGCCGGGCCGCCGCCGTCGGTCTCGGCCTGGCGGTGTTGATCATGCCGGTGATCGGGCTGTGGGCGATGATCTCCACGCTGCGCGCCGGATTCGCGCACCAGAAGCTGGCCCGACTGATCGCCGAGGAGGGAATGGAACTCGATGCCGGCGAACTGCCGCGGCGGCCATCGGGTCGCATTCATCGCGATGCGGCTGACGCGCTGTTCGCCACCGTGCGCACCGAAGTGGAAGCCCACCCCGACGACTGGCGGCATTGGTATCGGCTGGCGCGCGCCTACGACTATGCGGGGGATCGTCGCCGCGCCCGCGAGGCCATGAAGAAGGCGGTCGAACTGGAGGGGCGCCCGTGACCAAAACGCTGCTGATCGTGCACCACACGCCGTCGCCGCACTGCCAGGAGATGTTCGAGGCGGTGGTGGCGGGGGCGACCGACCCCGAAATCGAAGGGGTGGACGTGGTGCGTCGGGCGGCGCTGACGGTCTCGCCGGTCGAGATGCTCGAGGCCGACGGCTATCTGCTCGGCACGCCTGCCAACCTCGGCTACATTTCGGGTGCGCTCAAGCACGCATTCGATTGCGCCTATTACCAATTGCTCGATTCGACCCAAGGACGCCCGTTCGGCTTGTACCTGCACGGCAACGAGGGCACCGAGGGTGCCGAGCGGGCCGTCGATGCCATCACGACGGGGCTGGGATGGGTGAAAGCCGCTGCGACCGTAGCGGTTTCGGGCAAGCCCGGCAAGGACGACGTCGAGGCATGCTGGAACCTCGGGGCGAGTCTCGCCGCTCAATTGATGGAGTGAAAATCGGGCAGTCGCCCTGACGCGCACCGACTACGGGTGGGGCGGTTTGAATGCGTCCGCGGGCTGGGCCAGCGCCAGTGCGGAGCTGGTGCCGAGCGCGCCGTGGCAGTCGAACAGCGTCGCCGCACCCGTGGCCACACCGGCGGTGCCGTAGTGGCTTTGGGCGGCGAGCCCCAGGAACTCGCCGTCAGGCAGTCGGCTCGCCGTCACGGTGTAGTCGGCATTGATGTAGCGCAATCCGCCTGTGCCCCAGTGCGTCAGCGAACTGGTGATATCGCCCGCGAAGGCCAGACGGGTAAACGGCGTCAGCGGGTGGCCATGCACCATGGGGCGAAACAGCCTCGCCCAGGCGAACTTCTGCGCGTGCGACTGCTCCCATTCACCCGCCGAGATGCCGGGACTGCCTTCGAAGGTGGCCCCGTATCCCCAGATGTGAAACGGCATGTCGGCCGGGAAGCCCTCGTAGGACGTCGGCAGCGCGGGCATCTGTACCGGGAAGGACCACACCTGGCCGTCGGGATGATCGCCGCGGCGCAGGAACAGCGCGCTGGCCCGCGCGACGATCTCGCCGCGCTGCATCAGGGCGGCATCGATCAGCCTGATGCGGCGGCCTTCCCGCTGTATCGCGGTCTGAATCTGCACCGGGCGCGGTAGCGCGGGCCGCAACAAGTCGACGGTCAGGCGGGCCGGCTGAAAGTCGGGATCAATACCCGATTGTTCTATCCCCCAACCCAACAGGCCTCCGACGATCTGACCGCCCATCGCCGCGCCCCACGGGCCTTTCGTCAGCGGGCCCGGAATATAGGAGTCGCCGTCGACAGTGAAGAACGCCTCGGGCATGATAGCGGGATCGTCGATCGTCACCGCATCACGATAGGACACCGGATAGTAAGGACCGGGCATGCCTCCAGTGATCGAAATTTCGCGTGACCAGAACCCGTTCGCCACGACGGGCGTCTCCCGCGATCGCGACGGTATCCCGCGCTACGACGATCTGCCGACCACGTTGCTAGACATGCTGGCCGAGCAGGTCGCCACGCGTCCCGACAGCGAGGCCGTCGTTGAAGTAGGCGCCGGGCGATTGACTTACCGGCAGCTGTGGGACGGCGCCGCGCGAGTCGCCGGCGGGCTGCGCGAAGCCGGCGTGCAAGGCGGTGACCGTATCGCGTTGCGCTACCCCGCGGGCCTCGACTGGGCGTTGGCATTTTGGGGCACGATGATGGCCGGCGGTATCGCGGTGGCGGTCAATACGCGCTCGGCGCAGCCCGAGGTCGACTTCGTGTTGTCCGATTCCGGGGCACGGATGGATCTGGCCGCGGGCACGCCGCTGCCCGATGGCCGACCGTATGTGGCCGACGGACTCACGCGTGGCGACACGGCGGCAATCTTCTACACCTCGGGGACCACCGGCCATCCCAAAGGCGTGCCGACCACCCACGAGGCGTTCGTCATCAACACCGAGAATGCGATCCGGTGCTCGGGAATGCCACGGGACCTCGGCGAAGGGATGCGCACCCTGATCTCGGTTCCGCTGTTTCACGTGACAGGCTGCAACACACAGCTTTTGGTGGCCGCCCGGATGGGGGGAACGTCGGTCATCTTGCCGGCGCTGAACCTGGACGAACTGATCGCCACCGTGGCGGCCGAGCGGATTTCACAGCTGGTGACTGTTCCGGCGATCTACTCTCTGATGTTGCGGCACAAGCAGTTTGCTGCTACGGATGTGTCCGGCGTCGGGTGGGTGGGCTACGGAGGTGCACCCACCGCGCCCTCGATGGTGCAGTCGATCAAGGACGCGTTCCCACGGGCGACGGTGTTCAACGGCTACGGCATGACCGAGTCGGCCTCCCTGATGACCGTGCTGCCCGACTCGTACGCCCTCGACCACGCCGACTCGGTCGGCTACGCGGTCCCATCGGTGGACCTCGGCGTGATCCCCAGCGGTGACGATCCCGGTGTTGGTGAATTGGTGGTGCGCGGGGCCAATATCACGGCCGGTTACTGGAACCGTCCGCAGGCCACCGCGGCCACCATCGTCGACGGGTGGCTGCACACCGGCGACGTGGTCCGGGTCGATGCCGCGGGCCGGGTGCACATCGTCGACCGGCTCAAGGACATCATCAACCGTGGCGGCGAGAACGTCTCCAGCGTGGAGGTCGAGGGGGTGCTGCTGGCAGCACCCAATGTCGCCGATGCCTGCGTACTCGCGGTGCCCGACGAGGTGATGGGAGAAAAGGTCGGAGCGGTGCTGTTCGGCGGCGAAGCGCCGATTGACGTTCCGGCCGTGCTCGAGCATTGCCGCGCACAACTCGCCGACTTCAAGGTCCCGCAGTACGTCACAATCGCCTCAGAAGCGTTGCCACGCAATGCCGGTGGAAAGCTGCTCAAAGCCAAGCTTCGCGGCGAGCTGCAATGGGGCGACCCGCTGCGATGAATGCGACGTTGCTGATCGCCAACCGCGGCGAGATCGCCCTTCGGATCATCCGCACCGCAACCGAATTGGGCATGCCGACGGTTGCCGTCTACGCCACCGACGATGCCGAGAGCCCGCACGTGCACGCGGCCGACGAAGCGATCGGTCTACCGGGCAGCGGGCCCGACGCCTACCTGGACCAGTCCTCGATTCTGGCGGCAGCGAAAGGCGCCGGCGCGCAGCTGATTCACCCGGGGTATGGCTTCCTTTCCGAGAACGCCGATTTCGCCCGTGCCTGCGCGGCGGCCGGATACGTGTTCGTGGGTCCGGATGCCGATGTGCTCGAGGCGGTCGGCAATAAAACCTCGGCACGTGCCGCCGCCGTCGCCGCGGGGGTGCCGGTGCTGCCGGCGACCGACGGGCCCAGCAGCGTCGAGGATGTCCGGGCATTTTTCGCCACTCGAGGCGGGGCGGTCATGATCAAGGCGGTGGCCGGCGGCGGCGGACGCGGAATGCGCCGCGTGGACAGTGCGGATCAGATCGACAACGCCTACCGCCAATGTGCGGCCGAGGCGCAATTGGGTTTCGGCAATCCGGCGGTGTTCGCCGAGGCGCTTCTCGACGACGCCCGGCACATCGAGGTGCAGATCGTCGCTGCGCCGGCCGGGCCGAGAACACATGCGCTCGCCCTGGGTGATCGCGACTGCAGCATGCAGCGGCGCTACCAAAAGATCGTGGAAATTGCCCCTGCACAGGCGCTTTCGGATGCGCTGCGCCGCGGTCTGCATGTTGCCGCGGCCCGATTGTGCGCGCGGGCCGGTCTGCGCGGGCTGGCCACCGTCGAATTCCTGGTCGCCGGTGAGAAATTCGTCTTCCTCGAGATCAACCCCCGCATCCAAGTCGAACACACGATTACCGAGGAGACCACCGGGGTAGACCTGGTGGCCGCCCAGCTCGCTATCGCCAGCGGCGCCTCCTACTACCAATTGGGACTGCCACCCGGAATCGCCTCGGACGGTGAAGAAGTCATCGGCGAGCCGAGTACTCAGCGCGGCATTGCGATACAAGCCCGGGTCAATATGGAAGCCCTGACGGCCGACGGCAGCGTGGTGCCCACGGCGGGTGCCTTGACGGTGTTTTCGCCGCCGAGTGGACCGGGAGTGCGGGTGGACACCTTCGGCCGCACCGGCCTGGCATTGAGCACGCGATACGACTCGCTGCTGGCCAAGGTCGTCACCCATGTCCGCGGAGCCTCGTTCACTGCGGCGCTGCGCAAGTCGCGGACCGCGCTGGCCGAATTCGGGATCGAGGGCGTCCGGACGAACATCAAGTTTCTGCAAGAGCTCTTGTCCGACAGCCAGGTTGAGTCGGGTGTGGTGACAACGGCCTTCCTCGACGCGAAGCTTCCCGAGCTGGCGGCCGCGGCGCTGACCCACGAGCGTGACACCCCGGTGGCCTCCGTCGAGCTGTATCCCGGCGAAGAAGCGCTGCGTGCCCAGCTGGCCGGCACCGTGGTGGAGGTGGCGCCCGAGGGCGCCGAGCTTTCACCCGGCGATCAATTGGTCGTGCTGGAAGCGATGAAAATGCAGCACGTGCTCGTCGCGCCGGACGCGCTGCGCACGGTTCGCAATCTCGTGGCCCCCGGCCAGGTCGTCGGAACCGGAGACCCGCTGGTTGTCTTCGCCCGCACCGGGGACAGCGGGGGCCGCGAGTCTGCCAGCGCCGCAGTCGATCTCGACCGACCCCGGGCCGACCTGGACGAGGTGCGGCGGCGCCACCTGATCACCCTCGACGAGGGCCGCCACTCGGCAGTGGCCAAGCGGCACCAGCAGGGTCGCCGCACCGCTCGGGAGAACATCGCCGACCTGATCGACGACGGCAGCTTCGTCGAGTACGGTGCGCTGGCCATCGCGGCGCAACGCAGCCGGCGCACGGACGAGGATCTGATTGCCAACACCCCGGCCGACGGCCTGGTGGCCGGCGTGGCGACCATCGGTGCGGACCGATTCGGGCGGGCCGCGGCCGAGGCGGTGGTGGTGTCCTACGACTACACCGTGCTGGCCGGGACGCAGGGCATGCGCAACCATGCCAAGACGGACCGTGTGTTCGACGTGGCCGCTCGAAAAGGGTTGCCAGTGGTGCTGTTTGCCGAGGGTGGCGGCGGGCGGCCCGGTGACACCGACGTCGGTGGGGCGGCCGGGCTGGACGTGCCGACGTTTCGGGTGCTCGCCGGGCTGCGCGGGCGGGTGCCGCTGGTGTCTATCGTGTCCGGGCGTTGCTTCGCCGGCAACGCCGCGCTGGCCGGGGTGTGCGATGTGATCATCGCGACACCGGACGCCAACATCGGGATGGGCGGGCCCGCGATGATCGAGGGCGGTGGGCTCGGGGTGTACCCGCCGGAGGCGATCGGCCCGATCGACGTGCAGCGCCACAACGGCGTGGTGAGCCTGGTCGCCCGTGACGAGGTACACGCGGTGTCGCTGGCCAAGCAGTACCTGTCGTATTTTCAGGGCAGCACCGGCGACTGGTCAGCGCCCGACCCACGTCTGGCCCGACATGTGGTGCCCGAGAACCGGTTACGCGCCTACGACGTGCGCCGTGCAATCGAGTCCATCGTCGACGTCGGCTCCGTCCTAGAGCTGCGCCCCGACTACGGCGTCGGCATCGTCACCGCACTGGTCCGGGTCCAGGGTGTCGCGTATGGACTGCTGGCCAACAGCAGCCACCACCTGGGCGGTGCGATCGACGCCGAGGCCGCCGACAAGGCCGGCGACTTTCTCACCCTGTGCGAATCGTTTCGGCTGCCGGTGATTTCGTTATGCGACACACCGGGATTCATGGTCGGACCGGATGCGGAAAAGCAGGCCGCCGTCCGACGGTTCGGCCGGATGTTCGTGCTCGGTGCACGATTGACGGTGCCGCTCGGAATGATCATCCTGCGCAAGGGATATGGATTGGGCGCGATGGCCATGGCGGGTGGTTCTTTTCACGCCCCGCAGTTCACCGTCGCCTGGCCGACGGGCGAGATCGGCGGCATGGGCCTGGAAGGCGCCGTGCGCCTGGGCTTCAGTAAGGAGCTGGCCGCGGTTGCCGATGCGGGCGAGCGGGAGCAGCTATTCGAGAAGCTGGTTGCGGCGGCCTATCAACACGGCAAGGCCCTTCGGGCCGCAACGACGTTCGAGCTGGACGACGTAATCGACCCTTCAGACTCCCGGGCCTGGATTACCAGGCTCGCGGAAGTCTGAAGGGTCGTCTCTGGAGGGAATTAGGCGTGGCCGGATCCGCAGCCAACGCCCGGCAGACACCCAGTGCCGCCCGGAACGCCACCCGGGCCGGCGTTCTGGCCGCCGGAGCCGCAGCCGACACCGGGGATACAGCCTTGACCGCCGGGGCCGCCGCCGGGTCCGTTGTTCTGGCCACCGGAACCGCAGTTGCCGTTGGCATCGCAACCGCCGCCGCCCGGATCGTCCTTGAACACGATGTGGGTGGGTGCGGGGCTGGTCATTGCCGGGGCGGTCGCAAAACTATCCGCCGCGGCCATCGGTGCAGCGGCGATCGCGGCAGCAACCGCGCCGCCGATGACTAGTGGTTTCAGGAGGGTCAATTTCGCTAACATGCGACTCGCATACCACGCACGCGCGCGAACAAAACCTCTCTACGAAAGATTGATTGCAATCGTCGTTCGTCGCTGGTGAACGCGGGCCTCACAACACAAAAGGTGTACAACGATGACCACACTGGATCTGACCGGCCGTACGGCGATTGTCACGGGCGCCTCCCGCGGAATCGGGTTAGCTATTTCCCAACAGCTCGCGGCCGCGGGCGCCAATGTGGTGCTCACCGCGCGCAAACAGGAAGCGGCCGAGGCGGCGGCGGCCGAAGTGGGGGAACGGGCGCTGGGTGTCGGCGCTCACGCGGTCGACGAGGAGGCCGCGCACAACTGTGTGCAGATCACCCTGGAAAAGTTCGGCAGCGTCGACATTTTGGTCAACAACGCGGGTACCAATCCGGCATTCGGCCCACTGATCGACCAGGACCATGCGCGGTTCAGCAAGATCTTCGATGTCAATCTCTGGGCTCCGCTGCTGTGGACGTCGCTTGCGGTCAAGGCCTGGATGGGCGAGCACGGTGGCGCCATCGTCAATACCGCGTCCATCGGCGGGCTGCACCAATCGCCGGGGATGGGGATGTACAACGCCACCAAGGCGGCACTGATCCACGTCACCAAACAGCTGGCCCTGGAGCTGTCGCCGCGCGTGCGTGTCAATGCCATCGCTCCAGGTGTGGTCCGCACCAGATTGGCTGAGGCGCTGTGGAAGGACCACGAGGACCCGCTGGCGTCGCAGATCGCGCTGGGTCGCATCGGCGAGCCCGTCGATGTCGCGAACGCGGTCGCCTTTCTGGTCTCCGACGCGGCGAGCTGGATCACCGGCGAGACGATGGTGATCGACGGAGGGCTATTGCTGGGCGGCGCGCAGGGCTTCCAAATGCACCCGGGGACAACCGATGAGTAGCGAAGATCTGGACGCGCGGGTAACGGCACTGTTGGCCGAGCACGACCCGGCGACCACTGACCCGCGGGATTTCCTTGGCGCGCAATTCGACGCCGGGCTGGCCTGGGTCCACCTGCCGCAGGGTTTCGGCGGTCTGGACCTGCCGCGCAAAGCCCAGGAGTACGTCGACATGCGGCTCGCCGCGGCCGGTGCACCGGTGGGCGGCACGGTGAAGAACTACATCGGCATGGGCATGGCCGCGCCCACGATCGCGGCCTTCGGCACCGACGAGCAGAAGCGAAAGTTCTTGCGTCCGCTGTTCACCGGTGAACAGATCTATTGCCAGTTGTTCAGTGAGCCCGGTGCCGGATCGGACCTGGCCGGGGTGGCCACCCGTGCGGTCCGCGACGGTGACGACTGGATTGTCAACGGGCAGAAGGTGTGGACGTCGCAGGCGCAGAACGCCCAGATGGCCATCCTGGTTGCCCGCACCGACCCGACGGTGCCCAAACACGCTGGCCTGACTTACTTTTTGTGCGACGTGACCCAGCCTGGTGTCGAGATCAGGCCGCTGCGCCAGATCACCGGCGAGGCCGAGTTCAACGAGGTGTTCCTCACCGATGTCCGAGTGCCCGACGCGAATCGGCTCGGCCCCGTGGGCGGTGGCTGGCGGGTCGCGACCACCACACTGAACAACGAGCGGGTCGCGATCGGCTCTCGCACCGGTGTGCCCCGGGAAAGCGGCCACATCGGCAAGGTCGCCCAAGCCTGGCGACATGAGCCCGCACTGCGCAGTCCCGCGATGCACGACGAGCTGATGCGACTGTGGGTCGAGGCGGAGGTGCTGCGGCTGGCCGGCGAGCGGTTGGGGCAGCAGGCCAGCACCGGCCAGCCCGGGCCGGAGGGCGCCGGCATGAAGATCGCCTTTGCGACGCTGGCGCAGGCGATCTCGGGATTCGAGATCGAAATGCACGGCGAGGGGGGACTGCACTACGACGACTGGACCATGCGCAGACCCGAGACGGTCGACCTGATCGGTCGCGAACCCGGCTACCGGTATCTGCGCGCGCGGGGCAACTCGATCGAGGGCGGCACGTCGGAGATCTTGCGCAACACCATCTCCGAGCGGATTCTCGGCCTGCCCGGCGAACACCGCGTCGACAAGGACGTCGCCTGGAAGGATTTGGATCGATGAGCATCGGCGATCTGCTGTACTCCGATACCGAGGACGCCTTGCGCGACAGCGTCCGTCACCTGTTCGCCGACCGGTGCCCACCCGAGGTGGTGACCCGGGCCTACGATCCAGTGCCACAGGACTTTTCCGATCTGTGGCGACAGCTGGCCGGTGACCTGGGGGTAGCCGGCCTGCTGGTGCCCGAGTCGCTCGGCGGTGCGGGCGCCAGTGCCCGCGAGGTCGCGGTGGTGATGGAGGAGATCGGTCGCGCGGTCGCGCCGGTGCCGTTTCTGTCCAGCGCGGTGCTCGCCACGGTTGCGCTCTCGCGCGCCGGCGAAACCGAAATCCTGTCCGCGCTGGCCCAGGGGGAGCAGACCGCCACGCTGGTGGTGCCGCTGTCCACCGCTCCCGGCGATCCGATCGCCGGCGTGAGCACCGGCCCCGACGGCTTGACCGGGACGGTCAGCAGCGTGGCGGGCGCCGCCGAGGCCGACGTGTTGGTGGTGCCGGTCGCGGGCGCCGACGGACTCGAGTTGCACACCGTCGCCAGGGGTGCGGCCGGGGTTCAAGTGTCACCGCAGCTGGCCCTGGATATGACGAGACCGCTTGCCAATGTCCAGTTTTCGGCAGCGCCGTCAATCCGCGTCGGGCCGGCGGGCGAGTCGGTGGCCGCGGCGCTGGAGACGGGTGCCGCGCTGTTGGCCTCCGAGCAACTCGGGGTGGCGCAGTGGTGTTTCGAGACCACCCTGGCTTATGCCAAGCAGCGCAAGCAATTCGGCCGCGCGATCGGGTCCTACCAGGCGATCAAACACCGGTTGGCGGATCTGTGGTTCGAGGTCGGCTCGGCGACGTCCGCGGCGCGCTACGCCGCGGACACCTGCGCTCGGGAAGATCCGGACGCGAGCATCGCCGCGGCGGTCGCGCAGGCCTACTGCAGCGGCATCGCGGTGCATGCGGCGCAGGAGTGCGTGCAGCTGCACGGTGGCATCGGCATGACGTGGGAGTATCCCGCACACCTATACCTCAAGCGGGCCAAGAGCGATCAGCTGGCCCTCGGCACTGCCTATCGTCATCGGGCCCGGCTGGCCGCCTTGGTCGATCTGCCGGTCTCGTAATCGCCATGCGGGTGCTGTTGTCGACGTACGACACGCGCGGCGGCGTCGAACCATTGCTGGCGGTCGCGGTGCAGTTGCAGGCGCTCGGCGCCGAGGCGGTGGTGTGCGCGCCGCCCGACGACGAATTCGCCGAGCGGGCAGCCGATTTCGGGATACCACTGGTGGGATTCGGTCCTTCGGTGCGCGCGATGACGACCGCGGCGGCGCAGTCGTCGGAGGCCGACGTGCGCGCGCATGTGCTGGGTCTGCTCGCCGCGCAGTTCGACACGGTCGCCGCCGCGGCGCAGGGCTGCGACGCGATAGTGGCGACCGCTTTGGTGTGGACGGCGGCCGGCGCACGCTCGGTCGCCGAGAAACTCGGCATCCACTACGTCTACGGCAGCTATCACCCGACCCACCTGCCGTCGCCGTATCACCCGCCGCCGGAGTTCGTCGGCCGGGGAATGGGGACGAGCGAGATCGACAACCGGATGATGTGGAACCACAACGCCCACAACGCCACCATGTTGTTCGGTCCATCGCTCAACAGTCACCGCGCGGCGATCGGCCTGGCCCCGGTGGACGACGTGCGCGGCTACGCCTACACCGACCGCCCGTGGCTGGCGGCCGACCCGACGCTGGGCCCGTGGCAGCCGCTCGCGGACCTGCACGTCGTGCAAACCGGCGCCTGGGTGTTGCCCGACGAGCGTCCCCTGTCGGCCGAGCTGGAGGAGTTCCTGGACGCCGGCACGCCGCCGGTGTACCTGGGCTTCGGCAGCATGCCGCTGTGGGGTTCCAAGGACGTCGTCCCGATGGCGATCGAGGCGATCCGCGCCCAGGGCAGGCGCGTGCTGCTTTCGCACGGCTGGGCCGAGCTGGTCCCCATCGACGACCGCGACGACTGCCTCGCCGTCGGTGAGGTCAACCAGCAAGCGCTGTTCGGGCGGGTGGCCGCAGTCGTGCACCACGGCGGTGCGGGCACGACGACGACGGCAGCGCGCGCCGGCGTGCCTCAGCTCGTCGTGCCGCAGGGGGCCGACCAGGTGTACTGGGCCATCCGGGTGGCAGAGCTGGGCGTCGGCACCGCCTGCGACGGTCCGACGCCGCCCCCGGGCTCGCTGCCGGCCGCGCTGGAGATGGTCCTGACCGACGAAACCCGCGCCCGCGCGCACGCCGTGGCGGGCATGACCCGCGGCGACGGCGCGGCGGTGGCCGCAAAATTATTGGTCGACGCGGTGAGTCAGACGAGGCGTTAGCGCGGCAGTGCCGAGGCGAAGACCTCCGCCATCGCCTGCCAATGCCGCTGCGCGGCGGCCTCGTCATAGGGCGCGTTGTCCGGGACCGCGAAGCCGTGGGCCGCGGAGTACCACTCGATGGTGTGCCGCACACCGGCCGCCGTCAGCGCCTTGTCGAGCTGCTCGGCGTGCTCGGCCGTGAACGACGCATCGTTCTCGGCGCCACCGACGTAGACCGTGGCGGTCATCTTCTCGGCCAGCAGATGCGGGCTGTCCGCGGTGTCGGACACCAGGCCGCCGCCGTGGAAGGACGCCGCGGCCGCGACGCGGTCGGGAATCCGGCCGGCCACCATCACCGAGATGCGCCCGCCCATGCAGTAACCGCACACGCCGAACCGTTCACCGGATACCTCGGGGCGATCCGCCAGGTAGTCGAAGAAGGCGCGGCCGTCGCTGGTGATCTTGTCCGGCGTCAGGCTGCCGACCATCGAAAACAGGCGCTTGCGTTCCTGTTCGTCGCCGAACACGCTGGCCATGTCGAACGGGGCCCAGCCGGCGTGGCGGTAATACACGTCCGGTAGCAGCACCGTGTAGCCGAATCCGGCCAGCTTGGCCGCCATGTGCTGGAAGGTGTCGCGCACGCCGCCGGCGTCGGGATACATGATCACGCCGGGGTGGGGGGCTTGGGTGTCCGGGCCCCCGGGGGTGAACAGATGGACCGTGCAGGTCCCATCGGCGGTGGTGATGGTGTCGGTGATGTTCGGCATGGCACCCGTTCTACTCCGCGTGGGTGGACGTAAACTTTGCGCGTGCCGATCCCCACGCCCTACGAGGACTTACTGCGCCTGGTCCTCGAGACGGGTTCGGTCAAATCGGACCGCACCGGCACCGGAACCCGCAGCCTGTTCGGCCACCAGTTGCGCTACGACCTGTCGGCCGGTTTCCCGCTGCTGACCACCAAGAAGGTCCACCTCAAATCGGTGATCTACGAGTTGCTGTGGTTCCTGCGCGGCGACTCCAACGTCGGTTGGCTACAGCAGCACGGCGTCACAATCTGGGACGAATGGGCCAGCGACACAGGCGATCTCGGACCGATCTACGGTGTGCAGTGGCGATCCTGGCCGACCCCGTCGGGCGAGCACATCGACCAGATCACTGCCGCGCTGGAATTGCTGCGCACCGACCCGAACTCCCGGCGCAACATCGTATCGGCCTGGAACGTCGGCGAAATCCCGCAGATGGCCCTGCCGCCGTGTCACGCGTTCTTCCAGTTCTACGTGGCCGACGGGCGGCTGAGTTGCCAGCTTTACCAGCGCAGCGCGGACCTGTTTCTGGGCGTGCCGTTCAACATCGCCAGCTATGCGTTGCTGACCCACATGATGGCTGCCCAGGCCGGCCTGGGTGTCGGCGAGTTCGTCTGGACCGGCGGCGACTGCCACATCTATGACAACCACGTCGAGCAGGTGCGCACGCAGCTCAGTCGCGATCCACGGCCGTATCCGGAACTTGTTCTGGCCCAACGTGCTTCGATCTTCGACTACACCTACGACGACGTCGTGGTGCGCAACTACGATCCGCACCCGGCGATCAAAGCTCCCGTCGCTGTATGACACTCGTCGGCATGGTGTGGGCTCAGTCCACATCCGGTGTCATCGGCCGCAACGGCGACATCCCCTGGAACGTTCCCGAAGACCTGGCCCGCTTCAAGCAGGTGACCGTGGGCCACACCGTGGTGATGGGCCGGCTGACCTGGGACTCGTTGCCGGCCAGGGTGCGGCCGCTGCCCGGGCGCCGCAATATCGTGCTCTCCCGCCGCAGCGACTTCGTCGCCGAGGGAGCCGACGTGGTTGACTCCTTGGACTCGGCTCTTTCCGGGGCCATGACCGACCCCGAAGCCTGGGTGATCGGCGGCGCCGAGATCTATCGGCTCGCGCTGCCGCACGCCGCCCGTTGTGAAGTCACCGAGATCGAGATAGACCTGATCCGCGAGGACGAGGACGCGATGGCGCCGGTGCTCGACGAAACATGGCTCGGCGAGACGGGGGAGTGGCAGGTCAGCCGCTCGGGGCTGCGGTATCGGTTTCACAGCTATCGTCGGTCCTGAGCCCTCGCCTCGGCGCTAGGCGCTTAACCGAATTTCCAGGGAGGGGAAATTGGCAGTGATCACCGAACCCACAACGGCGTTCGCCCGCAAGTGGATGGGCTATGACTCGGCCGCGGTCGATGCGCACATCGAGATGTTGACCACCAAGCAGAATCTGCTGCTCAACGACGTCGAGAGCCTGCGGGCCCGGCTGAAGGACTCCGGCGAGGAAGCGGCCGCGCTGCGCAACGAGGTCGCTGCGCTCACCGAGACCTCACCCGCGCCGCACGCGATGCAACAGCGAATGGCAAAGATGCTGAGCCGCGCCGTCGAGGAGATTTCCGAGATGCAGGCCGAGGCGCGAGCCGAGGCCGAGGCGCTGATCACCGCGGCCGAGGCGGAAATCGAGACCGAGCAGCGAAAGCACCGCGACGTGTTGGCGGAGTTGGCCTCGCAGCAAAAGGCCATGGAAGCCGAATACCGTCAAACCAGGGAAACGCTCGAGGCCGAACTTGCCAGCATGCGCGACGACGCTCAAAAGGCGCGTGAGCAGCTGCTTGCCGACGCCAGGGAGCGAATCGAGCGAGATCGTGAGCAGGCGCGGCGCGCCGTGAACGCCGCGACCGACCGGCGGATCAAGGTGCTGGAACAACTGATGGGCGTCTACCGCGACCTGGAAGCGGTTCCGGCCGCCCTCGAGGCGGCATACCACGAACAGAAGAATCCGCCGCGGGACAGCGTTGCGGCACCGGCCGACGAGAAGGTCGGCACGGGGTGAGCCTTCGCTGAAGGCGACCGGTTGACCGGTATTCTCGGCGCGTGTCGATCAGGAGGCTGACCGCCGTGCAGGCACGGCGGATAGCCGTTGCGGCCCAAGGGTTTACCGAGCCGCGACCCGGCGGCGGGATCACCCGCGCTCACCTGCGTCGGCTGATATCGAGAATCCAAGTGCTGCAATTGGATTCAGTCTCGGTCGCGGTGCGCGCCCACTATGCTCCGGTGTTCAGCCGGCTCGGCCCCTACGATCGCGACGTGCTGGACCGTGCCGCCTGGGGGCCGCGTTCGTCGCGGTTGCTGGCCGAGTACTGGGCGCACGAGGCCGCACTGATGGCCGTCGACGACTGGCCGCTGCTGCGCTGGCGGATGCGCCAGTACCGGCACGGCCGGTGGGGCACCCACATCGTCAAGGCGAACCCGGAGCTCGCCGAGAAGATCGTCGATGCGGTCACCGAACTCGGGCCCAGCACGGCCGGACAGATCGAGGCACATCTCGAGGCCGAAACGTCTGGCCCGCGGGGAAGTTGGTGGGGCAGTCGCAGCGATACCAAGTGGGTGGCCGAAGCGCTGTTCGCCTCCGGAGTGCTCACCACGGCCACCCGGGTCGGGTTCGCCCGCCACTACGACCTGGTGGAACGGGTGCTGCCGGCTAGTGTGCTGGCCCGCGAGGTCGACGACGCCGAAGCCATCCGCGAGCTCAGCCTGCGCGCTGCCACCGCGCTGGGCGTGGCCACCGAGGCCGACATCCGCGACTACTTCCGGCTGTCCGCCCAGCAGGTCAAACCGGCGATCGCCGAGCTCGTCGCGGCCGGCGAGATCGAGCGGGTGGAGGTCGACGGCTGGTCGGCGCCCGCGTATCTGCACGCCGGGCGCACCGTGCCCCGACTGGATCGCGGCACCGCGCTGCTGTGCCCGTTCGATCCGTTGATCTTCTTCCGGCCCCGGGTAGAGCGGCTGTTCAATTTCCACTACCGCATCGAGATCTACACCCCGGCAGCCAAGCGGAAGTACGGCTATTACGTGTGGCCGCTGCTGGTGGACGGTCAGCTGATGGCGCGGGTGGACCTCAAGGCCGATCGCACCGCCGACACGCTGCGGGTGGTGGGGGCGTTCGGCGAGCCCTCCGAAGCCGATCGAGCCCCGCGCGCCCGGGTGGCCGCCGCACTGGCCGGCGAGCTGGAGTCGATGGCGTCATGGCTTGGCCTGGGCGGGATTACGGTCTCGAGCCGCGGCGACTTGGCCACGGAACTGCGCAAGCGGATCAGCTGATGACGTCGTCCAAGGAGCTCAGAGCAACGCTGTGGAAAGCGGCTGACAAGTTGCGCGGATCCCTGTCGTCCGGTCAGTACAAGGACGTTGTGCTCGGGCTGGTGTTTTTGAAGTACATCTCCGCGTCGCACTGGAATACCTTGGTGGACAACGCGAAATCCCCTGGCATCGGTCGGGTCGCCGACAACGCGATGGGCGCGGTGATGGCGGCAAACCCGGCCCTGGCCGGACTGTTGCCGCGGATCTATGAGGACCTCGACCAGCGCCGGCTCGGCGAGCTGGTCGAGCTGTTGGAGAACGCGCGGTTGGTTGGCCCGGGCCCTCGGGACCTGATGGGGGAGGTCTACGAGTACTTCCTGGGCAATTTCGCGCGAGCAGAAGGGAAACGGGGTGGTGAGTTCTTCACCCCGCCCAGCGTGGTGCGGCTGATCGTGCAGGTGCTGGAACCGGTGCGCGGGCGGGTGTACGACCCGTGCTGCGGCTCCGGCGGCATGTTCGTGCAGACCGAGAATTTCATCGCCGCCCGCGACGGCGACCCCAACGACGTCCGCATCTACGGTCAGGAGGGCGTCGAGCAGACCTGGCGAATCGCGAAGTTGAACCTCGCTATTCACGGCATCGACAACGCGGGCCTGGCCCACGGTGACACGTTCGTCGAAGACCTGCACTGCGGCGTGCGCATGGACTACGTGATGGCCAATCCGCCGTTCAACATCAAGGATTGGGCCCGCGACGAGCACGATCCGCGCTGGCGCTTCGGTGTTCCCGCGGCCGGCAACGCCAACTTCGCCTGGATTCAGCACATCCTGGCCAAGTTGGCGCCGGGGGGTCAGGCCGGGGTGGTGATGGCCAACGGCTCGATGTCGTCGAATGTGGCCGGGGAGGGCGACATTCGCGCGCGGATCGTCGACGCCGACCTGGTGTCCTGCATGATCGCACTGCCCGCTCAGTTGTTTCGCAGCACCGGAATACCGGTGTGCCTGTGGTTCTTTGCGATGGATAAAGGTGATCGGTCGGGGCAGGTGCTGTTCATCGACGCGCGCGGGCTCGGCTATCTCGTCGATCGGGCGGAACGCGCGCTGACCGACGACGAGGTCGTCCGGATTAGCGGCACCTACCACGCCTGGTGCGGGTCGTCGTCGGCGAAAGATTTTGTATACGAGGATATTCCGGGATTTTGCAAATCCGCTTCGCTGGAAGACATCGCCGCCGCCGGTTACCTGCTGACACCGGGGCGCTACGTCGGTGCACCGGCGACCGCCGAGGACGCGGAGCCGCCCGACGAGAAGATCGCCCGGCTGACCCGGGACCTATTGGTGGCGCTGGATGAATCCGCGCGAATGGAAACGGTGCTGCGAGAACAGGTGCGTCGCCTGTGCTGAACGCGACGCTGGGCGAGTATCTCGACTTCCGCTCCGGGAGCGGCGCGCCGGCCCGGGTGCCCGGCGGGCGGTTTCCCGTCTACGGTGCCAACGGCGCGATCGGGTACGCGGCGCAGTCCAACGCGAGTGGCCCACTGATCGTGCTCGGTCGCGTCGGGTCGTATTGCGGCAGTGTGCGTTACTGCGACTCCGATGCGTGGGTCACCGACAACGCGCTGGTGTGCCGGGCCAAAGAGCCTGCCGAGACCCGCTACTGGTATTACGCGTTACAGACCTGCCGGCTCGGCGATCATCGGGCCGGGTCGGGCCAGCCCCTGCTCAATCAGGCGATTCTGCGCGACGTTTCGGTGCGGACCGTTCCCGGACGCCAACGCCAGCGGATCGCCGCACTACTCGGCGCCTTCGACGACAAGGTGGCGTCCAACGAACGCGTGATCAACGCCGCCGAGCGGCTGATGCTGGGCCTTGTCGAGCCGATCGGTGACCACATACCGCTGTCGAAACTGGCGCAACTATCCACGGTCGTTCGCAAACCGCGTCAATTCGACGGCTTCGTAGCGCATTTCAGTCTTCCGGCGTTCGACGACGGCGCCACTGCACGGCGCGTCGAGCGGGCGACGGTGAAAAGCGACAAGTTCGTGTTGTCGCAACCGTGCGTGTTGTTCGCCAAGCTCAACCCGCGGATTCCGCGTATCTGGAATGTCGTGCAGTTGCCTTGCGAAATGGCGGTGGCGAGTATGGAATTCGCCGTGCTCACTCCCGACGGCGTCGATACCTCGGCGCTGTGGGCCGCGGTGGGGCAACCCGACGTCTCGCAGCGACTGCAGCAACAGGCCGCCGGAACCTCGCCCAGTCACCAACGCATCCAGCCGCGAGACCTGATAGATGTCCAGGTGCGCGACGTTCGGCGCCTGAGCGCCGATGCGGCACAGACGATCACCGCTGCGGGCGCGCTGTGCCATGCGCGGCGCGCCGAGTCGGCAAGGTTGGAAGCATTTCGTGATGCGTTGCTGCCGTTGCTGATAACGGGGGTAATAAAACCAGAAGTCAATGCCCACGCAACTCACAGGTTGTCGACATAAATCGCCCTTACGCTGGAATACATCACTGACGTCGCCTCGTCGGGAGGGGACACGTGGTCGTTCCGAGAGGAGGGGCAGATGTCGAGTTGCATCGCACGCCAAGGGGGCGGCGGCGCCGGGGGCCGCGTTCTCGGCGGTGGCGGGAGCGGCGGGTGGTTATAGCAACCTGCTGGCGGAGAGATCGCCTGCATCGCATAGCCTTTGGCACTACGAAGTCAATCAACTCGCATGTCACCCACGCCGGAGAGTTGCGAAGCGATCCCGTGGGCAATTAATCATGCAGCGGAAATAGCCGTGCGCTGCAGGCGATCTCACACATGCCAGGGGCGGCGTGTGAACTTTCGCATTGATGCGCGCCAGGTCGCTCCGAAGAATCGGGTCCTGGTTGTGGCAATCGTGGCTTCGATGGTCACCTTTCTCGACGGCAACATCATCAACTTGGCCCTGCCCGCCACAGCGCACGAACTCGGCGGGGGCTTGACGCTGCAGCAGTGGATTGTCGACGGCTATTTGCTGGCGCTCGCGGTGGCGATTCTGCCGGGCGGCTCTCTTTCCGATTTGTTCGGGCGACTGCCGATGCTGCGCGTCGGCTTGGTGACTTTCGCGCTGGGTACGGCCCTGGCGGTCGTTGCCGCGTGGCCGGCGATGCTGATCGTCGCTCGGCTTGTCCAAGGTCTGGGCGGTGCGTTGCTGGTCCCGGGTTCGCTAGCCCTGATCAATTCCACCTTCGACCGCACCGAACGTCCCGCCGCCATCGGAGCGTGGACCGCCTGGACCAGCACGATCTTCGCGCTGGGCCCGGTGCTCGGAGGACTGGCCGTCGACTACCTCGGCTGGCGGTGGATTTACTTCCTGCTGATGGTGCCCGCCATCGTTGCGTTCGCGCTGACATACTGGCTGCGCCCGACACCGCGTCCCGTCGAACGCGCCCGCGTTGACTTCGCCGGTGCTGCGTTGACCGCGATCGGGCTCGGCGCCATCGTGTACGCGCTCATCGAGTCCAATCGGGGCGGCTGGAGCAACCCCTTGGTCGCGACCCTATTAGCGGTGGGTGTCGCGGCGCTGCTCGCGTTTGTGGCCTGGGAGCGTCGCGCCCCGCAACCGATGGTGCCGCTGAAACTATTCGCCATGCGCAACTTCGCCGGGGCCAATCTGGCGACCGCATTCATTTACGGCGGCCTGACGCTGGGTTCCATCGCCATGGCGCTATATCTACAAGAGGTTGCGGGTTATTCAGCCCTGCTGGCGGGTCTGATCACTCTGCCCACTCCCGTTGCGTCGATGCTGTTCGCCCGCCGGGTGGGCAACGCCGCTGCGCGTGTCGGCCCGCGGATCTTCCTGACCGGTGGCCCGGTGTTGGCCGCGATCGGACTGCTGACGATCTGCCCTTCCGGTCATCATTTCGATTTCCTCACAAACCTGCTGCCGGGCCGGCTGATGCTGGCTGCCGGGTTGGTCCTCACCATCACGCCGCTGAGCTCGGTCATCTTGGTTTCGGTTGAGCCCGTCCACAGCGGAATCGCGGCAGCGATCCAAAACGCGGTAGGTCGGACTTCCGCGTTGACCGCCGTGGCGTGCCTGGGGGTAATCACCGCAGGCCCACTGAACAACGCCGGTTTCACCCGGCTACTGGAGGTTTCGGCATTGCTGTATCTCGCGGGCGCCGTCGTCGCTGCGATGGCCGTCGCCAACCCGGCAGTGCCCGCTGAACCGATCACCGAGAAGCTGCCCCTCGGGGACACCGCGGGCGAAACGCCCACGCCCGTCTGGCCGACCGCACCCGAACCGCAGCGGCCGCCGCGGCTTCGGGTCGGGCACGCGATGAAAAGAACGCTCGGCCCGATGCCCCTGCGAGCGCATCTGCGCCACGTCACGCGGTATGCCGAACCCTCCGACGAGCTGTCCTGAGCCTTCGCGTTTGGCGGTTCCCCCGGCGCGGCGCGCGTGCCGCCGGGCTAGGGTGAGCGCCGTGGCCGAGACCGCGCCGCTGCGCGTGCAACTGATCGCCAAGACCGAGTTCTTGGCGCCGCCCGACGTGCCGTGGACCACCGACGCCGACGGCGGGTCCGCGCTGGTCGAGTTCGCCGGGCGCGCCTGCTACCAGAGCTGGTCGAAACCCAACCCCAAGACCGCCACCAATGCCGGTTACATCAAACACATCATCGACGTCGGCCACTTTTCGGTGCTCGAGCACGCGACTGTGTCGTTCTACATCACCGGCATCTCGCGGTCGTGCACTCACGAACTGATCCGGCACCGCCATTTCTCCTACTCGCAGCTTTCGCAGCGCTATGTCCCGGAGACGGAATCGCAGATCGTCGTCCCGCCGGGCATGGAGGACGACCCCGAACTGCGCGAGATCCTGGCCGCGGCCGCTGACGCCAGCCGCGCCACCTACACCGAGCTGCTGGCCAAGCTCGAGGCCAAGTTCGCGGATCAGCCCAATGCGGTGCTGCGCCGCAAGCAAGCGCGCCAGGCGGCCCGCGCGGTGCTGCCGAACGCCACCGAAACCCGCATCGTCGTGACCGGGAATTACCGCGCCTGGCGGCACTTCGTCGCCATGCGTGCCAGCGAGCATGCCGACGTGGAGATCCGGCGGCTGGCCATCGAATGCCTGCGTCAGCTCATCGACGTCGCGCCGGCGGTGTTCGCCGATTTCGAGATCTCCACCCTGGCCGATGGCACCGAGGTCGCAACCAGTCCGCTGGCCACCGAAGCCTGAGCCGACTGCGCCGGCTCGCGCACCGAAGCCTGAGCCGCGCGGCGGCGAAATCGGGTTGGCACCGCCAGGTAATCTTGGACCCGTGAGTTCTGTCGGATTCGATGCCCCCGCGCGTCTGGGAACCTTGCTGACCGCAATGGTGACGCCGTTCGGCCCCGACGGTTCCCTCGACACCGCCGCGGCGGCGCGCGTGGCAAACCACCTGGTGGACGCCGGTTGCGACGGGTTGGTCGTCTCGGGAACCACTGGTGAATCGCCCACCACCAGCGACGACGAGAAGCTCGAACTGCTGCGCGTGGTCCTCGAAGCCGTGGGGGACCGGGCACGTGTCATCGCCGGCGCGGGCACCTACGACACCGCGCACAGCATCAAGCTGGCGAAGGCCAGCGCGGCCGAGGGCGCACACGGACTGCTGGTGGTCACGCCGTACTACTCGCGGCCGCCGCAGCGCGGGCTGATCGCGCACTTCACCGCCGTCGCCGACGCCACGGACCTGCCGGTGCTGCTGTATGACATCCCGCCGCGGTCGGTGGTCCCGATCGAACCCGACACGATCCGCGTGCTGGCGTCACACCCAAACATCGTCGGGATCAAGGACGCCAAAGCCGATCTGCACAGTGGCGGCCAGATCATCGCCGAGACCGGTTTGGCCTACTACTCCGGAGACGACGCGCTCAATCTGCCCTGGCTGGCGATGGGCGCGACGGGCTTCATCAGCGTGATTTCTCACCTCGCCCCGAGCCAGCTTCGGGAGTTGTTGTCCGCCTTCGGTTCCGGGGACATCGCGACCGCCCGCAAGATCAACGTCGCGGTAGCGCCGCTGTGCAACGCGATGAGCCGCCTGGGCGGAGTGACGCTGTCCAAAGCGGGTCTGCGCCTGCAGGGCATCGACGTCGGTGATCCCCGGTTGCCGCAGGTGCCCGCGACGCCCGAGCAGATCGACGCGCTGGCCGCCGACATGCGTGCGGCCTCGGTACTTCGGTGACCCAAGGGGTGGCATAGAAAGTGGATGTAGACCTCAGCCCGCCAGGTCCATTGACCACAGGTGGGTTGCGGGTGACCGCGCTCGGGGGCATCGGCGAAATCGGGCGCAACATGACGGTTTTCGAGCATCTGGGCCGGCTGCTGATCATCGACTGCGGGGTGATGTTTCCCACCCACGACGAGCCCGGCGTCGACCTGATCCTGCCCGACCTGCGCCACATCGAAGACCGGCTCGACGACATCGAGGCGCTGGTCCTGACCCATGCGCACGAGGACCACATCGGGGCGATCCCATTCCTGCTGCGGCTGCGGCCCGACATCCCGGTCGTCGGCTCCAAGTTCACCCTGGCGATGGTGGCCGCGAAGTGCCGCGAGCATCGGATCAAGCCGGTGTTCGTCGAAGTCAAAGAGGGACAGAGCAGCCGCCATGGCGTGTTCGAGTGCGAATACTTCGCGGTCAATCACTCCATCCCGGACGCACTGGCCATCGCGGTGTACACCGGCGCGGGAACGGTTCTGCACACCGGCGACATCAAGCTCGACCAACTGCCGCTGGACGGCCGGCCCACCGACCTCCCCGGCATGTCGCGGCTCGGCGGCGCCGGTGTGGATCTGTTCCTGTGTGACTCGACCAACTCCGAGATCCCCGGGGTCGGGCCGTCGGAGAGCGAGGTGGGCCCGACGCTGCACCGCCTGATCCGCGGCGCCGAAGGCCGCGTGATCGTGGCTTGCTTCGCCTCCAATGTCGACCGAGTGCAGCAGATCATCGATGCCGCAGTGGCTTTGGGCCGGCGAGTGTCGTTCGTCGGGCGCTCGATGGTGCGCAACATGAGCATCGCCCGGGACCTGGGGTTCCTGCGGGTGGACGACTCCGACCTGATCGACATCGGGGCGGCCGAGATGATGGCGCCGGAGCGGGTGGTGCTGATCACCACGGGCACCCAGGGGGAGCCGATGGCCGCGTTGTCCCGGATGTCGCGCGGCGAGCATCGCAGTATCACCTTGACCGCGGGGGATCTGGTCGTGCTGTCGTCGTCGCTGATCCCGGGCAACGAGGAGGCCGTCTACGGCGTGATCGACGCGCTGGCCAAGGTCGGTGCCCAAGTGGTCACCAATGCCCAAGCCCGGGTGCATGTTTCGGGCCATGCCTACGCCGGCGAACTGCTCTTCCTCTACAACGGGGTGCGGCCCCGCAATGTGATGCCCGTGCACGGCACCTGGCGCATGTTGCGCGCCAACGCCAAACTGGCCGCCTCTACCGGGGTGCCGCAGGAGTCAATCCTGTTGGCCGAGAACGGCGTGAGCGTCGATCTGGTCGGCGGCAGGGCGTCGATCGCCGGTGCGGTGCCGGTCGGCAAGATGTTCGTCGACGGGCTCATCACCGGCGACGTCGGCGATATCACGTTGGGCGAGCGGCTGATTCTGTCCGAGGGCTTCGTCGCGGTGACCGTGGTGGTAACCCGCGGCACCGGGCGACCGGTGACGACGCCGCACCTGCACTCGCGCGGATTCTCCGAGGATCCCAAGGCTCTCGAGCCTGCGGTGCGCAAAGTCACCGAAGAGCTCGAAGCGCTGGTCGCCGACAACGTCACCGACCCGATCCGGATCGCGCAAGGCGTACGGCGCACCGTCGGCAAGTGGGTCGGCGAAACCTATCGCCGCCAGCCGATGATCGTTCCGACCGTCATCGAAGTGTGACGCGGTTACGCGAGATGTAATCTGCCGCAGTACTTTCCGCGCTTCAGGACAAATAGTTCAGGCCAAGCCCAAAATACTGTTCAGCGAACCGGTAACTTCGGCGAGCGACGCGACCAGGCGTTCGTCGTCGGCGTCGCCGGCCGCGGTCGCGGCGGCTTCTGCTCTGCGCAGCGCGTCGTTGATGCGCTCCTCGACCACCTCGGAGCCCAGCCTGAGCAGGCCCGGCTCGATGGTGAGGCCGGTCAATACCAGGTGCCTGTCCACCGTCACTTCGACGGTTTCGGTTTCGTCGGTGACCGTGATGGTATCGGTGTTCGTTCGATGGATATGGTCGTCGATGATCGACTGAAATTGCTGTGCTTGCGCCAGCGCCTCGGCGACCTGCGGGTGCATTTGGGCGGTCATCAGTGCCGTCCCTCCGTTGTCAGGAACAGTATTTTTGGGGCTGAACTGGTCACGTTTTTCGGTCCAGAATCCCTTCAAGTTTAAAGCCCGTTAGCCGCGGAGAATGCACTTGTTTAGTCAGCATTTTTTGAGTGAATCCAATTTTTATATGCCATTAGTGCGCAAAAAATTGGTGCGCGGATAGCGTCAAATGCCGTGTTACGTTGCGTATGCGCAACTGTTGCCTAGGTGCAACGTTCGAACGAAGGGAATCTCCGATGTCTATCTTTGCTTCTGCCGCCAGGTGCATCGCCAGCCTGGCCAACCTGGGTCAGCAGGGCGCCGGCCTGGGCCTCGATTTCAGTGGCTGGAGCGGCTCAACGCCGGGCGCTGAAGGCTACGCGACGACAGCCACCAACACCGCGGCCGACCTTGGGTCGATCGGGGCCGCCATCGGCGGCAAGATGATGTCTCGGTCCATCAAGAACATGTCTCAGGCTGAACTGATCCAGCTGCAGAACCGGATGGGCGGACAAAAGGGCGTCAACGACTTCGCCAAAGCGGCCAGCATCATCTCCTGGACCATCACCACCGTCCAGCTTTTGCAGCTGACGACCGGATTCGGGACGCCGTATGACGGCGCTGCCCTGCAAACCGGTTCGCAACAATTCACTTCGCTCGCCGGGCAGCTGAAGTCCGCACTTCCCGACACCGAGTGGCAGGGCGATGCGTCGCAAGCCTATGCCGACCTGGACGCGGCGCTGCAGACAGCGGCGCAGCAAATGGCCGACCTGGACACCCAGCTGGCGGCTCTGGTGAAAAACCAGGGCGAGTGGGTCACCCATATGCAATTGGCTTTCAGCATATTGAACGGTCTGCTCACCACGGCCCTGATCATCGAGTTGATTCTCACGATGGCGGTGCCGGCGCCGGTCGGGCCCGCCGTGGCGAAGATCTTCGCGATCACGGTTGCGAGTTTGGGGATTGCGGCCGCCGTGAGCTTCCTGGGGACGTTGCTCGGCTATTCGATCGAGAACGGCAAAAAGGCCGATGCCTTGGCCGAGCGCTACGCGGCGCTGGTCGCGGGAATCGTTCAAACCGACACGGTCGCCCAGGCGCAGGTCGCCGTCTCCCGCCAGTCCAACTCCGCGATGTCGGGCTTCGAGGCCATCTCGGCCGGCCTGTCCGGACCATCCGCCGTCGCCGACGCGCCGACGGTCGCCCCGCCGGCGAGCACAGCCGAGGATCGCGCGCAACAACGCGTGCACGCCGAGCGCAACGCCGCTGATTCTCGCGGCGCCGCGGCTCCCGCGGCCACGGACGCGCCGGCTTACGCGCCTGCGTCCGCGCCGACGGGCACCATGCCCACGCTTGTCCAGGCCGCCGCGATGTCCGGCACGAACCTGGCCGGCCGGGTCTCCCAGCCCGAAAGCCTGGTCAACCAGGCCAGGTCGCAGGTGCGCCAACTCGCCCAGCCGGACCCACAGGAAGACGCTGCGGCACCCGCCAACGAGGTCCGTGCCGACGACGGTGCGGGTACGAGTCTGGCGGCACAAGGAACCGAGCGCGCACCGATCGGCGCGGCGCCAGCGGCCGCCGCACCGGCGGAGGTGCCGAGCGCGTTCCCGCGCGGCGTGTAATTCCTTGCAAACTAACGCAATTCAGCAGGATCAAGGAGAGTAACCATGGCTGATCTAGCCGTCACACCAGAACACCTCGACAATTTGGCGACCAAGCAAGACCAGGCAGCTACTCAGGCCAAGACCGCCGGGTCCGCGGGCTCCAATGTAGAAGTAGCCGTGTGGGTCACCCACGGCGTCATCAGCGGGACATCCAACGTGGCCTTCACCAACGCCGCTGCCGCGCGGAAGAAGACGGCCGACGCCATGAGCAAGGCGTCGACCGGGCTTGCCGGCAAGCTGCGCACCGCAAAGGCCGTTTACGGCAGCGCCGACGACGAAGCGGGCAAGAGCATCGACCGACAGCTCCTGGATCGCTGACCACGTCAGATCTTCTCGGCGTAGGCCGACCATTCCAGTTGCGACGCCTTGAGTTTGCGTCCGGTGGGTGCGACGTAACGCGCGACCAGTTCATCCGGCCCGGCCTGCTCGACCAGTCGCCAGCCGTATTCGCCGATGAAGTCGGCGACCTCGTCGGGCTCCAGGCCGAAATGCCAAAGTTGTTTGCGCTGGCGCACCGTGCGGTACAACGTGCGGGTGCCGTAGCGATTTGTCCCGTCGATGAAGTCGCGGCGGACGTAGGTGAACACCAGCCGGCTGCCCGAAGCCGCAGCCCGCAGCCCATCCAGCGTTCGCCGCACCCCCTCCTCGGTCAGGTACTGCGTCACGCCTTCACAGACGAAGAAAGCCCGGTAGTCGGTGCGATAGCCGTGCTCGGCCAGGGCGGTCAGCAGGTCGTCACGCTCAAAATCCAAGGCTACCAAGCGAACCGAGAGCGGGGGACCGCCCAGCACCCGCCGCAGCGTCTTGGCCTTGCGGGCGATGTTGACCGGCAGGTCCACTTCGAAGACCGGCATCCGGACCCGCCGGTTGAGCAGGTAGGCGCGGGTGTCCAGTCCGGCGCCGAGGATGACGACCGCATCGATATCGTCGAGGGCCTCGGTGATCTTGTCGGCGATGAATCGTTTGCGGCAGGCCAGGTTTGCCCACAGGCCGGGGCCGCTGTACTCGGATGCGCGAATCATCAGCCGGCGGATCGGCGTCGCCCGGGTCGTCGCGACCAGCCAGCGCAGCGGCGCCGGCAGGAACAGATCCGCGAGGTCGTCGTCGACCAGCCGGCGCCCGACCGGTTCGTTCTGTTCGACGGCGGCCAGCACCATGGGGCCGAAAGCGGTTTGCGCAGCGGGGTTTCGCGCCATGGCAGCTACTTGTTCAAGAAGCCCGCGTCGACCGGCAGTGTCACGCCGGTGATGTAGCGCGCCTGGTCGGACACCAGCCAGGCCACCGCGTTGGCGATGTCCTCGGGGTCCAGCGCCTCCACCGGCATGGCATTGCCCATCGCCGCGGGCGCGTCGGTCGCGGCTGCCATCGTGGCCAGCCATTCCCGGGTGAACTCGTTGTTGATCATCGGCGTATCCACGCCGGACGGGTGAATCGAGTTGACCCGAATCATTTCCTTCGCAAGCAAATTCGCGTATATCCGCATCAAGCCGACCACGCCGTGCTTGGCGGCGGCGTAACCGACCGAACCGGCGTCCGGGCTACCGACGCCGGCCAGTCCCGCCGCTGAGCTGATCAGCACGATCGAGCCACCGTCACCCTGGGCCACCATTGTCGGTATCGCAGCCTTGATCGTGTTGTAGACACCGGTCAGGTTGACGTCGATGACATCGCGCCAGCCGTCGTCACCGGATTGCATCGGCGCGATGCCGGCGTTGGCCACCACGATGTCGAGGCGGCCGAGCTCGTCGATACCGGCCTGTACGGCGGCCGACAGCGACACGCGATCACGCACATCGGCCTGCTTGGCCACGATGCGGGCGCCGGTGTCTTCGACGAGTTTGACGGTCGCCGCCAGGTCCTCCGGCGTGGCCAGGGCATAGGGCACGCTGGCGATCGGCGCGCAGATGTCGACCGCGATCACGTCGGCGCCGTCGGTGGCCAGTCGCACCGCGTGCGCACGGCCCTGGCCGCGGGCCGCGCCGGTGATCAGCGCGACCTTTCCCTGCAGCGGGCCGGGAGCGGTCACTGCCGCAGTTGTCCCTTGTCCGCGTCGCCCGCGGGAACCGGCTGCAGCATCTTGATGTCGGGCGCCCCGGCGAGGTGCTCCCCGGCCGCGGCGAACATCTTGCCCACCGCGGGCGCGGTGCTGTGCACCTTCAGCGCCTCCTCGTCGGCCCACTGCTCGACGAACACGAAGGTCTCACCCGACTCGTGCACCGCATACAGCTGGCAGCCGGGTTCGGAGTGCACCTCCTCGGCCGCGGCCTTGAGGATGTCGCGGACGGTGTCAACCGATTCGGGCTTGACGGTCAAGGTGGCGACGACGACGACGGGCATGCGGTGCTCCTTGAAGGGGTGACGGAGGGGATGCAAATCACCCTACTCACCCCCGATTACCGACCGCTGGCACGTCCAGCGCGGCGAAACGACGCTGGCGTGGGCCGTTTCGGGCTCACAGACGCCTTCGGATGACCGAACCGACACCCTTTTGTGACCCGTGTGGCAGATGGTGAATATGGTGCTAGTGCGACTAGGCTGGTGGACATGCCTAGTAAGACCGCTGCCCGCTCCGCAACCCGAACGAGCAGGTCAAAGGCCACCTCACGCTCCGGCGGGTCCCGAAACGCACGACCGGCACCTGCCCGGAAGAAGGCGAGCAGGGCGGCCAAGCGGCACAACCGCTCGCTGCTGGTTGCCGCCGGGGTCACCGGCGGGCGCGCGTTGCGGGCCACCTGGCTGATGGCGGCACGCGGCACCGGCGGTGCGGCACGGTCGATCGGGCGCGCCCGCGACATCGATCCCGGGCACCGGCGCGACGGCATCGCGCTGGTGCTGCTGGCGCTGGCCGTCGTGGTCGCCGCGAGCTCGTGGTTCGGCGCCGCACGGCCGATCGGCGCGTGGGTCGACACGGTGCTGCGCACCTTCATCGGCGCCGGTGTCCTGGCCCTGCCGCTCGTGCTCGGCGCGGTGGCCGTGCTGCTGATGCGCACCGAGCCCAACCCCGAGGCCCGGCCGCGGCTGATCTTGGGGGCCAGCATGATCAGCTTTTCGCTGCTCGGCCTGCGCCACCTGTGGTCGGGCTCGCCGGGTGACCCCGAATTGCGCCGTCGCGCAGCGGGATTCGTCGGCTTTGCGATCGGTGGCCCACTGTCTGAGGGGTTGACACCCTGGATCGCCGCGCCGCTGTTGTTCATCGGCGCGCTGTTCGGCCTGCTATTGCTGACCGGCACCACGATCCGCGAGCTGCCCGTGGTGATGCGCAACATGTTCCACACCCGATTCGTCGACGAGGTGTACGACGACGAGGACTACTACGACTACGACGACGCCGAAGACCAACCGGGCGAAGACTTTTCCGACGGATACGACGACGGCCCCGCCGACAAGCAACCGCGGGCCTGGGCGGCGGAGAAAGCCCCCGTCGCCCTGGACGAACCGCCCGCCGACGAGACGCCGACCATCCCGGAGCCCACGGCTCGCACCCGCCGCAAAGCCGCCAAGAAACCGGAAACCCCGGTCGTGGACCGGGTCGTCGAAGGCCCGTACACGCTGCCGTCGATGGAGCTGCTGGTCGCCGGCGACCCGCCCAAGAAGCGCAGCGCTGCGAACACGCAGATGGCCGAGGCGATCGGTGAGGTGCTGACCCAGTTCAAGGTCGATGCGGCCGTCACCGGCTGCACCCGCGGTCCGACGGTCACCCGCTACGAGGTGGAGCTGGGGCCGGGTGTCAAGGTCGAGAAGATCACCGCGCTGCAGAAGAACATCGCCTACGCCGTGGCCACCGAGAGCGTGCGCATGCTGGCGCCGATCCCCGGCAAGTCCGCCGTCGGCATCGAGGTGCCCAACACCGACCGGGAGATGGTGCGGCTGGCCGACGTGCTCACCGATCCGTCCACCCGCCGCGATCACCACCCGCTGGTGATCGGGCTGGGCAAGGACATCGAGGGCGAGATGATCTCGGCCAATCTGGCCAAGATGCCGCACCTGCTGGTCGCCGGCTCCACCGGTTCCGGCAAGTCCAGCTTCGTCAACTCGATGCTGGTGTCGCTGCTGACCCGGGCCACGCCGGAGGAGGTCAGGATGATCCTGATCGACCCGAAGATGGTGGAACTGACGCCCTACGAAGGCATTCCGCACCTGATCACGCCGATCATCACGCAGCCGAAGAAGGCCGCCGCGGCGCTGGCCTGGCTGGTCGAGGAGATGGAGCAGCGCTACCAGGACATGCAGGCGTCGCGGGTGCGGCACATCGACGACTTCAACGCCAAGGTTCGCTCCGGCGCAATCACCGCGCCGCTGGGCAGCCAGCGCGAGTACCGGCCGTACCCGTATGTGGTCGCGATCGTCGACGAGCTGGCCGACCTGATGATGACCGCACCGCGCGACGTCGAGGACGCCATCGTGCGGATCACCCAGAAGGCCCGCGCCGCCGGCATCCACCTGGTGCTGGCCACCCAGCGCCCGTCCGTCGACGTCGTCACCGGGCTGATCAAGACCAACGTGCCCTCGCGACTGGCGTTCGCGACGTCGTCGCTGACCGACAGCCGGGTGATCCTGGACCAGCAGGGCGCCGAGAAGCTGATCGGTATGGGTGATGGCCTGTTCCTGCCGATGGGCGCCAACAAGCCGCTGCGTCTGCAGGGGGCCTACATCACCGACGAGGAGATCCACGCCGTCGTCAGCGCCTGCAAGGACCAGGCCGAACCCGAGTACACCGAGGGTGTCACCACCGCCAAGCCCACCGCCGAGCGCACCGACGTCGACCCCGACATCGGCGACGACATGGACGTCTTCCTGCAGGCCGTCGAGCTGGTGGTGTCCAGCCAGTTCGGCTCCACCTCGATGCTGCAGCGCAAACTGCGCGTCGGCTTCGCCAAGGCCGGCCGGCTGATGGATCTGATGGAGACCCGCGGCATCGTCGGGCCCAGCGAGGGATCCAAGGCGCGGGAGGTGCTGGTCAAGCCCGACGAGCTGGCCGGAACGCTGGCACTGATCCGCGGCGGGGCGAACGCCGACGGCGGCGGCGACGACGGCGACTAGCTGCGGTCAGAGCAGCAGCAGCATCCGGGTGTTGCCGAGGATGTTGGGCTTGACGTAGCTCAGGTCCAGGAACTCCGCGACACCGATGTCGTAGGAGCGGCACATCTCCTCGAACACCTCGGCGGTGACCGGCGTGCCCTCGATCTCGGTGAACCCGTGCCTGCCGAAAAACTCGGTTTCGAAGGTCAGCACGAAGATCCGTTCCAGCTGCAGCTCGCGCGCGACGTCGAGCAGGCACTGGACGATCGCGTGGCCGACACCATGACCCGTCGCGGCGGGGTCGACCGCGACGGTGCGGATCTCGCCGAGGTCCGACCAGAACACGTGCAACGCCCCGCAGCCGACCACCTTGCCGTCCAGCTCGGCCACCCAGAACTCCTGGACGGCCTCGTACAGCGTCACCAGGGCCTTTTCCAGCAGAATCTTGCCCGCATAGGTGTCGACGAGGTGCTTGATCGTGGGGACGTCGGATGTTCGCGCGCGCCGGACGACCACTTTCTGGTTCTCCCGAGAACGTTCGGTCACGGGTAACAGTATTGACATCGAGGGCGGCTGTGCTGGTCAACCGTTATTCTGATGCCGTGTCGGGGCAGCCGCAGACAGGACCGGTGGCGGGACGCGTCAGCATCGCCAACCTGGCCAATGTCCTCACCCTGGTGCGGCTGGTACTGGTTCCGATCTTCCTGCTTGCTTTGTTCGCCGGCGGCGGCCACGAAACCGTCGCGCGGATCGTGGCTTTCGTGGTGTTCGCGGCGGCGTGTATCACCGACCGGCTGGACGGTCTGCTGGCCCGCAACTACGGCATGGCGACCGAATTCGGCGCGTTCGTCGATCCGATCGCCGACAAGATGCTGATCGGCTCGGCCCTGGTCGGCCTGTCGATGCTCGGCGATCTGCCCTGGTGGGTGACCGTGCTGATCCTGGTCCGCGAGATCGGCGTGACCCTGTTGCGGCTGGCCGTGATTCGCCGCGGCGTCATTCCGGCCAGCTGGGGCGGCAAACTGAAGACATTTGTGCAAGCGGTGGCGATCGGATTGTTCGTGCTGCCGCTGTCGGGACCGTTCCTGGTCGCGGCGTCGGTGGTGATGGGAGCCGCGATCGTGCTGACCGTGGTGACCGGGATCGACTACGTGGCGTCGACCGTCAAGGAAGTGCGGCGGACGGGAACCTAGGCGGCAGCTGCCGGCGTTGACCTCATGAAGCAGCTTTGCCGGACGAAGGAGAGCAGGATGTCGCCATTGGTGCGCGAGGTCATCGGCGAGGTGCTGCGCCTGGCCCGAACGACCCAGGGACGGACGCTGCGCGAAGTATCGGACACGGCGCGGGTGAGCCTCGGCTATCTCTCCGAGGTGGAGCGTGGCCGCAAGGAGGCGTCCAGCGAGCTGCTGAACGCCATCTGCGACGCGCTGGACGTCCCGCTGTCGACGGTGCTCACCGACGCCGGTGAACGAATGGCGGACGAGGAACGCGCCGCGGCCGCGCAGACCGCCGAGGCCAGTGCGTCCACCATCGACGCCACCACGAAGGTCGTCATCCCGCAGGTCGCGTCGTTCGCGGTGGCCTGAGGGTGGGGCGAACGGCCCCAACCCGTTAAATTGAGCGGCAGGGTGATCGCCAGGGCTCAGCAGGGGGCCTCCGGCACACAGAAACGAAGGTGGAGCTAACTCATGGCCAATCCGTTCGTCAAAGCGTGGAAATACGTCATGGCGCTGTTCAACGCGAAAATTGACGAGCACGCCGATCCCAAGATCCAGATTCAGCAGGCCATCGAGGAAGCCCAGCGCACCCATCAGGCGCTGACCCAACAGGCCGCGCAGGTGATCGGCAACCAGCGTCAGCTGGAGATGCGGCTCAACCGGCAACTGGCCGACATCGAGAAGCTGCAAGTCAACGTGCGCCAGGCGCTGACGCTGGCCGACCAGGCCACCGCCGGCGGAGACGCCGCCAAGGCCGCCGAGTACACCAACGCCGCCGAGGCGTTCGCGGCTCAGCTGGTGACCGCCGAGCAGAGCGTGGAAGACCTCAAGACGTTGCACGACCAGGCGCTGGGCGCGGCGGCACAGGCCAAGAAGGCGGTCGAGCGCAACGCGATGGTGTTGCAGCAGAAGATCGCCGAGCGCACCAAGCTGCTCAGCCAGCTCGAGCAGGCCAAGATGCAGGAGCAGGTCAGCGCGTCGCTGCGGTCGATGAGCGAGATCGCCGCGCCGGGCAACACGCCGAGTCTCGACGAGGTGCGCGACAAGATCGAACGGCGCTACGCCAACGCGGTCGGATCGGCAGAGCTCGCCCAGAGTTCGGTGCAGGGCCGCATGCTCGAGGTCCAGCAGGCCAGCGTCGAGATGGCGGGTCATTCTCGGCTCGAGCAAATTCGCGCGTCGATGCGTGGCGAGGCGCTGCCGACGGGTGGAACCGCGGCGGCTCCCGGAGCCACGCCGGCCACTCCCGCGCCGGCCGAGGGTGCCGGCGGGCAGGTGGCCGAGAAACCTTTCGGCCAGTAGCCCGGCCGGTGTGACATGGCGGTGAAGGCAACGCAGCGCGGGCTTTGGCGCGCACTGCTGCAGCAGGGGCTGGAGACCGCCGCCGACGTGACCGGCTTCGTCGCCCAGAAGATCAGCGCGGCCGCCGACCCGCGGGCGCGGCTGCTGCGCCGCCGCCGTCGTGCGCTGCGCTGGGCCTGGATCTTCACCATCGGCAGCGTGTTCTGGGGTTTGGTCACCGCGGTGCTGGCGTGGTGGGGCTGGTTCGTATTGCTGCTGCAGGTCACCGGCGGGATCGCGGTGCTCGAGACGATTCCCGCGACGCTGCTGTTCTTTCGCTACCACTGGCTGAAGGCCGAGCCGCTGCCGGCCAGCCGGCCCGCCAACGCCCGCCGGCTACCGCCGCCCGGCTCCGCGGCGCGACCCGCGATGTATGCACTCGGCGCCTCCGAGCGCGGGTTCTTCTCGCTGTTGGGCGTCATCGAGCGCGGCGCCATGTTGCCGTCGGACGAGATCAGCGATTTGACCGCGGCGGCGAACAGGACCTCGGCGGCGATGGCGTCGACCGCCGCGGAGGTGGTGTCGATGGAGCGCGCGGCGCACAACTCGGAATCGTCGCGCGCGTATCTGGTGCCCAGCATTAACGCGTTCACCGCGCAGCTGGGCGCCGGCGTCCGCCAGTACAACGAAATGGTTACCGCCGCAGCGCAATTGGTTTCCTCGGCGAACGGTGATGGGCTAGCGGATGCACACCAGCGCTACCGGGCCGAGCTCGCCGAGGCTACCGACCGCCTGACCGGCTGGGCGCAGGCGTTCGACGAACTCGGTGGGTTACCGCGACGCTAGAAGGACTGTTTGAGCGACGGTAGCACCAGCGCGGCCAGCCCACGTAGCAACGCCTTGGTCATGTCGAAGAAGTCAAAGTAGTCCCGCCACAACGTGATTCGGCCGTTGTGGACCTCGAACACGCCACACACCCAGAACTGCAGGCGCAGCGGGCCCAGGATCAGTGCATCGCTGCGCTCGGTGAGCACCGCGGCACCGTCGGCGGCAATGCGGTGAATCTTCACCTCGAACCCCGCGCGACCGTCCATTCGGCGAAACAGCTTCATGGCTCGGGCACGACCGTGGATTGTCGGCAGCCCGACGTTTTCGTAGACGAGGTTGTCGTCCAGCGAGGCGTCCGCGGTGTCGAAGTCCGCGTC
The DNA here is from genome assembly GCF_041287235.1 of Mycobacterium sp. pR1184. Classification (NCBI taxonomy): domain Bacteria; kingdom Bacillati; phylum Actinomycetota; class Actinomycetes; order Mycobacteriales; family Mycobacteriaceae; genus Mycobacterium; species Mycobacterium sp. pR1184. The sequence goes on along the minus strand of NZ_JBGGKR010000019.1, from coordinate 17,844 downwards.
CATCAGGGCGTTCAGAAAAGTCTCGACCGTGCGCGTGTTCGCGACGGCTGTTCCAGTCAGCTCGGTCATGGTGCCAGAGTAGGCGCGCGCCCGTTGAGCGCTGTGGCAGGGTAAGGCGGTGCGAGTCGCCGTGGTCGCCGGGCCGGATCCCGGGCACTCGTTTCCCGCGATCGCGTTGTGCCAGCGCTTCCGGGACGCGGGCGACGAGCCGACCCTGTTCACCGGCGAGGAATGGCTGCAAGCCGCCCGCGACGTCGGCATCGAGGCGCTCGCGCTGGACGGGCTGGCCGCGACCGACGAAGACGTCGACGCCGGGGCCCGAATCCACCGGCGCGCGGCGCGAATGGCGGTGCTCAATGTTGCGGCGCTGCGCGACCTAGCGCCCGACCTGGTGGTGTCCGACGTCATCACCGCCGGCGGCGGCATGGCCGCCGAGCTGCTCGGGATCCCGTGGATCGAACTGAACCCGCACCCGCTGTATCTGCCGTCGAAGGGGTTGCCGCCGATCGGCAGTGGGCTGGCGCCGGGTATCGGCATTCGCGGCCGGCTGCGCGACGCCACGATGCGGGCGCTGACGGCGCGGTCGGTGCGCACGGGTCTGCAGCAGCGCGAGATGGCGCGCACCGAGATCGGACTGCCGGCGCGCGATCCCGGTCCGCTGCGACGGCTGATCGCGACGCTGCCCGCCCTCGAGGTGGCCCGTCCGGACTGGCCGGCCGAGGCCGTCGTCGTGGGACCGCTGCACTTCGAGCCGACCGATCGCATCCTCGAGGTCCCGGCCGGCTCCGGGCCGGTGATCGTCATCGCGCCGTCGACCGCCTTGATCGGGACCGAGGGCCTGGCCGAAGTCGCGCTGGGCTGCCTGACGCCGGGGGAGACGTTGCCGGCGGGTTCGCGCCTGCTGGTGTCGCGGTTGGACGGACCGGACCTGACGGTGCCGCCGTGGGCGGCCGTCGGGCTGGGCCGTCAGGACGAGCTGCTCTCCCATGCCGACGTCGTGATCTGCGGCGGCGGCCACGGCATGGTCGCCAAGACGCTGCTGGCCGGGGTGCCGCTGGTGGTGGTTCCCGGCGGCGGGGATCAGTGGGAGATCGCCAACCGGGTGCAGCGGCAGGGGAGTGCGCGGCTGATTCGGCCGCTGACCGCCGATGCGCTGGCCGACGCGGTCAACGACGTGTTGTCGACGCCGGGCTACCGCGACGCCGCGCGCACCGCCGCGTCGGGTATCCACCGCGTCGCCGACCCGGTTCGGGTGTGCCACCAAGCGCTGGCGCTCGCGAAATAGCGGGGCTCGGTATGTTGGCTGGCGTGCGGCTGACGGAGTTCAACGAGCGGGTGGTGCTGCGATTCGGCGCCGCCTACGGCGCATCGGTACTGGTAGATCACGTGCTGCCCGGTTTCGACGGCCGGACCGCCGCCCAGGCGATCGAGGACGGCGTCGAACCCCGCGACGTCTGGCGGGCGTTGTGCATCGACTTCGACGTGCCCCGTGAGCAATGGTGAGCTTTCTTCCCGTCGAGTGTGCGGCTACGGCGCCCTGGGCGCACACTGGCCGTCGCCAGCGCACCCTCAACGCCGGGTCGAGCGCGGTGCCTGGCGAAACACGCAGTCACCGCAGACCGATCGCCCGGGCAGGCGATAGAACAGGCAGCAGCTGTCGCGCTTGAAGCCCAGGTGTGAGCCGGTGATGGCACCGGATCCAGACAGCACGCCGGTGTCGAGCAGGGACATGGTGACCTCGACGATCCGTGCCCGCAGGTCCGGTCGGGCCGCGAGCAGCGCCCGCGACGCGCCGACGAGTGCGGACGCGATGTTGCCCGCCAGCAGGGCTGGCGCCAGTTTGACCCGCAGCCCGGCCGCAAACGGCTGCATATGGTGTTGCACCACAAGGCGATACAAGTCGGCCGCGATGTCCTCGACCGGCTCTCCGATGGGCTCGGGCAGGCGCAGCTGCGCCCCGTCGTCGGCACGTTCCAGGTGTTGCAGATCCGGCACGACGCCGTGGGCCAACGCGCAGGCCAGCGCCGGTGACCACAGCCGGGTGGCGTGGCCGAGGTGGACCAGGGAGGCGCCGATCCGCAGGTCCGTCGTGTGGTAGCGCGCCGCGGTGGTGTCGATCAAACCCGCAAAGCCGTTGGCGTAGTCCTGGCGGACCGGGTGCCATCCTGTCGCCCCGCCGCCCACGGTCAGTGCGAAAAACCCTTTGTAGGAAGATATTTCGGCAAGCTCACCGGAGATATCCATGCGTGCGAAACCAGCCTCTCTGGGGAGACCCGCCCCAGCGTCTAGTGAGGAAGCGCCGGCGGTGAGTATCTGGCTCTCGGGTCGCAATGTGCCCGATCACAGTGGCGGGACCGCACCGGATTCGCACCGGTTTCCTCTTCGTGCAGGCCCGTCGGCGCACTGTCGGTAGCCGATATTGCCACACGCAGCCGCCTGCGGCGTGTCGAACTTGAATCGAACAGGTGTTCGTCTACTGTGGGGATCACTCGAAGAGACGACTTGTCGGTGGCCAGCTCTAGTGTCACGGCCAACCGACCGATACCGGTCAGAAGAACACCGACTATTAGGAGAGCACCATGGCGCAAGCGCCCGACCGTGAGAAGGCTCTCGAACTGGCGATGGCCCAGATCGAGAAGAGCTACGGCAAAGGCTCGGTGATGCGTCTCGGCGACGAGCAGCGTCAGCCGATTTCGGTCATTCCGACCGGATCCATCGCATTGGACGTGGCCCTGGGCATCGGCGGCCTGCCACGCGGCCGGGTCGTGGAGATCTACGGCCCGGAATCTTCGGGTAAGACGACCGTCGCGCTGCACGCGGTGGCCAATGCCCAGGCCGCCGGGGGTGTCGCGGCGTTCATCGACGCCGAGCACGCCCTGGACCCGGACTACGCCAGGAAACTCGGCGTCGACACCGATTCCTTGCTGGTCAGCCAGCCCGACACCGGTGAGCAGGCCCTCGAGATCGCCGACATGCTGATTCGCTCCGGCGCCCTGGACATTCTGGTCATCGACTCGGTAGCCGCATTGGTGCCGCGCGCGGAACTCGAGGGCGAGATGGGTGACAGCCACGTCGGGCTGCAGGCCCGGCTGATGAGCCAGGCGCTGCGGAAAATGACTGGCGCACTGAACAATTCGGGGACCACCGCGATCTTCATCAATCAGCTCCGCGAGAAGATCGGGGTGATGTTCGGCAGCCCCGAAACCACCACGGGTGGAAAGGCTTTGAAGTTCTACGCGTCGGTGCGCCTGGATGTGCGCCGGATCGAGACACTCAAGGACGGCACCGATGCGGTCGGTAACCGCACCCGGGTCAAGGTCGTCAAGAACAAGGTGTCGCCGCCGTTCAAGCAGGCCGAGTTCGACATCCTCTACGGCCGCGGCATCAGCAGGGAGGGGTCGCTGATCGACATGGGTGTGGATCAGGGCTTCATCCGCAAGTCCGGTTCCTGGTTCACCTATGAGGGCGAGCAGCTCGGCCAGGGCAAGGAGAACGTGCGCAACTTCCTGGTGGAGAACGGCGATATCGCCAACGAGATCGAGAAGAAGATCAAGGAAAAGTTGGGCATTGGCGCGGTGCTGACCGATGACGACGTCCTCCCCGCCCCCGTCGATTTCTGAGCCTGCCCGCGAGGAGCAGGCGCGGGCGCTGTGCCTGCGCCTGCTCACCGCGAGGTCGCGCACCCGGGCCGAGTTGTCCGGCCAGCTCGCCAAACGCGGATACCCCGGCGACGTCAGTGCTCGGGTGCTCGACCGGCTGGCCGCCGTCGGGCTGGTGGACGACCAGGACTTCGCCGAGCAGTGGGTGCGGTCCCGGCACGCCCGCGCGGGGAAAAGCAGGCGCGCGTTGGCCGCCGAGCTGCACACCAAGGGCGTCGACAAAGAGGTCATCAATACCGCACTGGCCGGGATCGACGCCGGTGCCGAGCGAAGCCGGGCCGAAGAACTGGTGCGGGCCAAGCTGCGGCGGGAAACGCTGAGCGGGGACGACGCGCGGATCACCCGCCGACTGGTGGGCATGCTGGCTCGCCGCGGCTATGGCCAGAACCTTGCCTGCGAGGTTGTCCTCGCCGAGCTGAACGCCGAGCGCGAACGCCGCCGCGTCTAGCTGGGGGTTCATGGCGTAGACCCCGGTCGCCGTACCATGGCCCCGTGACTTCGACAGTGGCACCGGACGCCGCGAGCCTGGCCGGGCCCGCGACGGGGTCGGGGCGCACCTATCAGGTCCGCACCTACGGCTGTCAGATGAACGTCCACGACTCCGAGCGGTTGGCGGGTCTACTCGAAGCCGCCGGCTACCAACGCGCCGACGAGGGCGCCGACGCGGATGTCGTGGTCTTCAATACCTGCGCGGTGCGCGAGAACGCCGACAACAAGCTGTACGGCAACATCAGCCACCTGGCCCCGCGTAAACGCGACAACCCCGACTTCCAGATCGCCGTCGGTGGCTGTCTGGCCCAGAAAGACCGAGAAGCGTTGCTGGACAAGGCGCCCTGGGTCGATGTGGTCTTCGGCACGCACAACATCGGGTCGCTGCCCACCCTGCTGGAGCGGGCCCGGCACAACAAGGTCGCCCAGGTGGAGATCGTCGAGGCGCTGCAGGAATTTCCATCGTCGCTGCCGAGCGCCCGCGAATCCGCTTATGCTGCTTGGGTTTCCATCTCCGTCGGCTGCAACAACAGCTGCACGTTCTGCATCGTCCCGTCGTTGCGCGGCAAGGAGGTCGACCGCAGCCCGGCCGACATTCTCGCCGAAGTGCGATCGTTGGTGGCCGACGGCGTGCTGGAAGTCACGCTGCTCGGGCAGAACGTCAACGCATACGGTGTCTCGTTCGCCGATCCCGCTGTGCCTCGCAACCGCGGCGCCTTCGCCGAGCTGCTGCGGGCCTGCGGAGACATCGACGGACTGGAACGCGTGCGGTTCACCTCCCCGCACCCGGCCGAGTTCACCGACGACGTCATCGATGCGATGGCCCAGACGCCCAATGTGTGTCCGGCCCTGCACATGCCGTTGCAGTCGGGGTCGGACCGGATGCTGCGGGCGATGCGGCGCTCGTATCGCGCCGAGCGCTACCTCGGCATCATCGACCGGGTGCGCACAGCGATGCCGCACGCGGCCATCACCACCGACCTGATCGTCGGATTCCCCGGCGAAACCGAGGAGGACTTCGCGGCCACCCTCGACGTGGTGCGCCAGGCCCGGTTTGCGGCCGCATTCACCTTCCAGTACTCGAAGCGGCCCGGAACCCCGGCCGCCGAACTCGATGGGCAGTTGCCGAAAGACGTTGTGCAGGAACGCTATATGCGGCTGATCGAACTGCAGGAGCAGATCTCGCTGGAGGGCAACCGGGAACTGATCGGCCAGCAGGTCGAACTTTTGGTCGCGACCGGCGAGGGCCGCAAGGATGCGCGCACCGCCCGCATGACCGGACGCGCGCGCGACGGCCGGCTGGTGCACTTCACCGCCGACACCCCGGTGCGCCCCGGAGACATCATCACCACCGCGGTCACCGAGGCCGCGCCGCACCACCTGATCGCCGACGCCGGCATCCTGACCCACCGCCGCACCCGGGCCGGCGACGCGCACGCCGCCGGACGGCGCCCGCGCGGCGTCGGTTTGGGCATGCCCGGCATTGGGCCGGCAATTCAAACAGTCGAAACCCAGGGATGTGCCCGATGACGAAAGAACACACGGACCTTGATGCGCTGCGCGCCGATATCGAGGCCGCAGAACGCCGCGTTGCACGCGAAATCGACCCCGGCCCAAGGGCATTGATCGTCGCCATCCTGGTGTTCGTGCTGCTCGGGTCGTTCATCTTGCCGCATACCGGCCAGGTCCGCGGCTGGGATGTACTGTTCAGCAGCCACGGCGCCGGCGCGGCCGCGTTGTCGCTACCGTCGAAGGTATTCCTTTGGCTAACACTGGTTTTCGGCGTCGGGTTCTCGATGCTGGCATTGCTGACCCGCCGCTGGACGCTGGCCTGGATCGCGCTGGCGGGCTCGTCGATCGCCAGCGCGACCGGGCTGTTGGCGGTGTGGTCGCGCCAGACCGCGGCCGCCGGCCATCCCGGCCCGGGGATCGGGCTGTGGGTCGCGTGGATCACGGTGATCCTGTTGACGTTCCATTGGGCCCGCGTGGTGTGGTCACGCACGATCGTGCAGCTCGCGGCCGAGGAACAGCGGCGCCGGATCAACGCCGAGCAACAGTCCAGGACGCTGCTGGAGAGCCTGGGGGACCCGGACACCCCCGATGGTCCCGAGGTCCAGGCGCCGCCAGACCAGCCGGCGGGGGGCTAGGACCTGCGGGTAAGCGCGTCGGCGGCCGCTTGCGCCCACTGCCGCCATTGTTCGGCGTTGGCCTGCGCCTCTTCGGCTTCCTTGGTCCGGCCGGCCGCGGCCGCCTTGCGGGCCTGCTGCTCGTAATGCTCGGCGCGGGTGGCGAACTGCTCGGCGCGTGCCTGCGCTTCGGGGTCAGACCAATTCGATTCGCCGGCGTCGCGCACCTTCTTCTCGACGGCACGCAACCGCCGTTCCAGGTCGGCTGACCGTTCCCGCGGCACCTTGCCGATCGCGTCCCATTTGTCGGCGATCGCCCGCAATGCCGCCCGGGCCGCTTCGTGGTTGCTGGTGTCGATCTTCTCGGCCTCGGCCAGCAGCGCCTCCTTGGCGGTGGCGTTGGCGCGGAACTCCTGATCCTTCTCGGCCGTCACGGCATTGCGGGCCGAGAAGAAAGCATCCTGGGCTGCCTTGAAGCGCTTCCACAGCGCGTCGTCGACCTCACGGGTCGCGCGCCCCGCCGATTTCCACTCGGTCAGCAGGTTGCGGAATTCGGCGCTGGTGGCGGCCCAGTCCGTCGAATCGGACAGCTCCTCGGCGCGCTCGCACAGCCGCTCCTTGGACTGCCGTACGCCCGCGCGCTCGCGGTCCAACTCGGCGAAGTGCGAACCCCGTCTCCGGTTGAACGCTTCGCGCGCGGCCGAATAGCGCTTCCACAGCGCGTCGTCGACCTTGCGATCCAGTCCGGTGATCGTCTTCCACTCATCGAGAATCTCGCGCATCCGGTCCCCGGCGACCTTCCAGTGCGTCGAGTTGGCGGCCAGATCCTCCGCCTCGGCCGCCAGCGCCTCCTTGCGGGCGGTCTGCGCGGCCCGATGCTCGTCGCGGCGGGAGCGTTCGGCGGCGACCGAGGCCTCGGCGTGCTCCACAAGCAGGGTCAGCCGCCCGGCGAGCGCGTCGACGTCGCCCAGCACCGAGGCCGTCGGCAATGTCTCGGCCAGCGCGGTCGCGTTGGCCTTGATTTTGCGGGCATCGCCGCTTCCGGAGGCCAGCCGCTCCTCCATCAGCGTGACCTCGGTGCTCAGGTCTTCGAATCGCCGGCCGAAGTGGGCGAATGCGGCCTCAGGGTCGCCGGCCTGCCAGGAGCCGATGATGCGTTCGCCGGCCGAGCTGACCAGCCAGACCGTCCCGTCGTCGTCGACGCGTCCGTACTGATGCGGATTGCTGGCCGGTGGCAACACGACCGGGTGCGCGCTGGGTCGCGGTGCCGGCCCCGGGCGGGGACCCGGTCGCGGCCCAGGACGGGGTGCCGGTTTGGGCGCGTCGCTGGAGCGGGGCTCGTCGTCGGTCATGCGCTCGTCACCATCTCTTGCACCCTTTCGCGCGCTCGCTGTCCCGCGCACCTGCCGCGCATAGCGGCACCACTACGGTCGGGAGACTTGCTGCGATCGACAGCTGCTCCGTCACCGATTCCACCAGTATTCAAGCAGCTTGGCGGACCGTATGCCGCAACCTGATCGTCACCGCCTCGACAGCCCCTCTGAAACAGCGGGTGCACCCAGCATTTTTTCCGTGAACCGCGCTCGACTTCGCAGAGAAACCGCACCTGGACAAGGTGGACATCGCGGCGTTGCCTGCGTTGGGTTCGGTGCTGTGCGTCGCGACCAGCAAACGTTGGGTGCTGGCGCCGAGCGGCCGGTGTAGGACGCGGGTAACGGTTCGATTCCACCGTCGCCGGAGCCGTAGGGCAGGCACCCGGCGCCCGGTACCGTAGTAGAGACAGTTGGTGTTGTTGGTACTTGTGGGGCTGGAGGGGGCAAGTCAAGGTAGCCGGGGTGGGGTCCTCGCGGCGGCGGATGTAGCCCGCGGTTCGGAGACCGGCATCGTCGTCGCCGCGCAAGCCGGGCCGGGGGCGGTCGCCGGGCCGTGACACGATGGGAGCGAGTTCATCGGTCCGTTCGGGCGTCACCAGCCGGCCACAGCCTTGCCACAGGCTCTACATAGGTTCGTGAACTACTTATTGCGCAGGACCGTTTCTTCCGCAGTGGCGCGGGCAATGACGACGCTCACACAACGGAAACGGCTCCGAAACGGGTAGTGAATACCCGTCGCGAATGATGGCCCACGTGGCCGCGTGCCGGGGAGGAGGTCGCAGATGGAGAAGACGGATATCGCGGTTCTTCTCGCCCTGCTCGCCGCGTTCGCGTCGGCGCTGGGCAATGTCGTCCGTCAGCGTTCAGCGCAGGAGATCACCGACAAGCCGGTGGGCCACCTCGAGCTGTTCCGGATGTCGGTGCGCGACGGCAAGTGGTGGCTGGGGGCCGGCGGAGCCATCGCGAACTACGCCCTGCAGGCCGCGGCCTTGACGCTGGGCTCCGTGATGCTGGTCACGTCATTGCAGGTGACGGCGCTGCTGTTCGCGCTGCCGATCTACGCGCGCATGACCCGGCGCTCGGTCACCCGCTGGGAATGGACCTGGGCACTGCTGCTGGCCGCCGCGTTGGCGGTGGTGGTCGTCGTCGGCGATCCGGATCCCGGCGCCTCGCGCGGCTCGGTACAGACCTGGATAGTCGTGGCCCTGGTGATGGGGCCGGCGCTGGTTTTCTGCGTGTGGGGTGCGCGGAAGTGGCCGGGCTCGGTCGCCGCCGTACTGCTGGCCATCGTCGCCGGTTCGTCGCTGGCACTGTTCGCGGTCCTGACGAAGGCCGTGGTGGTGATCGTCGGGGACGGCGTCGGTGCGCTGCTGACCGCGCCCGAGTTCTACGCGTGGATAGCGGCTGCCCTCGCGGGGATGATCTTCCAGCAGTCGTCGTTTCGCGCCGGCTCGCTGACCGCCTCGCTGCCGACCTCCGTGGTGGCCAAGCCGGTCGTCGGGTCGATCCTGGGCATGGCCGTCCTCGGTGAATATCTCGACTGCAACGGAACCGCCAAGGTGGTGCTCGCCGTCGGCGTCGTGGTGGTGGCGGTCGCGACCGTGGCCCTGGCCCGCGGTGAGGCGGCGACCATGTCCAGCAGCTTCGCGGAGAAGCTGGCGAAAAAAGCGTTGCGCCGATCGGGCGAAGTGCGCCTCGCCGAGGCGGAGTGCCGCAGCTGACGCTCGGTTGAGTGGGCGTCGATTAGTTTGATGTCGTGCTGAGCGCCATCGCGATCGTTCCCTCCACGCCGCTGCTTGTTCCCGAGCTCGCCGGCGCGGCGGCCGCCGAACTGGCCGACCTGGCCACGGCGGTGCTGGCGGGGGCCGCGCTGTTGCCGCCGCGGTGGGTCGTGATCGGCACGGCCGACACCGACGATGTGCTGGGCCCCGACGGCGTCGGCAGCTTTGCCGGCTACGGCGCCGAGGTGCGCGTCCGCCTATCGCCGACGGCCGCCGGGCCGGCCGATGTGGTGGCCGACTTCCCGCTCTGCGCGTTGATTGGGGGCTGGTTGCGTGGCCAGGTCCGGCCGGAGGCCGACGCTCAGGTTCGTGTCTACCGCGGCGACCACGACGTCGACACCGCACTGGATTTGGGCCGGCGGCTGCGGGCCGAGATCGACCGGGCGTCCGATCCGCTCGGCGTGCTGGTTGTCGCCGACGGCGCGAACACCCTGACCGAAGGCGCGCCCGGCGGGTTTGACCCCGCGAGCCCCGACGCCCAGCGGGCCCTGGACGACGCGTTGGCCAACGGCGACAGCGCCGCGCTGGCCGGGCTGCCGGGGCAGATCCTGGGGCGGGTCGCATTCCAGGTGCTGGCCGGGCTGACCGAGCCGGGGCCACGTTCGGCCAAGGAGTTGTACCGGGGAGCGCCCTACGGTGTGGGGTACTTCGCCGGAGCCTGGCAGCCATGAGACCCGCGGCGATCGCAAGCTCGGCGGTACGCCGGGCGCGTGGGGGCACCTCCCGCTTGCGGGGCAGGGTCGACGCATGAGACCCCTGGCGATCATCGGGCCCACCGGGACCGGCAAGTCGCAGCTGGCCCTCGACGTCGTCGAGCAACTCAACGGCGAGCTGGGTGCCGAGATCGTCAACGCCGATGCCATGCAGTTCTACCGCGGCATGGACATCGGGACCGCCAAGCTGCCCGTCGACGAACGCCGCGGTATCCCACATCACCAGCTCGACGTCCTGAACGTCACGCAGACCGCGACCGTCGCCCGCTATCAGCGGGCCGCCGCCGCGGATATCGAGGCGATCGCGTCCCGCGGTGCGGTGCCGGTCATCGTCGGCGGGTCGATGCTCTACGTCCAGTCGCTGCTGGACGACTGGACGTTTCCCGCCACCGACCCCGCGGTGCGGGCCCGCTGGGAACAGCGGCTCGCCGAGGTCGGCGTGGGCGAGCTGCACGCCGAGCTGGCCCGCCGCGACCCGGCCGCCGCCGCGGCGATCCTGCCCACCGATGCCCGGCGCACGGTGCGCGCGCTCGAGGTTGTCGAGCTCACCGGCCAGCCGTTCGCGGCGTCCGCGCCCCGCATCGGCGCTCCCCGCTGGGGCACCGCTATCGTCGGATTAGATTGTGACACAACGATTCTCGATGAGAGATTGGCCCGACGCACCGACATCATGTTCGCCCGGGGCCTGGTCGACGAGGTGCGTGGGCTGCTACGCGAGGGCCTGCGCGACGGCGTCACCGCGTCACGCGCGCTGGGTTACGCGCAGGTGCTCGCCGTGCTCGATGCCGACGACCCCGCGGCGTTGCGCGACGCGCAGGAGCTGACGTTCGTGGGCACCCGCCGCTATGTGCGGCGGCAACGGTCGTGGTTTCGCCGGGATCACCGCGTGCACTGGGTCGACGTGGGCGCCGCGACCGAGTCCGACCGCGCCCGCGTCGTCGCCGACACCTTGCGGGCGTGGCGGCACGTACCCTGAACAGGTGATCCGCGCCAATGACGAAGACCCGGGCCCAGCCAGGGGTGTGGGGGTACCTCCCGCGTGCGGGGGCGAATGGCGCACATGATCTTCGCCAAGGGCCACGGCACCCAGAACGACTTCGTGCTGCTGCCCGACCTCGACGCTGAGCTCTCGCTCACCCCGACCGGGGTCGCCGCGCTGTGCGACCGCCGCCGCGGGCTGGGCGCCGACGGCGTGCTGCGGATCACCACCGCCGGTGCCGCCTTGGAAGTCGGCGTGCTGGATCGGCTGCCCGACGGTGTCGGCGCGGACGACTGGTACATGGACTATCGCAACGCCGACGGTTCGACCGCGCAGATGTGCGGCAACGGCGTGCGGGTGTTCGCGCACTACCTGCGTGCCAGCGGCCTGGAGACCCGCGACGAGTTCGTCGTCGGATCACTGGCGGGGCCGCGGATGGTCACCATGCACCACGCCGATGCCACCAACGCCGACGTCACCGTCGACATGGGCAAGGCCAACCGGATGGGCGCGGGGGAGGCTGTCGTCGGCGGCAGGCGCTTGCGCGGGTTGGCGATCGACGTCGGCAATCCGCACCTGGCGTGCGTCGACCCGCAGCTGACTGGCGACGAGCTCGCCGCGTTGGATGTCGCCGCGCCGGTGCAGTTCGACCGGGCGCAGTTCCCCGAAGGTGTCAATATCGAAGTACTCACCCCGGCCGTCGAGGGCGTGGTGCGGATGCGGGTCCATGAGCGCGGGGTCGGCGAAACCCGTTCGTGCGGAACCGGAACCGTCGCGGCCGCGGTGGCCGCGCTCACCGACGCCGGGGCCGACACCGGGACGCTGACCGTCCGGGTGCCCGGGGGCGACGTCGTCGTCACCATCACCGACGCCACCAGCTACCTGCGCGGGCCGTCGGTGCTGCTGGCCCGTGGCCTAGTGAGCGAGGACTGGTGGAACGCCCAATAATTCGGATGCACGCCGCGGATTTGGCGTGCACTATTGCTAATTGCCTATGACACATCCCGAACTGCCGTACCCCGATCAATCGGCCGACCATCCCACGCCCGAGCCCAGTCTCGGCGAACTTGCCCTCGAAGACCGATCGGCACTGCGCCGCGTCGCCGGGCTGTCGACCGAACTCGCCGACATCTCCGAGGTCGAATACCGACAGCTGCGGCTGGAACGCGTCGTGCTGGTGGGCGTGTGGACCGAGGGCAGCGCGGCCGACAACCGGGCGAGCCTGGCCGAGCTGGCGGCGCTGGCCGAAACCGCCGGCTCGCAGGTGCTCGAGGGGCTGATCCAGCGCCGCGACAAGCCCGACCCGTCGACCTACATCGGCTCGGGCAAGGCGCAGGAGCTGCGGGAGGTGGTCGTGGCCACCGGCGCCGACACCGTGATCTGCGACGGTGAACTTTCCCCGGCGCAGCTGACCGCCCTGGAAAAGGCCGTCAAGGTCAAGGTCATCGATCGCACCGCGCTGATCCTCGACATCTTCGCTCAGCACGCCACCAGCCGCGAGGGCAAGGCGCAGGTATCGCTGGCGCAGATGGAGTACATGCTGCCGCGGCTGCGCGGCTGGGGTGAGTCGATGTCCCGGCAGGCCGGTGGTCGCGCCGGCGGCAGCGGCGGCGGGGTGGGGCTGCGTGGTCCCGGTGAGACCAAGATCGAGACCGATCGGCGCCGCATCCGCGAGCGCATGTCCAAGCTGCGCCGCGAGATCAAGGACATGAAGCAGGCCCGCGACACCCAACGCAGTCGCCGGGTGCACAGCGACATGCCGTCGGTCGCGATCGTCGGCTACACCAACGCCGGCAAGTCCAGCCTGCTCAACGCACTCACCGGGGCCGGCGTGCTGGTGCAGGACGCGCTGTTCGCCACCCTGGAGCCGACCACGCGGCGTGCCGAGTTCCCCGACGGCCGTCCGCTCGTGCTCACCGACACCGTCGGGTTCGTGCGGCACCTGCCCACCCAGCTCGTCGAGGCATTCCGTTCGACGCTGGAGGAGGTCGTCGACGCCGATCTGCTGGTGCACGTGGTGGACGGTTCCGATGTCAACCCGGTCGCCCAGATCAATGCGGTGCGCCAGGTGATCTCCGAAGTGGTCTCCGAGCATCAGGGGGAGCCGCCGCCGGAGTTGTTGGTGGTGAACAAGATCGACGCCGCGAGCGACCTGATGCTGGCCAAGCTGCGGCACGGGCTGCCCGGCGCGGTGTTCGTCTCCGCGCGCACCGGCGAGGGCATCGACGAGCTGCGCCGGCGGATGGCCGAATTGGCCGCTCCCACCGACGCCGCCGTCGACGTCGTTATTCCCTACGACCGCGGCGACCTGGTGGCCCGCGTGCACGCCGACGGCCGCGTCCAGGAAGAAGAGCACAGCTCGTTTGGCACCCGGATCAAGGCCCGGGTTCCGGTGGCCCTGGCCGCGAGCCTGCGGCAATTCGCCACGGCCAACGGCTCCACGCCCCCGGGATAGACCTGGGCGACTGCCGACCAACCGTCTGGTTGGTATATGTTGGGCGGCAGAGTTCCCGGCGGCCGGAGGTTATCCATGGGCAGTGCAATCAAGTACCAGCGCACACTGTTTGAACCCGAGCACGATCTGTTCCGCGAGTCCTACCGGGCCTTCCTCGAGCGCCATGTCGCGCCGTACCACGACGAGTGGGAGAAGGCGAAAATCGTCGACCGCGGGGTCTGGCTGGAGGCCGGCAAACAGGGATTTCTGGGCATGGCGGTGCCCGAAGAGTACGGCGGCGGCGGCAACCCCGACTTCCGGTACAACACGATCATCACCGAGGAAACGACCGCCGGTCGCTACAGCGGAATCGGCTTCGGACTGCACAACGACATCATCGCGCCGTATTTGCTGGAGCTGACCAACGACGAGCAGAAGCAACGCTGGTTGCCGAAGTTCTGCACCGGCGAAATGATCACCGCAATCGCGATGACCGAGCCGGGAACGGGCAGCGACCTGCAGGGCATCAAGACCCGCGCGGTCAAACAGGGCGATCACTACGTGCTCAACGGCGCAAAGACGTTCATCACCAACGGAATCAACTCCGATCTGGTGATCGTCGTCGCGCAGACTGATCCGGACAAGGGCTCACAAGGCTTTTCGCTGCTCGCCGTCGAACGCGGCATGGAAGGCTTTGAGCGCGGCCGTCATTTGGACAAGATCGGTCTCGACGCGCAGGACACGGCGGAGTTGTCGTTCACCGACGTCAAGGTTCCCGTCGAAAACCTGCTCGGTGAGGAGGGCAAGGGCTTCATCTATTTGATGCAGAACCTGCCGCAGGAGCGAATCAACATCGCGGTCATGGCTGCCGCGGCGATGGAGCAAGTGCTCGAACAGACGCTGCAATACACCAAGGAGCGCAAGGCCTTTGGCAAACCGATCGGCAGTTTCCAAAACAGTCGCTTCGTGCTGGCCGAACTGGCGACCGAGGCCACCGTGGTGCGCATCATGGTCGACGAGTTCCTGCGACTGCATCTGGACAAGAAGCTGACGGCAGAGCAGGCCGCGATGGCCAAGTGGTACGCCACCGAAAAACAGGTGCATCTGATCGACCGTTGTCTGCAGCTGCACGGAGGCTATGGCTACATGCGCGAATACTCGGTCGCTCGTTCCTATCTCGATGCCCGGGTGCAGACGATCTATGGCGGCACAACCGAGATCATGAAGGAGATCGTCGGGCGCAGCCTCGGGGTCTAGCCGGGTGATCATGACGCGCATCGGCTAACGTCGCCGGCGGTGGACCAATCTTGCTGTCACGCAACAACGCATCGTCGGCAGACGCGCGGTATGCGCGCGGATGGTGACACGAACCGAGCGCAAATAGCCGGCTTACGCTGTCATTGCTTGGGTTTACGGCAAAATAGTCGATGCCCATGAATAGCTCCTTTGCTCGAGTGGATAGCCGGCGCCTCGCGTACGGTCGGCGCATGTCCATCGGCCACGCGGAGCGCGTAATCACCCGCCCTCGGCGTGTCTTGAGGCAGGATCGGTCGCGACACGATCGTCGTCCCGCATCATTTCGACATCGGAGTGGTCTCCGTTTTCGTAATATTCGCGAATTGCCTTCGTATTTCTTGTTCGCTGGAGCAAAGTTATGCGAGCCCGGCGATAATACGAACTCGGTGGGGTTCGTAACCCGCGTTTGGGGCACCAACCGCGCGCAGGGGCCGCAGGGTACGGGCATGGCCATACAAAGGGGCATATCCGTCGGCTGGGAGGCTTGGTGAACGGGAAGAGAGGTCACGTGCGCAGGCTCGCTGGTCGGGCGCTCATCAGCGTGGCGACCACAGCGTTGGCCATCGTGCTGTTGGCACCTACCGTTTCAGCGTCTCCGATCGGTGACGCCGAAGCCGCCATCATGGCCGAGTGGACCAAGGCCGGCGGCGACACCTCCCCGCTCGGTGCCCGCAAGGGCGACGTCTACCCGGTTGCCGACGGCTTCGCGTGCGACTTCGACGGCGGCAAGTTCTTCTTCACCACGGCCACCGGGGCGAAATTCATCTACGGCCCGATCCTGGAAAAATACGACATGCTGGGCGGTGCGGCCGGCGGCGATCTGGGCTTTCCGACCATCAACGAGGTGCCCGGTCTGGCGGGCCCGGACAGTCGGGTGGCGACGTTCTCGGCCAGCGACAAGCCGGTGATCTATTGGACGCCCGATCACGGCGCGTTCGTCGTGCGCGGCGCCCTGAACGCCGCCTGGGACAAGCTCGGCAGCTCCGGCGGTGTCCTGGGCGCCCCGGTCTCCGATGAGACCTACGACGGCGAAGTGTCCTCGCAGAAGTTCAGCGGCGGCCAGATCTCCTGGAACCGCAAAACCAAGGAATTCACCACTGAGCCAGCGAATTTGGCCGAGCAGCTCAAAGGCCTGCAGGTAGCGATCGATCCCACCGCGGCCATCAACATGGCCTGGCGCGCGGCCGGCGGCGTCAACGGTCCGCTCGGCGCCAAGCAGGGCGGTCCGAATCCGATCGGCGGTGACGGCATCGTCCAGAACTTCGCCGGCGGCAAGGTGTTCTTCAGCCCGGCGACCGGTGCGAGCGCGCTGGAAAGCGACATCCTGGCGAAGTACGAGTCGGTCGGTGGCCCGGTCAGCAGCGACCTGGGTTTCCCCACCGCTAACGAGTCCGACGGCGGCATCAGCCCCAACAGCCGGATCGCCACCTTCTCCGGGGCCGACAAGCCGGTCATCTTCTGGACGTCCGACCACGGCGCGTTCGTCGTGCGCGGCGCCATGAAGGCGGCCTGGGACAAGCTGCGTGGTCCCACCGGAAAACTGGGCGCGCCGGTCGGCGACCAGACCGTCGACGGCGACGTGATCTCGCAGAAGTTCACCGGCGGCAAGATCTCGTGGAACCGCGCGAAGAACACCTTCTCCACGGACCCGGCCAACCTGGCTCCGCTGCTGTCGGGCCTGCAGGTGTCGGGGCAGAACCAGCCGAGCGGTTCGGCGATGCCCGCGCACGCCAAGAAGTGGTACACCTGGAACTGGTGGTACCTGTTCGCCCTGGTTCCGCTGCTGATTCTGGTGCTGCTGGCGGTGTTCGTGGCGTTGCGCTGGCGTCGGCACCGTGCCGATCGCAACAGCGCTCCCTACGACCTGGAGCGCGACGTCGACGTCGGCGGCTACGGGGGCACGGGTGAGCCGCGCTGGGATCCCGACTACGCCGAGCACATGTCGTTCACCGACACGCACGAACCGGATCACCGCGAGGCCGAACACGCGCCGCTGGCCAGGTGGCCGCACTCACCCGAAACGGCCGAAATGGACGAAGACGGTGGGTATGACGAGCCGTCGCATCCCCTAACCGAGGAGGAATGGGATGAGCTAGCGGTCGACGAGCGGGATCCCGACTCGGTCGACACCGATTCCATCCCGATCGTGTCGGCCGACGATCTGTCCGACGCTGGCTACGGCGATGAGCTGCCGGAAGCCGGCTATCCGGACAGCCCGGACGTACCGGAGAGCGCGTATCCGGACGTCGTCGTGGAGGACGAGTACGCCGACCTCGCGGGTCCGGAAGGCGCTTATTCACCCGAAGGCGCCTATCCAGAGGCCGGCTATCCCGAACTCGCCGACGAGGACGCCGCTTACCCGGAGGCGGGCTACCCGGGCGGTGCTTACCCGGAGGCGGGCTACCCGGGCGCCGACGAGGAAGAGGCCGCCTATCCCGAGGCCGCGTATCCCGCCGAGGAACCGGAGACCGGGTACCCCGATGTCGCCGTCCCGCGCACGCCTCCGGATCTTGCCGGCGCCGCCGGTGGCGCGTCCGGTGCTGCCGGTGGGCCCGCCGCGGGTGGAGCCGCGGCCAGCCTGGCGGCCGCGCTGGGTGCCGCGGCCGGCGTCACACCCAGAGCGGCGGGGCGGCACGCGGCCGCGGATGCCGACGACGAGGCGGACTTCGTACCGGTTGCGGCGATCGGGGCATTAGGCCCCGCCGGGCGCCCGACGATCCACATGCCGCTGGACGACCCGTATCAGATGCCCGACGGCTACCCGATCAAGGCGAGTGCTCGCTTCGGCCTCTACTACACGCCGGACAGCGATCTCTACCACGACACGCTCGCCGAGATCTGGCTGTCCAGCGAGGAAGCCGCGCTGGTCAACGGCTTCGTGAAAGCCGACTGACGCCGTAACGCGCGGCGCTAGATGTACTCGGTCATGAGGTTGTAGCAGGCGTGTCGGCTTGATGTGAGGAGAACCCCCGGGTGGGGTGTGGCTTGTCGAAG
>NZ_JBGGKR010000018.1:0-126536 GCF_041287235.1 Mycobacterium sp. pR1184 | reverse complement strand
GCGACAACCGCACCTGGCAACCCGACTCACCCCCGATCACCCAGTCGGCGGCTTGACATCGTCATTGAGAGTCCTTTCGTGATCTTGCCGACCAACTTGTTGGTTGGGGACTATACCCAGTCGTTGAGGACGTCCTCGACGTCGGTCACCGGCGCCGCGGGGCGCGGTGTCTGTGGCGCGGTGCGAGAGAACCGCGGCGCCGGCAGCGGCTGCAGACCGCCGTTGACTTCGTAGAAGGTGTTGCGCTCGGTGATGTGCGGCTCGTTCTGCACCTCGCCGAACGCCAGGATCGGCGTCACGCACGCGTCGGAATCGGCGAACACCTTGGCCCAGTGGTCGCGGTCCTGGCTGGCGAACTTCTCGGTCAGGATCGCCCGCAGTTCGGGCCAGCGCCCGACGTCGTTCTGCCCGGGAAGCTCGGCACCGTCGAGGCCCAGGCCGCTCAGCATGGCGGCGTAGAACTGCGGCTCGATGGCGCCGACCGCCACGTAGCGCCCGTCGGCGCACGTGTAGGTGTCGTAGTAGGGCGCGCCGCCGTCGAGCAGGTTGGTGCCGCGCGCGTCGGTCCACATGCCCGATGCGCGCATCTGCCACATCATCTGGACCAGCACGCTGGAGCCGTCCACCATCGCGGCGTCGACGACCTGCCCCTTGCCGGAGGTCTGCCGCTCCCAGAGCGCGGACAGGATGCCGAGCAACAAGAACATCGAACCGCCGCCGAAATCGCCGACCAGGTTCAGCGGCGGCACCGGCCGCTCACCCACCCGGCCGATCGAGTGCAGGATGCCGTTCAACGAGATGTAGTTGATGTCGTGACCGGCTTGCTGACTGCGCGGACCGGTCTGGCCCCAGCCGGTCATCCGCGCGTAGACCAGCCGCTCGTTGACCTTGGCGCAGTCCTCGGGTCCCAGGCCGAGTCGCTCGGTGACGCCCGGGCGGTAGCCCTCGATCAGCACGTCCGCCTTGGCAATCAGCCGCAGGACAGTTGCGCGCCCTTCGTCGGACTTGAGGTCGGCGGTCACCACCCGACGGTTGCGCATCATGGCGTCCTTCGCGACGCCACCAGGGCCGGACGACGGGCGATCGATGCGCACGACGTCGGCGCCCAGATCTCCCAGAATCATCGCGGCGTGGGGGCCCGGCCCGATGCCGGCCAGCTCCACAACCCTGAGTCCACCCAGCGGTCCCGCCATGGTCCACCGACCTTTCGTCTGCTCTGACGCGTGTCCAACCCGACCGTTGGCATCTTCGCAGCCGCGCTCGACGGCCGCGCACCCCGGTCGCTTGCCCGGTCGTTATCGTGAGCCCATGAGTGAATCCGTGCTCGACAAGCAGGCGTCCGTCGAGGGCCTGGCCATCACGTTGTCCGACGGCGTGTTGTCGGTGACCATCGACCGGCCCGACAGCCTCAACTCGCTGACGGCTCCGGTGATCTCCGGGCTTGCCGACACCATGGAACGGGCGGCGACCGACCCTGCGGTCAAGGTGGTTCGGCTGGGCGGTGCGGGGCGCGGCTTCTGCTCTGGAGCAGGCATCAGCGCCGACGACATGTCGGGCAGCGGCGGCGTTCCGCCGGACGAGATCGTTGTCGAAGTCAACCGGCTGATCCGGGCCATCACCGCGTTGCCACACCCGGTGGTCGCCGTCGTGCAGGGCCCCGCCGCGGGCGTCGGTGTCTCCATCGCCCTGGCGTGCGACATCGTATTGGCTTCTGACAAAGCATTTTTCATGCTCGCATTCACCAAGATCGGGCTGATGCCCGACGGCGGCGCGTCGGCGTTGGTTGCCGCGGCGATCGGCCGGATCCGCGCGATGCGCATGGCGCTGCTGGCCGAGCGGTTGCCGGCCACCGAGGCGTTCGCCGCGGGTCTGGTCAGCGCGGTCTATCCGGCCGAGGACTTCGACGCCGAAGTGGACAAGGTGATTGCGACGTTGCTGGGCGGCCCAGTGGTGGCGTATGCCAAGACCAAGGATTCGATCAACGCCGCCACGCTGACCGAGTTGGATGGCGCCCTCGAGCGTGAGTACCGCGGGCAGTCGATCCTGTTGCGGTCGGCCGACTTGCGCGAGGGTGCAACGGCGTTCCAGGAGCGCCGCACGCCGAACTTCACCGACCGCTAGCACGGTTAGCGGCCACGCTAGCGGCAATCCTGTCTTGCGTCAGTTCCGAATAACTGACATGCGGGAAGGGGAACAATGCGCTGTCTGGTGACCGGGGCGACCGGCTACATCGGCGCCCGATTGGTGCCGCGTCTGCTCGACGAGGGCCACAGTGTGCGCGCGCTGGCCCGCGACCCGGGCAAGTTGGCGGACGTGCCGTGGCGGGCGCGGGTCGAGGTGGCCCGCGGCGACCTCGGTGACGTCGATTCGCTGATCGAGGCATTCGAGGGCATGGATGTCGTTTACTACCTGGTGCACTCGATGGGGACAGCGAAGAATTTCGCCGACGAGGAGAGCCGCTCGGTCCGCAACGTCGTAACGGCGGCGCGGCGTGCCGGCGTCCGGCGATTCGTCTACCTGTCCGGGCTGCATCCCGAAGGCCGCCGCCTGTCGCCCCATCTCGAATCGCGCAAGGCGGTCGGTGACGCGCTGATCGATTCGGGTATCGAGACGCTGGTACTGCAGGCCGGTGTGGTCGTCGGTTCGGGGTCGGCGTCGTTCGAGATGATCCGGCACCTCACCGATCGGTTGCCGGTGATGACGACGCCGAAGTGGGTGCACAACAGGATTCAGCCCATCGCGGTGCGTGACGTGCTCCACTACCTGGTTGCCGCGGCAACCGCCCCGGTGCCGTCCTCGCGCACCTGGGATATCGGCGGCCCGGACGTGCTGGAGTACGGCGAAATGATGCAGGGGTATGCCGAAGTCGCCGGCCTGCACCGCCGCTACCTGATCGTGTTGCCGTTCTTGACACCGACGATCGCCAGCCTGTGGGTGGGAACCGTGACGCCGATTCCCCCCGGCCTGGCGCGCCCGCTGATCGAGTCGCTGGAATGCGATGCGGTGATGCGCAATTCGGACATCGATACGATCATAGGCCCGCCGCCGGATGGCCCAACCCCTTACCGGCGCGCGGTCGCGTTGGCGCTGGACCGCCCGGCGCGCGGGCTGCCGGAAGCCACCTGGGCCTCGGCAGAATCGGAGCCCGCTGACCTGCTGCCCAGCGACCCGGACTGGGCGGGCGACATCATCTACACCGACCTCCGTACGGCGACGACAGGTGCTGCACCACAACAGGTTTGGGATGCCGCGCAAAGGGCGGCGAAAAGCTCCGGCCAGTGGAGCGTGGCCGAGTGTGAGCCCGCAACGTTGCTGCGGCTACGCTCTCGTCAGCGCTTGCCGGGATCGGCGTGGATGACGATCACGGTCGCCCCGCAAGACGGCGGCGGCACCGTCTACACCCAGCAGATGACTTTCGTACCCCGCGGCATCCCGGGCCGGATTTACTGGCAGGTGGCGCGGCCGCTGCACATCGCCGCGGCACGCGCGTTGGCGCGTAACGTGATTGGCAGTTAGACGCCGAACATCGGTGGCAATACCAGCACCATGATCAGCCCCCAGAAGAAGTGGGTCAGCATCGGAGCCAGAATGCCGCCGCTGGCCCGGCGCTCCAATGCGCACACCGTGCCGAGGATGACCGCGGCGAAGCCGAGCATCGGGTTGCCGGTGGCCAAGGTCACGCAGAGATACAGCAGAGTCGAAATCGCCACTGGCGCACGCCGACCCAGCGCCGTATACAGCGCACCGCGGAAGAACATCTCCTCGGCGATGCCGTTGATCAGGGTGATCACCACAACCAACCAATACGACCCGTGGTGGGCATATTGCAGTACTCGCGCGATCAGTTCCGCGACGGGCGCAATCTCCCGGACGATCAATCCGCCGACCACGAAGACGCCACCGAGAAGCAGGCCGATCAGCGTGCCGGTGATCACCGGGCGCTGATTACGGCCACGCCAGTTGATGCCCCCGAGATGCAGCGGCCCGGATAGGAACGCGCCACCGATCCACACCGCCGCCAATACCAGGGTCAGCCAATAGAAGTTCGAGTCGCCCGGCGCGCGTCGCAGCGAAAAACCCAGCACCGCAGCGCCGATCACCAGCGTGAGTGCCACCACGGCCCGGCGGCGCCGCACCATCGACGGCGCTTCATGATGCGGCACAGCGACATTCGTGACAGCCCGACGCAGCTCCGAGAACACACTGGTGTGGTACGGGCTGGTGGCTTGGCTCATGCCGGACGTACCTTCGGGGTCAGGGTGAGCATGATGTCGAGGCTGGTGCGCAGCGCTCCCGCGACCGGCCCCGGCACCTTGTTTACCAGCTTCAGCGTGGGCCGCGCTATCGGCGGGGTGATCGCCCGTGCCAGGCGCCGGATGCGCAGCGCGTCCCCGCCGGCCCATCCGGGATCGGTGTCGGCGAGGTGATGCGGATCGGTCAGTGCGTTGACCGGTCGGGGCCGCCCGTTGGTGGTCAAGGCCCGACGGATGGCGTCCTCGACGCTCAGCAGACCGCCGGGCGGGTCGGGTACCCGGCCGCGCAGGTCGCTGGCGGAGGCGACCATCGGGTGATCCAGCGATTCCACCAGGTCGCCGGCCAATCCGGGGGGGACCGGCAACGCAAGCCCGGTGACCAGCGACGCCAGCGAGGTGTCGATCCGGCCGACCGGCAGTGCGGTGTGCCACCGGCCCGAGATCCGCGCATAGGTTTTCAGCAGGCCCCGGTAAGACGTGGTGTCCGGTCCGGCGATGTCATAGGCGCCCGCGGGCACGCGCTCGGGGTTCGCCGCGGCGAGCAGATAGTGCAACACGTCACGAATGGAGATCGGGTCGATCGGGTTGTCCAACCAGCTCGGCACCGGCAGCAGCGGGAAGCGGTCTGCGACATACCGCATCATCTCGAACGATGTCGAGCCGGCGCCGATGATCACCGCCGCGCCCAACCACACCAGTTCCGGGCCGTCGGGCGCGGTCAGGGCCTCGGCCACCTCGGCCCGGCTGGCCAGATGGTCGGACAGCTCACCGGCGGCGGGCACGAAGCCGCCCAGGTACACGATGCGTCGCACCCCGGCGTCGCGGGCGGCGGCCGCGACGTTGGCGGCCGCTGCTCGGTCGGCGTCGCGGAAATGCGGTTGACCGATCGCGTGCACCAGGTAATAGAGCACGTCAACCGGGCCCGCGGCATCCATCGCCGCTTGCGCTGACACCGGATCCGAGGCATCCATGCGGACCGGCGCGACACGGTCGAACCAGCCGAACCGCTTGAGCCGCTCCGGGTTTCGCGTGGCGGCGACCACCTGATGTCGATTCGCGAGCAACGCCGTGACCAGACGCGATCCCACATAACCACTGGCACCGGTGACCAGAATCCGCATCTACTGACCCTATCCCGGACAGGCCACGTCTAAACCCCACCGACCCAGCCGTGCGGGCGCACGCCGGCCAGGGTCGAGAGAGTGACCAGTGGTCATCATCACAATTATGGAAACTGAACAATGCGGTCGACGGCACCGTAACGCAAGGTATGCACAAAACCACGGGGGCCAGTTCGGCACGCATCGGACTGAAAAAGTCGACCAACAACACAGATCCATCAATTGCCGCAGTTGCGGTGAAGTTCCCAGAAAACCGGTACACCCAGGACGAAGCCATCGGCGCGCTGACCGACTTCGCCGGCCCGGACTTTCAGCGGTTCGCGCTCAGCAGTGGGGTTGAGCACCGCAACACCGCCTTGCCGCTGTCGCGCTACCGCGAGCTAACCGATTTCACCGAGGCCAACGCCGCCTACCTCGAAGTCGCTCTCGACCTGGCCGAGCAAGCGCTGCGCGCAGCGTTGGACCAGGCGGGCATCGAACCCTCGGAGGTGGACGTCGTCTTCTCCACAACGGTGACCGGGCTGGCCGTACCGACGATCGAGGCACGACTTGCCGCACGGGTGGGCTTGCGCCCGGACGTCAAACGCATTCCGCTGTTCGGCCTGGGCTGCGTGGCCGGCGCTGCCGGGACCGCCCGCATGCACGATTACCTGCGGGCCTTCCCCGATCACGTCGCCGCGCTGCTCGCCGTCGAACTGTGCTCGCTGACCATTCAGCGCGAAGACCACTCGGTGGCCAATCTGGTCGCCACCAGCCTGTTCGGCGATGGCGCCGGCGCGGTCATCGCAACGGGCGCCAACTATGCGGGCCGGCCCCGGGGCCCTCGGGTGCTGGCCACCCGAAGCAGGCTCTACCCCGACACCGAAGACGTCATGGGCTGGAACATCGGCAGCGACGGCTTCCGGATCGTGCTGTCGGCCGACGTCGCGAACGTCACCGAGAAATATCTGGGCGACGACGTCCGCGGCTTCCTCGCCGACCACGGGCTGAAACCCCAGGATGTGTCGCGCTGGGTCTGCCACCCCGGTGGCCCGCGGGTGATCGAGGCTGTGGAGGAAGTGCTGGACCTGCCCGGCGAGGCCCTTGCTCACACCCGAAACTCGTTGCGCGAGAACGGAAACCTGTCTTCGGTCTCGGTACTGGATGTGCTTAGGGCGAACGTGGCCGATCCGCCACCAGCCGGTTCGGTCGGCCTCATGATCGCGATGGGTCCGGCGTTCTGCTCCGAGCTCGTTCTGTTGGCCTGGTAGCGGCGGACACGGGATAGTAGTGGCATGTACTACCTGCTGATCCTCGCGGTCGGGCTCGAACGCATTGTCGAGCTGGTGCTGTCCAACCGGAACGCGCAATGGTCTTTTGCCCAGGGCGCCAAGGAGTTTGGCAAACCGCACTATATCGTCATGGTCGTCATTCACACGGCTCTACTGGTCGGCTGCGTCGTCGAACCGTGGGCGCTGCACCGGCCGTTCATCGGATGGCTGGGGTGGCCGATGCTGGCCATCGCGGCGGCCAGTCAGGTGCTGCGCTGGTGGTGTATCACCACGCTGGGCCGGCGGTGGAACACCAGAGTGATTGTGTTGCCGGAGGCGCCCCTGGTGCGGCAGGGGCCCTACCGGTGGCTGCACCACCCGAATTATGTTGCAGTGGTGGCCGAAGGGTTCGCGTTGCCGCTGGTGCACACCGCGTGGCTGACGGCGGCCACGTTCACCGTCGCCAACGCGATTCTGCTCAGTGTGCGGATCCGGGTGGAGAACTCCGCGTTGGGTTACACATGAGCGGCTACGACGCCGACCTGCTGATCGTCGGTGGCGGCCCCGGCGGGCTCGCGACGGCGTTACAGGCGCGCCGGCACGGGCTTTCGGTCATCGTGGCCGAGCCGCGCGAGGACCCGATCGACAAGGCGTGCGGTGAGGGGTTGATGCCCGGCGGCCTCGCCGAGCTGATGTCGCTGGGAGTCGACCCGGTCGGCATGCCGTTTCGCGGGATCGCCTATGTCAGCGAGCAACGGCGCGCCGAGGCGCTGTTTGGCACCGGGCCCGGCCGCGGCGTGCGGCGCACCACGCTGCACGCCGCACTGCAGGCACGGGCCAAAGAGCAAGACACCGAATGGGTCCGGACAAAGGTGACCAGCGTCGAGCAGGATGCGCATGGTGTCAGCGCCGCCGGCATCCGGGCGAAGTTCTTGGTCGGTGCCGACGGACTGCACTCGACCGTCCGGCGCAGTGTCGGCATCAAGGCCGCGGTCGGCAAGCCGCGACGTTACGGTGTGCGTTGGCATTTCACGGTGCCGGCCTGGTCGGAGTTCGTCGAGGTGTATTGGTCCCGGTTGGGCGAGGCGTACGTAACGCCGGTGGAACCAGATCTGGTCGGCGTGGCGATCCTGTCGCGGGGGCGGCCCGACTTGGCCTGGTTCCCGCGGCTGGCCCGGCACCTCGAGGGAGCCGGCCGCGGGCACGCGCGCGGCTGCGGCCCGTTGCGCCAGGTGGTCTCGCGCCGTGTGGCGGGCCGGGTGCTGCTGGTCGGCGATGCGGCCGGCTACGAGGACGCGCTGACTGGCGAGGGTGTCAGCCTGGCTGTCAAACAGGCGGCGGTCGCGGTCGACGCCATCGTCAACGAAACACCGGCCGCGTACGAGGCGGCGTGGCACCGGGTTACCCGCAACTACCGCTACCTGACCCGGGCGGTGGTGCTGGCCAGCACGCCGCGCGCGACGCGGCGTGCCATCGTGCCGGCCTGTGAACGCCTACCCGGGTTGTTCCGGTTCGGCGTCAACATTCTGGCGAGCTAGCGCTAGCGCGCCTTCCAGACCGGCTCGCGCTTCTCGGCGAACGCCAACGGGCCTTCCTTGGCATCCTCGGACCGGATCAGGGTGCGCATCTCGTTGACCGTGCGCTCCCAGCCCACCTGGTCGCCGGTGATGACGCCCTCGTCGACCCCGAGCGCGATGCGCTTGCTGGCCTGCACCGACAGCGGCGCGTTCACGGTGATGCGCGCCGCCATCGCCAGTGCCGCGTCGAGCACCGAGCCCTCCTTGACAACCTGGTTGACCAGACCCCACTCCCAGGCGTCGGACGCCGTCATCGGCTCACCCGTCAGCAGCAGCTCCATCGCCACCTTGCGGGGCAGCTGGTCGACGATGCGGAAGACCCCACCCGCCGCGGCGATCAGTCCCCGTTTGACTTCGGGCAGACCGAATTTCGCCAGCTCGTGGGCAACGACCAGGTCGCTGGCCAGTGCCAGCTCGGTGCCGCCGCCCAGCGCGGTGCCGTTGACCGCCGCGATCGTGGGCTTGTCGATGAAGTGCTGCACGTAACCGGCGAAGCCCCAGTCGGCGTGGTCGGGGTGATAGAGGTTCTCCCGGCGCGCGATCGCCTTGAGATCGGCTCCGGCGCAAAAGGATTTATCCCCGGCACCGGTGAGCACCACGGCCCGCACCTCGGGATCGTGCTGGGCTTGTTCCAGCGCATCCCCGACTCCGATGCTGACCGCGGCGTTGATCGCGTTGCGCGCCTCCGGCCGGTTGATGGTAATGACCATCACGGTGCCGCGGCGCTCAACCAGAACTGCCGGCGCCGCAGCGTCGGCGTCCGTCACAGCAGCTCCACAATGGTGGCGTTGGCCTGGCCACCACCCTCACACATCGTCTGCAAGCCGTAGCGAATTCCCTTGTCCCGCATGTGATAGAGCAGCGTGGTCATGATCCGCGCGCCGGAGCCGCCAAGCGGGTGGCCGAGCGCGATCGCGCCGCCGTTCGGGTTGAGCTTCTTCTCGTCGGCGCCGATGTCCTTGCGCCACGCGAGCGGAACCGGCGCGAACGCCTCGTTGACTTCGTAGGCGCCGATGTCGTCGATCGAGAGTCCGGACCGCTTCAGCACTTTCTGGGTGGCCGGGATCGGCGCGGTCAGCATGATGACCGGGTCGGCTCCGGCCAGAGTCGCGGTGTGCACCTTGGCGATTGGGGTCAGGCCCAGGTCCTTGGCCTTCTCCGCGGACATGAACAGCAGCGCGGCCGCGCCGTCGGAGATCTGCGAGGAGTTCCCGGCGTGGATCACGCCGTCCTCCTTGAACGCCGGCTTCAGCGAGGCCATCTTCTCCATCGGGGTGCCGCGCCGGATGCCTTCGTCCTTGAGCACGACGTTGCCATCAGCGTCCTTGATGCCTACGATCTGATCGTCGAATGCGCCGGAATCCTGTGCCGCAGCGGCCTTTTCGTGCGAGTCGAGAGAGAACTGGTCGAGCGCGGTGCGGTCGAATCCCCACTGCTCGGCGATCATTTCCGCGCCCAGGCCCTGGTTGGGGATCTGACCGTCGTACCGGGAGATGAAGTTCTCGGGGTAAGGCCGTCCGCCGTTGGCCAGCGATGCGCCCATCGGGGTGCGCGACATCGACTCCACACCGCCGGCGACGACGACGTCGTAGTGCCCGGCGACCACACCGGCCGCGGCGAAGTGGATGGACTGCTGGCTCGATCCGCACTGACGGTCGACCGTCACACCTGGGACGGTCTCCGGCCAGCCGGCGGTCAGCAGAGCGGTGCGGCCGATGTCGAGGGCCTGCTCGCCGGCCTGCATCACGCAGCCCCAGATCACGTCGTCGACGATTTCGGGGTCGACGCCGGCCCGGGTGACCAGCCCGTTGAGCACCTGGGCGGACAGCTCGGCGGGATGCACCCCGGAAAGTCCTCCGTTGCGCTTGCCAATGGGTGAACGCACGGCCTCGACGATGACTGCTTCAGGCATGGTTAGGTCTCCTTTGACTCCGGTCTTGCGTCGATTGTCAACCAAGGGGTTGGACGGCCTGGTATCGGGGTGGGCAGGACGCACCTATTCGTTGATGCACCGCGGCGTTGCGGGTGCGTGCCGGGTGACGACACACCGAAGGGGTCCGGCCTCAGCGCACGCGCGACGCCCTGAGCGCATACCCGGGCGCGGCCGGCCACCACGCTCAGACCGAACAAATGTTAGGTCGATTCGGCGGTGGCCTGAGCCAGGGTTTGCCTACCCGCGAGCGAATCAGCCGGCGGGGTAGGCCACCGACTTGATCTCGGTGTATTGGTCGAAGCCAGCAATGCCGTTCTGGCGACCGATGCCGCTCTCCTTGTACCCACCGAATGGCGTGTCGGCCGCGTATCCGGCACCGCCGTTGACGCCCATGAAGCCCGCCTTGATCCGGCGGGTCACCGACAACGCGCGCTCAAGCGAACCCGCAAACACGTTGCCGGCCAAGCCGTACACGCTGTCGTTGGCGATCCGGATCGCGTCCTCCTCGTCGTCGAACGGGATGACCGAGAGTACCGGCCCGAAGATCTCCTCCTGCGCGATGGTCATCTTGTTGTCGACGTTGGTGAAAAGCGTTGGGCGGACGAAGTATCCCTTGTCAAAGCCGGTCTCCGCGCCGGGGCCACCGACCAATGCCGTCGCACCCTCGTCGACGCCCTTCTGGATGTAGCCGTTCACCCGCTCGTACTGCCGCTGCGAGATCACCGGCCCGCACAGGGTGGCGGGGTCCTGCGGGTCGCCGCACGTGACGTTCTCGTAGATGTTCTTGAGGATCTCCACGCCCTCGTCATAGCGAGACCGGGGAAGCAACAGCCGGGTCGGGTTGGCGCAACCCTGCCCGGCGTGCATGCACGGTGCGATGCCGACCATGCACGCCGTCGCGAAGTCGGCGTCTTCCAGCACGATGGTGGCCGACTTGCCGCCGAGCTCCAGGAACAGCCGCTTCATGGTGGCGGCACCCTTCTCCATGATCCGCTTGCCGACCACCGTCGAGCCGGTGAACGAAATCAGGTCGACCTTGGGCGACAGCGTCAGTTCCTCACCGACGAAGTGATCCGAGGCGGTGACCACGTTGACGACACCGGCTGGGATGTCGGTCTTTTCGGCGATCAGCCGGCCGATCCGGTTCGCGTTGAACGGGGTGTTCGGCGCCGGCTTGAGCACCACGGTGTTACCGCTGCCCAGCGCTTGGCCGAGCTTGTTCAGGGTGACCTCGAACGGGAAGTTCCACGGCACGATCGCGCCGACCACGCCGACCGGCTCGCGCCACACCTTGATGGTGGTGTTCGCGCCGGTGAGGCTGATGACCCGGTCCCCGAGGTCGGTCTCCCA
This sequence comes from Mycobacterium sp. pR1184, assembly GCF_041287235.1. Taxonomy (NCBI): domain Bacteria; kingdom Bacillati; phylum Actinomycetota; class Actinomycetes; order Mycobacteriales; family Mycobacteriaceae; genus Mycobacterium; species Mycobacterium sp. pR1184. The sequence goes on along the minus strand of NZ_JBGGKR010000018.1, from coordinate 115,052 downwards.
GGCGTACGAGTCGATCAGGCGGGCGGGGTACTTCAATCCGTCGGCCAAGGGGGCGTCCAGCTGGGGCCCGTAGGTGATGGCGCGGGGCGCGCCGACCTCGAGGATCAGCTCCTCGCGCAGCTCGTCGATCTCGGACTCGATGGCCTCATGCAGCTGCAGCAGGCACCGCTTGCGCAGTTCCTTGTTGGTCGACCAGTCGGTCTCGTCGAAGGCGCGGCGGGCCGCGTCGATGGCCCGGTGCATGTCCTCCTTCGACGCGTCGGACACCTCGCCGAGGGATTCCTCGGTCGCGGGGTTGATGTTGGTGAAGGTGCCGGCCTGGCCTTCGACGAGCTTGCCGTCGATCATCATCTTCGGCTCGAACCGGACCTTTACAGTGTCAGCCATTTTTGTTCAGCTCTCTTCAGACTCGTGATCTTGTGACTCGTCCCTGCGGAGAGCCTTACTGGAAACTAGCCGATTGGCAACATGCTGCCTGCGGGCAGGCCCCTGACGTGCGATTACCGCACGCTCGCTCGGCGCCATGACCGCGCTATTTCTGGGCGTCGAACAGCACCGGAACCGAGGTCGGCGACCGGAACACCTGTCCGCGGATGTGCGGGTCATCCCCGTCGGGGTCCAGCCGCAGATTCGGCAGCCGGTCCAACAAAAGGTTGATCGCGGTCCGCATTTCCAGGCGCGCCAGGTGCATGCCCAGGCAGATATGTACACCGTGCCCCCAGCCCAGATTCGCCTTGGCCGGTCGGTGAATGTTGAACGTGTTCGGATCGTCGTAGCGGTCCTCTTGCCGGTTCGCCGACCCCAGCATCGGCATCACCGTCGCCCCGGCCGGGATCGCCACCCCGCCGAGTTCGGTGTCGCGCGTCGCGACCCTGGTGATGGTCAGCAGGGGCGATTCCCACCGCACGCCCTCCTCGATCGCCTGCGGCAGCAGCGAGCGGTCGGCGCGGATCGCGGCCAACTGCGCGGGATCCGACAGCAGCGCCAACAGCAGGCTGCCCAACGACCGGTAGGTCGTCTCGACGCCGGCGGGCAGCAGCAGCCGCAGGAAGGAGAAGATCTCTTCGTCCGCGAGCCTTTCCCCGTCGATCTCGGCCGCGGCGAGGGCACTGATCAAGTCGTCCTTCGGTTCGGCCCGCCGCGCCTGCAGTATCGGCGCGAAGTAGTCGCACAGCGCGGCCGAGGCCGCCAGCCCGCGCTCGGGGTTCATCAGCCAACTCAGTAGCGAAATCGACCACCGCTGGAACTGTGGGTAGTCCTCTTCCGGCAATCCCAACAGGCCCGCGATGATCTGGCTCGGATAGTCGAAGGTGAACTCCTTGACCAGATCCGCCCTGCCGTTGGGGGCGAACTTGTCGATCAGGCTGTTCGCCACCCGGCCGACCAACTCGTCCTGCCAACGCGCCAATGACTTCTGCGAGAACGCTTTTGACACCAGCAAGCGCAGCCGGCCGTGGATGGGCTCGTCCATGCCGAGCATCACGCCCGCACCGAGCACGGGGCCGAACGCCGCGATCACGGCCGACGACGAGAATGTCTCGTGGTCTCGCAACATCTGCTGGATGTCCTCGTGGCGATACACGATGAACATCGGCAGCGACTCCTCGTGCGGCAGCGCTCCCGAAGTCTCCAGTCGCTGCACCGGTTCCTCACGACGCAGCCGCGCCAGTTCGGTGTACGGGTCACGCACATCACCGGAGATCGCGTCGTCGAAGGCGCCGAAGTCCTCCAAATCGTCGAACAGCTGTTCCATGATTACCCCTCAGTCCCCTCATTTGCCTTGCGGCGCTTAGCCGCCAGTGATGCCAAGCGCTGCAGCACCGGCGGTGGAAGCACACGTGCGACGAACACCATCGCCTTTTGACTCGTCGTCAACGGCCACGCCCCGCCCCGCATCGACCCCTGTTTGGGGATGCCCAACACGGTTCGTGACAGGTGATGCATGCCCGACGACGGCAGAATCCGATTGAAGGCCAGCAGCATTGACGCGTCCGGCCCGACACCGCGGCGGCGAAACGGTGCCTCGTCGGCCAGCGCCCTGACCAGACCTTCGGTGAACCGCTCCGGCGGCCGGGCCAACTTCATCGCAAATCGGCCGCGACTGTTCATCGTGTTGTGCAGCCGCGCGTACGGGCCCTCGAAATTGCGGTCGTCGATAGTGCCGGCGTCGGTGATGATTTCGGTGTCATAGGTGCCCGACACCAGGATGGTGACACCCAGACCGAAGGGCGCGATCTCGCCCGCCAGCGACTCCCCCCAGCGCTCCATCGCTCCCTTGGCCGCCGAGTACGGCGCGGTGGCCGGCTGACCCCGCACCCCGGCCGTGCTGGCCACCAGCACGATGCGTCCCTCGCCGGCCGCGCGCATCGACGGCAACAGGGCCTTGGTGAGTTCCACCGGCCCCAGGACGCTGGTGGCGAACATCCGCTGCCACAGCGCCATATCGGTCTCCTCCACCATCCCGGCGGCGGAGATCCCGGCGTTGTGCACCAGTGCGTAAGGGGCGCCGACGGCCTCGTCGATTGCCTTGGCGGCCAAGGGAATCGACGCGAAGTCGGTGAGGTCGAGTTGCACCCCGATCAGCCGGTCATCGGCAGGACGCGGCAACCCTTGGTCCTGAATAGCCTGGCGCAGCAGTGGCATCGCCTTCTCGGGGGTGCGCATCGCCGCGACCACGCGCCACCCCTCGCGATACAGGCGCACGGCTGAGGCGAATCCGAGTCCGCGGGATGCGCCGGTGATGACGACCGAGCGCGGCTCAGCCATTCTTGCTCACGGTCGCGCAAGAGCCTTGGCCCGGCGGCGGCGCTTCGACATGCGGCCGGCCATTCGGCTCGCCGCTGGCCCACGTCGACCAGATGCCGACCGAGTAGGGGCCCTGGGCCCCGGCTTTCTCGTAATAGCCTTGCGGGTCATATACTTTCGCTTCCGGATACGGCCATGGACAGGCAACCGAGGTCGCCGCGTGGCTGGCCTTGATGGCCCAGAACCAAGCGCCGTAGGCGAAGTAGGAGACGTTGATGATGGCGAACATCACCAAGAAGGTGCCCAGCACCGGCCGGCCCGGGAAGATCTTCGCCTTGGCGGCCAGCTTCTCTGCCACCGATCTACCGGTGTCGTCGCGATAACAGAGAATCGCCGCAGGCACCATCACGAAGGTCACCGAGAACGACTCCCAGATCAGCGGGAATTGGAAAGTGGTGCCGGTGAACACCGATCCCCACGGAATCACCTGCGAGTAGATGTACATCCCGGCCTGCACGAGCTGGATCTCCAGCCACGCGTCGAAGATGAAACCGATCACGCATGTCAGCAGGCCCAAGCTGACCAGCGGATGCCGCGACACGAATGCCGTCGGTCCATACTTGGCCTGCAGCTTGCGCAGGATCCAGACTGCCGGAAAGTATGGCCCGAAATAGAAAGTGACATAGCCGAATACGACGAACGGCTCGACGGTCGGCGACAGCGAGACCAGCGGCCAGGACTCCGGCCAGTGGATGAGGTCGGGGTTGTAGACCGCGAACGGCGACCAGTTCATGATCGGGTCCTGCCACACGATCAGCGTGGTGCACAGGAACATCAGCATGACGGGGCTACCCGGATTGCGGCGCCAGCCCCGGATGAACACCACCAGCAGCACCAACAGCATGATGATCGTGGAGATCTGCAGGAAGGTGATGTAGTCCAATCCGAACAGGAACTTCACCGGCCGCGGCCGGCCCTGCACGTTTGGATTGGCAACCCGCGGGTCAAGGGCCACACGGCAATTCGCGATGAAGAAGAGTGCGAAGGCCGCCAGCGCGCCACCGGCGATCCAGCCGCCCCAGCCGTGCTTTTGCGCTCCCGGCGCGGTGGGCGTGCCGTCTGCCTTCAATGTTGCGGATCGTTCGGTAGACATCAGTCTTGTTCTCCGAAGCGATCCACCAGATGCGAGTTGATCCCGTCGGCGTCGAGAGTCCGGGCCACCAGGTACCCGGCGCCCATCCAGGCGCGGCGGGTCCACTTGCCGAACGACACTCGAGTCCCGGGCGCGCCCGAGGCGGCGGGCATCATCTTGACCCGCTCGAGGGCCTCCTTCACGCCACGCGGGCTCAGCGGATGAGCGTCGGTAAACGCGCGCACGAGTGTCGCGGCGACATCGCGGTTCACCACCGTCACGCAGAACTCGGGGCGACTACCGTTGTACTTCGCGGCGTAGGTGTCGAGGAATTCCTGGCCGACCCGGTTCGCCTCGTCGTACTGGTCCACACCGGTCCAGCCCATGAACGCGTTCCACATGATCGGGTTGACCCACGCGTTCTGCCACGCGGTGGTGGTGAAGCGGGGCGGGTCCCAACCGAGGGCTTCGAGCGCCGGGTTGATGAAGACGATGCCGAATCCGAATCCCAGATGCACGATCGCCTCGGCCTTGGCCTCGTGCAGCGTCTGGACGGCGACGTTGATGTCCTGCGCCGTCTGGGCGATCGAAGCTTCGGCCACGATGCGAATCCCCTTGCGCCGACAGGCACTTCGCAGGTTCTTCAGGTAGCTCTCGCCGATCAGGCTCTGCTCGACCAGCACCCCGATCTCGGCCAGCCCACGTTTGGCGATCAGGTCGGCCAAGAAGATCGGCTCGTCGGTCATCGACCCCTGCGGAAAGGCGAATGTCCACTCGCCCAGCCAATCGTCGGTGCCGGTGACGCTGATGGCCGGCACCTTGAACCGGTCCTCGATCGCCTCACGCACCGGCACGCAGTTGTCGGTGATGTTGGGACCGAAGACGACAAGGCAGCCCTCGTCGACCAGTTCGCCGTAGGCATCGATCACCGCCTTGACCGAACCCTTGGGCAAACCCTCCACCTCGCGATAGATCATCTGCACCGGACGGTCCATCAGGCCCTGGGCTAGCGCCTCTTCGAAGATCAAGTCGAAAGTCCGAGTGAACGAGGCGAACAACTCCTCCGGAAAGCCCGGCGGCAGCCTGAAGTCCATCAAATAGCCGACCTTGATCGGCTCAGCACTACTTTCGTAGGACATCTGACCTCCCGGTTAACCCGCTCACGTGCAACGATTCAGTGCAACCTAATATTTGTTCAAACGGGCGACGGGGCCGGTTCGCAGGGCCAGTCATCTACCCGCCGCCGCCCAGGTAGAGCGCGACCATCTCCCCCAGCGCGCGACCCACGGCGACATCGTCGGTGAGTGGTGCGGTGATCGCAGCCCGCGCCGCCTCTTGCATGCTCAGCCCCTCGGCGATCAGTCGGCCCGCCGCGATCAGCAGGCGGGTCGATGCGACCTCGCGCAGGCCGCCGGTTTCCAGGCGGCGGATGGCCTGGCCGAAACGCACCAGCTCGGCCGCGGTGGCGGCGTCCACACCCGCTTCATGCTCGACGATGCCTTCTTCGACATCGGCTGCGGGGAAACCGAATTCGATCGCCACCATGCGCTGGCGGGTTGAATCCTTGAGGTCCTTGAGCACGCTTTGATAGCCGGGGTTGTAGGACACCACCAGGCCGAAGCCGGGTGCCGCGTCCAGCGTGATCCCGAGGCGCTCGATCGGCAGCTGCCGCCGGTGGTCGGCGAGCGGATGCAGCACCACGGTGGTGTCTTGCCGCGCTTCCACGACTTCGTCCAGATAGCAGATCGCCCCCTCGCGCACCGCGCGGGTCAGCGGGCCGTCCACCCACACCGTCTCGTCGCCCCGCAGCAGATACCGCCCGACCAGATCCGCCGTGGTCAGGTCGTCGTGGCAGGACACGGTAATCAGCGTCCGGCCCAGGTCGTGGGCCATCGCCTCGACGAAACGGGTCTTGCCGCAACCCGTTGGGCCCTTCAACACCAGCGCCAGACCCTGGCGGTAGGCGGCCTTGAAGATCGCCTCTTCGCGGCCGACCGCCCGGTAATAGGGCCGCGTATCGGGAGCCGCACCGTTGCGGCAAGCGATCCCGGACTCGCTGCTCATCACGTCCCCTCTGCCGACTTCTTGGAGCCTAACCGGAACAGATGTTTGTTTCAAGGGTACTGACCTTTGAGTTCGTTTTGTGACGGCGTGCACGAACTTCGTTCGGGGACATGGCATCCCCGCGAATTGACGGCAATCAGCCGCTCACCTTTCGGCGCACCTCCGCCGCGCGCAACGCGGATCGGAACAGCGGTCCGATCACCCCGACCAGCTGATCCGGGCCCGCGATGGTGGCATGTGCGGTGCTGCCGAACACCCGGCGCAGCGACGCCACGTCAGTGCCGGCCCCGATCGTCAGGCACACGCAACCGGTCCCCCGGCGCCGTGCCTCGGTCAGCGCGCGGCGGGCGTCGGCGGCACCATAGGCGCGCTCATAGCCGTGGTCGTAGGCGAGGCCGTCGGACAGCACCACCAGGAGCCGCCGGGAGGTGCCGCCGCGCGCCTCCAGCACCGACGAGCCGTGCCGGATGGCCGTTCCGAGGCGAGAGTAGGCACCGGGTTCCAGGCTGTTGAGCCGCCTGATGACTGACGCGTCGAGATGGTCGTCAAACCGCTTGAGCGGCACCATCGTTACCGCCGTGCGCCCCTGCGAGTAGTAGGCGTAGAGGCAGACCCGGTCACCGAGGTCGTGCAGCGCGACGGCCAGGTTCGCGACCGCGGCGCGCTGCTGTTCGTGCACCGTGCGCCCGGCCGTGCCGGGTTCGGCCGCCGACCCCGACACGTCGAGCAGCAGTAACACCGACAGGTCGCGCCGGCGCCGCAAGCTGTCCAGGTACACCGACTCGTCGGGCACCGATCCGGCCCGTACCTCGACGCGGGCTTCGACGGCGGCGTCGATGTCGATGTCGTCCCCCTGCGACTGCCGGTGGCGACGGTGCAGTCCCATGCCGAGCCGCGACAGCGGTCGACGCACTGCGAAGGCGTTGTCGACAGCCTGCGACGCCGAGGCTTTGATCTGCGGCTCGACCTCGCGCACGGTGCACCAAGCCGGTCGGTAGCGCCGGCGGGCGACGTCCCATTCCGGATACCGCACGCCGTCGCCCATGGCGTCGGAGTCGTCGACCTCCTGGCTCGCGGTCGAAGCCAGCGACGCTACGGTGTGCGCACCGCGCTGTGCCGAGTTGGTGCGGTGCGTCGGGTCGTCCGCGCCGGGCGGTCCACCGCCAGTGCCGGTCTTGCGCGCCGACGACAGCATCTTCTTCAGCCACTTGCCGATGAAGCCGCCGCCACCGACCGGGCTGGTGAACAGGTCGGGATTGTCGGAGTCGTCGACCTCGCCATCATCGAGCTCCTCCAGCTCGCGGGCGCGATCGGTGCGCGGGACATGCCCGGCGACTTCGTGTTCGTCTGCTGTGGCGACGCGGCCGCGCGCGGCCATCAGCTTGGCCGCACGGATCACCCCGAAGGCGGGCTGCGGCTCGGCGACCGGAGCCCGCCCGGCGGCCAAGGCCAGCGACGCCGCGGGCGAGTCGCTGCGACGCGCGATATCGCGATTGCCCAACGATGACAAAACCGTTGGTAGCACCTGCTCATTGGCCACCAGAGCGCGGTGGCTCTCGACCGCGAGGTAGCGCTTGGCCAGCCGGGGGTGGTGCAGCAACGACCGCACCACGTCGGGCTCCAGACTGCCGGCCGCGACCATCGACGCCTGCACCGCGATGGCTTCGAGCTGCGCGCGGGCAGCGGCGGCGGCATCGACGTAAATCGTCTGCCCGTCCGTCCAGGCCGGCTCACCAGGTGACAGCCCCGCAACCGCGACGCCCCTGCCTGCCAATGCGCAGGCGAGCATGCCCAGGCTCTGCAACCGCTCGGCACCAGAGTCGTCCGCCACCCAACCTCCGACTTGACCAAATATCTGTTCCACCGTAAACGCGGGCTGGACGACCGTCAACGAATCGGTAGCCGTTATGCGGGCAGGCTGTTGACCAAAAAAATGCTCCACCGTAAAGTCCGGGCTAAGTCGCAGTTAGCCTCGATCAGAGTCAAGGAACAGTGGACTTCTCCTATCCGGCGGAATTGGAACAGTTCCGCATCGAGTTGCGCGACTGGCTGTCGGCGAACGTGACCGACGAACTGATCGCCGCCCGGCGGCCCTCGGGACGCGACGATGCGTCCTTCGAGATGCTGCGCGGGTGGAGCCGCACGATGTCCGACGCCGGCTGGGCCGCTGTGTCCTGGCCCCGTGAATACGGTGGTCGCGGAGCGACGGTTCTCGAGCAGCTGATCTACACCGAGGAGACCACTCGCGCGCGGGCTCCGATGCCGCTCAACGTCATTGGGATGAACAACATCGCCCCGGCGATCATGCAGTACGGCACCGAAGACCAGAAGAAGACGCTGCTTCCCCGAATGATGCGCGCCGACGACATTTGGTGCCAGGGCATGTCGGAGCCCGAAGCCGGTTCCGATCTCGCCTCGCTGCGCACTCGCGCGGTCCGGGACGGCGACGACTTCGTCGTCAACGGCCAGAAGATCTGGACCTCGCTCGGCCATCGGGCACACTGGTGCCAGCTGTATGTGCGTACCGATCCCGACGCCCCGAAGCACAAGGGGATCTCCTGCCTGATCGTCGACATGTCGCTACCCGGCATCGAGGTGCGTCCGCTCGTCACGCTCAACGGCGATACCGATTTCGCCGAGGTGTTCTTTCACGACGTGCGAGTGCCGGCCGACGCATTGCTCGGGCCGCTGCACGGCGGTTGGCAGGTGGCCACCACCACGCTGCGCCACGAGCGGGCCGGGGCCGCACGACTCTACGCCGAAATGCAGGTGCGACTGGAAGAACTCATCGACGACATCGCCGCGCACAGCAACGCGCTCGAAGATCCGGTGACACTGCGACGTCTCGGCGAAATCGCGGTTCGCATCAAGTATCTCGAGGTGCTCTGCCAGCGATCGATCTCGGCGGCACTGCACGGTGGCTCGGAAATCACCGCGTTCGGATCGGCCAGCCTCGCCAAGTCGGTGTGGGGTGAGATCGGACAGGACATGGCCGCACTGGCCTTCGACGTGCTGGGCACTCGTGGCGACAACGCCGCATGGGCGAACTATCGCCTCACCTCACGTTCGCTGACCATCGCGGGCGGAACCACACAGATCACCAAGAACATCACCGCGCAGCGCGTACTCGGATTGCCACGCAAATGAACCTCGAACTCACCGACGAACAGGTCGCGCTGCGCGACACCACACGGCGCTTTCTTGCTGACAAGGCACCGATTTCGGGTCATGTGCGCGAACTGCTCGACGATCCGGCCGGTATGGACGACGCGGTTTGGCGCGGCCTGGCCGACCTCGGTACCACCGGGCTGTTGGTGCCCGAGGAACACGGCGGCGCCGGGATGACGATGGTCGAAGCCGGCGTGGTGGCCGAGGAGCTCGGCGCTGCCCTGCACCCGGGACCGTGGCTGTCCACCGCGGTGGCCGCGCCGCGCGCGTTGACCCGGCTCTGCGACAATGACAGTGCCGCAACAATTTTGGCCGGCATCGCCGGGGGAACGATCATCGCCACCGTCAGCTTCCTGGACTCTGGGAACGTCGCGGCGGAGGCATCCGGTGATGGCCTCGTCCTGCGAGGTGAGCTCGGCGACGTGTCCGATGCCGCGGCGGCCGGCGTGCTGCTGGTGCTGGCCGAAGATGCAAGCGGCACCGCACTTTTCGTGGTAAATACCGACACCTCGGCAGTATCCGTGGTACCAGAGCGCGGTATCGACCAGACCCGCAAGCAGTTTCGCGTCCGGCTCGACGACGCACCCGCGCAGCGACTGGCCACCGCGGCATCAACCGATGTCGCGGCGGTGATCGATGACCTGCTGATCGCGACGGCAGCCGACGCGCTCGGCGCCGCCCGGGCGGTGCTGGATCTGGCCGTCGAATACGCAAAAGTCAGAAAGCAATTCGGTCAGGTCATCGGATCCTTTCAGGCCGTCCAGCACTTGTGCGTCGACATGTACGAGACGGTCGAACTGGCCCGCAGCGGTGTGGTGCACGCGCTGTGGGCCGCCGACGCGCTTGAATCCGACGAACGCCATCTCGCTGCCCTTCGCGCCAAGGCATTCGCCGGGCGACTGGCCACCGTTGGCGACACCGCGATCCAGGTGTTCGGTGGCATCGGCTACACCTGGGAGCACGATGCGCATCTCTATCTCAAACGCCTGCTGAGCTGGAGCGCACTTCTCGGCGGACCCGACCGGTATCTCACCGAACTCGGTGCGCGCCTTGCCAACAGGGCTCACTGATGGACGTCGACTGCCTGCAGTCCGGCAGGGCCTCGAACTCAAGGGTTCCGGACGGGCAATCTGATAGCCTTTAGCAACAATTTGGTTCGGCAGGAGGATGAATGCGCAGCTTGGCCCGGTCGCAGTCCTCTCAACATGCGCACCGTTAGCCATGGCCAAAGCCAAAACCTTGGCCAAGGGAAAGCGGGCGCCCGCCGATCGCCTGGATCAGCTTGACGATTCCGGGACGCGCCGCAGCGAGATCCTGCAGACCGCTGCATCTTTGATCGCATCCTCGGGATTGCGAACCTCGTTGCAAGAGATCGCCGACGCGGCGGGAATTCTGCCCGGAAGCCTGTATCACCATTTCGAATCCAAAGAAGCGATCCTCATCGAGCTGATCCGTCGCTATCAGGACGATCTGCACCGCATCGGGGAGCGGGCCCAGGCGCGACTGGACGAACCCGATTCGCGACCGCCCGCCGACAAAATCATCGAGCTGGGATCGGCGGTCGCCAACTGCGCCGTGCATCATCGCGCCGCGCTGCAGATGTCGTTCTACGAGGGACCGAGCGCGGACCCCGAATTGATGAACCTGACCCGAAATCAGTCCGTCGCGGTGCAAGCGGCGATGGTGCAGACACTGCGCGCCGGCAGGTGGAGCGGCTACATCAAGCCGGACATCGATCTGCCCACGCTGGCCGACCGCATCTGCCAGACCATGCTGCAGGTCGGGCTCGACGTTATGCGACACAACTCCGCACCCGACCAGGTGGCGGAGCTGCTGTGCCGAATTATGTTGCGGGGCTTGGCTGCCCGGCCGCCTACCGATGCGGCATTGGATCGATCGAATGCATTTTCGGCGGCCAGCGCCGTCATCGAATCGTGGGCCGACGACATCGACGCCGATCCCAGCGACAAGGCCGCCCATGTCCGCGCCGTGGCACGAACCGAATTCGGACGCAAAGGCTATGAGGCCACCACGATCCGGGACATCGCGGCGGCGGCCGGCCTAGGCACCGGCACCGTCTATCGGGTGATCGGCTCCAAGGACGAACTTCTCGACTCGATCATGATGTCGTTCGGTCAGAAGGTCGAGGCAGGCTGGGTCAGCGTGCTGCGCTCGGATTCCTCCGTTATCGAGAAGCTGGACGCGTTGAGCTGGATCAACGTCAACGCACTGGATCGCTTTTCTGACGAATTCCGGATTCAGCTGGCGTGGATGCGCCAGACGCCCCCGACCGCCAACCCCGGTTGGTCATATCCCACCCGGCTACGGCAAATGAAATCGCTGCTCTCCGAAGGCATCCGCTCCGGCGAGATCAGCATCGACGCCCCGTCCACCGCCATGCTGGCGCGCTGCGTGATCAGCCTGCAGTGGATTCCGGAGAACATTCTGCGCGAGATCGGCAAGCGGCCGGCGCTGGTGCACATCCGTGACACCGTTTTGCGCGGCGCCGCCGTCCGCGGCAAGTAAGACCGGCTGATTCGATACGACCCCGGTATTGAACCAAATAACTGTTACCCATACAGTTGAGCAGTTAGAACCGCGTTGGCATTATCCGAGAAGGGGATTTCCATGACCATTGTCGATCGGTTGCGCTACGACGGCAAGCGCGCTCTTGTAGTCGGAGGCGCGACTGGCATGGGCGCCGCGGCGGCCAAGTCGGCGGCCGAGCTCGGCGCCGAGGTCATCGTGCTGGATTACGCGCCCGTGGACTACGACGTTGCCCAGTCCGTACAGGTCGATCTGCGCGATCCCGCCTCGATTGACTCCGCTCTCGACCAGATCACGGGTCCCATCCACGCGGTGTTCTCCGCGGCCGGCGTCGCCGACGGCACGATCGACCTGATGAAGATCAATTTCATCGGCCACCGCCACCTGATCGACCGCCTGCTGGAGCGCAACCAGCTTCCCAACGGTTCGGCGATCTGCTTCATCTCCTCGGTCGCCGGCATGGGCTGGGAGAACGACCTGGACCTAATGCTGGAATTCCTCGAGACGCCGGACTTCGCCGCGGCCGAGGCGTGGTGCCAGGCGCACGAGTCCGACGGGATCAACCACTACGGAACCAGCAAGAAGGTGATCAACACCTACGTGGCCACCCAGGGCTACCCGCTGGCGAAGAAGGGAATTCGCATCAACGCGATCTGTCCCGGGCCGACCGACACGCCATTGGCCCAGGCCAACGCGGACCTGTGGCTGTCCTTCGCCCAGGACTACCGCGACGACACCGGCTCCAAGGTGCACACGCCCGAGCAGATGGGCGACGTGATGGCGTTCCTCAACAGCGACGCCGCCTGCGGCGTCAGCGGTATCACCCTGTTGGTGGACTCCGGACACACGATGGCCTCGATGACCGGCGCCTACGCGCCGGGCAAGCCGATCATCGACATCATCATGGGCAAGGTCAAGTTCTAGCTCTCGTCGACACCGACGAGGAGGCGTTGCGGGCTGCGGCCAAGGACGCGGCGCCACGCAATGTGGGCGGGGTCCTGCGCCAGGCGCAGGAATGGCCGCGCGGCGAGTGCGGCGCGGATGCACTCCTGCACAGCCACTTTCGCAAGAGAGGCGCCCAGGCAGTAGTGCGCTCCGGCGCCGAAGTTCATCAGCCGGGGCGTGCCCGCGCGGGTGAACCGCTCGGGATCGAAGCGGTCCGGCGACGGCCACGCCGAGCGGTCCCGGCATGCCGAGGCGATGCACAGCAGAACCATCGCCCCCGCCGGGATGGTGGTGTCGTGCAGATCGATCGGCGCGATGGCGGTGCGCGGAATGAGGGGGATGCTGGGTTCGAGGCGAATGGTCTCGGCGGCCGCGCTCGCAAGCCGGACGTCATCGTGCGCTACCCCGCCAAGGCGGTCGCGGTACTGCAGCGTCACCAGAAGGCTGCACGGTATCTGACTGCCCATCGTGTCGTGACCGGCGACAAGGAGATTCGCAATCATCGCCACAGTCTCGTCGCGGGTGAGCCGCTCGCCGTCGGACTCTGTGGTCAGCAAGCCGGTGATGAGATCGGGACACGGATCCTCGATTCGGCGCTGCGCCAGCGCCTCGACATAATGCCGCAACTCAACGATCGCTCGCGTCGCCTCCTCGATCTGGTCGGGTGTCATCACGTAGAACACCGGACTCAGGGCATCCGCCCATCGCGAGAATGCACCGGCATCGCTGTCCGGGACTCCGAGGAGGCGACAGATCAACCGCGTTGCCAGGCCCGCACAGGAAGCCACCAGATCTCCTCCGTGCAGGTCCGCGGAAGCGATCGCGGCGGCGGCCATGTCCGCGGCGGTCGACCTGAGGTTCTCGACCGAGCGCGGGGTGAACGCACGGGAAACCAGCGACCGCAGGCGGCGATGGTAGTCACCCTCGGTGGTGAACATCAGCTTGCTGTACCAGTCGCGCAACGGACCGTCGGTGATGCCCATGACGTCGAATAGGGCCAGCCCGATTCCATTCAGCCGCTCGTCGCGGGCCAGTGTTTCGATGTCGTGGTGGCGCAACACCACGGTGGCGCCGGTGATCTCGTCGGTGGCCAGCGGTCCGCGTCGCGCAGCCTGGGCGAGCACGTCGTGCATCTGTGTGGTGAAACTACCGGTCAGGTCTACCAATGGTTTCGTTCCCATTCCCGAATTCCCTCCAGTTGGCTCACAGGGCGTATTGATGGCGCAGAATCTGCCCGGCGCGCTCGCCGATGATGACGCAGGGGGCCATGGTGTTGCCGGTGGTGACCCGCGGCATGACGGACCCATCCGCAATGCGAAGGCCTTCTACCCCATAGACTTTCAGGGATCCGTCGACGACCGACATGCTGTCGCGGCCCATCTTCGCAGTGCAACTCTGGTGGTGGTAAGTGGTGACCTCGTTGCGTATGAAAGTCACTAGATCGGCGTCGTCGAGCCTGCCCGGCATGACTTCTCGCTTGCTGAAGCGACGAAGGGCCGGCGCATTACCGATTTCACGGCACAGTTCAATGCACGCGATTGCGGCCTTGAGGTCGTCCGGGTGCGACATCAGACCGTCATGGATCTTGACGGGATCGCCAGGATTTGGCCCAGTAAGAGCGATGTGCCCGCGGCTCTTCGGCCGCACCACCGCGCCATACATGGCCCAGCCCTCCTCGGGCACACCGAACGCCTGCGCGTTCTCCGTGCTTGAGAACGGGAACTCCAGCTGATAAGCCTGCAGATCCGGGGACTTAAGGCCCGGATCACTTTTGCAGAAAAACGTCACTTCGCCGCCGCTGTTGCGCCAGGGCAGCGGTTCGCGATATTCCCACACACACGAGAAACCCGGGTGGTCCTGTAGGTTTTGGCCGACGCCGGGCAAATGCTGCACGACGTCGATGCCGTGCGGCTGCAGGTGAGCCTGATCACCGACACCCGATTGCATGAGCACCTTCGGAGTATGGATCGCGCCGAGCGACAGCACGACCTCAGATCCCGCACCGACACAACGTAACTCGCGGTCGTGCAGGAATTCCACCCCGGTGGCCCGCGACCCGTCGAACGTCACGCGGGTCACCATCGCGCCTGTCAGCACCGTCACGTTGGGCCGGTCCATCAGCGGGAACAGGTAAGAGCGAAAGACCGATTCGCGGCGGCCATTACGTATGCGCAGATCGACAATCGATGCGCCACCGGCGGCCTCCATGAGCGCACCGTTTTGGCTCTCGAACGCTGGGATGCCCAGCGATTTACCGGCTTCCAGCCCCGCGCGCGCAATCGGACTCGGTTCGGCGGCGGGTCCGACGTAAACAGGTCCGCCGATGCCGCGATGCGCAGGGTCGGGAGCCCCATGCCAGTCCTCGATCGCCCGATAGATCGCGAGCACCGAATCGTAGCTCCACCGTTGGTCTTTGGCTTCGGCGGCGAAGTAATCCCAGTCGCTTTTGTGACCGCGCGCCCACACCATGACGTTGATGCTCGAGCCCCCGCCGAGGACCTTGGCCATCGCGTACGGGATCGCTCGTCCGTTGAGGTGGCAATTGCGCTCGGTGGTGAAGTTCCAGTCGCGCTCGCTGCCA
Source organism: Mycobacterium sp. pR1184 (assembly GCF_041287235.1). Lineage (NCBI taxonomy): Bacteria > Bacillati > Actinomycetota > Actinomycetes > Mycobacteriales > Mycobacteriaceae > Mycobacterium > Mycobacterium sp. pR1184. The sequence goes on along the minus strand of NZ_JBGGKR010000018.1, from coordinate 99,870 downwards.
AGGTTCGCCAACCACATTCCCGGCTCGCTGATCTCGGGTCCTTCGTCGGGGCCGCCGGCCTCGAGCACCAGCACGCTCACATTCGGGTTTTCGGCGAGGCGCCGGGCCACAACCGAGCCGCTCGATCCCGATCCGCACACGATGAAGTCGTATTGCGGCTTCAACTCCGCGCCCAGCCGTCGCTGGTTGCGACGAACCCGTTCGGCGAATTCCGCTGTGGGACGCCCGATCTCGACGGAGGTTGATGGCATGGAGCTTCTCGCTTCCAGGGCTGGGTGGCGTCTCGGATGGCCGGCCACGGATACTTCATGGTGACGCCGCCGGCACGGCTCGAGCGACCTCCGGAGCCTTGGAGCGCGGATTTCGGCTATCGGTCCGCGTTGCCCGGATAACCCCCGCGATCACGCGGCCCGTGCAGGGTCTGCTGCGGCGGCTCCCCATACATCGCCCGGTAGGCGGCCGCGAACCGGCCGAGGTGCGCGAATCCCCAGCGATGCGCAATCGCGGCGACGCCGGTGTGGGACGGGTGGGCCGAGCGCAGCTCGCCGTGCACGCGACGGAGCCTGACCGTGCGCAGGTAGGCCATAGGTGACATCCCGACGTGCCGGCGAAAACCCTCCTGCAGCGCGCGGACGCTGACGTGGCACTCGAGCGCCAACCGTGACGTCGTCAACGCCGATTGCGGGGCGCTCTCGATGATGTCCATCGCCTCGCGGACGGCCGCCGGCCGGATGGGCCGGACGGTCGACGCGAGGGCCTCGCGGTGGGGATGGTCGGCCACCAGCAGCAGGCCGTACACCAGGCTCTCCAGCAGCGGATCCAACACGGCCGGGTGCCACATCGGGCTGTCCGAACGAGCGAGCTCGCGATTGAGCCAATGCACTTGGGTCACCCAGCCCCGCACGGCATGGTCGGCCAGTGGCAGCGCCACGGCGAAGGGAACGGATGACCTTGCCGGCTTGCCCAACAGCGTTTCGAGTGCCGTATCGACGACCAGTTGATCGAGCTTGACTCCCAGGTGTCGGCTGGCCGCGGGCCAACGGGTCACGCTCATCTCGGCCCGGGGGCCGTAGATCGTGGCCGTCGCGGGAGTCGAAACCCACCGCTGGCCAAGGTATTGCGACTCAAGCCGGCCGTCGATCGGGACGTGCACGTAGTAGCTGTCGCGATCCGCCGAAAAGCGCAGCGAAACATCGGTGTCGTAACTGAGGTCGGCCAGCGTGATCGGTCCGGCGTGTATCAGGCGCTGGCTGAAGCCGAACCCCTCAGCGGGGCCGAGCAGCCGAAGTCTGTGGGAGTGAAAAGCCGATTCGCAAAGGTGGATAGCCTGCTCCGGCGATCGCGTGTGAAACCAGTTGTCGGCCATGACGGTCATCGAGTCCGTTCGGTAGGTGCTAATCGCGCGCGCGGGGCCACGCACGGTAGACGTCGTCAGCGTTGATCCGGTTCGATTCCCTTCCGTTTTGCTAACCGGAGAAGTCTCCGGTATCTTTCCGAGCGTACCGGAGAATTCTCCGCTACGTTGCACGCGAAGGAGAGACCATTGCGATACCTCAAGCTCGGCAGCTCAGGCCTGGACGTGTCCCCCCTGGCGATCGGAGCCATGACGTACGGCGATCCGCAGCGCGGACATCCGGTCTGGTCGCTGGCCGAAGACGAATCGCGGCCACTGATCAAGCATGCAGTCGAGGCCGGGATCAATTTCTTCGACACCGCCAACATGTATTCACAGGGCAGCAGCGAGGAGATCCTCGGACGCGCGCTGCGCGACTACGCCAACCGCGACGACGTGGTCATCGCGACAAAGCTGCGGCATCCGATGCGACCGGGGCCGAATGGAAAAGGACTGAGCCGCAAGGCGATCATGGCCGAGATCGACCATTCGCTGCGTCGGCTCGGCACCGACTACGTCGACCTCTATCAGATTCACCGCAATGACCACACAACCCCGCTGGAAGAAACACTTGAGGCGCTGCACGATCTGGTCAAGGCCGGCAAGGTCCGCTATCTTGGGGCCTCGTCGATGCCGGCGTGGGAGTTTTCCAAGGCCCTTCACCTGCAGCGCGCCAACGGCTGGGCGAGGTTCGTCTCGATGCAGAACCACTACAACCTGCTGGCCCGCGAGGAGGAACGCGAGATGATCCCGCTGTGCCTCGACGAGGGCGTAGGCACTGTGGTGTGGAGTCCGTTGGCCCGCGGCAGGCTCGCGCGTTCCTGGGACGACGCCAAGTCGACCGCACGATCGTCCAACGACGGGTTTGCCGACATGCTCTACGCGTTCGGCAACGAGGGCTCGGACAGAACGATCGTTGACGCCGTCGGAACCGTCGCCGCCGCACGCGGTATCAGCCGCGCCCAAGTCGCACTGGCGTGGCTGCACGCCAAACCCGTAGTGACAGCGCCGATTGTCGGAGCGAGCACTATCGACCAAATCGACGAGGCGATAGCGTCCCTTGACGTCACATTAACCGATGATGAATTGCACACGCTGGAGGCACCTTACACGCCGCGCTACGACTTTCAAGGCATATCCGATGACGCACAATTGCAGGCCGTCATCGCTCGCATACCCCAAATGTCGATCGCCGGATAACGTTTCGCGGAAGCAGGCGCGGGCAGGCGCCGAGCCGTACAACGGAGCTTGCCCGGACATGCCGGTGTGCGATACCTCAAGCGCTCCACCGGAAAGGAATCGCCATTGCGCTATGTACTGAAGCCCGACCATATCCCGGCGGCATGGTTCAACGCAGCATCCAGCCTTCCCTCGCCACTGCAGCCACCGCGGCACCCGGTCCTCGATCGAGGGGTCCAGGGCGACGATCTAGGTGACCTCTTTCCCCAGGCTCTGATCGAACAGGAGATGTCCGCCGCACCCTGGGTCGACGTTCCAGGCCAAGTACTTGACGTCTTAAGACGCTGGCGTCCAACGCCATTGGTGCGGGCCGTACGTCTCGAACAACTCCTGGACACGCCGGCCCGGATTTACTTCAAGGACGAGTCGGTGTCACCGGCTGGTTCACACAAGGCCAATACCGCAGTTGCCCAGGCGTACTACAACAAAGCCGAAGGTGTTCGTCGAATCACCACCGAGACCGGTGCTGGGCAATGGGGCAGCGCGGTGTCGATGGCCTGCCGATTGTTCGACCTGAACTGTCATGTGTTCATGGTGGCCGCATCGCACCGGCAGAAGCCGTACCGCCGCATCTTGATGGAGACGTGGGGCGCTGAGGTGATTGCAAGCCCATCCGCTACCACCGAGGCGGGACAGTCGGTCCTGCACAGCGATCCCGACAGCCCGGGTTCACTCGGGATCGCGATCAGCGAAGCCGTCGAAGAGGCACTGGGCAGGCCGGATACGCACTACGCGCTCGGCTCTGTGTTGAATCATGTCCTGCTTCACCAGACGGTCATCGGCCTGGAAGCCAAAGCGCAACTGCAGCTTGCGGGCGAGGGCGCTCCCGACGTCATCATCGGCGCATGCGGCGGCGGATCGAACTTCGCGGGCCTGGCGCTGCCGTTTCTGCAATCACGCACCGCGGCGGGAAGCCGGCCTCGTCTGGTAGCCGTCGAACCGCAGTCCTGTCCGTCACTGACAGCGGGCCTGCTGCGATACGAATCCGGTGACGCCGCAGGCCTGACCCCGCGGATGTGGATGTACACGATCGGACGCGACTTCGTCCCGCCGGCCACGCACGCCGGCGGACTGCGTTATCACGGCGTGGCACCGATTGTGTCAAACCTCCTGCAACACGGGTGGATCGAGGCCGTGGCGTACTCACAGCGATCCGTGCTGGAGGCCGCCATCCGGTTCGCACGCAGCGAGGGCGTCATCCCCGCGCCGGAGACTGCGCACGCGATCCGAGCCGTGCTCGAGGAGGCGCTGGTCGCCCGCCGGACGCAGCGGGAAACCGTGATCGTGTTCAACTACTCGGGTCACGGACTCCTCGACCTGGCGGCCTACGACGATTATTTCCATGACCGGCTGTCCGACGACTAATTGCCCAGGGTCGTAACGGAGATCGACTCCACTTATGCTCGTACCGCAGCGAAGATGTGCCTGACGAAGCGAGGTGGCGGTCCGTGACAGACGACGGTGTCACCCGGGTTCGCGCCGACGCCGTCCGCAACCGGGAGCACATCATCGACGTGGCGCACGACGCCTTTGCGGAGTCGGGCACGACATCACTCAACGAGATCGCCAAGCGCGCGGGTGTCGGGGCGGGCACGTTGTACCGCCACTTCCCTACCCGGGAAGTGTTGATCCTCGCCGTCTACCGCCACGATGTGCAGCGACTTGTGGCCGCGGTGCCCAAACTGCTGCAGGCGCACCCGCCCTTGGACGCGTTGCGCCTGTGGTTTCTGAAGCTCGCCGATTACGTTCGCGTCAAACACGGCCTCGGCGACGCGCTGCACAGTGCCGCCGCACAGGACGCGATCAACGAAACCTATGCACCTGTGGTCGCCGCCGTCGGCCAGTTGGTCGATGCATGCATCGCCGACGGATCCCTTCGGCCGGACCTGGATCCCGCGGACGTTGTGCTCCTGATGAGTTTCCTGTGGCGGGTCCCGGCAGGAGCCGAGGGAAAGCGGCAAGCCAAACGAATCATGGAGCTCGCGATCGAAGGACTACGACGTAGCTGAGCGGTCGTTCGACGCGCTGCGCGTCGGTACCGTCGATGGCATGGCACGCATCATCGTCTTCGGCGGACACGGCAAGGTCGCACTGCAGCTGGCTCGCATCCTGAGCGAGCGAGGCGAGCAGGTGACCTCCGTGTTCCGCAATCCCGACCACTCCGACGAGGTCGCCGCCACCGGCGCCGAACCGGTGGTCGCCGACATCGAGCAGCTGGACACCAACGCGCTGGCCGAGCTGCTGCCCGGACACGACGCGGTCGTATTCTCGGCCGGCGCGGGCGGTGGCAATCCGGCGCGCACCTATGCCGTCGACCGCGACGCCGCGATCCGGGTGATCGATGCCGCCGGCCACGCGGGCGTCAAGCGGTTCGTGATGGTGTCCTACTTCGGTGCGGGTCCGGATCATGGTGTGCCGCAAGATGATCCATTCTTCGCCTACGCGCAGGCCAAGGCCGCCGCGGACGAGCACCTGCGGGCCAGCGAGCTGGACTGGACGGTGCTCGGTCCCGGCCGGTTGACGCTGGACGAAGCGACCGGGCGCATCGCTGTCGGCGAAGAGGGCAAGGGTGAGGTATCGCGTGCCGACGTCGCGCTCGTCGTGGCCGCCGCGCTTTCCGACGATTCGACGATCCGGCGGACCATCGAATTCAACAACGGAGACGTCCCGGTCGCCGAGGCGTTGGCGGGCTGACTAAGCTTCTTCTCGCAACTGGTTTGCGTGCGCCGCAAGGCGCGGGCATCGAGCGAAGCAACGTTAACAACGCTTCGTGAGAGGGAACCCGGTGGGAATCCGGGACTGTCCCGCAACGGTATGCAGGAACGACCGCCGTCATGTAGGCACTGGCCTTAGGACTGGGAAGCGACGGCCACTAGGAGCACCGTTAGGTGCGCGCCTGCGAGTCCGGAGACCTGCCAGCTGTGCCGGGCGCGCCGCGTCCGGCGGCTCATCGCCTCGTGGAATGGGCGTTAGGCTGCAGCCGTTGGTGGTTAGTGCTTCAAGAAAAAGAGGTGCTGACCGCTGTTGGAGTGGCTGTACGTCCGCCGGCGGTGACCACCACGTCGATTGAAGGACGAATATCGTGATCCCCCAACCATTCACCGCAACTGTTGTCGGTTCTGCCCGTATCGGCCCGAAACGCGAACTCAAGCGCGCGACCGAGGGCTATTGGAAAGGCCGAACCAGCCGCGCGGAACTCGAAGAAGTCGCAGCCACCCTGCGCCGAGACACCTGGAATCACCTGGCCGAAGCCGGATTGGACTCGGTGCCGGTGAACACCTTCTCCTACTACGACCAAATGCTCGACACCGCGGTCATGCTGGGCGCGTTGCCGGCCCGGGCCGCACAGGTTCCCGACGACCTGGACCGCTACTTCGCCGCCGCGCGCGGCAACGCCGATGTCGCGCCGTTGGAGATGACGAAGTGGTTCGACACCAACTACCACTACATCGTTCCCGAGATCGAACCCGCCACGACGTTCACGCTGAACCCGGACAAGGTGCTGTCCGAGCTGAAAGAGGCTCTTGAGCAAGGGATTCCGGCCCGCCCGGTCGTCATCGGTCCGATCACGTTCCTGTTGCTGAGCAAGGGCGTCAACGGTGGCGGCGCGCCGATCGAGCGCCTGCAGGAGCTGGTGGGAATTTACTCCGAGCTGCTGAGCCTGCTCGCCGCCAACGGCGCGCAGTGGGTACAGATCGACGAGCCGGCGCTGGTCACCGACATCTGCGCCGACGCCCCCGCGCTGGCCGAAGCCGTCTACAACGCCCTGGGCAAAGTGAGCAACCGGCCCGCCCTCTACGTCGCCACCTACTTCGGCGATCCCGGCGCCTCACTGGGCGCACTGGCCCGCACACCCGTCGAGGCGATCGGCGTCGACCTGGTGTACGGCGCCGACACCGCGATCGCCGCAGTGCCGGAACTGGCCGACAAGACCCTGGTGGCCGGCATCGTCGACGGACGCAACATCTGGCGCACCGACTTGCAGGCGGCGCTGAGCAAACTGGCGTCGCTGCTGGGTTCGGCCGCCAACATCGCGGTGTCGACGTCGTGCTCCACGCTGCACGTGCCGTATTCGCTGGAGCCGGAGACCGGCCTGGACGACACGCTGCGCAGTTGGTTGGCATTCGGGCGGGAGAAGGTGGCCGAGGTGGTGACGCTGTCCCGTGCGCTGCACGAGGGCCGCGAAGCCGTCGCCGCGCAGATCGAGGCATCCAACGCCGCCGTCGCCTCCCGCAAGCAGGATCCGCGGCTGCACAACGACCGGGTCCGGGCCCGCATCAAAGAGATTGTCGCGACCGGCACCCACCGCGGCGACGCCGCAGAGCGGCGGATCAGCCAAGACGAGCGGCTGCACCTGCCACCGCTGCCGACCACGACAATCGGGTCGTTTCCGCAGACCGTCGAGATCCGCAAGGCCCGCGCCGCGCTGGTCGCCGGTGAGATCGACGAGGCCGAATACGACCGGCGGATGAAGCAGGAGATCTCCGACGTCATCAAGCTGCAGGAACAGCTCGGCCTCGACGTGTTGGTGCACGGTGAGCCCGAGCGCAACGACATGGTGCAGTACTTCGCCGAGCAGCTGGACGGCTTCTTCGCCACCAAGAACGGCTGGGTGCAGTCCTACGGCAGCCGCTGCGTGCGGCCGCCGGTGCTCTACGGCGACGTCATCCGCCGGCAGCCGATGACGGTGGAATGGGCGAAATACGCGCAGTCCCTGACCGACAAGCCGGTCAAGGGCATGCTGACCGGCCCGGTGACGATCCTGGCGTGGTCGTTCGTCCGCGACGACCAGCCGCTGGCCGACACCGCCAACCAGGTGGCACTGGCGATCCGCGACGAGACGGTGGATCTGGAGTCCGCCGGCATCGCGGTCATCCAGGTCGACGAGCCCGCGCTGCGTGAGCTGCTGCCGCTGCGCCGGGCCGATCAGGAGGACTACTTGCGTTGGGCCGTCGGGTCTTTCCGGTTAGCCACCTCCGGCGTCGCCGACTCGACCCAGATCCACACGCACCTGTGCTACTCGGAGTTCGGCGAGGTGATCGGCGCGATCGCCGACCTGGATGCCGACGTCACCTCCATCGAGGCGGCGCGCTCGCACATGGAGGTGCTCGACGACCTCAACGCGGTCGGCTTCGCCAACAGCGTGGGCCCGGGCGTCTACGACATCCACTCACCGCGGGTGCCGAGCTCCGGCGAGATGGCTGAGTCGTTGCGGGCCGCGTTGCGGGCTCTGCCCGCGGAGCGGCTGTGGGTCAACCCCGACTGCGGCCTCAAGACGCGAAACACCGACGAGGTGACCGCGTCGCTGCAGAACATGGTTGCCGCGGCGCAGGAAGTGCGCGCAGCAGTCTGACGGTCGATAGCGCCGAGCGTCACGCCGTCGTGGCGCTCGGGCTTCGGCGTCACTCTGGCGTGACGCTCGGCGGGGCCTCCGGCTCTAGCTCCTCGCGCGCCTCGGCCTCTGCTGCCTCTTCTTCGGCAGCCGCACTCCAGAGCACCTGGACCGGCACCTGGTCGTCCCAGGGCTGCCGCGTCACCATGTCCGCGACTTTGACGATGCCGCGTTCGAATTCGCCCGTCGCGGCGTCCACCAGCCGGTAGGCCTGCGTCTGCTTGTGGATCGGCTGGGCGTCGAGTAGCACGACCCGCACCTCACCGGGCAGGAAGCCGCAGCGCTGCTGCATCGCGGCGATCAGCTGTTCGTTGTGCATATGGCCGTCGCCGAAATTCCATCCGATGGCGGTGCTGCAGATTCGCTCCCCGTCGGTGATCACGTAGTCGTCTTCGTTCTGGCCGGCCATCGCCCGGTGTGCCAAGGTGAACAACGCCCGGCCGTGAGTGTTCATGGCGCGGAACGCATATCCGAGATACATCGGGATCTGCGCACGTTCCTTGCCGTACACCTTCTCCAGCTGGGCCGCGGGCATGCTGGCGATCGAGACGATGTTGTGGTTGATCTTCTTGTCCGCCGAGGCCTTGATGCACCACAGCGTGGTGTCCCAGTTGCCGGCGTAATAGCGCATGCCGGGCAGGAACGAGATCTTGCGGGGAAACAGGTTGCCCGCGATCACGATTGAGGCGATGAACGCGATGAAAACCCCGACCAGGACGGGGTTTTTCAGGTCGGTCAGTCCGGTATGAGTGTGTCCGACGAACAATGCGAAGACGCCGAAGATCATGAACACGTTCCACTCCAGCGGCACGCCCATCGGGATGGCCGACAGGATGCCGAAGTGGAAGATCACCATGATCGCTGCGGGGACCGCGGTCCACCATCCGCCGTGCCCAACGAATAGCGCGATGGGCACACACATTTCGACGAAGGTGCTCACGTGGGCGAATACGCGCGACAACCGGCCGGGCCGCAGATCGTCGGGGAACTTCTCGAAAAACATCCGCTTGATGAACCGGGGCCGGAACACCGGGTTGTTGGACATCATCGTCGACATCACGAACGGAAAGTGCTTGTTCAGCTTGGAGGTGGCAGCACCGATCCAGATCACCATAAACACCAGCTTGGCGGCGATGATCATGTCGACACCGCCGAACAAAAACGTCACCGACAGCGTCGCGTACACCTCACCGCGGGCGGCCAGGAAGATCACCTTGTCCCGCAACCCCAGGATCCCGAGCAGTACCAGGATCAACACGATCCGCCACGGGCGAATCACCCCGATCTGGGTGCCCAGCTCCGGTATCGGGCCGGTGCCGTCGGCGAACAGCGTCAGGAAAGTCACCAGCAAGAACAGCCCGTACAGCGCGTTGTCGACCAGCGTGCGGGCGGTGCCCTTGGTCCCCGGCACGCGCTGAGGCCACGGGGGCAGCCGGATGGTGTCGGGCCGCAGCCAATACAGGATCGACCCCAGTGGTGGGTTGAACCGGTTGTTCAGCGGCCCGAAGCCGCAGCCCAGCCCGACCACCTCGAAGAGCATCGTGTACAGCACGACCTTCTCGAACACGATCGGCTCGGCGTACCACGACATGACGTCGGTGAACGCCAACCCGCGAGTGGTCGGCACCGCCAACAACCAAGCGAACAGGATGTAAAGCAAGATCTTGCCGACGTAGAACAGATGCAGAACGACCGGCGTTCCGAAACCGACCTCGGCCCAATGTCGGGCCATCGGGCGGATCTTCTCGCTGCGGGACAGCTTGCTCCACTCGTCGATGTCGACCTGCGGCAGTTCGGGTTGGAGAAATCCCATGGTTTCACACCCTAGAACCTGCTCTGGCCGACCGTGTTGCGGATCGCGGATGACACCCTTTGCCCGCGGGTCCTGCGGCGGTTAGCGTAATGTCTTGGCACCTGCTTAGGAGATGGCCATCATGAGCAGACTTCGGTTCCTGATACCGGCCGCGGCGCTGGCGAGCGTGATGGCGACCACGCTCGGCGTCGGCATCGCTTACGGTCAAGCCCCCGCACCGGGTGATTCATGCACGGTGTTGCACTCCACCACGCAGGACGCCAACGGCCGCACGATGTGGTGCAACCCGACCATGACCGGCAACCACAGCCTGGTCTGGCAATATGGCGGGCCGACGGACTAGGCCTACCGGTGGGCCAGTGCCCGCTGCTCGCGTCCCGAGTAGGCGCTCAACGGGCGGATCAGGGAGTTCGACGCGGCCTGTTCCATGATGTGAGCGGTCCACCCGGCGATCCTGCTCATCACGAAGATCGGCGTGAAGCAGGCGATGTCGAATCCCATCAGGTAGTACGCCGGGCCGGTCGGGAAGTCGAGATTGGGCAAGATGGCAGTGGCGTCGAACATTTCGGCTTCCAGAACGTTGTATATGTCCAGCCAGCGCTGTCCGTCGCGCGTCGCGGCGACGCGGTTCAACGCCGCCTTCATCGTCGGCACCCGCGAGTCACCGTTCTTGTAGACCCGATGCCCGAATCCCATGACCTTCTCCTTGCGGGCGAGCTTGCCGCGCAACCACTCTCGCGCGTTGCCCGGCTCGCCGATCTCGATCATGTCGTGCATCACCGCCTCGTTGGCCCCACCGTGCAGCGCACCCTTGAGCGCACCGATGGCCCCGGTGACCGCGCTGTAGATGTCCGACTGCGTCGACGTCACCACCCGCGCGGCAAACGTCGAGGCGTTGAAACCGTGTTCGGCGTAAAGGATCATCGACTGTTCGAAGGCCTGCACCACCGCGGGTTCGGGCACCTCACCGAAGCACATCTGCAGGAAGTTCTCGGTGTAGCCCAGGGCGCTGTGCGGCGGGATCGGCGCCAACCCGCGCCGGCGCCGCATGTCCACCGCGACGATGCTCGGCAACACCGCGAGCATCCGCAGCGCCTTGGCCCGGTTCGCCGAGTCGTCGTCCTCCTCGGGGTCCTCGGCACCCAAAAAGCTGATGGCGGTGCGTACCACATCCATCGGATGACAATTGTCGGGCAGCTTGGTCAGCAACGACAGCATCGAGCGGTCGAGCCGGCGGCTGGCGCGTTCGCGCTGGCTGAACAGCGCCAGCTCCGCGTCGGTGGGCAGCTCGCCGCGCCAGAGCAGGAATGCGACTTGCTCGAAACTGCAGTGGGCCGCCAAATCCTGGACCGGATACCCGCGATAGGTCAGCGAATTGGTCTCCGGCACCACTTTCGAGATCGCGGTGGTGTCCACCACCACGCCGGCGAGGCCCTTCTTGATGTCAGCGGTCGGCGCGGTCATGGTTGATCCCTTCAAGGCTGAAATTGTAAGTGTCGGTGTCGAATTCGTTGTAGTCCTGGTAGCGCAGCAGCGAGTACAGCCGGCTGCGGTGTTGCATGCGATCCAGCAAATCGAATTGCGTTCCCGAAGAACCGATTTCACGCAGACCCGCTTCGACGGCGAACATCGCCAGCCGCAAGGTGGTGACCGGGTAGATGACGACGTTGTAGCCGAGGTCGGCGAGTTGGCGCACGTTCAGCAGCGGCGACTTGCCGAATTCGGTCATGTTGGCCAGCAACGGAACGTCGACCGCGGCACGGAACGCCTCGAACTGCGCCACCTCGGTCAGCGCTTCGGTGAAGATCATGTCCGCGCCGGCATCGGCGTAAGAACGCGCACGATCGATCGCGGCGGGCAGACCCTCGATGCCGGCGGCATCGGTGCGCGCGCAGATGACGAAGTTGGGGTCGCGCCGCGCGGATACCGCTGCGCGCAAACGCTTCACCATGTCCTGGGCCGAGACGACGGCCTTGCCGTCCAGATGGCCGCAGCGCTTCGGGTTGACCTGATCCTCGAGGTGGCATCCGGCCAGTCCGGCGTCCTCCAGGACCGTCACCGTGCGTGCGGCGTTCAGCGGCGCGCCGAATCCGGTGTCCGCGTCGATCAGCGTCGGCAGGTTGACGGCGGCGGCGATCTGCGCGCCCCGGCCCGCCACTTCGGTCAGCGTCGTCAGGCCGATGTCCGGCAACCCGAGATCGGCCGCCAACGCGGCACCGGACACATACACGCCTTCGAAGCCCGCCTCGGCGACCGCCTTGGCCACCAGCGGCGAGAAGGCGCCCGGAAGCCGCTGCAGCCGGCCACTTTCCAGGCCAGCGCGCAATGCGATGCGCTTGTCGGCGGCACTGGACGAGGAGCCGGCCACGCTCATCGGAAGATTCCCGACGGAATCGCCGGCGCCTTGTCCAGCACCCGCGGATCGACCACCACGTTCAGCGCCCCCAGCGCGCCGCCTTTCAGATCCGCGAGGGAGTCGACGGCGGACAAGAACCGGTGCTGTTCAGAGCTTTCCACGACGCCGTCGGCGAGCTCGGAGAACTTGCGGACGTACTGCTCGCGCGCGAACGGCCGGGCGCCCAGCGGATGAGCATCGGCCACGGCCAATTCGTCGGAGATCACCTCGCCGCTCTTCAGCGTCACCTCCGCACGCGCCCCAAAGGCCTTCTCGGCCGGATCGTTCGAGTGGTAGCGGCGAGTCCACTGTGGATCCTCGACGGTGGAGATCTTGTGCCACAGTTCGACGGTGTCGGGCCGGTGCGCTCGCTCCGGAGCGTACGAGCGCTCGTGGTGCCAGCTGCCGTCCTGCAGCGCGACCGCGAAGATGTAGGGCAGCGAGTGATCCAGCGTCTCCCGGGAGGCGTCCGGATCGAACTTCTGTGGGTCGCCCGAGCCGGTACCGATCACATAGTGGGTGTGGTGGCTGGTGTGCAGCACAATCGTCGCGACCTGCTCGAGATCGCCGATTCGGTCACGCAGCCGGCGCGCCAGGTCGATCGGCGCCTGGCTCTGGTACTCCGCGGAGTGCTCCTTGGTGTAGCTGTCCAGAATCGCGCGCTTGGCTTCGCCCGGCTCGGGCAGCGGCACCTGGTAGGTGTGGTCGGGACCGCTTAGCAGCCAAGCGATTACGCCGTCCTCGCCTTCCCAGATGGGCGCCGGGGCGCCTTCCCCGCGCATCGCGCGGTCGACGGCCTCGATGGCGACCTTTCCGGCGAACGCCGGCGCGAACGCTTTCCAGCTGGAGATCAGGCCCTTGCGGGATTGACGGGTGGCCGTGGTCAGGTGCAGCGCTTGCCCGACCGCCTGATAGATGGTCTCGGTGTCCAACCGCAGCATCGTCCCGATGCCCGCGGCCACCGACGGACCCAAATGCGCGACGTGGTCGATCTTGTGCTCGTGCAAGCAGATTGCCTTGACCAGGTCGATCTGGATCTCGTAGGCGGTGGCCACACCGCGGATCAGGTCGGCACCCCGTACATCGAGCTGCTGGGCGACGGCAACGAGCGGCGCAATGTTGTCGCCGGGATGGGAGTAGTCCGCGGCCAAGAACGTGTCGTGGAAGTCCAGCTCGCGCACCGCGACGCCGTTGGCCCAGGCCGCCCACTCGGTCGAATAGGCGCCCGGTACGCCGAAGACGCGCGCCCCACGCTGCACCGGATGCGCCAGCGCCTGGGCCCGCGCGGTGCTCACCGGCCGACGGATCACCGAGGCGGCGCTGACGGCGGCATTGTCGATGATGCGGTTGATGACCATCTCCGCGGTCGCCGCGGGCACGGCGACCGGGTCCGCCGCGACCTCGGCAATCTTGAAAGCCAGGTGCTCGCGGCGGGGGAAATCGTCGGCGCTACGCCGGGTTCGCACGTCATGGATGCGCATACATCGCACAGTACGCAGCCGGAGAAACGCGGTAAATCCCCTAAATAAGCGTAATTTTGTGTCCCGCTCCCGGCGGTTTTGCGAAGTTTGTGAAAGGCGGTGGGCGTACCGTGTAGCAGGTGGCGAAGACGTTCGCGGGTGCGCGGCTACGCCGGCTGCGCGAGGAGCAGGGGCTGACTCAGGTCGCGCTGGCGCGCGCCCTCGGATTGTCGACCAGTTACGTCAACCAGCTGGAAAACGACCAGCGCCCGATCACGGTCCCGGTGCTGCTGACGCTCACCGAGCGATTCGACTTGCCGAATCAGTACTTCGCGCCCGAGTCCGATGCCCGACTGGTCGCGGACCTGCGCGAGATCTTCGCCGAGGGACCCGCGACGGCCGGGCAGATCGAGGAGCTCGTCGCCCGCATGCCGGAGGTCGGCCAGACGCTGGTCAATCTGCAGCGGCGGCTGCACGACGCCACCGCCGACCTGGAAGCGCTGCACAGCCGGGCCAGCGCCGAGACATCCGCGGCACCCTCGCAGCCGATGCCCTTCGAGGAAGTCCGGGACTTCTTCTACGACCGCAAGAACTACATCGGGGATCTCGACGTCGCGGCCGAGCGCCTGTTCGACCAAAACCGTTTGCAGCCAGGCGGACTCGACAACCAGCTGGCGGAGTTCGTTCGCGACCAGCTCGGCGTGACGGTGGTCATCGACGATGGTCAGGTCTTGAATCCCAACTCCAAACGCCTGTTTCGCGCCGAGTCGAAGACCTTGTATCTGGCCCGGTGGCTGCATCCGGGCCAACGCGCCTTCCAGTTGGCAACTCAGATCGCATTACTCACCCAGGCCGAACTGATCACCCAGCTCATCGACGGCGACGACCAGCTCAGTGACGATGCGCGGGGTGTGGCGCGCATCGGGCTGGCCAACTACTTCGCCGGCGCGCTGTTATTGCCCTATACGCGATTCCTCGAGGCCGCCGAGGCCCTGCGTTACGACATCGACCAGCTGGCAAGACGTTTCGAGGTGGGCTTCGAAACCGTCTGCCACCGGCTGTCCACGCTGCAGCGCCCGAGCGCCCGCGGCGTCCCGTTCATCTTCGTCCGAACCGACAGCGCGGGCAACATCTCGAAACGTCAGTCCGCCACGGCTTTTCACTTCTCGCGCGTCGGCGGCAATTGCCCGCTGTGGGTGGTCCACCACGCCTTTTCCCGGCCCGGTCAGTTCATGACTCAGATCGCGCAAATGCCCGATGGGCGCACCTATTTCTGGCTCGCCAGGACCACGTCGGCGGAACCCAGCCGCTACCTCGGCCCGGACAAGACCTTCGCGATCGGGCTCGGCTGCGATGTGGCCCACGCCGAGAAACTGATCTATTCCGTCGGAATCGATTTGAACGATGCTGAGGCGATCGTGCCGATCGGCGCGGGCTGCAGAATCTGTGACCGGCCCGCCTGCCCGCAACGGGCGTTCCCCTACCTCGGGTACCCGGTGTACGTCGACCCGCACTCCAGCACCGATCTGCCCTATCCGCCGATCGTCCCGGCGCCCGGTCGATGAATTCCGCGCGAACCGGCCGCTGACGTGGCCCGGCCGGTGTAGTTTGCTGCTCAGCGGGGGTAGGGCAACCGAGGAGCGGTCATGGCGGACGTCGATTATTGCGTGGTCGGAGCGGGTTTCGCGGGCTTGACCGCTGCGCTCCGGTTGAAGCAAGCCGGGCACTCGGTGGCCTTGCTGGAGGCCCGCGACCGCGTCGGCGGCCGCACCTTCACCGTCACCCGCGACGACGGCGTGTGGGTCGACCGCGGCGGGGCGTGGATCGGGCCCGGACAGGACCGGATCTACGCGTTGATGAACGAGTTCGGGGTGCCGGAATACAAGCAGCACAACGACGGCGACGCGATGATGATCGTCGGCGGCAAAAAGCACCGCTACGGCGGCACTATTCCGTGGACCGTGAGCCCGTGGGCGGTCGCCAACCTCGGGCTCGCCCTGGCCAGCATCGAGAAGATGGGCAAAGCTCTTCCGCGCGAAGCCCCGTGGGAGGCGAAAAAGGCCCACGAGTGGGACCGAATCAGCATTGGGCAGTGGATTGAAAAGAATTCCATATCCTCCGAAGCCGCCCAGATGCTGGACATGGCCTTCGCCGGCCTGTACACCTCGGCAGCGTCGGAGACGTCGTTGCTGTGGGGGCTGCTGCAGACGGCATCGGCCGGCGGACTCACCTTCGCGATTTCGGGCAAGGGTGGCTCCCAGGATGCCCGCCCGGTCGGCGGCATGGGCGCCCTGCATCGCCCGATGGTCGCTGAACTCGGTGAGGCGCTACACCTTTCGCAGCCGGTCCGCCAGATCAGCCAGGACGACGACGGCGTGACGGTCAGCGCGGCCGATCTGGCGGTGCGGGCGCGACGGGTCATCGTCGCGATCCCGCTGGCGATCGCCACCTCGATCGACTACGAACCGCTGCTGCCGGTGGACCGCGCGTTTCTGCACCAGCGTGTGACAAGCGGCGCGGTGATCAAGACGTCGGTCTTCTACGACGAGCCCTTCTGGCGCGCCGACGGACTGTCCGGCCAGTCCGCCGCCCCGGGCTCCCCGGCCTCTTTGACCATCGACGCCTGCACGGACGCCGGGAGCCCGGGCATCATGTGCGTCATCACCGAGGGCCCGGCGGCGCGCCGGCTCACGATGCTCGACGAGGCCGAACGCAAAACGGTGGTAATCGGTGAGCTGGTCAACCGGTTCGGCAGCAAAGCCCAGACGCCGCTGGAATTTCACGAACAGAACTGGAGCCAGGAGCGCTACTCCGGAGGTGGGATGATCGGCCACACCCCCACCGGTGTGTTGACCGAGTACGGCTACACGCTGCGCGAGCCCTGCGGCCGGATACATTGGGCCGGAACCGAAAGCTCGGCGGTCATGTGCGGGTGGATCGACGGCGCGATCCGGTCCGGAGAACGTGCCGCGGCCGAAGTGGCGGCCGCCGAAACCGCCGCGGTCGCCTAGTCACGGCAGCCCTGCCTGGTCATCCCGGTGTGCTTGCCGGAAAGAGCAGTGCCACAATGGGCCGATCATCACCATCACGGGGGCCTGACCAGGAGAGTTGACGGGATGGGTGTTAACGTCCCAGGCCCTTTCGCTCGGCGATATCGGCTGCGGCTACATGCCAGTGCCGGCAGCGGCTTCTACGCCCGCGAGCAAGTTCGGGTGCTGCGAATCTTCTTGGGCGGCACGACTTTTCTTTACGCCTGGGGCGTGGCGTTCACCCTCTTTCCCATCCACAAGGGCCTGACCTACGCGAACCCGACCGGGGGCATCATCGCGATCGTCCTCGGCGTCGCCGCTTTGGTCTGGCTGGGCGTGCGTCCCGACCGACCCGCGCCGGCGACGGCCGTTGCGATCGTGGCCACCCCGATCGTGATGGCCTTCCACGTCGCGATCATCGCCGAGTTCGTCTGCCTGATCGCGCCGATCTTCCTGGCCATGTACCTGCGCGCGTTCCACTCGCCGCGCCGCGGGGCCATGCTGGTCGCCGTGCTGACCGCGGCGTGCGTCCTGGCTCTCGCGGTCGCGCCCACGCGCAAGCTGGTGATCGACTACGTCATCTTCGTGATCGCCATCGTCGGTGCCGCCGAATCGTTCGGGTTGCTGATGCGAGCCCTGGTCGCCGCGGCGTGCACCGATCCCCTGACGCGCCTGCTCAACCGGGCGGGCTGGGAGATCGCCACCGCCGACCTGCTGGGCCGGTCCCGTTCGGCAGCCATCACCGTCACCGTCATGGTGCTCGACATCGACAACTTCAAGACGATCAATGACACCCACGGGCACCTGGCCGGCGACGAGCATCTGATCAGCCGCGCGGAGTGCTGGCGGAAACTGGCGCCCGCCAATGCCGTTCTGGCCAGGCTCGGCGGCGACGAATTCGCGGTGTGTATCGCCGACGACGCCAACGTGGCGCCGGGCAACTCCGATCGATTCCTGGCCGACGTCCGCCTGCACACTCCGGGCACCAGCATCGGCACCGCATCGCACAGCGGTGTGGGCGCCGACATCGCCGCGCTCTACGCGATCGCCGACGCCGCACTCTACGACGCCAAGCGCAAGAAGCTTCCGGGCGCGCTCGGGATCTAACCGGCTTGCTTAGCCGGCGGGCGGTAGAAGATCAGCAACAGGCCGAGGCCGCCCGCCAGCCCGAGCCCGACCGAGATCAGCAGGCCGTTCCAGCCGATCAGCGGGTTGTTGATCCCGAAGATCACCCAATCCAGGCTGAGCCGGCCGGGGCCCAGCGTGGCCACTCCGACCGCGCTGAGCGCCAGGACCAGGTTGTACTCCCAGCCCTCCTTGACGATGAAGAAGCCATTGTGACGATGGACGGTCCAGGCCGCGACCAGCATCAGCGCGACAAAGCCGGCCGCCGGAATCGGCGTGAGCAGCCCGGCCGCCAGCCCCAGCCCGGCAGCGATTTCGGTGGTGGCGGCCACCGTGGCGTGGAATTTGCCCGGCTTCATGCCGATGCTCTCGAACCAGCGCGCGGTGCCCGGGATGCGGCCGCCGCCGAAGAACTTGTTGTAGCCGTGCGCGGCCAATGTCACGCCCAGGACCAGCCGCAGGATCAGTAATCCGACGTCATAGGGAGTCATACGTGCAAACCTAGATCATCGGCCGGATTGGACAACAGCAGCGGTGAGCGGCTGTGGCGGTCGATCCGTGTGGGAACATAGCGGGCGTTCCCGCGCATGCCGAAACCAGCCGAGCCAGGAGGGGGTGCACCACGGCGCGTATCGCACGAGGCGACAGCACTCCCGAGAGCATCGGGCATGCGCCCGCCTCCACCGACCACACCGTGGTGTTGCTGAACGGCGACGCGGACCATCCGCGGGAGATCCTGGGCAACAAGGGCCACGGCATCGAGGTCATGCGCCGGCACGGCCTGCCGGTGCCTCCCGCGTTCTGCATCACCACCGAGGTGGGCCTGCGGTATCTGGTCGAGCCCGCCGCGACGCTGGACGCGATCTGGGACGACGTGCTGGGCCGGATGCAGTGGCTGGAGACCGAAACCTCCCGCACGTTCGGCCGGGGCCCGCGCCCGTTGCTGGTCAGTGTGCGCTCGGGCGCCACCCTGTCGATGCCCGGCATGATGGACACGATCCTGAACGTCGGCCTCAACGACGACGTGGTGCGGGCGCTGGCGGCGTCGGGGACCGAGAAGTTCGCCCGAGACACGCTGCTGCGATTCACCGACATGTATCAGCGCATCGTCGGCGGAGCATCGCAATCCGTTCCGGCCGACCCGTACGCGCAGCTGCGTGCCGGCATCGAGGCGGTGTTCGCGTCGTGGAATTCGCCGCGCGCGGTTGCCTACCGCGACCACTACGGCCTCGACGATCGCGGCGGTACCGCAGTGGTGGTGCAGGCCATGGTGTTCGGCAACCTCGGCGCCAATTCCGGTGCCGGAGCATGCTTCTCACGCAACCCAATCACCGGCGCCAACGAACCGTTCGGCGAGTGGCTGCCCGGCGGTCAGGGCGACGACGTCGTCTCGGGGCTGGTCAACGTGGAACCGATCACCGCGCTGCGCGACGAGCAGCCGGCGGTCTACCAGCAGCTGATGGACGTCGCCCGCACCCTGGAGCGGCTCGGGTCCGACGTGCAGGAGATCGAGTTCACCGTCGAAGAGGGCAAACTCTGGCTGCTGCAGACCCGGGCGGCCGAGCGCTCGGCGCAGGCCGCGGTGCGACTGGCGCTGCAGCTGCATCACGAGGGGCTCATCGACGCCACCGAGACATTGCGCCGGGTGACCCCGGCCCACGTAGAGGCCCTGCTGCTGCCCGCTTTGCAACCGGAAATACGTTTGGCCGCACCACTTTTGGCCAAAGGCCTGCCCGCCTGCCCGGGCGTGGTGTCGGGCAAGGCCTACACCAGGGTCGACGAGGCGCTGGAAGCCGCCGACCGGGGCGAACAGGTGATCCTGGTGCGCGACCACACCCGCCCCGAAGACGTGATGGGCATGCTGGCCGCGCACGGCATCGTCACCGAGATCGGCGGGGCTGCCAGCCATGCGGCAGTGGTCAGCCGCGAACTCGGCCGGGTGGCGGTGGTGGGCTGTGGCAACGGCGTGGCGGCGACGCTGGCCGGCAAGCAGATCACCGTCGACGGCTACGAAGGCGAAGTGCGCGAAGGTGATCTGGCCCCGACCTCGTGGTCGGAGAACGATACGCCCGAGCTACGCGAACTCGCCGACCTCGCACGACGGATCAGCCCGCTGCGCGCGCACGCCGGCGGCGACCATCCCAGGCTGGCGGACACCTCCGACGCCGCGGTGCGTGCCGCCCTGGAAAGCGGCCAGACCGACGTGCTTTCAGCCTCCCCGCTGATCGTCATGCTGGCCGCGCTGCGCTTGTCGAGCCAGGCCACCGGATGACCGAACTGGCCGTGCTGCAAGCGGTCCGACTCAAGGGCCGGGTCAGCCCGGCCGATCTGAGCGCCACGCTGAACCAAGACGTCGACGATGCCGTCGAACAGCTGACCGTCTCGGGTTTCCTGGTCGGTGATGCCACGTTGCGAATCAGCCCCAGCGGCCGCGACCGGCTGGACGCGCTGCTCGCGCAGGAACGCGAAGGCATCGACGAGGCGGCGATGACCGCCGCCTATGACGACTTCCGAAGCGTGAACGCCGATTTCAAAGCCCTGGTCACCGATTGGCAGCTCAAGGGCGGCCCCGCCGGTAAACCCAACGCGCACGACGACGCCGAGTACGACGCGGCGGTGTTGGCCCGCTTGGACGCAGTACACGCCCGGGTGCTGCCGATCATCGAAGCGGCCGCGGCCCAGCTGCCGCGGTTGAATGCCTATTCGGTGAAACTGGTTGCCGCACTGGACAAGGTCAAGTCGGGCGACAGCACCTGGCTGAGCCGGCCGCTGATCGACTCCTACCACACCGTGTGGTTCGAATGGCACGAGGAGCTGATCGGCGCGGCCGGGCTGACGCGTGCGCAAGCGGCGAGATCCGATGACGCGCAGTAGCCTTTACAGCGCGGCGTCCAACAACTCCAGATAGGCGTCGACGTCGGCATCGACGCCTCGAAAGACCGACTCCGCCGTGTGGACGCTGATCGCGACGGTCTCGCCGATGCCGTGTACTCCGTGCGTCAGACCCATCGACGGCGACAGTCCCGGATAGCCGGCCGTCAGCACTACCCGCGCATCGCCGAAGCGCAGATCGGCGGGCCCGCGGTTGACACTGGACACCACGGTGTTGCCCAGCACCTGCGCGGATCGGGCACCGGCGTCGAATCGTGAGATGCCCCAACGTAGTAGCGGGGCCGGTACCGTCGCGAATGCCCGGTCGCCGGCCCGTGTCGCCGGATGTTCGAATCGGCGCCGGCCGTTGGCCAGATCGGTGGCGATCCGATCCAGCCGCGCATCCAGCTCCAACTGCGGATAGAGTCCGACGACGACGTTGCCGAAGTGATTATTCGCCTGTGGTACACCGGGTTTGGCCATCGGGACCTCCGCGCCCAACATATCGGTCGCGCCGGAAAGCAACCGCGACAGGGCGGTCGACACCGCGGCGAGCACCGCGACGGTGACGCTGGGCCCGCGCAGCTGCGAGCGATGGCGCACCAGTGTGCGCATCGAACGGACGCCGTCGGGGCGGGTATTGGTGGCAAGCGGCGGGCGAGTTCCGGCCCCCGGTGCCAGCAGACCCGCCCGCGTATCGCGGACCAGCCCGCGGTGGCTGCGCGCCGCCTGGGCGGCTCGCCACGCGAAGATACCCGGCGACGGCCGTCGCACCTCGGGCACCGGCGCCGCCCGGCCGAACAGCCAAGCGGCCAGCGCCGCGCCGCGAACGCCGTCGGCCAGCGCATGCGGTAGCTGCAGAACCGCCACCGTGCCCGGGCCTTCGACACCCGGAATGCCGGGCACCGGCGTGAACACGTGGACCCGCCAGGGCATCCGGCGAAGGTCCAGCTGGCTGTCGGCGAACCCGGCCACCGCCGACAGGCAAGCCTGCCAACTGTGATCCGTCAGGTCGTGGCGCACCACCTGCTCGGGCGTCACTGTCGTGGGCACCCACCGCGGATACGTCAGCGAACACCCATCCTCGACGCGCAACGTCAGTTCGGGGCACGCCCGAGCCCGGCGCCGAACCTCTTCGAAAGCACCGCCTAAGTCGGCGGGTTCACCGTCGAATGCATAGAGCAGGAACTCGTCGCTGGGGACTTTGGCCGACATCCAGTAGAACTGCGCATCGACGGCCGCCATTCGGCGCGCAGCCACGGCGTCAGCCGGGTGATCCGATGAACGCCAGCACCCGCTCGGCGATTTTCTCGGGCTGTTCAAGCTGCAGAAAATGCCCGGCATGGTCGATGATCGCGACATCGCTGCCGGCGGGCAGCACCTTTTCGGTCCAGTGCGCGAAAGCCGGAGTCATACAACCGTCGTCGCGGCCATGCAGATACAGCGACGGCAGGATCGGCGCCTTGGTCCACAGCTGGTTCAGTTCGGCGTACCGCTGCGGCGGCCGGGTGTTGCGCAGCGTGGCACGGTAGGTCCCCAGCGCCGCCCGCCAGCTTTCCGGTGTTCCGATCGCGGCATCGACGTGACGCAGGTCCTCTTCGGCGCCGCGATAACCCGGTGACCACCGCCGCCACAGCCGCGGCAGCACCCAGGACGCGGAACGCTCAGGCAGCAAAGGCAATTGGAAATAGAACATGTACCAGCTACGCCTCAGCTGACCCGGCAGCAGGCGGGCCAGCCGGGCGCGCTCGCTCACCTGACCGCGGAAGGCGGCCGAGACCGGCACCGACATGATCACGGCCTTGGTGAACGGGCTGTTGGGCATCGCGGCCAGGCCGGTGGCGGCAAGTGCGCCCCAGTCGTGTCCGATCACCACGTCGCGGTCGGTGCCCCCGGCGGCCTCGCGCACCCGCAGCGCGTCGTCCATGATCGCGCCCACGTGATAGCTGCCGTCGTCGGGTAGGGACGACGGCGCGTATCCCCGCATGAACGGCGCGACGACCCGCCAGCCGGCCGCGGCAAGCAACGGGGCCATCTTGCGCCAGCCGTAGGCAGTGTCGGGGAAGCCGTGCAGACACAAGGCGATCGGGGCGTCGGCTGGGCCCCAGGTGAGCGCCTTGAGATCCGCGGGAGGGCCCGGCACGTCGATCCACCGCGGCTCGGTCATCTCGGGTAGTCCGCCATCTTCACTCCCTGTTCGGCAAAATTCCGACCGGATACCTGACGGGCAATCGCCCGCACCGACCAACGTATCGTGCGCGAATCAGAGTGCATCAACCGCTACTGAATATCGTTCAAATCCGCACTGTCGCAATATCTTCGGATCGGGCGACATCCTGGACGCTAGCCTGCCGGACTGATCAACCCGTAATGGCCGTCGTAGCGGCGGTACAAGACGCAGGCACGGCCCGGCGCTGCGTCGATGAAGAACAAAAACGGCAGGTCCAGCAGGCCGAGGCGCTCGGCTGCCTGCTCTTCGGTAAGACACGGCGGCGGCTGGGTACTGATCGTCACGGGTAGTTCGAACGGGCTCAGTTGGTCCGCCAGTGCAGGTGCCACAAGAGCTAGGCGATAGCCGGTCGGTCCGCCGCGATAGAGCACCGCGACGGCACCGGTGCCTTTCTCGGTGAAAAGGTGAAAGTCGTAATCAAGCAAGTCCATTTCGAGGGCCGCCTCGTCGACCGTACCGGGCGCCATCGCGAACGACTTTCGCCGAATGACGCGTACTTCCGCCGCCGGACGGGGGAAATAGCTCCGTCGATGCATGGGCTCGGATTCGTGGCGCCACTCGTGCGGATCGCTGATCAACCCTCGTTGCGCCTCCCAGTGGTGGGCGGCCCGTTCCAACCGGCTCCGAAGTCTCGCCTCGAGCCGATCTACGGCTTCGCGCGCGGTGACGCCGTGGGCTTGGGCGCGAATGAGCCGACCGTCGACATCCAGATTGGCCTGGGCGACGACGGCTCGCTCCACGGCCGGATCGCCATGCTTGGTCAATCTGACGCGGGCATGCAGCACCGGCCGGGGGATGAGCCGCGCGAGCTTGTCGATCTTGGTGCGCGCGTATTCCGCTGCACCTGGAAGCTCGCCGTGTGTTGTCACGACGAAATCGGTCAGGGCTGGGTCTGTCCCGTGGCGCATGATCTCCTTGCTACGCCGCGGTTTTCGTGCCTTCTAGGGTCAAAGGTCACCACGCGTCGAGCTGGTGCTCAGAGGGCTCCGGGCCGTTAGCCGGCCGCTTGTACCGCGATGTGTTTCTCCGTCGCCGCAACCTGTTCAGGCAGGGCGACGTCCACCGTCAAGATGCCCTTGTCGTAGCTGGCCTTGATGT
This sequence comes from Mycobacterium sp. pR1184, assembly GCF_041287235.1. Lineage (NCBI taxonomy): Bacteria > Bacillati > Actinomycetota > Actinomycetes > Mycobacteriales > Mycobacteriaceae > Mycobacterium > Mycobacterium sp. pR1184. The sequence continues at coordinate 75,825 of NZ_JBGGKR010000018.1, read as the reverse complement.
CGTCTTCATCGGCGCCGGTCGGCAGGGTTATCGACCGCATGAAAGAGCCGTAGGAGAACTCCGAGCGGCCGTTGGACTGGTTTTTCTCCGTACGCTGCGCCTTGATGGTCAACTGCCCATCGCGCACCGTGATGTCGACGTCCTTGGCTGGGTCGATGCCGGGTAGTTCGGCACGCAGCAGGTAATGACCATCTTGTGTCTCATCCTCGAGTCGGATCAGGTTGCCACGACGCAAGGCAGACGGCACCCCGTTGCGCAGATCCGACCAGACCTCGGACCAGTCCGGCAGCCACGAATGGGGTTGCTGAGGATGTGCAGGCAGATTAGTCATGATTCCTCCTCGGGGCTTTGGTCTGCCGTTGAATTGCCTCCACCATCCCCCGTCGATGTGTCCAGCGGTAGGGACCGAAGTCCCCATAAGTCGGGCAATCTCGTGACTGTGTTGTCCCGCCGGCTACAGCCCTATCGATCGAATCTGTTGAACGACAACGTAATTTGCGGTTAACGGGAGTGCGGCCCGGACGCCTCGGCCGCCGCGCGCTCGAGATCGGCGACGATGATCTTGCGCATGCCATACATCGCCTGGGTCGCCGCCGTCGCACAGGCCGGATCGGGATGGCTCACCAACTCGTAAAGCCGATTCGGGACGACTTGCCAACTCAGGCCGAAGCGGTCCTTGCACCAACCGCACTGCGATTCCTCGCCGCCGTCGGTCAACCGTTCCCAGTAGTAATCGACCTCGTTCTGGTCCTTGCACTCGATCGTGAAGGACACCGCCTCACTGAACGTGAAGTGCGGCCCGCCGTTGATCCCGATGAACCGGGTGCCGTCCAGCACAAAAGTGCCCGACAGCACCGAGCCGGGCTCGCCGGGTCCGGCGTCGGTGCTCCGGTTGAATTCCTCGATTCGCGAGTTCGGGAACACCGAGATGTAGAACGACGCCGCCTCCTGAAGGTTGTGGTCGAACCATAGCGAGGGTGTGATCGATGGCATGGGCCTCCTTTGTCGGGCTATCGGCTTCGGTCGTCGATGGATAGACCCCACCAATCGGCAGAAATCATCGGAGGACTATGTAACGTCAGATCGATGAGCACCGTGAGCAGCAGTCCCCAGACGGTCAAGTTCGCAGGTGCGGGAGGTATCGGCCTCGTCGCCGACGAATGGAACCGGGACGCCGCGCGGGCGGACCGACCCTCGATCCTGATGCTGCACGGTGGTGGCCAGAACCGGTTCTCCTGGAAGAACACCGGCCAGTTTCTGGCCGACGAGGGCTACCACGTCGTCGCGCTGGACAGCCGCGGACACGGCGACAGCGACCGGGCGCCCGGCGCGGACTACGCGATCGAAACCCTGACGGCCGACGTCATGCACGTCCTGGACGCCATCGGCCGCCCGGTGGTGCTGATCGGCGCCAGCATGGGCGGACTGACCGGCATCCTGGTCGCCGACAGCGCGGGACCGGCGAAGGTGACCGGATTGGTGCTGGTCGACGTGGTGCCGCGGTACGAGAAGACCGGCAGCGCCCGCATCCGGGATTTCATGATGACCAACCTGCACGGTTTCGGCTCCCTCGAGGAGGCGGCCGACGCGGTCTCCGCCTATCTGCCGTACCGGGAAAAGCCGCGCAGCCCCGAAGGGCTGAAGAAGAACCTGCGGCTACGCGACGGACGCTGGTACTGGCATTGGGATCCGGCGTTCATGACCGCGCCCGGGGACGACCCGGAGCTGCGCACCGAGCACTTCGAGCAGGCCGCGGCCGATCTCACGATTCCGGTCCTGCTGATCCGCGGCAAGCTCTCCGACGTGGTCAGCCCCGAAGGCGTCCAGCATTTCCTGGCGACGGTTCCGCGTGCGGAGTTCGTCGAGTTGTCCGACGCCGGGCACACCGCGGCCGGCGACGACAATGACGCCTTCAGCGACGTCGTGGTGGAGTTCGTCAAGCGGCTGACAGGCTAGACAGGCTAGTCAGCCGCCCGCGCGATCGCCGCGTCAGCCACCCACTCCCGGCTTCTCCGCGTGTCCACCGAACTGCTTGCGCATCGCTGAGAGCGCCTTGTTGGCGAAGTCGTCGAGGCTGCGTGACGCGAAGCGGGACTGCAACGCGGTGGTGAGCACCGGCGCGGGCACGCCCTCGTCGATGGCCGCGATCGCGGTCCAGCGGCCCTCCCCGGAATCGGAGACCCGTCCGGAGAACTCCGACAGCGTGGGCGATTCGTGCAACGCGATCGCAGTCAGATCCAACAGCCAGGAACCGACGACGCTGCCCCGGCGCCACACCTCGGCGATGTCGGCGATGTCGAAGTTGTATTGGTAGCACTCGGGATTGGACAGCGGCGCGGTTTCGGCATCGCCCTTTTCGATACGCGTGCCGATATCGGCATTGCGGAGAATGTTGAGCCCCTCGGCGAGCGAAGCCATCATCCCGTACTCGATGCCGTTGTGCACCATCTTCACGAAGTGCCCGGCGCCGGACGGACCACAGTGCAGGTAACCCTTCTCCGGTTGGGCGACCTCGCCGTCGCGGCCCGGCGTGCGTGGCGCCGCGTCGACCCCGGGCGCGATGGTCTTGAACAGCGGCTCGGCGTGCTCGAAGGCGTAGTCGTCACCGCCGATCATCAGGCAGTAACCACGCTCCCGGCCCCAGACTCCACCGCTGGTGCCGCAATCGATGAGGTGAATCCCTTTCTCGGCCAACAGCTTTGAGTGCTTGAGGTCGTCGCGGTAGTAGGAGTTGCCGCCGTCGATCACGATATCCCCGGACTCGAGAGTGTCGGCCAGCTCCTCGATCACCGACGTGGTGATGTTGCCCGCGGGCACCATGACCCAGACCACGCGGGGGGCGGTCATCTTCTCGGCCAGCTCCGCGACCGAGAACGCCGCGGTCATCCCCTTCTCGGTGGCCAGCGTCTTGACGACTTCCTTGTCGTAGTCGTAGACGACGCCCTCGTGGCCGCCGTCGACGACACGACGGATGATGTTGGCGCCCATCCGGCCCAGGCCGATCATTCCGAGCTGCATTTCTGGTCTCCTTACTGTCCCGACTGCGTTTTTGGAGGGAACCACGGGTCTTGCCAATGGCGGTGACCGCGGACGAGCGACTGCGCGGCCTCGGGTCCCCAGGACCCGGGCTCGTAGGGATGAATTTCGCCCGGTTTGTCGAGCAGTGGCTGGACGATGCGCCACGTCTGTTCAATGCTGTCTTCCCGCGCGAAAAGCGTGCGATCGCCGGTCAGCGCGGCGTGCAGCAACAGTTCATAGGGTCCCTCGGCTTCACCCAGGTCGGTGGCGAACAGCGAGTCCAGGTGGACGTCGTGCCATTCGTCGTGAACTTGGGCGGACAGCTGCATGCGCATGCCGGGGGCGGGGTCGATGCGCAGCACGATCTGGTTGGGCTCGGCCGCACGGCGGTGCGGGAGGAAGGCCAGCTGCGGGACGCGGCGCAGAAACAGCCGCACCTCGGTGACCTTCTCCGGCAGGGACTTGCCGGCCCGCAGGAAGATCGGCACTCCAGACCAGCGCCAGTTGTCGATCTCGGTGCGCAGCGCGACGAAGGTCTCGGTCTGCGAATCCTTCGCCACCCCAGGGACATCGGTGTAGCCGCGATACTGACCGCGTACGCAACGGTCGGGATCCAGCGCCGGCATCGCGCGGAACACCTCGGACTTCTTGTCGTTGAGGTCGTCAGCGCTGCCGCCGACCGGCGGCTCCATCGCCACCATCGCGAGGACCTGCAGCAGATGGTTCTGCACCACGTCGCGCAGCGTGCCGACCGCGTCGTAGAACCTGCCCCGGTCCTCGACGCCGAAGTTCTCGGCCATCGTGATCTGAATCTCCGAGACGCTGTCGCGGTCCCACAGCGCGGCCAGTGCCTGATTGGCGAACCGCAGGCATTCGAGTTCCACCACGGGCTGCTTGCCCAAGAAGTGGTCCACCCGCAGGATTTGCTCTTCCTCCAGCACCGCGTGCAGCCGCTCGTTGAGTTCGAGCGCCGACTCGAGGTCATGGCCGAACGGCTTTTCCACCGCGACGCGGGCACGCGCGACCAGGCCCTCCCGGGCAAGGTTCTCGACGATCGGCGCGAACAACGCGGGCGGCATCTCGAGGTAGTACAGCGGGCGGTAGTCCGAGCCGATCATCTCGGCGAGCCGGTGGTAGAGATCGCGCTCGGTGACGTCGCCGTGGATGTAGTCCAAGCGATTCGCCAGTCGATCGAACACTTCGTCGTCGATCTTCTCCCCGGCGTCGTTGATCGCGCCGCGGGCCCGCTCGACGAGTTCCTCGACGCTGATGTCGTCGCTGGCCACCCCCAGGATGGGGCAGTCCAGCAGGTTGCGACGCTCCAGGCGATACAGCGCCCGAAACGTCATCTTGCGGGCCAGATCGCCGGTAATTCCAAAGATCACCAGCAGGTTGGACGAATCACCACCGTCGTCGGCCAAGAACGAACCTCCCAAAAGTCACCGGATCGGTTCACTTGAGATTCACTACCCGGGGGTGATCGCACTCAACCCTAGACACTGCTGATAGGGCCGACAACCGGAAGCCATCGCCCGCTTTGCAAGGATGCGAGGCGTGGGTGATGCACTGCATATCGCGGTCTACGTCCTGGCCGGAGTTGCCGTGATCGAAGCCTGCGCACTCGGTGTGATGTGGAGGTTGCTGGTTCGTAGCCGGGAGGAAGCCGAGGAGTTAAGGCAACGCGCCGACGCCCGCAATTGGCTGATATCCGGTGGTCGCGAGGCCGTCAAGACGATGTGGAACACCGCCAATGTGATGCGCACGGAGGGCTTTGGCGCGGCGGTACGCAGCAATATCGAAGATCTCGCCGACTGGGCCGAGGTCGAGCGGCCCGATCTGGCCCGAGTCACTCCCGACGGGCGGGTAGTGATTCTGTTCTCCGACATCGAGGAATCCACCGCCCTCAACGAGCGGATCGGCGACCGCGCCTGGGTCAAGCTGATCAGCTCGCACGACAAGCTCGTCTCCGGGTTGGTGAAACGTCACAGCGGTCACGTGGTCAAGAGCCAAGGCGACGGCTTCATGATCGCCTTCGCCCGTGCCGAGCAGGCGGTGCGTTGTGGCATCGACCTTCAGCACGAGCTGCGCCGGGACGCAAAACGCAAGCGGCACCAGGAGATTCGCGTGCGAATCGGTATTCACATGGGACGCTCGGTGCGCCGCGGCGACGACCTGTTCGGGCGCAATGTCGCGATGGCCGCGCGGGTCGCGGCGCAAGCCGTCGGTGGCGAGATCCTGGTGAGCCAGTCGGTGCGAGACGCGCTGCGCGACTGTGCGGACATCTGCTTCGACGAAGGCCGCGACGTCGAGCTGAAGGGCTTTTCGGGCAGTTATCGATTGTTCGCCGTGGAGTCCTCGCCCTGACTGTCGGACTCGGCCAGTCGCTGATGCAGCCGAGAGCGGATCTCGTCGGGGGTGTAGGCGCGGCGTTTGCGTTGATCACGCACCACCAGCGCACCCCCGGCAACGACACCGGCGACACCGGCCAAGCCGATCCACTTCCAAATGCTGCGCATACTTGACACGCTATTACCGCCATGGACACCCTTCGCGACAAGGTCGCCGTCGGCACCGGAGCGGCCACGCGGCTGCCACGGCGCGGCAAGCTCGCGCGCGAAGTATTTCCGAAGAACCAGACGAAACCCCAAGTGATGAGCCGACTTACATGCTGACGCTGCAGCAAGCGCTGAACGAGACCCGAACCGGCGACCTCTGGTTGTTCCGCGGCGGTTCCAGACCCGACCGTGCCATCCAGACCCTGACGAACAGTCCGGTCAACCACGTCGGCATGACCGTGGCCATCGACGACCTGCCGCCGCTGATCTGGCATGCCGAGCTGGGTGACAAGCTCGTCGATCTGTGGACGGCTACCAACCACCGCGGTGTGCAGCTCAACGATCTGCACCAGGCTGTCCTGCAGTGGAGTGAGCGCTACCACCAACGATGCTGGCTGCGCCAGCTGACGCCGCATCCCACCCGCGAACAAGAGGACAAGCTACTGCGCGTGATCGCGCGGATGGACGGCACCGCGTTTCCGACCACCGCGCGGCTGACCGGCCGGTGGTTTCGGGGCCGGCTGCCCACCGCCTACGACTGGATGAGAGGAATCCCCTTCGTAGACCGAAAGGTTCGGGAGTCGACGCAGCGACGCAAGGAACGTCAGCGCATGGGCCTGGAAACGGCGTACTGCGCCGAGACCGTGGCGATCACGTATGAGGAAATGGGATTGCTCAACACCCAGAAGTACTCGAATTACTTTGACCCGGGCTCGTTCTGGAGCGGCGACACACTGCCACTGGCGCCGGGATACGCGCTGGGCGAAGAAATCGAAGTGGCTCTCGGCTAGCCGACCGACATCTCCCCCATCTCCGACCAGCCTGTCGCGTCGATCGTCTGACTGATGATCTTGGGCGTGGACTTCAGGGCCTGCGGCAGCTCTTGCATCGCCTGCTTGAAGTGTTCGCTGTTGACGTGGACGCCGCCGGCGTCAGCGTCGCGGAATGCCTCGACCAAGACGTACTCTGCCGGGTTCTCCAAGCTGCGCGACCACTCAAACCACAGGTTGCCCGCTTCGGCGCGGGTGGCCGCGGTGAAGGAGGCAACCAGGTCCGGCCAGCGATCGGCCCAGTCGGGCTTGGTTTCGAACTTGACGACGATGAAGATCATTGCGGTCCCCGCTTGTGCTCGCAGCTCCCAATGGGTTTACCTGCCCGCCCGTCCTGGCCAAGCAGCGCCAGGATATACGGACCGCCGGGCGTGCGCCGTGACCGCAGTGGCATTTCGGGTCCGCGTAGCTCCTGGTCACCGCAATAGCAAAAGTCCGCCTAGATGTCTTAATCGACTTCTAGGCGGACTTTGCATTGAGCTGCGGCATCGCATTTGCGCCGACGCCGCACCAGCTGTGACGTAGCCCACAGCAATGTGGTTTTATCGACTACTTCACTTTTGGCCGCTTATGCCAAGCAAGTAATGCGATCAGCGGGATCCACGTCGCAGTTCATTCTGCGAAATAGATAACGCATGCACAATCCAATTCTTTATCAACTTGGAATTCCGGGAGCGCCGGGAGGAGGCAATTCCGGAGCCGGCGGAGGCGGCATATCGGGGGCAACGGCGCCAACCAAAACGGGCGGCGCGTCCGGCGGCGGGGGCGGCGCGTCCGGCGGCGGGGGCGGGGGCGGTGCGTCCGGCGGAGGCGGCGGACCGGGCAACCCCACGGGAGCGCCGTCACCGTCCGCAGGCATCGGCAGGAACATGTGGTGGGTGAATCCCGGCTGGTAAGCGCCAGCACCACCGATGTGCACCCCGCCACGTTCGCCGCTGGACACCGGCGTGCCGTCCGGCAGGGTCACCGCCGTGTGGCCTCCGTTCCAGCCGACGACCAACGCGTTGGGCGCCGTTCCATATTGAAAGCCCCGTGCCAATAGCGCGGCTTCTTCATTTCCAGTGTTAAATCGGTTTCCGTAAACCGGCCTGTCGGTTGCGGCATTGACAACCCACGAGACCAGCCCCGAACAATCGGTACCAGCGGGAGAATCTCCACCCACAATATAAGGCGTCCCGGATACCTGATTGATCAGCGACATCAACGATGCAAGAACAATCATGCGGAGGGACACTAGCAACAACGTAGTTAGCGAGCCAAAATTTGTGGCGCGCGTCACGTGTCAATTAAATAATGGTCTACACCGCACTTACAGCAAATAAGTCACGAGAATGCATATTTCGCGAATCGGGTTTACTCGGGGTCGCGGCCCTTTTCGCTTTCGACGACCTGGCGGTCGATGTCGGCCTGCTCCCGCCGCGCTCGGGCGCCCGCACGCTTGCCCTGGTCATCGGCGCGCTGCAGCCGCTCCCGCTCGCGCTCGGCGGCCGAGCCCTCACGTTCGTCCGCGCGTTGCTCTCGTTGATCCGCCAGCTGCTCACGCTCATCGGCGATCCGGTCGCGCTGATCGGCGACTTGGTCTCTGCGGCGGGCCATGAATTCGCGTCTTCTCAGCTCGGATTCGCGCTGGGTCAGGTCACTTTCCCGCTCGTCCAGAGCCGAGGCTCGGCGCTCGAGCTCGTCGGGTGTCTCGGTGCCGTCATTGCGGACCACAGCTCACCCTAGCGCTGCCGCCTCGACGGGCTTGAGGCGGAAGACCGGAATCCGTCGTCCGAGAGCGGCGGCCTTGACGCGGTAATCGGCGTAGTTGACGCAGACGTGCGCGGCAAGCGCGTACAGGCGCTCGTAGTCGTCGGGATCGGTGACCTCCACCGCCACGAAGTCCTGGTCGCCGAACCGGCACTCGGGATGGGCCTTCAGGTTGTAATACCACGCCGGATTCCGTGGTTCCCCCAGATACGAGGCGACCACGATCGCATCGGACCCGTCGTGAAAGTACGCGAGTTGGTGCTCACGCGGCTGACCCGACTTGGCCCCCGTGCTGATCAACGGCGCTGCGGAGATCCCGCCAAGGATGCTGGGGTAACGGCCACGGGTTGCGCGATACAACCACGGGTCGATGTGCCAGAACAGATTTCGCGCCATGAAAGCCCCGGCACGCGAGCGGCCGAAACGTTCCAGGGTCCGATACCAGCGGCCGTACTCCACAGTCGGGTCGACATAGCGCAGCGCCATGGGGCGACTCTACTCATCGGCCCGGCAGCGTTCTCCTCGCCTGCCACAACACTGCGGGCACCGCGTTCGCCAGATCCGCCCGGCTCTTGGCGAAGCAACGAATCGCGCGATAGAACGACCAAATTTGGCGAGGCGTAGGGACTTTCGGCAGCCAGGCCAGCTCCCAATGAATGCCGTTGATCGGATCGTCGAAGAACACCGCGTAGTAGCCTGGCCAGTACTGCGGGTATTCCTTGGGTTCGTCGGTGACGTGCACATCGCGCGTGCGCAAGAAGTCGCGGTGAAAGCGGTCGACCTCTGTCCTGCTGCGGGCCCACAACGCAATATGGTTGATACCGACCGCTTGGTCGCGGTGCGTCAGCTTTGCGCCGGTACGGGCCGGCTGTATACCAATGTAGCTGTGCGGGTTGGCATTACGTGTCATGTAGTAGATCGACTGGTACTCCATGTTCAGCGTCGAGAAGCTGCTGTAGCCAAGCCAGCCGAACAACGCGTCGTAGAACGCGATCGAGTCGTCATAGTCCAGTACCGCGAACTCGACGTGACTGACACCTCGCCACCGCATCATGCCTCCCCGGCAAGTCGGCTAGACCGGCGTCCATATTCCGTTGTTGAAGAAGCCCCACACACCGGTGGTCGGGTTCCACATCAGGTGGGCCTGAGGCGCCCACGCCGGTGGCGGCGGAGCGGGCGGCGCCCACGGCGGCGGGGGTCCCCAGGGGCCCCAGCCCGCCGGCGCCGGACCTTGCCAGTCGTGGCACTGATTCCAATCCCAGTGATAGTTGGTGCCCCAGGCCGGATCCCATTGTTGACCAGGGCACCAGTGGTTGCTGGGCGCGGGCGCGGGGGCCGCTTGGGCGCCGCCGTCCGCCAATCCGAAAGCGGACAAGGTCAAAGCGCCACCCGCCAACAGCCGAATCCACGGTCTCGCACGCTTGTCCGTCGCCATCTCCTAAGAATGGTCGGCCCGCGGCCGCACCGCTAGTGTTCGCCCTCATTGCACGAAACTCGCCAAGCCGCGTGCGTGCCAACGGCGCACACCTCACTCGTCGGATTCGACCCGAGCATCGGCGGACCGCTGGAGCTCTCTTTCCACCGCCAACTTCGCCAGCTCGCGCTCGCTGGCGGCCAGCTCGCGCTCGACTTCGGCTTCCTCGCGCAGCGCGGCGGCACGCTGCCGTTCAGCCATTTGCTCGGCCCGTTCCGTGTGGTCGCGAATGCCACCCTCCTGGGACAGTTCGCGAAAGCTCGCGGAGACCTCTCGTTCGTCTGCAAGACGCTCTCGTTCATCCGCGAGCACCTCCCGCTCGTCTGCGATCCGTTCGCGCTCATCGGCCACCGCCTGCCGACGCTCAGCCACGCGATCACGCGCCTCCAAAAAGGCCGCCAAGCGCTCCACACCCTCAGTCAGTTTCTCTCTGCTCAGGGCAAGCAGCTCGCGGGTCTGCGCCACCTGCTCGCGCTCAAACGCCAGGTGTTCACGCTCGTCGCAATGCCCTCACGCTCAAAGGCAATTCGTTCTCGCTCGGATGCGACACTCTCGCGTTCAGCGGCCGTGCGAATGGCGGGCTCGACCATCTCGGCCCTTCCTCTTCTCGAAGCAGTGACGTCTGCACTGGGTACCTTCAACACCTAGCCGCTCACTGCGCAGCGCTCTAGAGTCGATGGGCCTCAAACGCGACACGCGACGTGAATCACGCGACCAACTGGCGCGCCCACCGGCCGCGTAGCCTGAGGCGATGGCTGGGGTACTGGACGGGGGCCCGTTTTTTCACGGAACCAAGGCTGAACTGATGGTTGGAGACCTGCTCACCGCGGGCTTTCGCTCCAACTACCGGCCCGAAATCATCATGAACCACGTCTATTTCACCGCCCTGCGCGACGGCGCCGGGCTGGCGGCCGAGCTCGCGGCCGGCGACGGTGTGCCGCGGGTGTATCTCGTCGAACCGACCGGTGAGTTCGAGAGCGATCCGAACGTCACCGATAAAAAGTTCCCCGGCAATCCGACCCGCTCCTATCGCACCCGCGAACCGCTTCGGGTTATCGCAGAAGTCGACGACTGGACACGGTTGTCTCCCGAAGCACTTCAGGCGTGGCATGACCGATTGGCCGCGATCCGGGCGGACGAGCGCGGCGAGATCATCAACTGAGAGGTTCCGAAGCCAAACTCCACCACCTCTGCCTTCGGTGTCATATCCCGAACTTGGCGCGTGCCGCGTCCGTCACCGGGGTGAACAGGTTGACGAGATTTCCGTCGGGGTCGCGGAACAACAGCGCGCGGTTTCCCCACGGCATCGTCGTCGGTTCGGTGACCACGTCGGAGAGCTGCTCGCGAAGTCGCTCGTACTCGGCGTCGACGTCGTCCACGATGAACTCGACGATTGCGGTTCGGTTGGCCGCCGGCTCGGCAGATCCCTGCCCGAACAAGGAGACGGTCTTGTCGCTACCAATGGCCAGCGCCGCGACGGGTGTCGGAATCTCCGCGAAGAGTTCGTTACCCCAGACGGCCGTGACACCGGTGACCATCTCGTAGAAGGCGACCAATCGTTTGACATCGGCAGTGATGACGCGGATCGAAACCAGTCTCATCGGGACCTCTCCTCGGGGCGTCACCGAATAATCGGCGGATGGGCTCAGCGAGCCGATGCCAGGTGCACCCCCCGACAAGTCTTCAAACCAGAACTCGGCTAGACGTTGAATCGGAATTCGACGACGTCGCCGCTCAATCGAAGTCGGAAGCCGCAGCGTGCTCAAGGGCCTGATTGAGTGCTTTCGTATCGGGCAGGATGACCTCCTCGACCACCTTTCCCCATACCACCCGCCCGAAGTAGACGCCTCGGTACACGAGACGTCCCTCTTGCTCGGTGTGATAGCGCGTTGCCACACGAGTCGACCACGGCCCACCCTCCACCAGCGTTTCATCTACTACGAAGCGGAGATTGGGCAACCGACGGAGCAACTGGTCACGCAACCACTCTCGCACCGCGTCAGCACCTCTGATATCTGCCGCCAAGGGATGATCACCAAGAAAGACGAAATGCATGTCGTCGGCGAGGGGTGTCTCGTCGAACCGCTGCTCCGACAACCTCTGCCACCCCGCCGCTGCTTGCTTACGCACCAACCAGCGATAGATCATCGCCCAAGCGTATTCGCCACGCCTCCAATCGGAGTCGGGTTCGCGGTTGGTGACCCGCCCGGCATACCGCTGCTTGTCGAAGCCGAGCTCGACCAAGTCTTATTGGATCCTGCGACTAGTGTTTTGACAGATGGCCTGACGTTGCTTGGAACCGAGACTCCACCACTTCGCGGTTCGTGGAATCTCCTACAAAAGCCATCTTCGCGTGCGTCGGCGTACCTTGAGCTATGCCCAACGTCACGGCATCAGTGGTCATCGCCCATCCTGCTGAAGTGGTCTGGGAGTACATCATCCACCCGGACCATCTACACAATGTTCTGCCCGGAATCGTCTCCGTCGACGCCGGTAAAGATCCGCCGTACGTCCCTGGCGATGTCTGGCACGGAGTGAGCCGATCGTTCGGCATTACGAACCGTTGGACCGGGGTCTTCGAGAGGGTCGATGCTCCCACGATGATGGAATTTAGACTTACGGACTCCAGGTTCCCAGTTACCACCATCGACACCTTGGATGAGATCGCGGGCGGCACCCGCTACACCTGCCGTGTCATCGGCGAGCCCAGTTTGGGGGGACCTCTAGGCCGCTTCTTTGATGCCGTGGTCTCCAGAGCCATCAAGCGCTCGATGACGAAGCAGCAGGCCAAGCTTCCCGCTCACGTAGACGCATGGGCGTTGCAGAAGGGACTCACTGCAGACCCCCCGACGAGCTAGGCCTTCTTCTTCGTCCCAGACATTGCTTGAAACCGGAACTCGGCTACACACTGAACCGGAACTCCGCCGAATGCGTTGCCAAGCCTCGTCACAACGCTGCGACGAGGCTCTCCGCGGGTGAGTTCATGCTCTGGGCGTGAGGACATCGGTGATGGGCCACGCGACTTCGGTTCTCCATTTGGTGTCGTCCGCCGTGTGCGAGTGATCGCAGTGGTAATACTCCCGGAGGCGCGGTCCGACCGCGAGGCCTTGGCCGGCTATGTAGCTGCCAAGCTCGGCGTAGGCGAGGTCGATGTCGGCGATTGCACCGTGATGAACCGTCACGGCAACCTCAGCGGCGGGCACGACGATGGGTTCGACGAGCCCCAGTCGTCGTGGTGCGGCGACGGGGACGAAGACGGTCGCCTGGCCTGGTTCATGTCGAAACAGACTCTCGTCGTACATCCCGCCGGCAGGCCCGGTTTGATCGAGCCGACCAGTCCGCACGGCCTCGCGAACGTCGTATAGGGCTGCGCGCCACCACTTTTCGACGTCGATGGGATCGACAGCGGCGGTGATGGCGATCGCCGGGATAGTCGACTCGGTGCGCCGGTACACCGGCTGCTGACTCGCCGCGCTGTTCAGCAGAGCACGAAGCGAAGTGACCGCAGCCTTTGTCTGAGCCAGCTCGGCTTCGAGACGATCGATATGGGTGGCGATCAAGGATTCGCGTTCACCGGCGTCCTGAGCGACAAGAACGTCTCGGACGTCCGCGACCGGCATCCGTAAGTCCCGTAGTCGTCGGATCAGTTGAGCGGTCGGCAGTTGATCGAGGGAGTAGTAGCGGTAGCCGGTCTCGGAATCGACGTGTACCGGTTCGAGTAGTCCGACGTGGTGGTAATGGTGCAGCGTTTTGACACTGAGATGGGTCATTGTCGCGAACTGCCCAACGGAAATGGTGATACTCATGGCGGCTCCGGGTCAGGGGGCCGCTCCCTGGCAGAAAGCGACCCCCTTGGTCAGGTCAATACTGTGGTTCTGTGTTCTTGATGACAAAGAGGCTGACGATCTTGCCGTCGTGCAGCCGGAAGTAGTTGGTCATGACCAACGGATCGGGTAAGCCGGTCTTGTCATAGTCACCGTCGTAGCGGCACCTAACGCACCACATCCCGGCGTTGTCGACAATCTCGACGGGTTCCACCGTGACTCGGTCGCCGACAAACTCCTTGGCGATGAACGCGCGGATGTGGTCACTGCCCCAGAACTCCCGCGAGAAGTCGTTGACGAGTGCGTCTTCGGCGAACGTCTCCATGATCGCGGCCACGTCGAAGCTGTTGATCGCGGCGATGTGCGCCGCGATCACGGGGTCCAGTGTGAGTTGTGTAGTCATTGCTTCCTCCTTGGCATTGTGACGTCGAATTGCCGTGCAACACCAGGGTGGGCCCTCCCGTTACGGGAGGGTCAAGCCGTTGATCGAACGGCCACGCCTTCTTCGGGGACGCAGGACCTCGTGAGACCCGCTATCTACACGTTGAACCGGAATTCGACCACGTCGCCGTCGGCCATCACGTAGTCCTTGCCCTCCATCCGGACCTTGCCGGCCGCCTTGGCCGCCGCCATCGATCCGGCCTCGATCAGGTCGTCGTATGACACGATTTCGGCCTTGATGAAGCCCTTCTCGAAGTCGGTGTGGATCACCCCGGCCGCCTTGGGCGCGGTATCGCCCTGATGAATCACCCACGCGCGCGCCTCTTTTGGACCCGCCGTCAGATAGGTCTGCAGCTTCAGAGTGTGAAAACCGGCCCGCGCCAACGCATCTAGTCCGCGCTCGGTCTGCCCGATGGACTCCAGCAGCTCGGCGGCCGACTCGTCGTCGAGCTCCTGGAGTTCGGCCTCGATCTTCGCGTCGAGGAACACCGCGTCGGCGGGGGCGACCATCGCGCGCAGCTCGGCCTTGCGGCCCTCGTCGGTGAGCACCGACTCGTCGGCGTTGAACACGTACAGAAAAGGCTTGGTGGTCATCAGGTTCAGCTCGCGCAGCGCTGACACGTCGACACCGGCCGCAAACAGTGTCTTGCCCGAGTCCAGCACGGCCTGGGCAGCGACGGCCGCCTCGTGCACGGGCTTGCGCTCCTTGTTGTTGCGGGCTTCCTTCTCCAGTCGCGGAACGGCCTTCTCCAGGGTCTGCATGTCCGCGAGGATCAGCTCGGTCTCGATCACCTCGATGTCGGAGCGCGGATCGACCTTGCCGTCGACGTGCACGACGTCGTCGTCGGCGAACACCCGCACCACCTGGCAGATCGCGTCGCACTCGCGAATGTTGGCCAGGAATTTGTTGCCGAGCCCGGCCCCCTCGGACGCGCCCTTCACGATTCCCGCGATGTCGACGAACGTCACAGGCGCCGGCACGATCTTCTCGGAATCGAACATCTCGGCCAGCTTGTCCAGGCGCGGATCGGGCAGCGCCACGACGCCCTCGTTCGGTTCGATCGTCGCGAACGGGTAGTTGGCGGCGACCACGTTGTTGCGGGTCAGCGCATTAAACAGCGTCGACTTGCCCACGTTGGGCAGGCCGACGATTCCCAGGCTCAGGCTCACGGGGAACCAAGTTTAGGGCTCCGCGCCGCGCGCGGGTGCCGCGGCTCATTTCGTGCGCGACGCCCGTGGCACGCCCGGCATCCCTAACAAGGTATTTACGGGCGTTTTGGCTCATTGCCGGTACGGTCTACATGTGTCAGCGCAGCGGGGAACCTCGGCAGTAGAAGCTGCCCATCGCTCGATCTACCCGGGCATTCCCGGAGTGCCGTCGTGGATAGCCCTGCTCATCGCCGTTACCGCGACTGCCATCGGGTATGGCATCGACTCCGGACTCGGCCACAAGGAGCTGACCGGCATCTTCGCTTGCCTCTATATAGCGGGCTGCGTGGTGGCCGTGCTGGCCGTACGCCAGGAAGGCTTGTTCACCGCGGTCATCCAGCCGCCGCTGATCCTTTTCTGCGCGGTACCGGGCGCCTACTGGCTGTTCCACGGCGGCAAAATCGGCAGCCTCAAAGACCTGCTGATCAACTGCGGCTATCCGCTCATCGAGCGTTTCCCCTTGATGCTGGGCGCCGCCGGTGGCGTCTTGCTGATCGGACTGATCCGGTGGTATCTGGGGATGTCGCGGCGGCCGGCCACTGGTGACGCGACGGAAGACACCGCGACGGCGACCGTTGCCGAGAAGTCGCCCTTCCTGCGGACCGTCAGCGCGAAACTGAACTCCCTGCTGGGCGTCGCGTCGTCGGACGACGACGAGGCCGACGAAGAAGAGACTGTCGATTCGCAGCGCCGCTCCACGAAAGCCTCGGCCAGAAACCGCACGGAGCGCAGCGGCCGGTCCACGGCAAGCTCCGCCCGAAGCCGGTCGCGGCACGCCCGCCCGTCGCCGGAAGAGGAGTACGACCCGGCGGCCGAGCGACCCCGCCGGCGGCGCCAGACCCCGCCGCGCGACTACGACCCCGCCGACCCGCCGCGCCGGTCCTCGCGGCGCCGTCCGCGACCGCAGGGCGATCCCGACCAGCGCGGCGAATCGCAACGAGAAGGCCGTCGGGACCCGCGCAGCCGCCGCAATCCCTACGAGCGCCCAGCCGCGCGCGGCAGTCGCTACGAGGACTACGACAGGTATGAACCGTCGGAGCCGTTGCGCCGATACCCGTCCTACAAGCCGTACGAGTCCTATCAACCCGCGTCGGAGCCCCGGCGCCGTCACGCCACGGCGAGCGGGACCAATGGCTCAAACCCGTCACACCACCCGATCTCGCAGGTCCGTTACCGCGGGTCTGGTTCGTCGGACGAGCGGCGCGGTCGCTCACGGGCGAATGGTCGTCCCCAGGAGCGTCCTCCGGCCGAATCCTGGGAGTACGACGCCTAGTCCGGTCCGTACCGCGAGCGGCAAAGGTCAGAGCATCGAGCGGATCTCGCGGGGTAGCGCGAAGACCAACGTCTCCTGGGCCGTCGTCACCGGCTGCACCACGTCAAAGCCGGCCTCGGCGAGGCGCTCCAGCACGCCGCGCACCAGCACCTCGGGAACCGACGCTCCGGAGGTGACCCCCACCGTCGTGACGCCCTCCAGCCAGGCCGGGTCGATGTCGTCGGCCCAGTCGACCAGGTAAGCGGCCGTCGCTCCCCCGCCCAGCGCCACTTCCACCAGCCGCACCGAGTTCGACGAATTGCGGGACCCGACGACGATCACCAGCTCGCATTCCGGCGCCATCGCCTTGACCGCGACCTGACGGTTTTGGGTCGCATAGCAAATGTCATCGCTGGGCGGATCCTGCAGCTTCGGAAAGCGTTGCCGCAACCGCTCGACGATTTCCATGGTCTCGTCCACCGACAGCGTGGTCTGCGACAGCCACACCACTTTGTTCTCGTCGCGGATCGTCACGTTGTCGACCGACGCCACCCCGTCGACCAGCTGCACGTGGTCGGGCGCCTCACCGGCGGTGCCGATGACCTCCTCGTGGCCCTCATGGCCGATCAGCAGGATGTCGTAGTCGTTGCGGGCGAAGCGCCGGGCCTCGTTGTGCACCTTGGTGACCAAGGGGCAGGTGGCGTCGATCGTGTGCAGGTTGCGTTCGGCGGCCGCGGCATGCACGGTGGGCGCCACCCCGTGGGCGGAAAACACCACGATGGCGCCCTCGGGTACCTGATCGGTCTCCTCGACGAACACCGCGCCGGCCTTTTCCAGGGTGTCGACGACGTGGCGGTTGTGCACGATCTCGTGGCGGACATAGACCGGGGCACCGTGCTTCTGCAGCGCGCGCTCGACCGTTTCGACGGCCCGGTCCACACCCGCGCAGTAGCCACGGGGCTCGGCCAGCAGCACGCGCTTACGGGCCGGATCGGTGGCTACCGAGCTGGACGCACCGGGAATCCCCATGTCGACAGTCGGTGGCATGCGCTCCAGGGTACGTTCCGCCGACACGGGGTCGCCAGCGCGCGGCGCTGGGCTTGGAGTTAGCCGTTGCTTAAGGCAATCTTGGACCCATGGCTTCTGCACCGTACGGAGTTCGGCTACTGGTCGGCGCGGCGACAGTCGCCGTCGAAGAGACCATCAGACTGCCGAAGACCATCCTGATGTACCCGATGACGTTGGCCAGTGAGGTCGCTCACATCGTGATGCGGTTTCAGCAGAATCTCGCGGAGCTGGTAATCAAGGGCGATTCCACCCTGGAATCCATATTTCCGCCCAAGGACGAAAAGCCGGAATGGGCAACGTTCGACGAGGACACCGAAGTCGCTTTGGACAACTCGGGCGGAGGTTTCGCCGAGTTGCCGGACGGCGCCGGCGGCGATCGCCGGGCCGAGGGGCGGTTTGCGCTGTATTCCGTGGCCGAGGCGCACGAAGACGCCAGCGCGCTGGTCAAGCCCACCGGGCAGGCGAAGAAGTCAACGGCTGACACCGAAGTTCCGGAGCCGTCGGTGGCGGCCGAACTCGACTATCAGACGTTGACCCTGGCGCAGCTGCGGGCGCGGGTGCAGTCGCTGAGCGTGGACGACCTCGAAGCCCTGCTGGCCTACGAGCAGGCCACCAAGGCCCGGGCACCGTTTCAGACGTTGCTGGCCAACAGGATCACCCGCGCGTCCGCGAAGTGACCCGGTCGGCGAATTCGGAGGCGAACTCGGCCGAGAACCCGTTCCCGGTTCGCGCCGTTGCGATCCGGGTTGCGGGCTGGATCGACAAGCTCGGAACCGTATGGGTTGAAGGGCAATTGGCTCAGATCAATATTCGGGCCGATTCCAAGACCGTGTTCATGGTGCTGCGCGACCCGGCCGCCGACATGTCGCTGAGCGTGACCTGTCCGCGGGACCTGGTGTTGAACGCACCGGTGAAGTTGGTCGAGGGCACCCAGGTGGTGGTCTGCGGAAAGCCCTCGTTCTACACCGGGCGTGGCACATTCTCGTTGCGGCTGACCGAGATTCGCGCCGTCGGCGTCGGCGAACTACTGGCCCGCATCGAACGGCTGCGCCGGCTACTGGACGCCGAGGGATTGTTCGACCCGAGACTCAAGCGTCCAATCCCCTTCCTGCCGAACATGATTGGGTTGATAACCGGCCGAGCCAGCGCCGCCGAGCGCGACGTGACGACGGTGGCCGCAGCGCGCTGGCCCGCGGTGCGTTTCGCGGTGCGCAACACCGCCGTGCAGGGCGCAGGCGCGGTCGCCCAGATCGTCGAAGCGCTGCTCGAACTCGATCGGCACGTCGAAGTCGACGTGATCGTGCTGGCCCGCGGCGGCGGCAGCGTCGAGGACCTGCTGCCGTTCTCCGACGAAACCCTGTGCCGCGCGATCGCGGCCTGCCGTACGCCGGTGATCAGTGCTGTCGGCCATGAGCCCGACAACCCGCTCTGCGACCTGGTCGCCGATCTGCGCGCGGCCACCCCGACCGACGCGGCCAAGAGGGTGGTCCCGGACACCGCTGCGGAGCAGCGAGGAATTGCTGACCTGCGCCGGCGCAGCGCCCAGGCACTGCGCAATTGGGTGTCCCGCGAACAGCGGGCGCTGGCTCAGTTGCGCAGCCGCCCGGTGCTGGCCGAGCCGCTGGCGGCGTTGACGGCTCGCACCGAGGAGATCCACCGCGCCCGCTCGGCGGTACGGCGTGACATCACCCGGTTGGTCGCCGCCGAATCCGATCGCGTCGGCCACCTGGCCGCCCGGCTGGCCACGCTGGGCCCGGCCGCGACCCTGGCCCGCGGGTACGCGGTGGTGCAGGCCGTTCCGGTGGACGGCTCCCCCGCGGCCATGCACGTGCTGCGCTCGGTCGACGAGGCGCCGGCGGGCACCCGGCTGCGGGTGCGGGTTTCCGACGGCGCCGTGACGGCGGTGAGTGAGGGACTGACCGATGGACAATGACAAAGGCGGCGGCGCGGACCAGGCGGAGGCCGAATTGGTTACGCCCATTAGTCAACTTGGCTACGAAGCGTGCCGCGACGAGCTGATCGAAGTGGTGCGCCTTCTCGAGCAGGGCGGGCTCGACCTCGATGCGTCGCTAAAACTGTGGGAAAGAGGCGAACAGCTGGCTAAACGATGCGAAGAGCACTTAGCTGGCGCTCGCCAGCGAGTGGAGGATGCGCTGGCGGCCGGGCAGCGCGACGAGGCGTAGATCGAACCATCTATGCAAAGCGAATTGTGCGATATTTGCAAAACTGCAACGTGTTTCAGTTATCCTGTCCGGCATGGGTGATCCTTCACTGACAACCGAACTCGGCCGCGTCCTGGTCACCGGCGGCTCCGGGTTTGTCGGCGCCAACCTGGTGACCACCTTGCTCGACCGCGGATACTCGGTACGTTCCTTCGACCGCGCGCCCTCGCCACTTCCCCCGCACTCGCACCTGGAAGTGCTGCAGGGTGACATCACCGACAAGGACGTCTGCGCGCAGGCCGTCGACGGCATCGACACGGTTTTCCACACCGCGGCGATCATTGAGCTGATGGGCGGCGCGTCGGTGACCGACGAGTACCGTCAGCGCAGCTTTGCGATCAACGTCGGCGGCACCCAGAACCTGGTGGAAGCAGGGCATGCCGCGGGCGTGCAGCGGTTCGTCTACACGTCGTCCAACAGCGTCGTGATGGGCGGCCAGCCCATCGTCGGCGGCGATGAAACCCTGCCCTACACCACGCGATTCAACGACCTCTACACCGAGACCAAGGTCGTCGCCGAGCGATTCGTGTTGTCCCAGAACGGCGTTGACGGCATGCTCACATGCGCGATCCGTCCCAGTGGCATTTGGGGCCGCGGCGACCAGACGATGTTCCGCAAGCTGTTCGAGAGCGTGATCGCCGGCCACGTCAAGGTGCTGATCGGCCGCAAGTCGGCCCGGCTGGATAACTCCTACGTGCACAACCTGATCCACGGCTTCATTCTGGCCGCTCAGCATCTGGTGCCCGGGGGCAGCGCGCCCGGCCAGGCGTACTTCATCAACGACGACGACCCGATCAACATGTTCGAGTTCGCCCGACCGGTAGTGGAAGCGTGCGGGCAGCCCTGGCCGCGAATTCGGGTCAACGGCCCCATCGTCCGCGCGGCGATGACCGGCTGGCAGCGGATGCATTTCCGGTTCGGAATTCCCGCACCGCTCCTGGAGCCGTTGGCCGTCGAGCGGCTGTACCTGGACAACTTCTTCTCGGTCGCCAAGGCGTCTCGCGACCTGGGCTACCAGCCGCTGTTCACCACCGAGAAGGCGTTGGACGAGTGCCTGCCCTACTACGTCGATATGTTCGCCCAGATGAAAAGGCAGGCCGAGGCGGCCAAGGCCGGCACCAAGCGATAGCGCGCCGCTCCTGCCAGGAACCAACCGCGGCGGCCGATGGTCGGCAGAGTCTGTGGACAAACTCGTGACTGTGGATACGGACGCGAGGCGTGCCCGGCGTGGAGTTGAGCGGCCGAGATTTGTCGGACCAGGCTGCGAGGATGTTGTTATGTCTTCGACGACATCGGTTTCCGTGGCGGTGAACCCTAAGCAGCGGCTTGAGGTGTTGTTCGAGGAGTTGGCGGAGTTGGCGGGTCAGCGCAATGCGATTGATGGGCGCATTGTGGAGATCGCCGCCGAGATCGAGCGTGATGAGCTGTGCGGAATGACGGGTGCGCGGTCGGTGGCGGCGTTGCTGGGCTGGAAGCTGGCCCTGTCCTCGGCCAATGCCCACACGATCACCACGGTGGCGCGTCGGATCGAGGAATTCCCGCGGTGCGCGGCGGGCATGGCCGAGGGTCGGTTGTCGCTGGATCAGGTCGGGGTGATCGCGGCGCGGGCGGGTGAGGGATCTGATGAGCACTATGCGGAGCTGGCCGCGGTGGCGACGGTTAGCCAGTTGCGTACCGCGGTCAAGCTGGAACCGCGACCCGACCCCGATGCTGCCCGGCCGGACCCGCAGGCCTCGATCACCCAGACCTCTGACGAGGAGTTCACGTGTTGGCGGATCAAACTCCCGCACCTAGACGCCGCGAAGTTCGACGCGGCACTGGCCTCACACCGGGACGCGCTTTTCGCCGAGTGGAAGCACGATCACGGCAACGGCGACGCATCAGATGCTGCGCCGCCGTTGCCGGGCACTGTCGAGGCGTTCATGCGCCTGGTCGAGACGGGATGGGACGCCGAAGCGGCCCGCCGCCCGCACGGGCAGCACACCACCGTGGTCGTGCACGTCGACGTCAAAGAGCACGTCGCCGCGCTGCATCTGGGCCCGTTACTCACCGACGCCGAACGCCAATACCTGACCTGTGATGCCACCTGCGAAGTCTGGTTCGAACGCGACGGCGAGGTCATCGGCGCCGGGCGAGCGACCCGCCAGATCAACCGGCGGCTCCGTCGCGCCCTGGAGCACCGCCACCGCAGCTGCGCGGTTCCCGGATGCGGTGCCACCCGCGGTCTGCACGCCCACCACCTCCGGCACTGGGAAGACGGCGGCCCCACCGAACTAGCCAACCTGGTGCTGCTCTGCCCGTATCACCACCGGCTGCACCACCGCGGCGTCATCACCCTCACCGGACCCGCTGACGCTCTCATCGTCACCGACGAGGACGGCCGACCACTTAGCGCAGGATCGCTCGCGCGTCCGCCGAACCTTCCCCTGCCCGATGTCCCACCATGCCCAGGGCCCACCGGTGAGCGCGCCCAGTGGTGGTGGTATGAACCCTTCCAGCCGCAACCACCACCAACAATTAACTAGCCCGGCCCGGTGCTGAAGCGCAAACGTGCTGCGGCAACCAACGACTCGTTAGCGCCGTGCCGACATGCGCACTAGCCTGAGCAGCTAACCGATCTCGGTAGACGGCCATACGACGCGACCGCTATCGGGCAAGGCTAAGGTTCAGCTCAACGGCGACGCGGAGGGCGGCGGGTTGGCATGAACACCGAATTCACGCTCACTCAAAAGCGTGCGCTGGCGGTCCTCACATTGGTCGCGCTGCTGTTCGGCGCGTACTTCCTGCGCGACTATTTCGTGCTGATCGTGGTGGCCGCCGTCGGCGCGTATTTGTTCACGCCGCTGTTCAATTGGTTCAACAAGCGCTTCGGCACCGGCCTGTCGGCGACCTTCACGTTGTTGTCGGCGCTGGCGATGGTGATCGTGCCGGTCGGTCTGTTCATCGTGCTGGCCGTCGTCCAGGTCTCCCGGATGATCGACAGCATTTCCGGGTGGGTGAAGACAACCGACCTCAGCGGGCTCGGCGACAAGGTCCTGCATATCGTCAACGACCTGGCAGCACGAGTTCCGTTCCTGCACATCACGATTAACGCGGAGATGCTGCGAAAGGCGATGATCACCGGCGCGCAGAATATCGGTCAAGGACTGCTGCATGCCTTACAGGGTGCTGCGGGAAGCGCCTTCGGGGCCATCACGAACGGGATCATCTTTCTCTACCTTTTTCTCGCGCTGCTGGTGCATCGAGACAGGTTGCGCACGTTGATCGGTCAGCTCAACCCGCTGGGCGAGGAAGTCACGGATCTGTACCTGAAGAAGACCGGTGCGATGGTGCGCGGCACCGTGTTCGGCCAATTCGTCATCGCGTTGTGCCAAGGTGTCGCGGGTGCGGGGTCGATCTACCTCGCCGGATTCCACCACGGCTTCTTCATTTTCGCGATGCTGCTCACCGCGCTGTCGATCATCCCGTTAGGCGGCGGCATCGTGACGATCCCGTTCGGCATCGGAATGATCTTCTACGGCAACATCTTCGGCGGCGCGTTCGTGATTTTGTGGCATCTGGTGGTGGTCACCAACATCGACAACTTCTTGCGCCCCGTCCTGGTGCCGCGCGATGCGCGGTTGAATCCGGCGTTGATGCTGCTATCGGTGTTCGCCGGGATCGCCATGTTCGGACCCTGGGGCATCGTCATCGGCCCGGTGCTGATGATCGTGATCGTGACGACACTCGACGTCTACCTGGCGGTTTATCGGGGCGTCGAGCTGGTGAACCCGGACGACGACGTACCCGCGCGCCGCGGCTGGCTGCCCCGCCGCAAGGCCAACAAGGCGGCGGTTAAGTCAGCCTCTCAGTGAGGAATTCGACGACTCGCTTGCGGGCCTCGTAAGCCGGATGGCCGTCGACTTCCCGGACCTCCGTGGTCAACACCGAGTGGGCCGCCTTGGTAAAACCGTGTGCGTTGCCCGGGCTGGAGTCGATCTCGATCACCTCGAATGCGTCGCCCAGCCGGTGCTTGAGCGTCGCGAACCGTTCGGCCGGCGCCGTCGCGTCCTCGCTGAACCGTAAGCCCATGGCGCACAAGCCTTCTACGGCCGCACGATTGGCGACGCTGGCCAACTCCGCCTCACTGAGTCCCGGATCGCTTCGGCGCGCGCGTCCAAGCGGCAACGGCACCGACGGCTGGGAAAGCACCGGGGCCAGCACGCTGTCGTCGACCGCGGCGGCCAGCGCGAAGCCGCCGGTGAAGCACTGGCCGATCACCCCGACGCCCTTGGCTCCGGTCGATTCCTTGAGGTCGCGGGCCAGCGCACGCAGGAACAGCGACACCGGCCGCTGCTTGTTGGTCGCGAACGCCGCGAATTCCTTTGCCACACAAGTCCGTGCCAGGCTCGCCACGATTGAGCCCGTGGTCTTGGCCTTGCCGGGCACTCCGAACAGCGACGGAATCGCGACGGTGAAACCGTTGTCCACCAAGTGATTTCCCAAGCCCAGCACACCGGGATGGACCCCGGGGATCTCGGGAATCACCACCACCCCTGGGCCGGAGCCCTTGCGGTAGACGTCATGGGTGTAGCCGCCACCGGTGAACGGTGCCGCCACCCATCCGGACAAATCCGCTTCGGGTGCACTCACGCGAGTCGCTCCTATCGGCTGGTCGGCAGGGGCGACTGCGATTGCGTCGCCGCCGCCAGCGTACGGAACTGATCGGTGTTTCCGGCACCTGTGATCGCAATCTGGGCGATTCCGCCCGGGCTGGTCAGCCTGGTTGTCCAGACCGGCTCGGCGTCGGCACCGCTGTCACCGGAACCGCGATAGACAATCCAGTTCGTTCCCCCGACGTCGACCGTGCCCGTCGGATACGCCGACGGATGGATCGAGCCGACCAGCTTGTCCTCGTCGGCGTTGCTCTGCGTGAGGCTCAGATACATTCCGGTGGGGCCGATGTATCCCACCGTCGAGGTGGCCGCTGCCAGCCGCTGGCCATTGGCCATGCGCCCGTTCTCGATGCCGCCACGGCCCCCGGAGTTGGGCTGCCAACCCGCGGGCAGCTGCGGCATCCGGATCGGAAAGCCCAGCGTCTGAGCGTCCGCGCGCAGGGCCGTCGCCGCGTCGTAGGACGGAATCGCACCCTTGTTCGGCCCAGTCGGCTGGAACGAACACATCCCGACCATGCCGGCCAGCAGGATGCATCCGATCACCAGCGGCACCAGCGACCAGAACATGTCGCGGCCGTCCTGCAGCAACCGGGGTTTGGCGGGCCTGGCCGCCGGCACCGGCTCACCGGCCGTCTCGGCGTTGGGCTGCTTATCGGTCACCCCACGAGTATCCCAGCCCGCCGTTGGCAGCCGCAGCCCAGATCCAGCGGACCGATCAGCTTCTGGGAGAATCAGCAACCATGACAGCATCGGGCGGATCCGGTTCGTCTTCGACCGCGACTGCGGGCTCCGACCCGCAGGTACGGGCACGTCGCGAGGCCCCAGACCGCAACCTGGCCCTGGAACTGGTCCGGGTCACCGAGGCCGGCGCCATGGCCGCCGGCCGCTGGGTTGGCCGTGGCGACAAGGAGGGCGGCGACGGTGCGGCCGTCGACGCGATTCGTGAACTGGTCAACTCGGTGTCCATGCGCGGGGTCGTCGTCATCGGCGAGGGCGAAAAGGACGAGGCGCCGATGCTCTACAACGGCGAGGAAGTCGGCAACGGCGACGGCCCGGACTGCGACTTCGCCGTGGACCCGGTGGATGGCACCACGCTGATGAGCAAGGGCATGCCCAACGCCATCTCGGTGCTGGCGGTGGCCGACCGCGGAGCGATGTTCGACCCGTCGGCGGTGTTCTACATGAACAAGATCGCGGTCGGGCCCGAAGCCGCCCACGTGCTGGACATCACCGCGCCGATCGCCGACAACATCCGCGCGGTCGCCAAGGTCAAGGATCTTTCGGTGCGGGACATGACGGTGTGCATCCTGGATCGGCCGCGGCACAGTCAGCTCATCGAAGACGCCCGCTCCACCGGTGCCCGCATCCGGCTGATCACCGATGGCGACGTCGCCGGGGCCATCTCGGCCTGTCGGCCCCAATCGGGAACCGACATGCTGGCCGGCATCGGCGGCACCCCGGAAGGGATCATCGCGGCCGCGGCGATCCGCTGCATGGGCGGGGCCATCCAGGCACAACTGGCACCTCGCGATGAGGCCGAACGCCGCAAGGCGCTCGACGCCGGCTACGACTTGGACCAGATCCTGACCACCGAGGATCTGGTGTCCGGCGAGAACGTCTTCTTCTGCGCCACCGGAGTCACCGACGGCGATCTGCTCAAGGGCGTCCGGTACTACCCCGGCGGTTGCACCACCCAATCGATCGTGATGCGGTCCAAATCGGGAACCGTCCGCATGATCGAGGCCTACCACCGGCTTTCCAAGCTCAACGAATACTCCGCGATCGACTTCACCGGCGACAGCACCGCTGCCTACCCCTTGCCGTAACCGCGATTAGCACACCCCAACGAAGAGGAACTAATTCATGGCCGAAAGCGCCGAATATCGCATCGAGCACGACACCATGGGCGAGGTACGGGTACCCGCAAAAGCGTTGTGGCGAGCGCAAACCCAGCGTGCTGTGGAGAACTTTCCGATTTCCGGCCGGGGCCTCGAGCGCACTCAGATCCGCGCGTTGGGCCTGCTGAAGGGCGCCTGCGCACAGGTCAACTCCGACCTTGGGCTGCTGGCGCCGGAGAAGGCCGACGCGATCATCGCCGCGGCGGCCGAGATCGCCGACGGCAAACACGACGACCAGTTCCCGATCGACGTCTTCCAGACCGGCTCAGGCACCAGCTCGAACATGAACACCAATGAAGTGATCGCGTCCATCGCGGCCGCCAACGGCGTCACGGTGCACCCCAACGACGACGTCAACATGTCGCAGTCGTCCAACGACACCTTCCCGACCGCCACCCACATCGCGGCGACCGAAGCCGCAGTGCGCCACTTGATCCCGGCCCTGGAAATACTGCACGACGCGCTGGCGACCAAGGCCGCGCAGTGGCACACCGTGGTCAAGTCGGGCCGCACCCACCTGATGGACGCCGTCCCGGTCACCCTCGGCCAGGAATTCAGCGGCTACGCCCGACAGATCGAGGCCGGGATCGAGCGGGTGCGCGCCACGCTGCCGCGCCTGGGCGAGCTGGCCATCGGCGGAACCGCGGTGGGCACCGGGCTCAACGCTCCCGACGGCTTCGGCGCCAAGGTGGTCGAGGCGCTGGTCGCGTCGACCGGCCTGGCCGAATTGCGCACGGCAACAAACTCTTTCGAAGCTCAGGCAACGCGCGACGGCCTGGTGGAGGCGTCCGGTGCGCTGCGCACCATCGCGGTCTCACTGACCAAGATCGCCAACGACATCCGCTGGATGGGTTCCGGGCCGCTGACCGGTTTGGGCGAGATACAGCTGCCGGATCTGCAGCCGGGTAGCTCGATCATGCCGGGCAAGGTCAATCCGGTTCTGCCAGAGGCGGTTACGCAGGTGGCCGCCCAGGTGATCGGCAACGACGCCGCCGTCGCGGTCGGCGGTTTATCGGGCGCGTTCGAACTCAACGTCTACATCCCGATGATGGCCCGCAACATCTTGGAGTCGTTCAAGCTGCTGAGCAACGTGTCGAAGTTGTTCGCCGAGCGCTGCATTGTCGGCCTGAAGGCCAATGAAGAGCACCTGCGCGAGTTGGCGGAGTCGTCGCCGTCGATCGTGACACCCTTGAACTCGGCCATCGGCTACGAGGAAGCCGCCGCCGTGGCCAAGCAAGCGCTCAAGGAGCGCAAGACGATCCGTCAGACCGTGATCGACCGCGGCCTGATCGGCGACAAGTTGTCGATCGAGGAGCTAGACCGCCGGCTGGACGTGCTGGCGATGGCCAAGGTCAAACCGGCGAAATAAGGTGGGGGTGGTTCTGCAATGACGGTTCCTCCAGGCGGTCCCTACGGGCAGGATCCGTACGGCGCGAATCCGTATGGGCAGGGCCCATATTGGGGTGGCCCGCCGCAAGGTGGCCCGCCGCCGGGTGGCCCGCCGCAAGGTGGCCCGCCGCCGGGCGGCCCGCCGCCGGGCGGCCCGCCGCCGGGCGGCCCTCCCCCGTACCAGCCCGGCGGCCCCTACTCGGGGCCGCAGAGCGGTGCGTACCCCTACCCGCCGACCGGTCCGTTCACCAATCCCCAAGGCGGGATGGATCCTTCGTACCCGGGTCAGCCCTACGGTCAGGCCGGGGCACCGCAATATCCCCCCGGCTGGCCGCCCGGCTCCTACCCACCGGGACCGCCACCGAACGGGCCTCGGTCGAACATGCCTTGGCTGATCGTCGCCGGCATCGCGGTGCTGGGCGTCATTGCGCTGGTGGTGATCCTCGTCGTCAGCCTGAACAACGAACCCAATGGACCCAAAGCCAATCCGTCGACGACGACCATCGCGCCGACGTCGCAGCAGCCGGGTGGTTCGGGTCAGACCGCCAGCGATTGCACGCCCAACGTGTCCGGTGGCGATAAGCCCGCGGGCGGCGCGCCGATCAAGGCGGGCAAGTTGTCGTTTCCGGCCACCGCGGCACCCGGATGGATGCCGTTCTCGGATGACCAGACTCCGAATCTCATTGGCGCCGTGGGGCTAGCGCAGGAGGTGCCAGGCGCCAGCCAGTGGGTGATGCAGGCCGAGGTCGCGATCACCAACTTCGTTCCCAGCATGGACGTCAGCACGCAGGCCGCGAAGTTGATGAATTGTGTGGCCGAAGGCCCCGGCTATTCGAACGCCTCACCGACGTTGGGTCCGATCAAGAAGTCGTCGATCACGGTCGAGGGAATCAAGGCTGCCCGGGTGGACGCCGATATCACGATCGCCGACCCCGCCCGCAAGGTGAAGGGCGACTCCGTGGTCATCATCGCGGTCGACACCAAGCCGGTCACCATCTTCCTGGGCGCAACGCCGATCGGCGATTCAGCCTCGGCCGGACTGCTCAGCCAGGTGATCGGATCGCTGAAGGTCTCCAAGTAAGGCGGTTTCAGGCGGGCGCCGACACATGGGTGGTTTCCGAGCGGCCGCGCAGCACGGTGGAATAGCACTGGACCCAGTGACCTTGTTCGGCCTCGTCGGCCCGATCGATGGCCGCCGCCGAGCACAGGATGCGCCGATCCGAAGTCTTAGCCAGATCCGCCAGGCGTGCGGCTTCGTTGACCGCATCTCCGATTACCGTGTATTCATACCGGTTTTCGGCGCCGATGTTGCCGGCGAAGACCCGGCCCGCCGACACCCCGATACCGAAATCCACGGGGAGACGGCGCAGTTGGGTCCCCAGCGTGCGCGCCGTGGCCAGTGCCGACGATGACGGCTCGCCGGTATGCAACGGTACGCCGAAGATTGCCAGCGCCGCGTCGCCCGCGAATTTGTTGATCAGGCCGCCGTGCTCGTCGACGGCGTCGACCACGATGCGGAAAAAGTCGTTGAGCACGTCGGCAACCTCTTGGGGCGGACGGCTTTCGGCGAGCTGAGTCGAACCCACCAGATCGATGAACAGCACCGCCGCCTCGGCCACTTCGCCCGACAGCGTCGCACCCTTTTCGATCGCGCGCTGGGCGACGTCGGCCCCGACGTGACGACCGAACAGGTCGCGTAGCCGGTCACGCTCGGCGAGGCCGGCCACCATGCGGTTGAATCCCGTTTGTAGGCGCCCGATTTGGGATCGCTCGTACGCGCCGACGGTGGTGTCGATGTTGCCGCGCTCGACCTGAGCCATCGCGTCGACGACTTCGCCGATCGGGTCCGAAATCGATCGCGACGTCAAGATCATCGTGGGCAGCCCGAGCAGCAGCGCGGCCAGTGACACCACCAGGATCGGCACGTCCAGCGACGCGGACTTCTGAATCAGCCAACCGTAGGTGCGCAGCACCACCAGGGTTGCGATGACGCCGATCGGCAGTGCGCTGACCAGAAACCAGAGCATGACCAGTCGTGCGAACACTCCGGGCACCGCCAACCGGGGCTCGAGGCCCCGGGTCGCCGCGCCCATGATCGGGCGCAGCGTCCGTTGCGCGAGCAGCATCCCGGTGCCCGCGGCGGCCGGCCCACCGAGCACCACCCCGAGCGCCATCGGAAGCAACAGGGCCGGGCCGCCACCGAGATTGAGCAACACGAAGATGCCCCCGGCCACACCCCAGGCCGCCACCAGGATGGCCGTCTGCCGTCCGGCCAGCCGCATCGCGACTTCCCGTTGCGCGGTGGTGGGTTCCTGGCCGGCGGCATACCAGCGCACGGTCGGAAGGAGGCTGAACACTCCGGCCACCGCGACGCCGACGATGCCCAGGACCACCAGCGCCACCACGATCGCGGCGTCTTTCTGCGCGAAGACGACGCTAGTGGCCGCGGACGTGTGTCCCCGCAGCGGAATCAGGATGGCGGCGACGTCGATGACGGCGATGATGTACGACAGGGCAAGGTCGACCGCGTATTCGGTCAACAGTCTGCGGGCCGACTTGCGCTGCGGCGCCTCGGATATCGCCGCGGGCTCGCGCGATTCTCGCGCCTGGCGCCCGTCCGCTGTGCTCACCCCCTAAAGGTAGCCGCGCGGAGCTCACGCACCGTTGTTCGGCCCACCCGAGTTCTGGCCCGGGATGTCGGTGATCGGGAAGTTCGGCATCGGCTTGGGTGACGGAGTATTGGGCAGCGTCGGAATGTCGGCGGGCGGGATGTCGTGCAGCTCGTTGGCGGGCGGCCCGTTCTCCCGGCTGCCGTAGCTGCTGCCCGGTGCCCGCGGCCCCAACAGTTCGCTGACCGTCACCAGGCGATAGCCGTTGGCCTTGAGTACCGGAATGAACTGGTACACCAGGTCAACGGTGCTCGAGTAGGTGTCGTGGAACAGCACCACCGAGCCGGGCTTGATGTAGGTCATCAGCATGTACCGTGTCGCGGCGGTGTTCGAATCGTTTGCCCAGTCGAAAGGGATGACATCCCAGAGGATTTCGGCTAGGCCATAGCGGCCGGCGGTCTGGCGTACGTCGGGTGTGGACAGCCCGCCGGCCGGACGATACAGCGTCGGGGTGCGCCCGGTCGCGGCGTTGATCGCGTCGTTGGCCTTGGTGAACTGCGCGGCGATGTCTTCGGGCGGGATGGTCGTCATGTTGGGGTGTTCCCAGGTGTGACTGCCGATTTCCATGCCGGCATCGGCGACGCGCTTGGCGCCGGCCGGATTGGCGGCCACCTTGTTGCCGATCTCGAAAAAGGTGGCCTTGGCGTCGTTGTCCTTTAGGACCTGCAGCAGGCGCTCGTCGAACGGGCTCGGCCCGTCGTCGAACGTCAGTGCCACGCACTTGACCGCCGAGCAGCTCAGATTGTCGGCGCGCGTCACGTGACCGGTCAGGCCGCCGATCACCAGCACCGCACCGGCGGCCACGACACCGAACACGGTCCGCCAATAGCGCCAGGCCTGGCTGTCGGGTCGTTTGCGCACTGTAAAAGCTTACTCACCCTCGCGGGTGCGACCCGGGCGTCGAGTGTGCGTGCAGGGCGCCCTGGATGCACACTCGAGTCGGAAAAAGTCGGAAAGGCCCGGCTCAGTGCGGCCCGGCGATCTCCTCGAGCATCTCGGTGACCAGCGCGGCGATCGGCGACCGCTCGCTGCGCAGCAGAGTGATGTGCGCGAACAGCGGGTGTCCCTTGAGCTTCTCGATCACGGCCGCGACACCGTCATGGCGGCCCACCCGCAGGTTGTCGCGCTGGGCGATGTCGTGGGTGAGCACCACCCGCGACCCGGTGCCCAGCCTGGACAGCACGGTCAGCAAGACGTTGCGCTCCAGCGACTGCGCCTCGTCGACGATCACGAACGAGTCGTGCAGCGAACGCCCGCGAATGTGGGTCAGCGGCAACACCTCGAGCATGCCGCGCGACAGCACCTCCTCCAGGACGGCCGGGCTGGCCAGACCTTCCAGGGTGTCGAAGACGGCCTGCGCCCAGGGGCCCATCTTCTCGCTCTCGCTGCCGGGCAGGTAGCCCAGCTCCTGGCCGCCCACGGCGTACAGCGGACGGAAGACCACGACTTTGCGCTGGGTTCGCCGTTCCAGCACCGCCTCGAGACCGGCACACAGGGCCAACGCCGACTTGCCGGTTCCGGCCTTGCCGCCCAGCGACACGATGCCCACCGACTCGTCGAGCAGCAGGTCGAGCGCGACGCGCTGCTCGGCGGAGCGGCCGCGCAGCCCGAACACCTCGCGGTCACCGCGAACCAGCTGGACCCGTTTGGCCGCCGTCACCCGCCCCAGCGCGTGCGAGCTGCCGCCCAGCAGTCGAATTCCGGTGTGGCACGGGAGGTCTCGCGCTTCGACCAGATCGATCTCGCCGTCGGCGAAGAGCGCGTCGATGTCCTCGGTCGCGGTCTCGATCTCCTGCATCCCCGACCAGCCCGAGGCCACCACGTCTTGCGCGTGGTACTCGTCGGCGGCCAAGCCCACCGCGGCGGCCTTGACGCGCAGTGGAATGTCCTTGCTGACCAGCGTCACCCGCTTGCCTTCGGCGGCGAGGTTGGCCGCGCAGCTCAGGATCCGGGAGTCGTTGCTCTCGGTCCGGAAACCGGCCGGCAGCACGCTCGGATCGGTGTGGTTGAGCTCGACGTGCAGCGTACCGCCTTGTGTCCCAACCGGAATGGGCTGATCCAGCCGTCCGTGCTCCAGCCGCAGATCGTCGAACAATCGCAGCGACTGTCGAGCAAACCATCCCAACTCATGGTGGTGGCGTTTGGCCTCCAGTTCGCTGATCACCACCAGCGGAACCACCACCTCGTGTTCGGCGAACCGACTACATGCCCACGGGTCGGACAGCAGCACGGAAGTGTCGATCACGTAGGTCCGGATTTCGGTCACGTAGCGCTCCTCGAGCGGGATAAGCCCGCGCGGACCCGCACAGGCATGTCGGCGGGAACTGCGACACCAGGACCGGGGCCGGCCCTTCCCGTTGTGGTGACGGAGGTGCCGCCCTGGCAGCTGAGCAAGACGCTGACCATCGAGAATGACGCTACTCTCGTCGCCGCTTCGCAGCAGCGCAGGCGCGCCGACGCCGAGATGTGATGAGGACCGCGAGCCGGGTGAACGCCCGCGGCGGCCGGCTCAGCCGCCGAGGAACTGCCGCAGTTTGGGCTCGTCAGCGACGCCCCACTCGGTGATGCGGTCGGCGATCGCCTGGCGCAGATCGGCGGGCCCGAAAATTCCGGCGGCCTCGACGTTTTGCACCTTGTCCTGGTAAGCCCGGATGTCGGCACCCACGACCTGCAGTTCGGCCGCGCGCTTGGCGATCGCGTCGATCGTCTCGTCGCGGGTGTAGGTCAGGCAGTGCGCGACGAGGTTGGAGAAGAACAGCTCGTGGCGCACCTCGTCGCGGTAGATCCGGTCGACCAGCCCGGCCAGAATCGGCTCCTCGAGCTTGGCGGCCAGATTGCGGCAGTAGACGGCGTGGGTGCGCTCGGTCAACGCCATGTACACCAGGGTTTCCACCTGGGTGTAGTGGTCGGCGCGGTAGCCCTGCATCAAGTACTCGACGCGGGCCTCTTCGTTGGCGGTGGGATCGACCTCACGGGTCACCACGAGGTACTCGCGCAGCGCGATGGCGTGCAGATGCTCTTCGGCGGTCCAGCGGCCCAGCCAGCGGCCCCACCAGTCCTCGAGAATGAAGTGCTCGACGAGCTCACGGTGGTGAGCGGCCAGGTCATCCTTGAGCAACAGCAGGATCTCGCAGGCGTCGGTGAATTCCCGGGGCAGCGTCATGCTGGACGGGTCCCAGTCGCGTCCGCCCAGGAAAGCGAAGTTCTCGCCCCGGTCGAACGGTACGTAGTCATGGGCGAACCAGATGTCGTCGGTGGACAGGTGACGGTCCATTTCGGCCTCGACGACCGGCTCGAGTTCCAGGGTCAGCGCGTTAGCGACAGGTTTCTGTGCCATGCGGTTACTGTAACCGATCGACACAGGTTAAAAAAGTTGGCCGCGCCGTGTCGCGGCCAACGAGCGGAATCTAAACCGTCAGACCC
Source organism: Mycobacterium sp. pR1184 (assembly GCF_041287235.1). Classification (NCBI taxonomy): domain Bacteria; kingdom Bacillati; phylum Actinomycetota; class Actinomycetes; order Mycobacteriales; family Mycobacteriaceae; genus Mycobacterium; species Mycobacterium sp. pR1184. Next base: position 42,149 of record NZ_JBGGKR010000018.1, on the reverse strand, counting down.
GGGTACAGCGGATTGGCGGCCAACAATTCGGCGGCGGCCGCGTTGACCCGTTCGGCGGTGCCGTCGGCCACTGAGTACTTGGCCTTGGAGCTGCCTTGCGGTGCCGTATTGGTCAGCACATCGATCATCAGCTCGGCCACCCGGTCGAATTCGTCCGGACCGAAGCCGCGGGTGGTCAGCGCGGGGCTGCCGAGCCGGATCCCGCTGGTGTACCAGGCGCCGTTCGGGTCGGCAGGAATGGCGTTGCGGTTGGTCACGACGCCGGCGTCGAGCAGGGCCGACTCGGCTTGGCGTCCGGTCAGGCCAAACGAGGTGACGTCGAGCAGCACGATGTGGTTGTCGGTGCCCCCGGTGACCAGCCGGGCATCGCGCTTGAGGAAGCCGTCGGCCAGGGCCTGGGCGTTGTCGGCGACCCGCTGCGCATAGGCCTGGAACGCGGGCTGCCGCGCCTCGGCCAGCGCGACCGCCTTGGCCGCCATCACGTGCGACAGCGGCCCGCCCAGCACCATCGGGCAGCCCTTGTCGACGGCGTCGGCGTATTCGGGTTGGCAGAGAATGAGGCCGCCGCGGGGACCGCGCAAGGACTTGTGGGTCGTGGTCGTCGTGACGTGGGCGTGCGGCACCGGATCCTCGTCGCCGGTGAACACCTTTCCCGCGACCAGGCCGGCGAAGTGCGCCATGTCCACCATCAGGGTGGCGCCGACCTCGTCGGCGATCTCACGCATCGTCGCGAAATTGATCCGGCGCGGGTAGGCCGAGTAACCGGCCACCAGGATCAGCGGCTTGAACTCCCGCGCGGCGGCCGCGACGGCGCCGTAGTCGATGAACCCGGTGTCGGGATCGGTGCCGTAACTGCGCTGGTGAAACATCTTGCCGGAGATGTTGGGCCGGAAGCCGTGAGTGAGATGCCCGCCGGCATCCAGCGACATGCCCAGCAGCCGCTGGTTGCCCAACTTGGCGCGCAGCTTCTCCCAGTCCGCCTCCGACAAGTCGTTGACATGCTTGGCGCCGAGCTCGGCCAGACCCGGCGCCTCGACCCGGGTAGCCAGGATCGCCCAGTAGGCAACGAGGTTGGCGTCGATGCCCGAGTGTGGCTGCACGTAGGCATGTGGTGCACCGAACAGCTCACGGGCGTGCTCGGCGGCGACGCTTTCTACTGTGTCGACGTTCTGACAACCCGCGTAGAACCGGTGCCCAATGGTGCCCTCGGCGTACTTGTCCGACAGCCAGGTGCCCATGGTCAGCAGCACCGCGGGCGACGCGTAGTTCTCGCTGGCGATCAGCTTCAGCGAATCACGTTGGTCAGCGAGCTCTTTGCGCGTCGCCGCGGCGATGCGAGGTTCGACGGACTCGACCACCTGCAGTGCGGCGCGGTAGGCGGCGGTCGCGGTGTCGGCGTATTCGGCACCGGGTGACGTGGTGGAGATGGCGGTGTGGGTCGAGTCGGCTGACATGCGAACGAGACTAGTCGGCCGGCAACGCCTGCGTGGTCGGCGGTTGGCCCCGCACCCGTGCGATCCGCGATCCGCGCCTTTTACCAGCCCAGCCGTCTGGCGCGGGATCGTCCCTGCCACACTGGCACTATGCCCCGGCTGAGCGAGCCGAGCCCATATGTGGAGTTCGACCGAAAGCAGTGGCGCGCGTTGCGTATGTCGACGCCGCTGGCCCTCACTGAAGAGGAGCTTGTCGGTCTGCGTGGTCTCGGCGAGCAGATCGACCTCCTGGAGGTCGAAGAGGTGTATCTGCCCCTGGCCCGGCTCATCCACCTCCAGGTCGCGGCGCGACAGCGATTGTTCGCTGCCACTGCGGAATTCCTCGGTGAGCCGCAGCAGAACCCGGACCGGCCGGTACCGTTCATCATCGGCGTGGCCGGAAGTGTGGCGGTCGGGAAGTCGACGACCGCGCGTGTGCTGCAGGCGTTGCTGGCGCGCTGGGATCACCACCCGCGCGTCGACCTGGTGACCACCGACGGCTTCCTCTACCCGAATGCCGAGCTGGAACGACGAAACCTGATGCACCGCAAGGGTTTTCCGGAAAGCTACAACCGTCGGGCGCTGATGCGGTTCGTCACCTCGGTCAAATCAGGCTCCGACTACGCGTGTGCGCCGGTGTACTCACACCTGCGCTACGACATCATCGCGGGAGCCAAACACGTGGTCCGCCATCCGGACATCCTGATCCTGGAGGGCCTCAACGTCTTGCAAACAGGTCCGACCCTGATGGTGTCGGACCTGTTCGACTTCTCGCTCTACGTGGACGCCCGGATCGAAGACATCGAACAGTGGTACGTCTCCCGGTTCCTGGCGATGCGCAGCACCGCCTTCGCCGATCCGGCATCGCACTTCCACCACTACTCGGCCCTCAACGACACCAAGGCGGTCGCCGCCGCCCGCGAGATCTGGCGCTCGATCAACCGGCCCAATTTGGTCGAGAACATTCTGCCGACCCGTCCCCGCGCCACCCTGGTGCTGCGCAAGGATGCCGACCACTCCATCAACCGGTTACGGCTGCGCAAGCTCTGACGCCCCCGAGAGTCCGGAAAAGGCCGAAGCGGGGCGCTCGCCGGGCCCTGAAAAAGCCCCGCGGCGCCCCGCATCGGCGGGACGGGGGTGCCTACGCGGGCAATCGACGCACCCCCAGGTATTGCAGCCAGGCAAACGCCGCGGCGTAGACGCCGATGGCCAGCGTCGCGGCGACCCCGGTCGCGGTCATCGGCACCGCTTCGACGGCCTCGACGGAGCCGAGCGCAACCACGATGTTCGCGACGACGACGCCGACGCCGGCTGTCCGTAGGTCGGCAAGGCCCGTCAGGCCGTACACCACCAGGCCGTACAGCACGAACAGGGCTCCGATGCCGTATTCCAGGTTGGCGCTCAGGTCAGCGATGCAGGCGATGGCGAGACCGCACAGTCCCGTCAACGTGGCGTCTGCACGCATCGCGAAACGCAACAGCGAGTCGGTCGCGTCGTACAGATGTCTGGTCGGCATACCGGTGATAGCGGACATTGGCTTACTCCTCGCGATGACGGTTGTGTCGAACTGGTTTGAGCGTCCCGCCGGAGCACTGCCATATCGACGCGTGGCACTGCCAACTCCTGCCACGCAAGAAATGACCAGGGATTACCGCCAGGTATTCCCGTGTTCGGCGGCGAATGTGGGATTACACGGCGACCGCTTCGACGATGCTCAGCGATGAGGCCGTTTCGACGACGCGGGTGAGCCGGAAACCGGCGCGGCTGAGCAGCCGACCGTATTGGCCAGCGGTGCGCTCGCGAGCGCCCGCCGCGATGTGCATCTCCAAATCCAGCCAGTTGCCTGGGAATTCCCGGCCGTGTCGCGGCATCACGAATTCCAGGATCAAGACCTGCTTGCCAACCCCGGCGGCTTTGCGGATGTTGCTGAGAATCTGTACGGCCTCGTCGTCCGGCCAGTCGTGGATGATGTGCTTGAGCAGGTAGGCGTCGCCACCGTCGGCGACGGATTCGAAGAAAGAGCCTTCGACCAGCTTGACCCGGTCCGCGACACCGTGCTCCTCGAGCAATGCCGGGGCACCCGAAACGACGTGTGGTTGGTCGAACAGGATGCCCCGGGCTTGTGGTGTGGCGTTCAGGATCGCGGCGAGCAGCCGGCCATGTCCGCCGGCGACGTCGACGATTGTCCCGAAACGACTGAAGTCGTAGCCCGCGACCACCGGCGGGATTTCAAGTTCGGAGAGGTCGGTCATGGCGTCGTTGAAGATCGCGTCGAGTTCGGGCTCCCCCACGATGTATTCGAAGGCGGGCTTGCCGCGCAGTTCCGGGATGACGGCCCGGCCGGTGCGAATCGATTGCGTGAGGCGGCTCCAGTGCTCGCGTTGCTGGGGTGATCCCACGAAGCGCGCGAATGCGCGCAGCGACCCGTCACTGTCGGTGCGCAGCGTGTCCGCGAGCGGGGTGAGGTCGTAGCGTCCGTCGCGGCGACGACGGAAAATGCCACGTGAGATCAACGCCCGCAGCAGACGACTGACGGTGTCGGCATCCGCATCGACTGCGTCGGCCAACTCGTCGACGTTCAACGGCCCCATGGCCAGCGCATCGGCGATGCCGAGATCGGCCGCAGCGGTAATCGCCTGCGCGGCCCAGGCATTCGTGATCATTTCCATCATCGCAACCTGCGGCGGGACCATGCGCTGGTAGAGCTGACCGACGTGATGGCGGGCGAATTCCAGACCCCGCGCGAATTGGGCGGGCGGAAGTGTTGGCGAAAACATAAGTCCCCCTTGCAGACTCGGAATGGTATGGGCCCGGCCATCCGGCCGTACCTACCCGTATTCGTTGCCAGTCCAGCCGAAGATGGCGCACGTCGCCATAACAACCGGCGTTGTCATCCGGGAAACGCAGCAGGCTGTACAGATCAGGCAGACAGCGAGGCGTCGAGCTAATCGCTGGGGACGGCGATGCGTCCGCGTAGATCAGCGGCGATAAGCCGGGCCGCGGCGTTTTGCCAGTTGTGCAGCGAACGCTGCGGGACCTCGGTGACGAACCAGTGCCAGGCCTGTCGCGCGGTCGGATCCAGGCCCGAGGCGGTGGCGTTCTGCGCGTAGGCGCGCACCCCGACGACGTACGGGAAATACAGCGAGTTGTAGTACCGCCACTCTTCGGTGGTTCCGAAATCGCCACCATCACGCGGCTTCAACCGCGAAATGCCGTCGGCGAGCACGGCCTTGAGCTCGTTGGCGCGCTCGACCGGATGGTCGGGTGCGCCGCGGGCGGCCAGCCGCTCGTCGATCACCGGCAACGCCGTCAGCGGGCTCGCGACCAGCTTGCTCAGGTCGCCGTAGTGGCCCAGGGCGCGGCGGGTGAGCCTGACGAACGTGACATCGTCGACGTCCGCGAGCGGATGCTCCTGGCGCAGCGGCAGCGCCGCACCGGTGTGCCGCAGCGCGGCCCGATCTGCCCGCAGCGCAGGCGATTTCGAGAACGCCAGCCGGTCGAGCACCCCGGCCAGCGGATCGGCGAGCACTTGCACGGTGATCGCCACCGCCACGCTGGTGAACAACAGCACGGTCAGCGCGGTCTGCGCGGCAGGATCGTGGCGGGTCACCGCCAACCCGATCAGCGCCTGGCCGCCGAACAGCGCCGCCACCGCCACCGAACCGGCGAACGAGCGGAGCATGTCGGCGCGCAACGCCTGGCCTTCGTCGAACGCGTCCCACAGGGCGACGGCGATCCCGAGCCCAAGGACGTCGCAGCTTGTCGACGCCAGCGCAACCCAACTGGGCACCAGACCCAGCGGAATGATCAGGATGGCGTTGCCCAGCGCGAAGAACAGAGTCGCGGTGATGGCCAGCCCCACGGCCGGCCGCGGCCGTCGCGGGCGGCGCAGCGCGACAACCATCGCGCCCAGGGTCGACACCGAGATCACCGCGAACATCAGCCAGTGTCCCGGCCGCAGCGGCCCGTCGACGCTGCCGGCCAGCATTGCCCCGCACAGGGTCAGCGCGGCGACCCCGGCCACCAGCAGCAGCTCGCGGGTGCGAGCCCGCCAGCCGTCGCTGGGCCGGGACAGCTCGACGAGCACCGCGAACCACGCCACGCCGGGAACGGTCGCCAGGTAGATCTCGACGCGGCTGAGCAGCTGTGCGTACGCGGGGCTGGCGGTCCGCACCGCGTCCAGCGCCACCACAAGCGCGAAACCGCACAGCCCGGTCGCCGCCAGCACCAGGACGGGTTTGCGCGGATCGCGGGCCGCCAGATACAGGCCCAGCCAGGCGCTCAGCGTGAACACCACCGCCGACAGCGCAGCCATCTACTCAGTGTGGCATGTCGGCAACCTGCGGCTTAAGGCCTACTTGCCGTACCGGCGATTGCGCAGGCTGTAGTCGCGCAGCGCACGCAGGAAGTCGACGCGACGAAACGCCGGCCAGTGCGTTTCGCAGAACCACATCTCCGAATAGGCGCTCTGCCATAGCAGAAACCCCGACAGCCGTTGCTCGCCCGAGGTGCGGATCACCAGATCGGGGTCGGGCTGCCCGGAGGTGTAGAGGTTCTCGGAAATGGCGTCGACCGTCACCGCCTCGACAAGCTCCTCGGCCGTGGCGCCATTGGCGAGTTTCTTGCTCAACAACGCGCGCACCGCGCCGACGATCTCCTGCCGCCCGCCGTAGCCGACGGCCACGTTGACGTGAAACGGCGCGACGCTGGGCGTGGATTCGACCGCGTCGCGCAACCGGCGGGCCGGCTCGTCACCGAGCAGTTCCAGGTCGCCGACCGTGCGCACGCTCCACCGGTTGGCCGGCGCGCAGATCTCCTCGACCACGTCAGTGATGACTTCGATCAGCCCGGCCAGCTCATCGGGATCGCGTTGCAGGTTTTCGGTGGACAGCAGATAGACCGTGGTCATCTCCACACCGGCTTCCTGACACCATCGCAGCATCTCGGCGATCTTCGCCGCGCCCATCCGGTAGCCGAAGCTGACGTCGTCGTATCCCGCGTCGCGCGCCCATCGCCGGTTGCCGTCGCACAACACCGCGATGTGCCGCGGTAGCTCGGCTTTCGAGCCGGCCAGTTCCTGCTTCAGCCGCAGCTCGTACACCCGATACAACGGCTCTTTGAGCCGCGGCGGAATGATCTCCACGAGGATCCACCCTACTGTGAGCGACAGCCGATTCCGGAGCGGAATTTCCGGCGATCTCGGCGCAAGTCACAGATCGCCTTCCGTCCGCGAACGCTAACGTTGACCGATATGAGGACCGAGACCAGCACGGCCGCCCCGGCGCAGCCCGAATCGCAGGGACACGCTGCCAATGCCGCGCAGCAGCTCGTCGACGGCGTCACCCGGGTGCTGACCAAGCCACGGTTCCGCGGCTGGATCCACGTCTATTCCGCCGGCACCGCGGTCTTCGCGGGCGCATCGCTGGTCGCGGTGTCCTGGGCGGTGGGCTCCACCCGGGCCGGGCTGGCGACGCTGCTCTACACCTTCGCCACCATCATCATGTTCACCGTCAGCGCGACGTATCACCGCGTGCACTGGAAGTCGGCCACCGCCACGAAGTGGATGAAGCGGGCCGACCATTCGATGATCTTCGTGTTCATTGCGGGTAGCTATACGCCGTTCGCGTTGCTGGCGCTGTCACCGCACGACGGGCACGTGGTGCTCTGGATCGTGTGGGGCGGCGCGGCGGCCGGGATCCTGCTGAAGATGCTGTGGCCGTCGGCACCGCGCTGGGTCGGGGTGCCGCTCTACATCCTGCTGGGCTGGGTGGCGGTCTGGTACACCGGCGAAATCCTGCACAACGCCGGGGTGGCCGCGATGGTGCTGCTGTTCGTCGGCGGCGCCTTGTACAGCATCGGCGGCATTCTCTACGCGCTACGCTGGCCCGACCCATGGCCGTCGACGTTCGGCTACCACGAGTTCTTCCACGCCTGCACCGCGGTCGCGGCGATCTGCCACTACATCGCGATGTGGTTCGTGGTGTTCTGAGCCATCCCCGCGAGACTGCAACTAGCGACGGCGTTACTCGGGAAACGGGTAGCGGAATACAGTTTCGCGGCGGTCTTGCCTCGCGGCGGTCTACCGCGCGGGCACGGCGAGGGCGGCGGCCAGGTCGGCCGGCCGGGTCACCGGCAGATCGCACAGACGACCGCGGCACACGTAGGCGGCGTCGGCGCCGCGCACCCGGTCGCGGCCGACCAGCAGTGCCGACGTGTCCATCTTTCCGCCCATCACGATCGCCCCGCCGGGAGCGAGCCGGCGGGCGTCGGTCAGCAGGGGTGACCGTGGCGAGTGGCACGCGATCGCGATCTGCAGCGGGCCCCGGACCGCGGCTTCGGCGACCGAGATCCAATGCCCGGCCGACCGCGGGGCCTTGGCCAGCAGTACCGAGTGCGCGGCCAGCGCCTCGGTCGCCGCTCGCAGGTAGCGCGGCGCGTCCACACTGCCGACCAGATGCGCCGCGGTCAGCAGCGCCTCGGTGATCGCCGACGCGCCCGACGGCGTCGCCCCGTCCAGCGGATCGGCCGGGCGCAGCATCAGCTGTTCGGCATCGTCGGCGGTGTCGTACCAGCGGCCGGGTCGCTGTGGATCGGCGAAATGCGCCAGCGCGGTGTCGAGCAACTCGCATGCCGCCGTCAGCCAGACGTCCTCGACGGTCAGCTGATACAGCGCCAACAGCCCGGTGGCCAGCATCGCGTGGTCCTCCAGGATGGCGGCGCTCTCGCCGACCACCCCACCGAGGCTGGCCCGCCGCAGCCGGCCGCCGACCACATGCAGATCCAGCAGCGCCGTCGCGCACCGCCGAGCCGCGCGGGCCAACTCGGGATCTTCTAGGGCCACACTGGCCTCCGCCAGCGCGGTGATCGCCAGGCCATTCCACGACGTGACGACTTTGTCGTCGCGTCCCGGCTGGATCCGGGTGCGCCGCGCGGCCAGCAGCGCGACCCGCACACGTTCGAGGCGTTGCGGATCGTCGGGATCGCCGGGAAGTTGCAGCACCGACGTGCCGTGTTCGAAGGTCCCGGACTCGGTGACCGCGAACACCTCAGCGGCCCAGGGGCCGTCGTCGGGACCGAGCACCTCGGTCAACTGCTGCGGCGTCCAGACATACGTCGACCCCTCGCGGCCGTCGGCGTCGGCGTCCAGCGACGAGGTGAACATGTCGCCGTCGGCCAATTCGTCGAGCAGGAATCGCGCGGTCTGCGCGGTAACCCGGCGGGCCAACGGATCCCCGGTGCGTCGGGCCCAATGCGCGTAGCCGCGCAACAGCAGCGCGTTGTCATACAACATCTTCTCGAAATGCGGTACTACCCAAGCATTGTCGACGCTGTAGCGGGCAAATCCCCCGGCCAATTGGTCGTAGATGCCGCCGCGCGCCATCGCATTGCCGGTGCGTTCGACGGCCTCCAGCGCCGACGACGATCCGGTGCGCTCGTAATGGCGCAGCAGTGCTTCCAGCACCGCCGACGGCGGGAACTTCGGCGCGCCGCCGAACCCGCCGTGCGCCATGTCCGCCTCGCCCAGCACCGCGGCGACCGCGTGATCGCACAGTGCCGGGTCGACGTCCGGGCCACCGGAGGGCAGCCCCACCAGGGCCCCGGACATCTTGCGTAACTCATCGGCGATGTGGTCGGATGCCTCCTCGACCTCGCCGCGGCGTTGCCGCCACGTTTCGGCGACGGCCGAAAGAAGTTGCAGAAAACCATCTTTCGGGTAATAGGTGCCGCAGAAGAAGGGCCGCCCGTCCGGGGTCAGGAAACACGTCATCGGCCAGCCGCCGTGCCCGGTGAGCGCGACGGTCGCGTTCATGTAGACCGCATCGATGTCCGGCCGTTCCTCGCGGTCGACCTTGACGCAGACGAAGTCCGCGTTCATCGCGGCCGCCACCTCGTCGTCGGAGAACGATTCGTGGGCCATCACATGACACCAGTGGCACGCGGCGTAGCCGATCGACAGCAGGATCGGCACATCGCGTTGCGCGGCGTCTTCCATCGCCTCGGGAGTCCACTGCTGCCAGTGCACCGGGTTGTCGGCGTGTTGACGCAAATAAGGGCTGGTAGCCAGCCCGAGAGTGTTGACCGAGGACGATTCAGCCGGGCTCATCGCCGGGCCCTGACACCCGTCCGTTCGCCGACCCCGGGGCCTCGTCGCGGGGTGGCCCGACCGTGTCGGTGCCTTCGTCGGCCGCCTGATCGGGCTCGGGATGCTTGGGGTCGAACGACTCGGGCACCTTCTTGAGTTGCTTGTTCATCGAACGCAGCAGAAACAAGGTGGCGATCAACAACAGCACGACGACCAGCAAGCCGATCGGACTGGCCTTGCCGAAGTCGGGCCCCGTGTGCTGCGGTGTCCCGTCAGCGATCACCGTGAGCAAAAGGTGTCTCACGTGTGATTCTCGATTCCGCTGAACAGATCGTCCTCGGGCAAACGGATGGGCACCCGGGAGCGCGCCAACTCGAATTCCTCAGTCGGCCACAGCCGCTGCTGCCAGGCAATCGGGGCGGCGAAGAAGTCCGCCTTCGGGTCAATCTGGGTGGCATGCGCGCGCAGCGCGTCGTCGCGCTGGCTGAAATATTCCGAGCACTCCACCCGGGTGGTCACCCGGGACTCGAACGGATCGTGCTCGGGTTTCCAGTGCTCGAGCCACTTCTGGAACGGGGGTTCGTGACCGTGCTTGATCGCCTCGTCGTGCAGCAGCTGCATCCGCTGGCGCAGGAAGCCGTGGACGTAGTACAGCTTGGACACCGCCCAGGGCTCACCGGCGTCCGGGAAACGGGCATGATCGCCGGCCGCTTCGTAGGCGCCGACCGAAACCTGATGGCAGGCAATGTGATCCGGATGCGGGTAGCCGCCGTTTTCGTCGTACGTAGTGATCACGTGTGGGCGGAACTCGCGCACGACGCGCACCAGCGCCTCGACGGACTCCGCTAACGGCACCAGCGCGAAGCAGCCGTCGGGCAGCGGCGGCGGCGGATCGCCCTTGGGCAGACCGGAATCGACGAAGCCGAGCCAGGTGTGCTCGACGCCGAGGATTTCGGCAGCCTTGGCCATTTCGTCGCGGCGAATCTCGGCGATGTGCTCCTGCACGTCAGGCAGGTCCATCGCCGGATTGAGGATCTCGCCGCGCTCGCCACCGGTCAACGTCACGACCAGCACGCGGTGGCCCTCGTCGGCATACCGGGCGAGTGTGGCCGCACCCTTGCTGGATTCGTCGTCGGGGTGTGCGTGCACCGCCATCAACCGCAGTTCGCTCACGTGTCCCCTTGTCGGTCCGCTGGTCTCCCTTCGAGCCTATAAGGACCCTATAATTCCAGTTTCCCGATGTTGCGTGCTGTCGGCCGTCCTCCGGCAGCACATAAGCCCACCCGTGAAACAGCCATGACCCAGACTTCCATTCCACGCCCCGAGGCCCGCTACGGGCGCGCGCGCCTGTCTGCGGTCTCGCGACGCCGGGTGGCGATCGCGCTGGGTGTGCTGGTTCTCGCGGCCGGCATCGGCATCGCGGTCGTCGGCTACCAACGGCTGGGCACCAGCGACGTCTCGGGTTCGCTGGCCGGTTACCAGGTGGTCGACCCCGAAACGGCGTCGGTCACGATCAGCGTGACGCGATCTGATCCGTCGCGGCCGGTGGACTGCATCGTGCGCGTGCGCGCAAAGGACGGCAGCGAGACGGGCCGGCGCGAGGTATTGGTCGGCCCATCCGCGCAGGCCACGGTGCAAGTCACGACGACGGTGAAATCCTCACAACCACCGGCCATGGCGGACATTTACGGATGCGGCACCGACGTGCCCGGCTACCTGCGCGCAGCCTGACCGGATACAAAGGCGAGCTCAAATGACGTCATCGGCTGTTTCCACGGTGGTAACATGGATGAATGCACGGTTCCTCCCGGGACCGTGTATTGCTGCATTAGCGGCCGTGAGCACAACGGCACGGCAGCACGGGGCGGGACACGGACACTCCCTTTACCGGAGTTCAGAAGCTCACGCGGTTACGCGGAGAAATACGACGAGGAGCACGACAAGATGACGGACACTCAGGTGACCTGGCTGACCCAGGAATCACATGACCGGCTGAAGGCTGAGCTCGATCAGCTGATCGCGAATCGTCCCGTCATCGCCGCGGAAATCAACGACCGCCGCGAAGAAGGCGATCTGCGGGAGAACGGCGGCTACCACGCCGCCCGCGAAGAGCAGGGTCAGCAGGAGGCGCGCATTCGCCAGCTTCAGGACCTGCTCAACAACGCCAAGGTCGGCGAGGCGCCCAAGCAATCCGGCATCGCGCTGCCCGGTTCGGTGGTCAAGGTCTACTACGACGGGGACAAGTCCGACACCGAGACCTTCCTGATCGCGACCCGCCAGGAGGGCGTCAAGGACGGCAAGCTCGAGGTGTACTCACCCAAGTCGCCGTTGGGCGAGGCCCTGATCGACGCCAAGGTCGGCGAGACGCGCAGCTACACCGTGCCCAACGGCAACACCGTCAAGGTCACGCTGGTGAGCGCCGAGCCGTACCACGACTAGCCGAGGGCTTGTTCGAGGTCGGCCAGCAGGTCGCTGACATCCTCGATACCCACCGACAGCCGAACCAGGTCATCGGGAACTTCCAATTGCGAACCGGCAGTTGACGCGTGCGTCATCGCGCTCGGGTGCTCGATCAGAGACTCGACCCCACCCAGTGATTCGGCCAGGATGAACACTTCGGTGGCGGCACAGAGCTTTTCGGCCGCCGCCCGGCCACCGCGCATACGCACCGACACCATGCCGCCGAACCCCGACATCTGCCGCGCGGCGACCTCGTGCCCGGGGTGGGTGGGCAGACCCGGATAGAGCACCTCGCTGACCGACGGGTGCCCGGCGAGGAATTCCGCTACGGCCAAAGCGTTTTCGCTATGCCGCTGCATCCGCAGCACCAACGTCTTGAGGCCGCGCATCGTCAGGTAGGCGTCGAACGGGCCCGGCACCGCGCCGGCCCCGTTCTGCAGAAAGCCGAAAGCGTCGTCGAGCGCCTTGTCGTTGGTTACCAACGCGCCACCCACCACATCGGAGTGGCCACCGATGTACTTGGTCGTCGAGTGCAGCACTACGTCGGCACCCAGTGTCAACGCCTGCTGCAGCGCCGGCGAAGCAAAGGTGCTGTCCACCAACACTTTTGCCGAATGCTGCTTACCGATGTCGGCGATGGCCGCGATGTCGGCGACGGACAGCAGCGGATTAGTCGGTGTTTCCACCCAAATCAGCCGGGTCTGCGGCGTGATCGCGGCCGCCACGGCGTCGAGGTCCGACAGCGCTGCCGGCGTGTATCCGACGTTCCACTGCGTGAAGACCTTGTCGATCAAGCGGAATGTACCGCCGTAGGCGTCATTTGGGATGACCAGATGATCGCCGGGCCGCAGCATGGCGCGCAGGGCACAGTCGGTGGCGGCCATGCCGGAGCTGAACGCCCGTCCAAAGGCACCGCCTTCGACGGCCGCCAGCGAGGCTTCCAGCGCGGCCCGGGTCGGGTTGCCGGTACGCGCGTATTCGAACCCGCCGCGCAGACCGCCGACGCCGTCCTGGGCGAACGTGCTGCTGGCGTAGATCGGAGCGTTCACCGCCCCGGTCGCGGGATCCGGGCGGTAGCCGGCGTGAATGGCTTTGGTGGCCAGTCCCTTGATTGCGTGCTGTCCGTTCGGGTTTTCGGTCATCGCCGTTCAGCCTAATGAGCGCCACGGATTGTGCCGAGTGCGGTTATGCAAATCACCGGCCGGGTAGTCGTCGTTCACCGCACCGTCGCCAACCGCTCGGAGAGTGACCGCAATGGCCGATGACAGACACCCGGCGACCAACCAGTCATCCAACGACATGCCGTCCGGCGACGATGCCAGGCTGTCGCTGTTCGATCGCTTTGCCACCACCACCAGCACGTGGGTTTCCAAACCTTGGTTTTTCGCTATCTGTGTGCTGCTGGTCGTCGTGTGGGTGCCCAGCATCTGGGCGCTGCCGACGATCGACACCTGGCAGCTCGTGATCAACACCGTCACCACGATCATCACGTTCCTGCTCGTGGCGTTGCTGCAGAACACGCAGTCACGCAGCGATCGCGCGCTGCAGCACAAGCTCAACGCGATCGCCGACGCGCTGTGGGATTTGATGGGCGAATTGGGCGAAGAGCATCCCCGCCTGCGGCGTCACCGCGATGAGTTGGCCGACGCGGTCGGCCTGGAACAGCGGATGGGCTCGGCCTGACCCGTCAGATCGGCAGCACCACGGTCGTCAGGATCTTGTCGGCGATGGTCTGCCGCTTGGCGTCCCACAGCGGAAACAGGAATCCGATGAAGCAGATGACGGCGTCGACGAAGTGGGCGAGGTCGCGCACGACGGACATGCCGAAGCCGATCGGCGCTCCGGTCGTCTCGCTGACCACTTTGATCTTCATCACGGTCTTGCCCAGGCTCGAGCCGGTGGTGCCCTGGCGGTAACCCCGGTTCCAGAGCCAATACGCCAAGCCCGCCAGCGTCGCCAACCATTGCGCCAACTGGCCGATCGTCGAGGGCTGGCTTACGCAGTATTGGCTGACGTCGTACTGGGTGATGTCGGTGACGCAGGACGACTGCTGGGTGGCGTACATGATCCCGGTGCCGATGCCCTGCACGATCGCATACGGCAGGTAGTCGATCAGCAGCGCCAGCACCCGGGTGATCCACGGCGTGTACGAGTCCGTCGGCAACGCGCGGATCGCCGGTCCGGGCGGCGGCGGGGCGTATCCCCCGCCAGACGGCGGCGGCGGTGGCGGGTAGGCCCCGCCGGGCGGCGGCGGTGGCGGGACGGAACCACCCTGAGCGGAAGAAGCGGGTTCATACCCGCCAGAGGCCGGTTCATAACCACCGGGTGGTTCAGGCGGCGAAGAGGGCGGCGGCTGATCGGTCATGGTGCAACCTTCCACTGCGGGTTAGCTGAACTAGCCGCATTACAGTACCTGAGAAGCCACCTGTCGCGGAGGCGACGGACATGCGCCGTTAACGCCGCCCTGCCGGTACCCGCGGTCCGTCCGACAGAAAGCCCAACAGGTCGTATCGGGTGATGACCCCGACGGGTTTGCCTTCCTCGACGACCATCAGCGCATCCCAGTCGCGCAGCGCCTTTCCGGCTGCGCTGACCAGCTCGCCGGCACCGATGATCGGCAACGGCGGGCTCATGTGCTGGGAGACGGCGTCGGCCAATTTGGCGCGGCCCTCGAAGACGGCCGAAAGCAGTTCGCGCTCCGAGACGCTGCCGGCGACCTCGCCGGCCATCACCGGGGGCTCGGCGCCGACCACGGGCATTTGGGACACCCCGTACTCGCGCAGAATGCCGATGGCGTCGCGCACCGTCTCGGTCGGGTGGGTGTGGACCAAGTCCGGCAGCGCACCCGACTTTCCGCGCAGTACGTCGCCGACGGTGGGCTGTTCGGTCGAGCCGTCAAGGCGGGTGCGCAGGAAGCCGTACGACGACATCCACGCGTCGTTGAAGATCTTCGACATGTAGCCGCGGCCGCCGTCCGGAAGCAACACGACGACGAGTGCGTCGGGCCCGGCCTCCTCGGCCACCTTTGCCGCGGCCACCACGGCCATCCCGCACGAACCGCCGACCAGCATGGCTTCTTCCCGGGCCAGCCGCCTGGTCATGTCGAACGAGTCGGAGTCGGATACGGCGATGATCTGGTCGGGGACCGTCGGGTCATACGCCGCGGGCCAGAAATCCTCTCCGACGCCCTCCACCAGATAGGGCCGGCCGGTGCCGCCCGAATACACCGACCCTTCAGGGTCCGCGCCGATGATGCGCACGGGTCCTTCCGGCCGGTCGGCCGACACCTCCTTGAGGTAGCGGCCCGCCCCGGTGATCGTCCCTCCGGTGCCGATGCCGGCGACGAAGTGGGTGACCCTGCCGTCGGTGTCGGCCCACACCTCGGGACCGGTGGTCGCGTAGTGGCTGGCCGGGCCCTGCGGGTTGGCGTATTGGTCGGGCTTCCAGGCGCCGTCGATCTCGCGGACCAGCCGGTCGGAGACGCTGTAGTAGCTGTCCGGGTGCTCCGGCGGCACCGCCGTCGGGCACACCACGACCTCCGCGCCGTAGGCGATCAGCACGTTGCGCTTGTCCTCGCTGACCTTGTCGGGGCAGACGAACACGCACTTGTAGCCGCGGTGCTGGGCCACCAGCGCCAGCCCGACACCGGTGTTGCCCGAGGTGGGTTCGACGATCGTGCCGCCCGGCTTGAGCAGACCGGCGGACTCGGCGGCGTCGATCATCTTCACCGCGATGCGGTCCTTGGAGCTGCCACCCGGGTTGAGGTACTCGACCTTTGCCGCAACCGTGCCAGCACCGGCGGGGATGACGGAGTTCAGGCGAACCAGTGGCGTGCCGCCGATGATGTCACTGATGTGCTGCGCAATTCGCATGCGCTTATCGTCTCAGGCGATTTCTGGCCGCGCACACCCGCTCTCGGTGCAACAGGGGGCCCGGGCCGGCCGTGCGGGGCCGAACGGCTAGCCGGTGGCTTGGCGGATGTACTCCCCGATTTGGCGCAGCGAACGAACGGCCTCGGGCACCAGTGGCGCCGCCAGCTGGAAATCGTGAACCTGGCCGGGCCAGACCCGTACCTCGGCCGGGACCCCGGCGGCCGCAAGGCGGCTCGCCGCTAACCGCGCGTCGTGCAGCAGCACCTCGGATCCCGACACGTGGATCAGCGTGCGCGGAAGGCCGGGCTTGATGTGGTCGAGGGGTTCGTAGATCTCCTCGGCCTTGCCGTCGACGATGTTCTTCCTCGCCGCGCTAGCAACCAATTCGACGAGCGCGTCGAATGCCTTCACCCCGAACATCGCATCGATCTTGATATTGGGGTGCGTTTGCTTGAATTCCTTTGCCAGTTGCAACAGTGGCGAGATCGCCACCAGCGCCGCCGGCTCCTCGCCTTCCTCCTGCAGCCGTTGCGCCAGCGTCAGCGCGAGGTAGCCGCCCGCGGAGTCGCCGGCGAGAACGATCTGATCGGGCTGGAAGCCGCGCCGCCGCAGCCAGCGGTAGCCGTCGTGGCAGTCCCGCACGGCCATACCGATCGAATGCTTGGGCAACAGGCGGTAGTTGACCACCAGAACGGGCGAGTCGGCAAACTTCGAGATCGATTCGACCACCCGGCCGTGAGAGTTTGCTCCGCAGGTCAAGAACGCGCCGCCGTGGAAGTAGAGCACCACCCGCCGGGTGCCGTCCGCGGGCAACACACCTGGCGCGCGGACCAATTGTGCCGACGCATTTGGCAACTTCACGGTGTTTCGCACGGTGGCCGACACCGGCAGCAATGCCCTGGCTGCGAGGTCGATCAGACCCCACGGCCACGGCAACGTGGGGGCATAGCTGCCGGCCGTCAGAATCGGCCGGATCGTCACGCGCGAGGCCAGTGTGGCTACTCGCCCCTGGACGCTGGGGCCGGATTCGAGGACCTCTACCGGCGCGCCGTCGCTGATAGCGAATTTGCGCGCCTCGGCCCTGCGTGACTTCAGCAGGTCACGAAGGTGGGCGGCATTCCGGGGTGCACCGGAAACCTTGCTGGGTGCGGTCATGCTCGACACTCCTACGCCTTTGTAGTGCGATACAGCATGTGACGAGCAAGCCGAGCGCCCAGTTCAAATCGTGCGCCGAGTCGTTCAGCCAACCCGTTAAACTTAGCTTCGCAGGCATTTCTTAAAGGAACGTTTGAAGAGTCTGATTTGATACCACATCTGATTCACAACGTGACCGCTTTGTTTGTCGGCCGTCCGCGCAAACACGACAGCCGATCTAAAATGATCCCGTGACCGTGAGGGTGCCGCGTCTTTCGACCATCGCCCTGGCCACGGCGGGCGCAGTCGCCTCGACAGGTACGGCCTATCTGGGCGCGCGAAACCTGCTGGTCGGCCAGGCGACCCACGCGCGCACGGTGATCCCCCGGGCCTGGGACATCCCGCCGCGCGCCGACGGCGTGTACAGCCCGGGCGGCGGGCCGGTGCAGCGGTGGCAGCGTGGCATGTCCGCGGACATGCACCTGATGATCTTCGGCGACTCGACCGCCACCGGGTACGGCTGCGCGAGCGCCGAAGAAGTGCCGGGTGTGCTGATCGCACGCGGCCTCGCCGAGCAGACCGGTAAGCGTATTCGGTTGAGCACCAAGGCCATTGTCGGCGCGACCTCCAAGGGCGTCAGCGGGCAGGTCGATGCGATGTTCGTCGCCGGGTCACCGCCGGACGCGGCCGTGATGATGATCGGCGCCAACGACGTCACCGCCCTGAACGGGATCAGCCAGTCTGCCCGACGGCTGGGCCGGACCGTGCGCAAGCTGCGTTCGCGTGGCGCGGTGGTGATCGTCGGCACCTGCCCGGATCTTGGCGTGATCTCCGCGATCCCCCAGCCGCTGCGATCGCTGGCGCACGCGCGGACCCGACAGCTCGCCCGCGCACAGACGGCGTCGGTGCGATCCGCCGGCGGGGTGCCGGTGCCGCTGGCTCACCTGCTGGCTCCCCAATTCCGGGCCACTCCCGAACTGATGTTCTCCGCCGACGGCTTCCACCCCTCGCCGACCGCGTACGCCCTGGCCGCCGCGCAGCTGCTGGTGGCGCTCTGCGATGCGCTGGGCCAAGAGATCGAGGGCCCGGTGCTCAACTTGGCCGCGCGCGCCGAGACACCCATGGTCAGCGGCGGCCACACCCCGCTGAGCGCCATGTCGCGGCTGTGGCGACGCCCGTCGCCCAGCGAGGCCGCCCCGTCGTCGAACTGACGAATCGGCACCGACTAGATTTGCTTTAGCCCGCCGGGTTGGGTGTGCCACCCGTTTTCACGCGAGCGAAGCATCTTGAAGGGAACCGTCATGCCCGAAGCCGTCATCGTCTCCGCCGCCCGCTCGCCGATCGGGCGGGCCATGAAGGGGTCGCTGGTCAACATGCGGCCCGACGACCTGGCCGCCCAGATGGTGCGCGCCGCACTCGACAAGGTCCCCGCGCTCAACCCGCATCAGATCGACGACCTGATCCTGGGCTGCGGCCAGCCCGGCGGTGAGGCCGGATTCAACCTGGCGCGCGTGGTTGCCGTCGAACTGGGCTACGACTTCCTGCCCGGCACCACCGTCAACCGGTATTGCTCGTCGTCCCTGCAGACCAGCCGGATGGCGTTCCACGCGATCAAGGCCGGCGAGGGTGACGTGTTCATCTCCGCGGGCGTGGAGACGGTGTCCCGCTTCGCCAAGGGCAGCGCCGACTCGTGGCCGGACACCAAGAACGCACTGTTCAGCGAGGCGCAGGAGCGCTCCGCGGCCGCCGCCAACGGCGCCGACGAGTGGCACGACCCGCGCGCCGACGACAGCCTGCCCGACGTCTATATCGCGATGGGGCAGACGGCGGAGAACGTCGCACTGCTGACCGGCGTGAGCCGCGAGGACCAGGACCACTGGGGCGTGCGCAGCCAGAACCGCGCCGAGGAAGCGATCAAGAGCGGGTTCTTCGAGCGGGAGATCTCGCCGGTGACACTGCCCGACGGCACCACGGTGAGCACCGACGATGGTCCGCGACCGGGCACCACCTACGAGAAGATCAGCGAGCTCAAGCCGGTGTTCCGGCCCAACGGCACGGTGACAGCGGGCAACGCTTGTCCGCTGAACGACGGTGCGGCGGCGCTGGTGATCATGAGCGACACCAAAGCCAAGGAGCTGGGCCTGACCCCGCTGGCCCGCATCGTGTCCACCGGCGTCAGCGGCCTGTCGCCGGAAATCATGGGGCTCGGCCCGATCGAGGCGTCCAAGAAGGCGCTGGCTCGGGCCGGCATGTCGATCAACGACATCGATCTTTACGAGATCAACGAGGCCTTCGCGGTGCAGGTGCTGGGCTCGGCCCGGGAGTTGGGCATGGACGAGGACAAGCTGAATGTCTCCGGCGGCGCGATCGCGCTGGGGCACCCGTTCGGCATGACCGGCGCCCGGATCGCCGCCACGCTGATCAACAACCTGCAGACCTATGACAAGACGTTCGGCCTGGAGACCATGTGCGTTGGCGGTGGCCAGGGCATGGCGATGGTGATCGAGCGGCTCAGCTAGCTCTTTGCGAGCTCTTTGCCGAGCTCGTCTGCCGAGTTCGTCTGCCGCGACGAGTGTGCGTCCTGGGCGCCGAATGTGCGCCCAGGACGACGTGGTCGCACCCTCAACGCAACGAAGAGCGAGCGGGTTTAGCGCAGCAAAGAGCCGGCCCGCCCGAAGGCAAGCCGGCTTTCCGGTGAGAGAAGCTAATCGTTCTGCAGATAACTGAGCAGACGCAGGATCTCCAGGTACAGCCAGACCAGCGTCACGGTCAGGCCGAGCGCGATGCCCCACGCCGCCTTCTCGGGGGCTCCGGCGCGGATCATCTGGTCGGCCGCGTCGAAGTCGATCAGGAAGCTGAACGCGGCAATGCCGATCACGACCAGCGAGAACAGGATCGCCAGCGGCCCACCGCTGCGCAGACCCAGACCCGCTCCGCCACCGACACCGAACATGCCGAGCACCAGGTTGCCGATCATCAGGGCCAGCGCACCGAACATCGCGCCGACCACCCAGCGGGTGAATTTCGGGGTCACCCGGATGGCGCCGGTCTTGTAGACGACGAGCATGCCGAAGAACACCCCGAAGGTGCCCAGTACCGCCTCACCGATCAGCGCGCCCGCGTTGACGTGCGACACCTGGAAGTTGGCGAAGACAAACGAGACCGCGCCGAGGAACAGGCCCTCGAGGACGGCGTAGCTGAGCACGATCCCCGGGTTGTCCTGCTTGCGGCCGAACGTCGCGATCATCACAAGCACGAAACCGCCCAGCGCGCCGATCAGGGTCAGCGGCATCGCCAGGGCGAGGTTGTTGCTCACCAGGAAGTAGGAGACGATCGCCGAGACGGTCAGCACGCCGAGCGTGATGCCGGTCTTGGTGACGACGTCGTCGATGGTCACCGGGCGGGTGGCCTTGGCCTCCTGGTACGGAGCCGTGTAGGGGTCGGCTTGGTAGTACCCCTGCTGCATCTGGGCCGCGCCAGTGCCGAATTGCGCATATCCGCCGCTCTGCTTGGGCAGCGAACGAAATACCGGGTTGCTGGTCTCCCGCACCGTCGGATCCTCTCTTAAGACTTATGGCTTCGCGTCGTGCGAACACTTGCTCAACGATCAGTCGCCGTCCCAGGTTCCCAGCGGAACTGGTGTGTTCAGCGTATATCCGAGCCCGGTGCCTGTCGCCAAGCTCAAACATAATCCTTACCCGCGGGCATCGCGTCGCTTGTCACGATCTAGATTGCTGGTCAAGGCCCGGTAGTCATCGCGGCGACACCCTGGGCACAGATTCCGACCCGGATACGGACTGAGAGGCTGCCCAGTGACCGAAGGCGCGACCGAGCAATCCGACGAGATTTTGGCCCGTGTCGACAATGGCGTCGGCCTGATCACGCTCAACCGGCCCAAGGCAATCAACTCGCTCAATCAGACGATGGTCGACGTGTTGAGCCCCCTGTTGGCGCGGTGGGAAAACGACGATGCGGTGCGCGCGGTGGTGTTGTCCGGGGCCGGCGAGCGCGGGTTGTGCGCCGGCGGCGACGTGGTCGCGGTCTATCACAGCGCCCGCAAGGACGGCGTCGAGGTACGGAAATTCTGGCGCGACGAGTATCTGCTGAACGGTCAGATCGGCCGGTTCGCCAAGCCGTACGTGGCGTTGATGGACGGCATCGTGATGGGCGGCGGGGTCGGCGTCAGCGCCCACGGCAGCGTTCGCGTGGTCACCGAAACCTCAAAGGTGGCAATGCCGGAGGTGGGCATCGGCTTCATCCCCGACGTCGGCGGGGTGTTTCTGCTGTCCCGGGCGCCCGGCGCCCTCGGGCTGTACGCCGCGCTGACCGGCGCACCGTTTTCCGGAGCCGACGCGATAGCGCTCGGCTTCGCCGATCACTATGTCCCGCACGACCAACTCGAGGCGTTTCGCCAGGCGATCGTCGACGAGAGCGTCGAGAGCGCACTGGCCGCCCATGCCACCCCGCCGCCACCGAGTGAGCTTGTCGCGCAACGCGATTGGATCGACGAATGTTTTGCCGGCGATACCGTGGAGGACATCCTCGCGGCGCTGCGCCGTCATGACGCCGGGCCGGCGCGCGACGCCGCGAATCTGATCGGTACCCGATCCCCCATCGCGGTGTCGGTGACCCTGGAGGCGGTGCGCCGGGCGGCGAAAATCCAGACGCTGGAAGATGTTCTGGTCCAGGACTATCGAGTGTCGTCGGCGTCGGCGCGCTCCCATGATCTGGTGGAAGGCATTCGGGCACAGATCATCGACAAGGATCGCAATCCGAAGTGGTCGCCGCCGGACCTCGCGGCGGTCTCCGCGGCCGACATCGAGGCGTATTTCGCGCCGGTCGATGACGACTTGACTTTCTAGAAAGGCGATTTGGATGAGCGAGACAACCCCCAAAAACTACGAGACCATCCTGGTCGAGCGCGACGAGCGGGTCGGGACCATCACGCTGAACCGGCCGAAGGCGCTCAACGCGCTCAACAGCCAGGTGATGATCGAAGTCACCAGCGCAGCAACAGAATTCGACAACGATCCGGGCATCGGCGCGATCATCATCACGGGCGCGGGCGGCAAGGCCTTCGCCGCGGGTGCCGACATCAAGGAGATGGCCGGGCTGAGCTTCGCCGACGCGTTCGGCTCGGACTTCTTTGCCACCTGGGGCAAGCTGTCCGCCGTGCGCACGCCGACGATCGCCGCGGTGGCCGGATACGCGCTCGGCGGCGGCTGCGAGCTGGCGATGATGTGCGATCTGCTGATCGCGGCCGACAACGCGAAATTCGGCCAGCCCGAGATCAAACTCGGTGTGCTGCCGGGCATGGGCGGTTCGCAGCGTCTTACCCGCGCGATCGGCAAGGCCAAGGCGATGGACCTGATCCTGACCGGTCGCACCATCGGCGCCGAAGAAGCCGAACGCAGCGGTCTGGTGTCGCGGGTGGTACCGGCCGACGACCTGATGAGCGAGGCCAAGGCCGTCGCCACCACGATTTCCCAGATGTCGCTGTCGGCGTCGCGAATGGCCAAGGAAGCCGTCAACCGTGCCTTCGAGTCCACCCTTGCCGAGGGACTTCTCTACGAACGCAGGCTGTTCCATTCCACCTTCGCGACCGACGACCAGTCCGAGGGCATGACGGCGTTCGTCGAGAAGCGGGATCCCAACTTCACGCATCGCTAAGATGCTCTCGTGAGCGAGCCAGGTTCTGCGACCGCCGCCGACGACGGATCAACGGCCGGCGCAGACGAACTCTCGGGCCCACGAGACGCCGCAGCGACAAGCGTCGCCACCGAACCCGAACCCGAAGCCGAGCCGGAAAGCACCGACGAGCTGGCCGACATCGCGACCAAGCCGTTTTGGGTGCGCCACTACACGTTTACCGGCACCGCGGTCGGCCTTATCTTCATCTGGTTCTCGCTGACGCCGTCGCTGCTGCCCCGCGGCGCGATTTTTCAGGCGTTGGTCAGCGGCTTCTCCGGCGCCATCGGTTATGGGCTGGGCGTCTTTTCGGTCTGGCTGGTGCGCTACATGCGCACCAAGAACTACAGCCCACCGCCACCGCGATGGGCGTGGAAGGTGTTGATCCCGGTCGCGGTGGTGGGCCAGGTGCTGATGGCGATCTGGTTCCACGTATGGCAGGACGACGTGCGCGATCTGATGGGTATCGCACATCTGCACTGGTACGACTACCCGATCGCCGCGGTCCTGTCCGTCATCGTGCTGTTCACCGTCGTCGAAATCGGCCAGGCCATCCGCATTCTGGTCAGTTTCCTTGTGGGACAACTGGACCGGGTCGCACCGTTTCGCCTGTCGGTGACCATTGTGGTGGCCATGCTGGTGACGTTGACGATCACGCTGCTCAACGGCGTCGTGCTCAAGTCCGCGATGCGCACCATGAACAACACGTTCGCCGCGACCAACAATGAGATGAGTCCCGCGACCGCGGCGCCGAAAAGCCCGTTGCGATCGGGCGGCCCGCAATCGCTGGTGTCGTGGGAGTCGTTGGGCCGCGAGGGCCGCATCTTCGTCGAGGGCGGTCCCAAACTCGACGAACTGACCCGCTTCAACGCAGCCCCGGCCACCGAACCGATCCGCGCCTACGCCGGCCTGAATTCGGCCGACGGCATCACCGCGACCGCCGAACTGGCGGCCCGTGAACTGCAGCGCGAAGGCGGCTTACAACGCCAGATCGTCGCGGTCGCAACGACTACCGGCACCGGCTGGATCAACGAGGCCGAGGCCTCGGCACTGGAGTACATGTACAACGGCAACTCCGCGATCGTCAGCATGCAGTACTCGTTCTTGCCGAGCTGGCTGTCGTTTCTGGTGGACAAGGAGAATGCCCGGCACGCCGGCCAGGCATTGTTCGAGGCCGTAGACAGGCTGATCCGTCAGCTGCCCGAGGGACACCGCCCCAAGCTCGTGGTGTTCGGTGAAAGCCTGGGCTCGTTCGGCGGTGAGGCGCCGTTCATGAGCCTCAACAACGTGCTGGCCCGCACCGACGGCGCGCTGTTCAGCGGCCCGACGTTCAACAACACCATCTGGACCGACCTGACCGCCACCCGCGACGCCGGCTCACCGGAGTGGCTGCCCATTTACAACGACGGCCACAACGTCCGATTCGTCGCTCGCCCAGGCAATCTGGATCGTCCCAAGGATCCGTGGGACGCACCGCGGGTGGTGTATTTGCAGCACGCGTCCGACCCGATCGCGTGGTGGACGCCGGATCTGTTGTTCAGCGAACCGGATTGGCTACGCGAAGGGCGCGGCTATGACGTGTTGCCGCAAACACGGTGGATCCCGGTGGTGACCTTCCTGCAGGTGTCGGCGGATATGGCCGTCGCCGTGGACGTGCCCGACGGTCACGGCCATCGCTACGTCGCCGACGTCGCCAACGGCTGGGCCGCGGTGTTGTCACCGCCCGGATGGACGCCGGAGAAGACCGAGCGGCTGCGACCGCTGTTGCACGCCAACGATTAGAGCCAGCGGCGAGCGGGCGCCCCGGCGTTCGCCAGCACGTCCGGACTGACCGGATCGCCGGCTAATTCGGCGAGCACACCGGCGCCGGCCAGCGCGTGGTAGCCGCCGACGACATCGGTGGCCCGGTGCAGGCCGATGTCGAGCAGCGCGGCCGCCGCCAGGCTGGAGGTGTAGCCCTCCGAACACAGGATCACCCACTCGACGTCGTCGCCGACGGCTTCGGGCAGGCGGGAGTCACTGGTCGGGTCGCAACGCCATTCCAGGACATTGCGTTCGATCACCAACGCGCCGGGAACCTCGCCCTCGCGGAATCGCTGCGCCTGCGGCCGGATGTCGACGAGCACCGCCCCGCGCCGCAGCGCATCGGGCACCTCGGCGGCTGAAAGCCGCCGAAAACGGCGTCGGGCGGATCTCAAGACCACGTCGATACGGCTCATTGCGTCCCCTCCGGTTGGTCGGTCAGTTCGGTGCGCTGACGGCGCAGCCTGTTGTTCCTGGTGACCTCGTAGTACGACATCGCGCTCAGCGGCGGTGAGTACGCGTGCACGCTCAGCGTCGGTGCGACCGGTCGCTGGATTCCGGCGCCGGCCCCGGGCAGCGGGCGCGCGACAGGCCTGGGCGCCCACACCACGTCGTGCACCCAGCCCAGCGGAAAGCCGGCCTGATCGCCGGCATCGAGCCGGCGCCGCCGTAAATTCGTTCCGTCCCAACGGAATTCGTTGAGTGATCCGGACACCACTGTCAGCGCTCCCAGTGACCCACCGTGGTCGTGCAGTTCGGTGGGGTGGCCGGGAACCCAGCTGATCAGCCAGACGTCGAGTTCGTCGTCGCCGTGGATGCGGGTGAACCAGCGCCGCGAGTGCGGTACGCCGCCGTCGGGCAGCAGGTGGTCGCAGCGGCCGCTGAGCACATCGTCGGCGGCTCGATCGGTGGCGTGCAGCAGGTCGGGAACCCGCAGCCGCGTGGGCCCGGCGGAGGGCGACGCGACGGCCGGTGGGCGCAACGCAACGGAACTGGCGACAGACACAGACATTGGAGAACTCCACGAGGGATCGGATTGGGCAAGGGCGGCGCGTTAAGGCCGACAACACTCGCAAAATCCGAAGCGCTCCATCACGGCCGCCAGTGTTGCATAGATTGAGGCTGTGTTGTCGTGCAGTCACCGCCCCCGGCGATGGGGCGCACTCGTCGTGGCGGCCGGTTTGGTCGCCGCGCTTTCTGTTGCCGGGTGCTCGTCGGGCGGTGCCCCCGCGGGCCGGGTCACCTCGTCGGCTCCGCCGTCATCGGCCGGCCCGCCGGGCCCGGCTTCGGCGCCGCCGGGGCCGGTCGGCCTGTCCCCCGCCGGGGTGACGACCAAGGTCGATGTCCCTGCGGAGTCGACCGAAGAGGAGTACTACCAGGCCTGTCATGCCGCAAAAGTGTGGATGGACGCGCGGCCCAAGACCGGGGAATCCCAGTTCGAGCCCTATCTGGCGATGCTGCAGACCGCCCCGGCAGCCACCGCGGGCAGCTGGAACACGAGATGGGTGGACTTGACGCCGGCCCGGCAGGCTGCCGTGATCACCGCCGCGCGGGCGGCCGCCAACGACGAATGCGGCTAGCGTCCCGGGACCGCGGTTCGAACTCCTGCGCAATTGCGATCACGGATGAAAAAAGTGCCGCCCCGACCCGGCGAGGGTCGGTTCCGGCACGCAAAATGTAGGGGTGTCTGGCGAAGCCGTTGCGCGTCGATCCTCACGTACCCGGGTCGCTGTGGCACTCGGCAGCGGTGGTGCCCGGGGTTATGCCCACATCGGGGTGATCGAGGCGCTGCAGGACCGCGGCTTCGAGATCGTGGGGATCACCGGCTCGTCGATGGGTGCGATGATCGGCGGCCTGCAGGCCGCCGGGCGGCTCGACGACTTCGCCGACTGGGCGAAGTCGCTGACGCAACGCACCATCCTGCGACTGCTCGACCCGTCGATCAGCGCGGCGGGAGTGCTGCGGGCAGAGAAGATCCTGGAGGCGGTGCGCGACATCCTGGGCCCCGTCCGGATCGAGGAACTACCGATCCCCTACACGGCGGTGGCGACCGATCTGCTGGCCGGCAAGTCGGTGTGGTTCCAGCACGGTCCGCTCGACGAGGCGATCCGGGCATCCATCGCGATTCCGGGCGTGATCCCTCCCCACGACGTCGGCGGCCGACTGCTCGCCGACGGCGGCATCCTGGATCCGCTGCCGATGGCCCCGCTCGCGGTGGTCAATGCCGACCTGACGATCGCCGTGAGTGTCAGCGGCAGCGAGGCGATCGCGAAACGAGAACCCGAGCCCGGCGCCACCGTCGAGTTGCTGAATCGCATGGTGCGCAGCACGACTGCGCTGCTCGATACCTCGGCGGTGCGCTCGCTGCTCGACCGTCCCACCGCGCGAGCGGTGTTGAGCCGGTTCGGTGCGGACACCTGGACGGAGGACTCGGGCGAGGACGACGCCGACCAAATCGTGGAAGCGCCCGGGGTACCGAAGCTGGGCAGCTTCGAGGTGATGTACCGGGCGTTCGACATCGCCCAATCCGCGCTCACCCGGCACATGCTGTCGGCCTATCCGCCCGATCTGTTGATCGAGGTGCCGCGTTCGACGTGCCGCAGCCTGGATTTTCACCGGGCCGCCGAAGTGATCGACGTCGGGCGGCTGCTGGCCGACCAGGCGCTGGATTCACTCGAACGCGTGTCTGAGGATCCTATCGAGGACTGATCCTTTCGAGACCCGTTCAGACACCGAGGAATTCGGCGACGGCTTGGGCTTCGCGGCGGCCTTGTTCGCGTCCCGCCACCGCCGAGCTGACGCGACAACGCGGGTCTAAGACGTTGGGCCCGAACGCTTTCAACGAGTCGGCATCAGCGAATACGCCGAATGCGTTGCCGCCGAACGCCGCGATCTCGGCAGCCGGTCCGCCGCCGAACGGCGATGGCGCATCGGCTGCGGCGGGCACCAACACCACGGCCGTGTCGCAGTCGTGGGCGACGTCGAGGTTCACCGAGCCGGCGACCCCGCCGTCCATGTATCGCCGGCCGGCGACTGTCACCGGCGGCCACGCCCCCGGTACCGCGCAACTGGCCGCGACCGCATCGACGAGCTCCACCTGCGATTCGGCGTCGAAGACCGCCAATTCACCGGTAGCGGTATCGATCGCGGTGATGCGCAGGGCGCGGTTCGGCCAGTCGTGCGACGGCAGCCGTTGCGCAATCACCTGGCGGCGCACCGACTCGGGGACGGTCTTGGTGCTCAAGGCCACCGCCCCGATCCGCTGCATCTGCTGACGCGTCCTGCCCAGCGAGTCGTCGTACGGCTCACCAAGGGCGGCCAGGAAAAGCTCGGTGATGGTCTGGACGTCGACGCCGGAATCGATTTCGCTTGACGTCTCGGCGACTTGCCGTTCGTACAGCGTCTGCAGCGGGTCGCCGCTGCCGATCTGGGCGGCGACCGCCGAGCCCGCCGACGTTCCCACCAGCACATCCGAGTCCAGCAGCAGCCGCGCCGCGGCCGGTGATTCGTCGGCAATCCCCTGCAAAATGCCTGTCTCCCAGGCGATTCCGGCTATTCCTCCGCCGGCCAACACCAGCGCGCGTCTGGTCGTCATGTCACAATTTCCTGGTGTTGGGCAGCGCGTGCTGCGCATCTCCGACCGGCACGCTCAGATCCTCCCGGCGCAGCAGGTGCTTTGGTGGGTCCGGCAGGATCATCGTTCGGTGAATCTGCAGGGAGCCGTCGATGTGCAGCAGCTCTCCGGGGTGCAGCAGACGCCAGCGCGGGTCGTTGTCCATCGGTTCGGTGGCCAGCACCACCGACGGCCGCGTGCACAGCAGGTCGGACTGCGCGTGAATTCGTATGGTACGCAAGTCGAACTTCGCGTCGGGGGTAGCGGCGAGCTCGTCACGCCGGTCCAGCAGACAGAGCTGGTGAGTCGCCGGATAGCGCATCGCCCACATATCGTTGGCGGTGCACAGCAGCACGTTGACCGCATAGATCGGCACGTTGTCCGCAAGCCAGGTCATCGCCTCGGTGATGCCGGCGACGACGTCGCCGCCCGCCGCGCGGATCGATGCGGTGATCAACGCGAACACCCGCTCCGAGTCGGTTTGCCCCAGCACCAAGTCTTGCGCGCCGACCTCGCGCAGCCGCTCGTCGAGAATCTCCAGGCCCTCGAGCACGCCGTTGTGCGCGAAGATCCGCCCGTCCTGCAAAAACGGGTGGGTGTTGCGGACATCGAGCGATCCGGTCGTCGCGTAGCGCACGTGGGCGATGAACGTCGTACCGGTCAACCGGTGCGCTTCGGTGGCGAAGTCGCGGTCCTGCCACGCCGCTATCGGCTCCTTGTACAACCGCGGTTCGCCGTTGGTTTCGAAGACACCCAGGCCGGAACCATCCGGGTTCCGCCTGCTCTGCTCGGACAGACTGTCCGGCGCGTCGAGCAGCCAGAAGGTTGCGGCGCAAGCGTGCGTTCCGGCGTGCAGGCCAAAGAGTCGACACATGGCTCGACGGTACCCAATACGGTTGCGGCGTCAGCGCGTCAGCATCCCCGACAGGTCGCGCAGGGCTTGGCACGCGTAGCCCTTCCACATCGTGCCGAACACCGGGAGCGCCAACGCGCTCAGCGCCGAGCGGGGGTGAATGTCCCAGCGCCAGGTGACTTCGGTGCCGCCGGCGGTCGGGGCGAAGGTCCACTCGCCCAACACATGGTCGACCAGCAGGGCCATCGGGCCAGTGGCGTCGCCGAGCCGGTAGCCGAACGATCGCGGCGGGTCGACGCTGGTGAGCTCCTCGCGCGTGCTGCCCCCGCCGGCCATCACCACGGTGCGGGTCTGGCCCGCGGCATCCCACGCACCGGTCTGGTCGCGCACCTGCATGATCGGCGGGAAGAGTCCGTGCCGGCGGCTGAAGATCTCCGTGAGTGGCACCGGCAGCGTGCGGTGAAAAGCCTCCTCGACCGGGACCGGTATGACCAGTGATTCGGAGAAGACACGCGAATGTGCCATGGAATCAACCTCTTTCAGCTGTCGCGTCGGAGTTCAGTCGTGCGCCTCGATGACCTGGTATCCGCTGTCGGCGTGCCGGGCCCGGATGGCCTTCTTGTCGTATTTGCCCACACTGGTGCGCGGGATTTCGTCGGCAAACGCCCAGCGCTCGGGTAGCCACCAACGAACGACCTTGTCCGAGAGGAACGTTCGCAATTCGGCGGCGCTGACCGACGCACCCGGATTGCGGACGACGACGGCCAGCGGGCGTTCCTGCCAGCGTTCGTCGGGAACTCCGACGACGGCGGCCTCGTGTACGTCCGGGTGACCGATCAGGCAGTTCTCCAACTCGACCGAGGAGATCCACTCCCCGCCGGACTTGATTACGTCCTTGGCGCGGTCGGTGAGCGTGACGAAGCCTTCCTCGTCGATGCGGCCGACGTCGCCGGTGCGCAACCAGCCGGAGTCGAATTTGGACTCGTCACGCCCGAGGTAATAGGAGCCGGTGATCCATGGGCCACGGACTTCCACCTCGCCCACGGCCTGGCCGTCGTTGGGCAGCACCGTGCCGTCATCGGAAACGATGCGCATTTCCACGCCGCAGATCGGTCGGCCCTGGGTCGCGCGGATGGCCCAGTGCCTTTCCTGCGGGGTGCCGACCGGCGGCCAGGCCAGCGTGGCCAGCGGCGACGTTTCGGTCATACCCCACAACTGCCGGATCTGGACGTTGTACTTGTCTTCGAAGGTGCGCATCATCGACACCGGAACGGCCGAGCCGCCACAGGCCACCAGCCGCAGCGACGAGATGTCGTGGTCGGGATCCTTCTCGAGGTGATGCATCACGTCGTTCCAGATGGTCGGCACCGCCCCGGCCAGAGTGGGCCGCAGCTTCTCGATCATGTCGATCACCGACGGGGCGTGCAGATGACGATCGGGAAGCACCACGTCGGCCCCGGCCATCAGGGCCGCGTACGGCAGCCCCCACGCGTTGGCGTGGAACATCGGCACGATGGGCAGCACCCGGTCGCAGGCCCCCACCCCGATACCGTTGGTGCTACACGCGCCCATCGTGTGCAGAAAGCTCGAACGATGGCTGTACACAACACCTTTGGGGTTGCCGGTGGTGCCACTGGTGTAACACATCGCGGCCGCCGACTTCTCGTCGATGTCCGGCCAGTCGAATTCGGTCGGCTCGCCCTCGATCAACTCCGCATACCGCAACACCGTCTTGCCCGACTCCTGCAGCTCCGCGATGTCGCCGTCGCCGACCGCGATCACGGTGTGCACGGTCTCGAGCTCGGGCAGTATCGGGGCGAGCAGTTTGACCAGTGACATGTCCACCAGCACGACCCGGTCTTCGGCCTCGTTGGCGACGTAGGAAATCTGCTCGGGGAACAGCCGGATGTTGAGGGTGTGCAGCACGGCGCCCATCGACGGGGCCGCGAGGTAGGCGGTGAGGTGCTCGGCGTTGTTCCACATGAATGTCGCGACGCGCTGGTCTCCGGTCACGCCCAGACCGCGCAACCCGTGTGCCAGTTGGGCGGCCTGGCGGCCCAGTTCGCGGTAGGTGGTGTGCCGGTAGCCGCCGTCACCCGTGGCCGTGGTGACCGTCCGGGAACCATGGACACCGCAGCCGTGCCGCATGATCGCGGTGATTGTCAGCGGAAAGTCCTGCATCGTGCTGTCCATCGATCTACCGCCTTGCCGTCTCGGCGCTGCACCGCCTCATGGTCGGTGGGGCGAATGGTATCGCCGCGGTAGACCATCGGAAACCGCATTCCCCCGACAAAGCGTGTTGCAGCGCGGCGGGACCGCGCCAGAAACTCAGGCGAGCACGGGTTCGTGCGGCATCACGTCGGGCACCAGCCAGCTGGTCGTCGACAGCTCGCTCACCGCCGCGGCGCTCTCGATGGCCATCGGCGTGGCCGACGCGATCGGCGTGACGCTCACCGCGCCGCAATAGCCGGCGATGTAGAGGCGCGTGCCGTCCGGGCTTTCCACCGCACAGGACGGTTGCATCCCCGCTCCGAGTGTCGCGATCACGTCGTGGGTCAGCGTGCACAGCACGGTCACGTTGTCGTCGCTGACCAGGTAGATGCGGTCTCCGTCGGCGGACAGCGTCATCCCGGTGAGAATGCCGCCGATCTCGCCGACCTTGCGCGTGTTGGTGATCTTGTTGGTCCGCGTGTCGACGACGTCGACGACGACGCCCACCTCGGGAGCACAACTCGCCACGTAGGCAAGGGATCCATTGGGGCTCAGCGCGACGTCGCGGACGGGAAGACCGATCTCGACGGTGCCGATCACCTGCAAACGGGTCCGTTCGCCGGTGCTGCGCGTCTCTCGCCAGCTGGTGCGGGCCGCGGCCTCGGGCTGCGCTTTGGTGCCGATCACGACAAGCCGGCCGCCGGCGGGTCCGTTGACGCCCACGTACGCCCGTGCTCCGTCGGCGCTGACACGCACGCATTCCGTGGTGGCCGCATCCGCGACCGTGATCGACCGGATCTTGCCGGTCTCGGTGTCCAGGGCCGCCAGGTTGGCGACGCCGTTCGCGTTGCGTGCGGCGTACACCTGGCGCCCGGCAGCATCGACCACCAGGTCGCTGACGCTCAGCGCCAGCGGATGCGTCGCGACCACTTCGTTGGTGGACACGTCGATGACCTGGATCGCGTCGTAGGCCGTCGTCACCGTGCTGACGTACGCCCGGCCCGTTCCCGAGCCACCGACCGCGACGGCGAACGGTTCGTCGACGCCGTCGATCATCTCGACGACCCGAAAAGTCTCGGTGTCGATGACCGAGACCCTGTCGGATGCGCAGTGGGTCGCCACCAATCGGCTGCCGTCGCGGCTGATTGCGATGCCGCTGATCGGGCCGTTGCCGAGGGCAATCTCGACGGCCACCGGGGCCATCGGCGTTGCGTCCATCTCGACGATCTCGCGGGCGGCCTCCCGGCCGTTGATCTCACTCACGTTCGTACCGCCTTCGCTATCGAGGTCGGCCATCCGCGTGCACCGGTGGCCGCGACTCGTGCTGCGGGACCGGCGGCTGATGGAAAACCGCATTTCAGCGCTGCGAAATATGCGCTGGTCTGCACACATTTTACCGGCCGAATTCCGGCCGAAAATCTTTAAAATCGGCACTGTCTGCTAAATCACCGGCCAGCCTCAGGCTCCACTCAGGTGATAGTTTCCGAGTATATACACGACCACCCCACGGCTAACAACCTGCAGTGCTTTTAAAAGCAAGTATGAGCTACACAGCAAATACGCATGCCGGAGTGTTACGAATTGCTGGGTAAGAAATTATTAGGTTCGCCGGCGAAAAGAGGCAAACATCACATTTCTCGGGCTCGGGATGTCGCGAGTAATTTGCTGAAGTGCGTCTTCGGCCTATCCAGGCTGACGCCGTCGACGGCGATGTCCAGCTTCTCGTTGTAGAACGCCACCAGCCCCGAGATCTGGCTGACCGCCGGCAGCGGGAAGTGATATGTCCAGGCGAGGTCCGGGTGCACGGTGTCGCCGATGCGCACCGACCAGTAGCCCGACGTCACCCCCTTGTACGGGCACTGCGTCTGCGTCGTGCTGGGTTCCAGATGCGCGAAGTCAACGTCGGTGGGATCGATGTAATACCTTGTCGGCAAACCGGTTTCGAAGAGCAATACCGGCGATCGGGTGTCGGCCAGCACGACGCCGTCCAGCTCGACCCGGATGTGGCGGTGCGAGCGCAGCGCGTCGACCCGCGAGTACGGATTGCGCGGGTGGACGTAGATGGGTTCGTCTTCTTCGAACCAGCGCAACGCATCCCATTCGAAGCGCACCGTGCCTGCGACCGGGCTGTCGGCCTCGGCGTCGAACACCCGCGCCGCCGACGGATGCGTCTGGCCGGCGCCGACCACCGAGTGCAGCCGCGACGGCCCGAACTGGACCTTTTGCGCGTGGTTCTCGTCGCGCAGGAACTCGGCGCGCACATCGGCCAGCGGCACGTAATAGGCCGGGTAGTAAGGGATTTCCCACACGTAGCGGGCCGCGGTCGTGTCGAAGACCAGCTCGTCACCCAGGAAACCCCGGATGCGCCGCGGCACCGGCTCGATGCGTCCCCGGGCGGCGGCGGTCTGCGGGTAGTCAGGCTCGGTCGTCATGGCTCACCTACTGGTCCCTGGACGCGAGACCGACCGGGGCATTCGATATCGCTTTGCGGATGGCGTCGGCCAGCGCCAGCGCACTTTCCTCAGTGAGTTCCAGCGCGACCCGCGCCGACGGACCCAGCTCCGGGTTGATCACGTCGATGTTGACCGTGTGCCCGAAAGGGGCGTGGACGGGATGGTCGACGTACACCGTGGCGCGGGTGGCGCCGAACCATCCCTGCGCGCCCTTGCCACTACCGTCGATCTCGACGTGTTCGGTCAGATATGTGCACATAGCTTGGCGGACCTAACCTTTCAGATGCGTGGCGAAGAACTCGTCGATGCGGCGCCAGCCGTCGACGGCCGCCTCGGGCCGGTACGCCGGACGGTCGACGGAGAAGAACGAGTGACCCGCACCTTCGTAGGAGTGAAACTCGTGCTGCTTGTCGAATTTCGTCAGCTCGGCGTCCAGGGTGGCCACCGCGGGCGGCGCCGGGAACCGGTCGTCGACCCCGAACAGCCCCAGCAGCGGGCAGCTCAGCTTCGGCGCCAGGTGCAGGATCGGCTGCATGGCCTTGGGCATGCCCTCCGGTAGGTCCTCGACGATGAATGCGCCGTAACAGTCCACCGCGGCGTCGAACGGCAGCGAGCATGCCGCCAGGAACGCGTGCCGCCCGCCCGAGCAATGCCCGATCACGCCGAACTTGCCGTTGGCGCCGGGCAGGGAACGCAGATGCTCGACCGCGCCCGCGACGTCGCCGACCAGTCGCTCGTCGGGCACGCCGCCGGCGGCCCGCACCGTCGCGGCGGCGTCGTCGGGAGCGGCACCCGGGGCCTCGCGCGAATACAGGTTGGGCGCGACGGCGTGATAGCCGCTGACGGCGAGCCGCCGCACGAACTCCTTGGTCTCCCGGTCGTAGCCGGGCATGTGGTGGATCCACACGATTCCGCCGCGCGATCCCTCGGCGAGCGGCTCGGAAACTGGACAAGCGCGATAGGCCTCGATCTCATCGCCACCGTGGCCGGTGATCGTGATCGTCTCCGCGCGAATGGCATCCGGGCTGACCGAGTTCATCGAGATGCTCCTTGCTGGACCGCCATCGATTGCGGAGCGCGTGCGGCTCGTCCGAGTGCTGGTGGGTGGTGCGCCCGCCGGAAACCAACGTATCCGAACTTCAGCGAGGGGAGCTCAGCCCACCTTGATGGGCACGGTCTCCGCCTCCATCGTGGGCGGCAGCTTCCTCATGTCGACGGTCAGAATCTCGCCGCTGTCCTGCGCGCCGTTGGGCTGGATCTTGGGCTTGAGCGCAAACGGCGGGTTGGTGGAAATCACGCCGTCCAACCCGAAATCGCTGTCGTTGGCAATCATCAACGTCTTGCCGCCGTCGGGGGTGATGATGCCTTCGATCTTGGCGTGTCCGAAGAAGTTTCCGGCGGCCGACAACGAGCGCAGCAGATCGGTGAGATCGAGCTTGAGCTTCTTGCCGGCCACCGAGATCCCGGCGGCGGCGAGTTTGTCGGTGGCCGCCTCGACCCCGCCGATCCCGACAAAGGTTTCGATCGGGACGTTGTTGATCAGCAACCCGCCGCGGTCGGCCTGATAGGTCGCACCGGGCACCGTCTCCCGGGGGCCGACATCGGTGGCTCCGGAGATGTCGGCCAGATAGATCTTCTTGTTGCCGTTGGGCTGTGGCTCGGAGTCGAGCTCGTCGACGAGGAACGTGGTGTTGCTGACGGCGGTGATTTCCGAGACCGCGACCTTGGTCTGCTGCGGGTTGGCCAGCGGGTAGAGATACTCGTGCACATCGCTGTGGTTGGCGAGTTTGACCGTCACGATGCGCGTCATCGGGACCGACGTCGCCGGACCGACCAGTCCCGGCGTCTGCAGGCCCGACTGCATGATGCCGACCAGCGTCGTGCCGTCGGGGGTCAGCGTCAGGCCCTCCAGGCCCTGGTTCGGGCTGCGCAGCGACAGCTCCTTGGGCAGCGTTCCGTCCATCGGCGAAAGACGTTCCAGCTCTTTGCCATTGGCGTCGAAATGGACGATGAACGGGCCGTATTCGTCGGAAACCCAGAACGTGCCGTCGGACAACGCGACCAAGCCTTCGCCGTCTAGACCGTGATCCGAGGGCGGCAACGGAGCGCCATTGATGTCGACCACCGACTCGCCGGCGGCGGTGGCCTGCGGGTAGGGCAGCCCGACCAGGGGCACGCCGTCCTTGCCCGACAGCGTGATGATCTTCTCGACCGACGCCACACCGTCGGCGAGCTTGAGCTTGGCGATCTGCGGGTGGAAATCGGGTATGGGAAAGACGATTTCGTTCGGCGTCCGCCCGGGCACGTTGGGGCCGCGGTCGGTCAGGCCGTAGATCTCGTTGGAGCTACTCGGCACCGGGGCGATTGCCGAACCGTGCGCATTGGCCTGCACGGCGACGCCGCCGATGGTGGCCAGCGGTGGCAGATTCTCGGCATAGAGCTTGACGCTGGGCGTGGAGGTGAGGTGGAGCTGGTCGGTGCCGGTGAACCCGGCGTCCGGGGTGTAGATCATCGCGCCGTTGGGCCCGTAGGTGATGGTGCCGTGTTCGGGCTTGGCGTACGCGACCGGCGTATCCCCCTCCGTCGCGGCCAGCATCTGCTCCGGGGTGATGGTCAGTGCCTTACCGGCGGGCGTGCTCAAGTCCGGCTTTGCGCCCGACCCGGAATGGCCCGACGAGCAGGCCGCCGCCATGACGAGCACGGTGACGGCAGCGACGGGCCAGATCCTCTTGGATGCCATGCAGTCGACCTAACAAGTGGAAGTTGTCTCGCTGATGAATGTCACGCGAGCAGACGTCGCGCCCTACCCCTTCTTATCGCGCACCTTGTAGGACGACGGCCACGACTTGCGCGACTCGTCGCCGGTCAGCGGCGTTCCCATCCCCCCGACCTTCACGTTGTACGCCTCCTTGCCCGGGCCTACCTCGCGATTCGCGTGTTCCTGGGCGAGGTAATACAGCTCATCGATCGTCGCTTCGTCATACGCCACGAACGAGGTTTCCCGGACGAGGTCGTCGACCCCGACCAGCATCCGCTCCGGGACATACCGTGACGCGAGCGCCGCCGCCCCCAGCAACGAATACGGAATCACCCAGTAGCAGATGAACAGCAGCGGGGTCTTCGTGTCCAGGATCGTGGCCGCTTGCCCCCCGAACTGCTCGAGCACCGGCGGAATCGCGGATGACACCGTCATACCGGCGAACGCGGCGATCCAGATCCAGGACAAAACGTCGGTGATGCGGCCGAACAGCTCGGTCTTGACCACGTCGGGGGGCTGCTCGGCGGCGGCGAACTCGCGCACGAACGACTTACCGACCAGCTGGCCGATCAGCGCCACCAAGAAGATCCCGCCGCTGCTGAGCGGCTGAATCCATCGGTGCATGAACGCCTCGCTGAGCGTGAACGTCAGAACGGTCAGCACCGCGAACGTGGCTACCGCCCCGATCTCCAGGGTGCCGCTGGACTTGCCGAGGGCGCGCCCGATCGCAAACGCGGCGATCGCGATCACCAGCGCGACCACCACCGCGGTCTTGAACGGGACGTTGCCGACCAGCACCCAGTAGATAAGCCACGGCGCAAATCCGAAGAGCATGCCCACGGTGGGCCAGTGTATGAGTTAGCCCCTCCTACACCGGCGAGCACCGCCGCATCGGTGCCATCGGCATCCTGCGGCGACCGGGCAAACCCATTACATTGCGTCTGTAGTGAACGACGATCCGCGCAACGACGTGGTCTCCCGGCAATACGATCGGTGGCAGTATCCGCCTCCCATTGACGACCTCGAGGCCTACTCGAAGAACAACTGGGAGTGGTTCGACCCGCTGCGGGCGCACCGGGTGCTGTGGCCGGACCGCGACTACCGACCCGACCTCGACATCCTGATCGCGGGGTGCGGAGCTAACCAGGCGTCGGTTTTCGCCTTTACCAACCGCGCGGCCACGGTCGTGGCGATCGACGTCAGCCAATCGGCGCTGGATCATCAGCGGTATCTGAAGGACAAGCACGGCCTGGACAACCTGGAATTGCACCTGCTGCCGATCGAAGAGGTGTCGGCGCTGGGCCGCGACTTCGACCTGATCGTGTCCACCGGCGTTCTGCATCACCTGGCCGACCCGCTGACCGGCATGGCGGCGCTGGCGGGTTGCCTGCGACGCGACGGCGCGATGGGGATCATGCTCTACGCCAAATACGGACGGATCGGGGTCGAACTGCTCGAGTCGGTCTTTCGCGACATGGGCCTGTCCCAGGACGACGCGTCGGTTCAGGCGGTCAAGGACGCCATCGCGACGCTGCCCGCGGACCATCCCGTCCGGGGTTATCTGGCGGTGGCCCGCGATTTGCAGACCGACGGCGCGCTCGTCGATACGTTCCTGCACGGTCGCCAGCGCAGCTACACCGTCGACGAGTGTCGCGAACTGGTCGCCGCGGCCGGGCTCACCTTCCAGGGGTGGTTCCACAAGTCGCCGTATTACCCACACGAAATGTTCACTCCGGCAAGCAAATTCGTGGACCAACTGGCGAAATTGCCCGAGTCCGAACTGTGGTCGGTGATGGAGCGGCTGCAGACGGCGAACGCGACACATTTCTTCATGGCCTGCCGCCCGGACCGACCGCAAGAGCAATACACGATCGATTTCACCGCGGATGCGGCTCTGGACTACGTACCGATGTCGCGTACCGCATGCGTGCTGTCGGAAGCCGACCTGCTGGGACCCGGCTATCGGCTGCGCCTCGGCCCGGCTCAACTGCCCTTCGCGCAACTCGTCGACGGCCGTCGCAGCATCCGGGCGATCGCCGCGGTGGTTGCTCAGCGCGGTGGTGGCAGCATCGGCGAGGTGGAGCATTTCGCGCGCAAGCTTTTTCAGGAGCTCTGGCGGCTGGACTTCCTGTCAATGGCCATCGGCGCGGGTCCACACGACGCGTAAATAAGTTGTGCGCGGCGATATCTCGCACTCAGCGGCCGGCGCGCAAAGCCGCGAAATCCGTTGTCGAGACATAATGTCAAGACGAAGTTAGGATTCTGGTCCTGCCCGGTTCACGTCAAGGGGGTCGACATATGAAGAACACGGCATGGTTGGCGGGCCCGATCGCCGCCGTCGCGACCGGCCTTGTCGCCATCGCCGCTGCCCCGATCGCGAGCGCCGACGGGGCGGATGACACCTACCTGCGCACGCTGCAGCAGCGTGGGCTCTCCTGGCCGAGCGGTCAGGACCAGATGATGATCAACGCCGGCCACGCGGTGTGTCAGGACTTTGACGCCGGGGACACGATGGCCCAGACCGTCGACGACGTGAAGAAGGCGCTGGGACTGAGCAACATGGGCGCCGGCAGCATTGTCGGTGCGGCGGTTGCGGCCTACTGCCCGCAGAACCGCAGCAAAATGTAGAGCCGGCCTCGGGATCGAGCGCGCGGTGTTTGCCGCACGGCGCTCACCGATGTCATTCGTAATGGGTGGTTGCTCCTGACGGGCAGCCCTTTTGACGTGCCCCCAGTCGGACTCGAACCGACACTGGGCGGATTTTAAGTCCGCTGCCTCTGCCAATTGGGCTATGGGGGCCCCGGCGGCGAATCTAGCGCGCGCGACCCGATCGCGGGACACCGCGTCCCCCCCGAATGTGGCCGAATTCAGGACGTGCGCGTCGGTCACGGTTCGCGTAAGATCCGCGCGCCGCGTGACTTCCAGCTACGCAACGCTCGGTAACAGATGACACCGCCATGTCGGCCGACAGGACCTTGTTAAAACTGCCGGCACCAGCGTTAAGACGCCGTAAACGCCCGTCACCCACGCCCTTTCGATCGGGAAGTTGGGGACTGGGGGAAATAGCCTTACGCCAGTACACAGGGGCTTGTACACCACCACTCAGGGTTGACCCAGTTCTTTGGGTCGGCATGGTTCGAACATTAGAGGAGCAATGGATGTCATTCCTGACAACAGTGACTGAAGAGTTGCTTGCCGCGCAGGGGCAGCTGGAAGCGATCAATGCCAATCTGGCGGCGCAGAATGCCGGCGCCGCGGCAGCGACCACGGTTGTCGCTCCGGCCGGCGCCGATGCGGTGTCGCTGCAGCAGGCAGCGCTTTTCTCCGCGTTCGGCACCACCTACCAGACGACCGCCGGGGAAGCTCAGACCCAGCTGGAAACATATACGACCAACCTGGGCACCAGCTCCAACAGCTACAGCGACACCGAGGCCAACAACGCGGCCCAGGCGGTCCTGCAGAGTGCCGACCCGTCGCAGATGAGCCTCCTGTCGGATCCGGTGTCGCAGGTTCAGGCAGCCGGTCCCGGAACCACGGGCCTCGACTGGCTGCAGTACCTCCTCGGTGGCACTGGCAACTACACCAACTCGGCGATGCTCGGCGGCATGTTCGGTCTGTCCAGCAACGGGGCCAACATCCTCAACATCGGTGCGGGCAACTGGGCTTCGGCCGCATCGAACCTCGTCGGTATGGCCGGTGGTGGTCTGCTTCCCGCCGGTAGCGACACGATCGGCGACGCGGCCGCGGCAGCGGGCGCCGCGGACCTGGCCGCCTCGACGTCCCCGATGCCGGCGGGCATGGGCGGTGCCGTGACGCCGGTGGTCGCCGGCATCGGCCAGGGCACCTTGGTCGGCAACCTGGCGGTCCCGCCGAGTTGGGTTGGCGGGCAGGTCACTCCGGTGGTCGGCACCACCGCCACCCCGCTGCACACCGTGGGCTGGACCGGGGCGGCACCGCAGGCCAGCACCGACGCGCCGATGGCCGGCATGCCCGGCATGGTCACCGGCGCGGGACGCGCCTCCAGCGGCTTCGGCGCACCGCGCTATGGCGTCAAGCCGATCGTCATGCCGAAACTGACCGCCGTCTAACAACTTTCACGGTTAACCACCAAGCGAATTCTTCGAACAGGAGCGGATACCCAAATGGTTATGGACTTTGCAGCACTACCCCCGGAGATCACCTCGACGCTGGTGTGGAGCGGCCCGGGCTCGGCGCCGCTGATGGCTGCCGCGACCGCGTACGCCAACCTGGCCGCCGAGGTGAGCACCACGGCGACCTCGTGGGAGTCGATCATCTCGTTGCTGACCACCGAGGCGTGGACGGGTGGTGGGTCGGCCGCGGCCGCGGCCGCGGCCCAGCCGATCTTGACCTACTTGACCGACACTGCGACCGCACTCGAGCAGGCGAGCTCGGCTGCCGCGTCGTCGGCGGCCGCCTTCGAGGCCGCTCACGCTGGGGTGGTCAACCCGGCGCTGGTCTTCACCAACCGCGCGGAATTCACCGCCGCACTCGCCGGGCTCCCCTTCACCCTCCCGCAGGTGACGGAATTGGAGATGGAGTACTCGGAGATGTGGGTTCAAGACGCCACCGCGATGAGCGCGTATCAGGCGGCCAGTGACGCGGCCGCCGGGATGCTGCAGCCGGTGACACCACTGACCTCAACCGTGGACCCCGCCGTTCAAGCCGCCGACGCCCCGGTCCAGGCGGCGAACCTCGCGCCCCAGGCGTTGCAAGCACTCGACGTGAATTCGCTGCTCGACTCGCTAGGGATCACCAACCCTGTCGCGAGCAACAACATTCTGCAGTCGATCGACGGCTTCCTCGGTACTCCGTCGGTGCTGAACGCCATCAACGGTGCGGTCAACACCGCGGCCTGGTTCAGCATGATCACCATCCCGACCGCGGTATCGCTGGGCCACGTGCTGGCCGGTGCCGCGGTGCCGGCGGCCGCGGTCAGTGACGTGGTGCCGGCCGGTGCGGGCGGCATCATCGAGGGCTCCGTGGTCAGCTCGGTGACACCGGTGGGCGGCTTGGGCAGCGCGGCGTCGGCGAGCATGGGTGGGGCGCAGACCGTCAGCCGCCTCTCGGTGCCGGCCAGCTGGGCGGCCAACGCTGCCCCCCAGGCGGAGTTGGCGGCAGCGACCGCTCCGATCGAGGGTTCGGGCTGGACCGCGGCCACCGAGGAAGCCTCGGTCATGGGCGCGCCCGGCATGCCCGGCATGGTGGCCGGAGCCAAGGGCGCCGGCGCGTTCGGCTCGGGCCCGCGGTACGGCTTCAAGCCGATCGTCATGCCCAAGCAGGTTGTCGTGTGACCGCCGAAATCAGGGGTCATATGTCACTCGCTCGAGGCCGGCAGTTAACCGCTAGGCCGTAATCTATCCGCTGCGCGGCTACCACCGCGCCCAGACTTCCACCTATCGAATGCATCACCCGAAAAAAGGAGAAAGGCAACATGGCAACACGTTTTATGACCGACCCGCACGCGATGCGTGCGATGGCGGGCCGTTTTGAGATGCACGCGCAGACGGTGTCGGATGAGGCTCGCAAGATGTGGGCGTCGTCGATGAACATCGCCGGTGCGGGCTGGAGTGGTCAGGCTCAGGCCACGTCGTACGACACGATGGGTCAGATGAACCAGGCGTTCAACAACATTGTCAACATGCTCCACGGCGTGCGTGACGGACTGATCCGTGACGCCAACAACTACGAGACGCAAGAGCAGGCCTCGCAGCAGGCCCTCGGCCACTAG